>CABXVR010000053.1 GCA_902515565.1 uncultured Bacteroidota bacterium | reverse complement strand
CAACAACTGAGAAATTTGACTTAGGTCTTTACAAGTCAAATAAATCTTTGGTTGTAAATTATCATAGTGTGGTATTTGAAGATTTAAAACCAAACACATTGTATGCATACAGGGTCGGATCTGCACAAAATTGGTCAGAGTGGATTCAGTTCAAAACAGCTAATTCAAATTATAGCCCTACTCAGTTTGTATATTTTGGGGATGCGCAAAATGATATTTTAAATCACTGGTCAAGAGTTATCAGAATGGCATATCAAACTGCTCCTAATGCATCATTTGTCATTCATGCCGGAGATCTGGTAGACACTGCCCATAAAGATAATGAGTGGGCTCAATGGTTTAAGGCAGGTGGGTTTATCCATAGTCAATGGACGGCAATACCTGTTGTAGGTAATCATGAATTTCAAAGATTTGACGGATATGATGGAGTAAAGCCTAGAAGACTTTCTATCCAATGGAAACCTCAATTTAATTTACCTGTTGAACAAAATTTAAACAGTAAGCTTCATGAAACTGTTTATACAGTTGATTATCAAGATATACTTATAATTGTTCTTAATTCTACAGGACACTTACAGGAGCAAACAGAATACATTAAAGAAAAGTTAAGAAACAGTGATGCGAAATGGAAAATAGTTACTAGTCATCATTCAGTTTTTTCACCAGCTGAGGGTAGAGATTTTGAGTATGCCAGAAAAATATGGAAACCATTATTTGACAAGTATGGTGTTGATTTAGTTCTCAATGGCCATGACCACACATATGCAAGAGGGCATATTCCTGTAAAATCATCAAATGTTGGTCAATCAGGAGATATTAAAACTTTATATATCACATCTGTAAGCGGCCCTAAACAATACGAATTGGATAAGGAACAGATTAAAAATTATCAAGTTGATGGGTATAAAGCTGATAAATTTGGAGAACAAACTCAGTTTTTCCAAGTTATTAGCATAGAAAGTGATAAATTGATTTATAGTGCATACACGACTTTAGGAACCCTGTATGATAAAGCTATTATTACAAAGGACTTTTCGACTGGAAAAAAAACTATTTCTAATGAGGTTCAATAATTAAATTATTGATTTTATTATGATTTAACGAGATTCTCATTCACTTTTTGAATAAAATCTAAAATCTCATCTCTTCCAATAAACTTAGAACTAGATGTAGTGAAGAAATTGGGTAAAACCTCCCAGTCTTGCATAAGTTTTTGTTTGTATTTTTCAATATTTGATTTAATCACATTTGGTTTTAGTTTATCACACTTAGTAAAAATTATTGAAAATGATATTGAATTATAGGCTAGCCAATTAATAAAATCGATATCTATTGGTAAGGGGCTATGCCTTATGTCGATTAGTACAAATGCTGAAACTAACTGTTTTCTTTCTTTAAAATAATTAGTAATAAATTTTTGAAAAATATTTTTTTGAGATCTTGAAACTTTAGCATAACCATAGCCTGGAAGATCTACTAAATTCCAGTTGTCATTTATAATAAAATGATTTATAAGTTGTGTTTTTCCAGGTTTAGATGAGGTTTTGGCTAAGTTTTTTTGGTTGGTTAGCATATTTATAAGTGATGACTTACCTACATTGCTTCGGCCTATAAATGCATATTCAGGAATATTAGTCTTTGGACAGTTTGCAACATTTTGATTACTTATTACAAATTTTGCTGATTTAATTTGCATTACTATTTATGTTAAGCGATATTTTTATCAGAAAGCCACTGAATAACAATTTCATTAAATCTTTTAGGGTGTTCCATCATCGCTGCATGACCACATTTTTTTAGCCAAAATAAATCTGAGTTTGGAAGTAGTTCATGGAACTCATCAGCAACATTTGGGGGGGTAACAATGTCATTCTCACCCCAAATTAAGCATACTGGCAAAGACATTTTTGGTAAATCTTTTGCCATATTATGTCTAATAGCACTTTTAGCGATTGCAAGAGTTTTAACCAACTTGTGTCTATTGTTGACAGTCTCAAAAACTTCGTCAACTAATTCTTTAGTAGCAACTTTTGGATCATAAAAAACTTCTTCTACCTTTTTTTTCATTACCTCGTAATCACCCCTTCTTGTATATCCACTTCCCATTGCGCTTTCGTAAAGTCCTGAACTACCGGTTAAAACTAAAGCTGCAGCTCTTTTTTTGAATAATTTTGTGTAATAAAGGCCTACATGACCACCTAGTGAGTTTCCAAGTAGTATAAACTTATCTAAATTTTTAAATTCAATAAATTCATTTAAATATTCAGCAAAAGCTTTTACAGATGTGCTTAATAAAGGTAAGTCATATAAAGGAAGTTCTGGAACTAGAACTTTAAAATTATTCTTACTAAAAGATATTATAGATTTTTCAAAATTTGACAGCCCACCCATAAGTCCGTGAAGAAAAATTATTGGAGTTCCAATTCCTTTTTCAATG
>CABXVR010000052.1 GCA_902515565.1 uncultured Bacteroidota bacterium | reverse complement strand
TTGTTTTTTTAAATCATCCACTGTATTAAATTTTATTTCATTTCTAATTCTCAAAATCATTTCAATAGTTAAAGTTTTATCGTAGATGTTTTTATTAAAATTTATAAAATGAATTTCAATAGACTTTTGTTTACCATTAAAAGTGGGGTTATAACCTATATTCATCATCCCAAAAGTAATTTGATTGTCAATAGTAGTTTTGACTATGTAAACTCCATTTTTGGGAACTAATTTATACGGTGCATCTATTTTAATGTTGGCTGTTGGGAAGGAAATAGTTTTTCCAATATTATTGCCATGCACAACATTCCCACTAAAAAAGAAATTATAACCTAAGAATTTATTAGCTAATGTTATTTCTCCATTTATTAAAGCCTTTCTGATTTTTGTTGAGCTTATTGCAATATCATCAATATCTTGAGCTAAAATTTCTGTAACTTTAAAATCATATAACTCCCCAAATTCTTTTAACTGCTCAATATTTGCAGTTCTATTTCTACCAAAATGATGATCATAACCAATTATTATATGCTTTGCGTTAAGTTTGTTGACAAGAATATCACGAACAAATTCTAGTGCACTTAGTCTTGAAAATTCTTTAGTAAACTCTTTAATTATCAAGTAATCTAAGTTTAAACTATTTAATAAACCCTCTTTCTCTTGAATTGTATTAATTAACTTAAGTTCATTGTCATTTTGTAATACCATTTTAGGGTGAGGAAAAAATGACAACAATATTGAAATTAAGTTATTCTTTGAGGATATAGATGTTAGTTGATTAATAATTTTTTTGTGACCAATATGAACTCCGTCAAAAGTTCCTATAGTTATCACAGATGGCTTTGTTGAATTATAATCTTTTAAGTTTTCTCTAATCAATTTTTTAAATTATATGTATTCATCGTAATTGAAATTCCGCTCATTACAAATGAAATAATTAATTCATTAACAGTTTCTTTAAGCTCGGTTAGCTTTAAAAGTTCTTCGTCAGAAAATTTAGATAAAACAAAATTACTTTGCTGTCCTTTTTTAAATTCATTAGAAATTCCAACCCTCAATCTATTGTATTCGGTGGTATTTAATGAACTTTCAATATCTCTTAATCCATTATGACCTCCGTTACTACCACTTGGTTTTAATCTTAATTTTGCGAACGGAAGGTTTAAATCATCACTAATAATCAGCAAGTTAGTAAGTGGGATTTTTTCAGATTTAAGCCAGTGTGTGACCGCTGATCCACTAAGGTTCATGTAAGTATTTGGTTTTAGCAAAATAAACGAACGTCCTTTAAACTTGTATTCACTTATACTACCAAATCTCGCATTTGAAAATGAAATATTGGCTTTATCTGCAAAAGAATCTAATATTTCAAATCCAATATTATGTCTTGTGTTAGTATATTCCTGACCAATGTTTCCTAAACCAACAATTAAATACTTTTTCATCGTTTAAATCTAATACCACAAAAATAAAAAAGCATTCTGACATATAGCCAGAATGCTTTCAATAACTTAATAAATAACTAAATATTTATTTTGCTGCATCATCAGATCCTTCAGCAGGTGCTGCAGGTGCTGTAGCCCCATCAGCAGGTGCTTCTTTAGAATCCCCAGTTTCTTCTGAACCTTCATCATCCTCATCTTCTAGAGTAGCTTCAACTAAAGCAGCTCTAGCTCTTCTAATTTGACAAACGACAGTACTTTCAGGTTGTAAAAAAGTGTATGAATCATTTAAAATTTCTCTAATGTATACTCTCTGACCGATTTCAAGTTTACTGATATCAATTTCTATATAATCTGGTAAATTAGTAGGAAGAGCTTTAATTCTCAACTTTCGTTGATTTTTTTGAAGATTTCCACCCATTTTTACTCCTATTGAATTTCCAACAATATTAACTGGAATATTCATGGCAATTGGTTTATCATTAAATAGTTGATAAAAGTCAATATGCAAAATTCTGTCCGTAACTGGATGAAACTGAATGTCCTGTAAAACTGCGTCTAATTTATCTCCACTATCTAATGTAACTACAACTGTGTGCGCTTTTGATGTATATACAAGTTTAGAGAATGCCAACTCTGGTGCAGAGAAATGCAATGGGGTATCTCCTCCGTATATAACGCAAGGTACCTGTCCAGCATTACGTAAGGCTTTTGTTGACTTTTTGCCTACGCTTTCTCTTTTAGATCCGTTAATTGTAATTGATTTCATTATTTGGTTTTTTGATTAATTATTTACATAATAAATTTTGAACTTATTGACTCGTTATTATGAACTCTTTTCATAACATCAGCAAATAAATCGGCGCAAGATAACACTTTAATTTTAGAATTTGAACTAATTAATGGAATAGAGTCCGTCACTATTAATTCTTTAAGTTTTGAGTTATCTATATTATTATAAGCGTTGCCAGACAATATCGGATGAGTGCAAATTGCTCTAACACTTAGTGCACCTCTTTCAATCATAAGATCAGCAGCTTTAGTCAGTGTGCCTGCAGTATCAACCATATCATCAACAAGCACTACATTTTTTCCTTCAACATTACCAATTAGTTCCATATGTGAAATAACATTAGCTTTTGCTCTTTGCTTGTAGCAAATTACTACATCACTTTCTAATGCTTTTGCATAGGCATAAGCACGTTTTGATCCACCCATGTCAGGAGAAGCAATGGTTAAATTTTCTAAATTTAGGCTTTGTAAATAAGGTAAAAATATAGTTGATGCGTAAAGATGATCAACTGGAATTTCAAAAAATCCCTGAATTTGATCTGCATGTAAATCCATTGTAATAATTCTAGTCGCTCCAGCTGATTCCAATATTTTAGCAATCATCTTAGCA
>CABXVR010000051.1 GCA_902515565.1 uncultured Bacteroidota bacterium | reverse complement strand
CATCAGTAGCAGACCCAGAACCGTTGTATGGTAAAATAGTTACGTAATAAGTTGTGCTGTAAGCTAATCCAGATAAAGGATAGCTATTAGAGTTTCCTGTATCAACATTGTCTAAAATATCATTACCACCAGCTGTTGTACCAACTGAGACATAATAACCATCAGGGAAACCACTAGCTGAAGACCAGTTTATTGTTGGTGATTGAACAACTCCAGATTCACCATCTGCAGGGGAAGTTACTACGGCATCACATCCAGGAACAGCAGCTCCTCCAGAGACAACAGAAACATTTTTAATACACCATCCCCATTGCCATCCATCAGCATCGTCATAAGAAATTCTATACTTGAAATTAGATAGTTGTGTTGCTGAAAAACCTGTAATATCTAAACCGGATTCAAAATAAACTTGGTTTGTACAATTTTGATAATCAGCAGTTGAAGCACCAGTAGTCTCTAATTCAATTAAAGCAACCCATGCTCCAGCATCGTAATCCCAATAATCAACAGACAATGATCCGCCAATATCACGGTGAGTAAAGTCACCACTAATAAGTATCAGATTTTCACTAGCTGCAGCAGCAGCAGATAAATCAATAACTGGTGATTCAGAGGCTATATCATCATCAGAAGTAGACCCTGCAGCATCATCATCAAAAGTGAAAGAGTCCGCAGAAGTTGGGTCGGCTAATAAACCGTCAGAATTATATGTTCCAGATGTTGTCCAATTTGCATTAGGCCAGTTGGCAGGTTCATTGATTACTTGAGAATTTCCGATTTGGAAGGAAAATAGAACCAGTACAGATAGTATAATTTTTTTCATACCTTTTTAAAATTGTATTTGAAAAAGAATTCATAAAATATAATTATTAGATATCTTAAGAATGTTTATTTCAGTTAGTTTAGTTAAATCTAACGTATATTTTAGTAAATCACAAATTCAATATATGTTTTTATTTTATAATTAATAATTTAAGTAAACCCAGTCTACTTTAGTTTTATTTTCTTCATAATTCATTACATAGAAATATGTCCCTACAGGAAGTAATTTACCATCATTAGATTGACCTTTCCATTCATTTAAGTAATTATTTTTTGAATACACCAAATCCCCCCATCTATTAAACACTCTTAATGAACTTACATTATAGCTGCTTAGATCAAACGAATCATTGTAACCATCATCATTTGGAGATATTCCTTTAGGAATAACACAAGACTCGAGTTCTAAAACGTTAATACCTCTTGTAAAACTACATTCGCCAGTTTCAGTTGAAGTTAATGTAACTTCATACAGACCAGCATTTAAAACCCCTAGTGTTAGAGAATTTTCATTTTCTAAAATATCACCATTATAAGTCCAGCTTACATCAAATGAATCAGGGTTATCGTTATATGTAGGAATAACATTAAGATCAATTGGGATAGTGGCGTTAGGACATACTTCATAAGTTTCGTTTTCAAAAGTTGCTACAGGTAATTCTTGTGCGCATAAAGTAAAACTAACTGTATTAAAACATCCTTCAAAGTTTGGATCAGTGACTCTAGCAAAAATTTCTCTACAATCTGTACCTACGAGTATTAACTCACCTGTTTCAATAGGATCGGTGTTAAGTACACATTCCTCAAATGATTGATGATAGCTAACAAAATAATCTGTAATTGGTTGATCTTCTCCAAGTATTGTTTCAACAAGAGTTGATAAATCAAACCCTTCAACTCCATCACCAGGGTTATTTATATTACAAACAATTACATCTCCTGGGCTATTCGCTTCAGGCAAAGTATAAGTAACATTTACTGAATCTTGAGCAAAAGAATCACATTGATTATCATAAACTATTACTGTGTAATTGTCACTTTCTGTAACAACTAAAGTAGGGCTGTCTGATCCATCTATATAAATCCCATTTTGATACCATTCGTATGAATCTGCGAAAGGTGAATTTGCAACAAGTTCGTAACTTGCAGTACCGCAAATTTCTATATCCTCTCCTAAATCAACTTCAATTTCAGCAACAGTTGACCCTGCACCTTCATTTCCATTGTTTGTTTGTTCAATTTGAATTGTTCCAGCATTATTTGAATAATTTGTTACAAGTAGAACATAAATTTCACCACTTTGAGCGTCATTAATTGTTAAGTTTTCCACATTATTGGCAGAATAACTACAGTCTACAATATTTCCAGATGGATAAAAATTTGGGTTTGTCGTATTGTTAGGACAATCTGCTGGATCAGGACATCCTTGATCTAAAACCCCATCTGCACAATAATTTTGTTCTGAATCAAAAGGGCCCCATAATACAAAATCAACATCTAAACCATTTCCCGTGGGGTTGCCATTCTCATCAAATTCAGTATTTTGAACAATTTGAATATCTATTGTTCCAGAATCTCCAATTTGAATTATATTCCAAGATGGGTTTGGAGTAGAATATAAACAGGCAATTTGTCCTAAACTAGGGTAATCAAAAATATTTGAACCATATAAAGCACCATCTTGACCACAAAAATTGGCCGCATTTTCACAAACAGTATTGTCAGGTGCGTCTTTTATGCATAAATCAAATTCAACATTTTCACTACTATCACCCGAAGAAAACACTTTTACAAAATAGTTGTTACCTATTGTAAGAGCTGTAGTTACACTCGAGTTATCAGCACTACAGTATAGCTCTGTTAATTCACCACATTCACCCTCATATAATCCGTGTCCAAGATTTGTTGTCGTGCCTGAAATATTTACCAATGAAATCAATTGAACTTCGCTGAGCGCTGTAAATTCAAACCATACATCATCATCATCACCTATACAAGAACTAGAATCAGGTGAAGCTGATGCCGCCGTAATTGTACCTGGATTTA
>CABXVR010000050.1 GCA_902515565.1 uncultured Bacteroidota bacterium | reverse complement strand
TCATTCAGTTAAAGATATTTCTTTAAAAAATAAAGAGTGGTTGATAAACACCGTTAAACAAGACTTTATTTCACCTAAGCTTTTAATAGCAACTGGAAGCAATCCAAAGATATGGAATCTTATGGGTCAACTTAATCATACAATTGTGAAGCCAGTAGCTTCTCTATTTAGTTTTGATATTAAAGATAGTAGAATCAAATCCATCCCTGGAGTTGTAGTTGAAGATGTAGTTATTAATGTGCTTAATTCTAAATTATCTTCTGATGGTCCACTATTAATTACTCATAAAGGAATGAGCGCTCCATCAATTTTAAAACTATCTGCTTTCGGTGCCCTAGAATTTGAATCACTAAATTATCAATTTGATATTTCTATCAATTTTGTTAAGTTGTCTTATATAGATTGTCTTTCTGAATTAAAACTTATTAAAAATAATATGTCAAAAAATGGTAGTTAACACTCCTAACTTTGGAATACCTAAAAGACTTTGGAAAGAACTAGTGATTTATTCACAGATAGATAATAAGTCTGTATGGGCTGAATTAAATAAAAATCAATTAAATCTACTTTCTACTCAGTTAACATCATCAATTTTTAAAGTCAACGGCAAGAGTACTTTTAAAGAAGAGTTTGTAACAGCTGGAGGAATAGATTTGAAAGAAATTAACTTTAAGACATTTGAAAGTAAAATTCATAATAATTTATTTTTCGCAGGTGAGATTTTAAATATTGATGCAATCACGGGAGGATATAACTTTCAGAATGCTTGGACTGGAGGATATGTTGCATCAAAATCAATTTCTGGGATTGTTTAGAATGTTTTTTTTAAATTTAACTATAATATAGACAGATTATGAAATCTTTAATTTTATCTTTGGCATCCGTTGTAATATTTTCTTGTAACAATAAATCTACAACTATTAATAATATGTCTGATTTTAATCAACCTCCTAAAGTAAAACAGATTCCAAAGGAATTAAAAATTCATGGAGATGTTAGGACGGATGAGTATTATTGGCTAAATGACAGAGAAAACCCAGAGGTTATAGATTACCTAAACAAAGAAAATGATTATTATAATCAAGAAACTCTGCACACAAAAAGCTTTCAAAAAGATTTGTTTGAGGAAATTAAATCAAGAATTAAAAAAGATGATAGTTCTGTTCCATACAAATTTAATGGATACTGGTACATAACTAGATATGAAAAAGGTAAAGATTATCCTATTTACACTAGAAAAAAAGAAAGCTTAGATTCAAAGGAAGAACTTTTATTTGATTGTAATATAATGGCAAAAGATCATTCTTATTTTAGACTTGTAGGCCTTAGTGTTAGTCCAAATAATCAATATGTTTCTTACGGAGTTGATACAACTGGTAGAAGGCAATATAAACTTTTAATAAAAGACCTTAAATCCAATAAAGTTTTTAAAGAAGAAGTATGGAATACTACTGGTGGAAGTACCTGGGCTAATGATAATAAAACATTGTTTTATGTACTAAAAGATGAAACAACTCTAAGATCTGAAGCTGTATATAAGCATAAATTAAATACTAATTCAAAAATGGATGAGTTAGTTTACGAAGAAAAAGATGATACTTTCGGAGTTGGAGTATATAAAACAAAATCTCAAAAATATATTGTTATTTCTAGTTACAGTACTTTAACTTCTGAGCATAAGATTTTAAATGCTGATGACCCAGATGGAACTTTTAAAGTTTTCCAACCAAGGATAAGAGGATTGGAGTATAGCATATCCCATTTTGAAGATTCTTTTTATATAGTTTCAAATATTGATAATGCACAAAATTTTAAGTTGTCAAAAACTTCTGAAAAAAGTACAGAAATAAATAATTGGATTGATATTATTCCACACAGAGAAAATGTACTGCTAGAGGGTATTGATATATTTAAAGATTTTTTAGTAATTTCTGAGAGAGAAAATGGTTTAAATAAAATTAAAATTTCCAAATGGGATAAATCATCTAGTTATTATCTTCCATTTAATAGTGAAACTTATACAGCTTACACAACAACAAATATTGACTTTGAAACTTCAAAACTTCGATATAGCTACCAATCTTTAACAACACCTTCATCTGTTTTAGAGTTTGATATGCTTACTAAAGAAAAGAAGGTTTTAAAAGAACAAGAAGTTTTAAATGATAACTTTAAAAAGGAAAATTATATCTCAAAACGATTATGGGCCACTGCATCTGATGGCACGAAAATACCAATATCATTAGTACATCATAAAGACACTAAAATAAATTCTAATACTCCATTATTACAATATGCTTATGGTTCTTATGGATCTACAATTGATCCTTATTTTTCAACAGTTCGTTTAAGTTTATTAGACAGAGGCTTTATTTATGCTATTGCACACATAAGGGGTGGGGAGTATATGGGACGTCAATGGTATGAAAACGGTAAGCTACTAAAAAAAATAAATTCATTTTCTGATTTCATTGATAGTTCTAAGTTTTTAATTGAAAACAACTATACAAGCTCTAAACATTTGTATGCAATGGGTGGAAGTGCAGGTGGTTTGTTGATGGGAGCTGTTATAAATATGGCACCAGATATCTATAATGGAGTAGTTGCTCAAGTTCCTTTCGTTGATGTTGTTACTACTATGTTGGATGAAGATATTCCATTAACTACAGGTGAGTACGATGAGTGGGGTAACCCTAATGATAAAGATTATTATGAATACATGTTGTCTTATTCTCCTTATGATAATGTAAAAAATAAAAAGTATCCTAATTTATTAGTTACTACTGGGCTGTACGATTCACAAGTACAATATTGGGAGCCTGCTAAATGGGTAGCTCGTCTAAGAAGTTTATCAAAAAACACTTCCAAGTTATATTTAAATACTAATATGGATGCTGGACATGGGGGATCTTCGGGTCGTTTTGAATCGTTAAAAGAAATCGCTTCAGTTTATGCTTTTATATTTGACCTTGAATCTATCAATAAATAAATTATTTTTTATTTCTTTTGTTA
>CABXVR010000049.1 GCA_902515565.1 uncultured Bacteroidota bacterium | reverse complement strand
GTGTTTCTTATACTGCTACTGCTGAAACTACTTTAGCTAGTAGTTCTGACTGGACCGTTTATATGGCTCATACGTCTAACTCAAGTTTTGTTGACGGTGATTCTTGGGAGCCAATTGAAAATCTCACTCAAATGTTTTCTGGGACAGTTTCTATTTCAGATGGAGTAGTCACAATTCCATTTGATACTCCTTTTAGCTACAATGGAACTGACAACTTGGTTATTGCAGTCGAAGAAAATCAGGCTGGGTATGATTCTTCAGTACATGATTTTTACTGTAGTTCCACATCTGATACTAGAGCTTTAACTTTTTATAGTGATGGAACTAATCCCGACCCAACAGATCCACCTTCGGGAACAACAAAAAACTTTATTGCTAATGTAACTTTAAATGGTATTTCTCAAAGTTGTGCTAATCCAACTCTTTCTTTAGACGATTTAACAAATAATTCGGCTACAATATCTTGGAGTGCTACAGACGTTACTTCTTTTGAGTATGTTTTACAATCAGCCGGTACAGGTGAACCTTCAGAATCTGGTACTGTTACCTCAGAAAATTCTATTGCTTTTAGTGACTTAGTTGAGGGTACTGCTTATGAAATTTATGTTAGATCTGTTTGTGGGGAAACTTATAGTGGATGGATTATTTTGTCATTTACACCTCCTCCAACTGGCAGTACTGCAGATAACCCTATAGTTATCGATAGTTTACCATATAATACATCTGATGATACTGTTAATTATGGCGATGATTACACAAATACAGCTACCGGATGTGAAAGTGGCTTAGGATACTATTTAGGTGGTGATGATGTGGTTTACAGCTACACAGCAAATGCAGACGCATCAATTAATGTATCTTTAACACCCGAAGCTACTTACTCAGGTATATACGTATATACTGATACATCTGATATTGGAGTGAATTGTTGGCTAACAATGATTTCAAGTACAAGTGCAGCTGAAATGATTTTTGATTTAGATGTTTTTGAAGGAATCACGTATTATTTTGTAATTTCTACATGGCCAGCGCCTCAAAATGTTGCTTATGATTTGGCTATTATTGAAAATACATGTGTTCAACCGGCTGTTTCAACAGCAATTGATGCAAATTGTAGTGCAGGTGAAGGAGTGTTTTATGTTTCAGTTGATATTACAGATTTAGGTTCATCAACTCAATTGACAGTTGGAGATGGTGTAACTTCGTTAACTGCAAACGAAGCATCCATTTTAAATTTTGGCCCATATGATAGTGGAGCAACGGTAAATATAAATGTTGTTGCTGACGATTCTAATTGTAATGATTCTTTTGAATTAACTTACACCTGTCCTCCTACAGGCTCTATGGCTGATGACCCTATTATTATAGATAGCATCCCATACACCACCAGTGATGATACCATTAATTATGGAGATGATTATACTAATTCAGCAACTGGTTGTGATGGCTCTGGATCTTATTTAGGAGGTGATGATGTAGTTTATTTGTATACAGCTACTACTGACACTAATTTAAATGTTGCTTTCACCCCTGAAGGAACATGGTCTGGTATATATGTATTTGCTAACAAAGAGGATATAGGAGTTAACTGTTGGATAGTTAACTCTACAAATAGTGCTGCTACTGCCAGTTCATTTGAACTTCCAGTTGTAACGGGACAAACATATTATTTTGTCATATCTACATATCCCTCGCCTCAAAATGTTGCTTATAGCTTAAACATAACTGAATTATTATGTGCTACTCCAACTAACTTAGCAGCAACTAATGTAACAGCATCAAGTGTAGACATCTCATGGGATGTTAGTGATGCGGCTTCTTGGGAGTATGTATTGACAACCGCAGAAGATTCTTCAGTTCCAACAGAGGCTGGTAATTCAATTGCAGAAGCTTCGCTTACAATAGATTCCTTATCTCCGATTACAGAATATGTGGTTTGGGTACGCTCGATTTGTACAGATGGTACTACTAGCGAATGGACTAGCGTCACTTTTACAACGTTAATTCAAGCTCCTGGTTGTGGTGAAAGTATTTCTCAATACAATTACCCTAACGCGTCTAGTGGAGGCTCAACATTTGATGATAATTTTGATATTGCAAATGATTACTCTGCTGATTTATTGTTTAGTACTACAGCTGGGGATCAAGATGGTGATGGAAACACGGATGATATTTCTGTTACTATTAGTGGTTCAACTGAAAATAATTATGATTGGGTTTTTATAACTAATGGTGCAGGAGAATTATTATATGGACCAGTTTCTGGAGCTCAAGACGCTGTTGTAACATCAACAGATGGATCAATAAACGTTTATCTTGCTGCAGACACAAGTGTTCAAGGTGGTCCAATTAGTTTTGATGTAAGTTGTGCTGGTTTATCAGTTAACGACTATGATCTTTCTGATTTAATGATCTATCCAAATCCTGCAAATGGTGATTATGTAACTATACAGTCATCTGTTAGTGGAGAAAAGAATATCGAATTGTATGATATTACTGGAAAGAGATTAATTAATACAATACTAAATTCTGACAAACTAGATATTAGTTCTGTTAGTTCTGGTGTTTATTTAGTAAAAGTTACTATTAAAGGTCAAACTAAAGTATCTAAATTAATTATAAGATAATAACTGATTTATATCACAAAAAAAGCACTCTATTTTAGAGTGCTTTTTTTGTTTAAGACATAAACTTAGTTTATTTATAGTTAAAGTTTTATAACTGATAATACAAACTTATTAATTGTTATTAAACTATCATTGTATATTATTTAATTCTAAAAAAGCTGTAATGAATAAACCTTTAGCATTCTTTCTCTCTGTATTGATTTTATTTACAAGTTGTGGTACTGTAAATCAACCTAAATTTAAAAACAACACTAACCATAAAGAGTTAATTCTCAGTAAATATGGAGAATCAACAATTATAAAAAATGATGATAATTATGAAACATGGGTTTATGATTATGGTAGTTTTTTAAAAAGCAACAGAAATGTTATGTTCAATAAAGAAAATAGAATAGTTTCAAACAAAAAAACATTATCTCCCCCAGCTTATTTATTTCGAAATATTTTAGCCCCGTTTGTAATTTTAGCATTGATTATTGGTGGAGCTGCATCTGGAG
>CABXVR010000048.1 GCA_902515565.1 uncultured Bacteroidota bacterium | reverse complement strand
AGATTAATTACAGAGAAACCTGAGTTTTTTATCAGCTTAACAACTATGATCCTTGGAAGTCAATTTTTTGTTGCTGGGTTTTTAGGTGAAATGATAACTAGAGACAATCAAAGTAAAAAACAATACAAAATAGATCAAAAAATAAATAGTTAAATACACTATTAAATAAAATGAGTTACAAACATATTTACAAAGAATGGTTAAAAAACCCATTTGATATTGATACAATTAAAGCCACTAAAGTATTAGCAAAAAATGAAAATGAGTTAGAGGACAGCTTTTATAAAGACCTTGAGTTTGGAACTGGTGGAATGAGAGGCTTAATGGGAGTTGGAACTAATAGAATTAATAAATACACTCTAGGTAAAAACACACAAGGTATAAGCAATTATTTAGTAAAGATTTTTAAAAAAAATATCTCTGTAGCTATTGCATATGACTGCAGAAACAATAGTAAAGAATTAGCAAAAATAGTTGCAGATGTTTTTTCATCGAATAATATTAAAGTTTATTTATTTAGTGACTTAAGACCTACACCAGAGCTATCATTTGCATTGAAGTATTTAAATTGTCAATGTGGTATTGTATTAACAGCTTCTCATAATCCTCCTGAATATAATGGATACAAAGTTTATTGGCAAGATGGTGGCCAAATAGTACCTCCTGAAGACCAAAACATTATCAAAGAGATTAACAAATTAAAATATAATGATATCTCTTTTGATTCAAATAGTAGTTTAATAACACTAATAGATAAAGATGTGGATAAGGAATTTATTCGTCAAAGTGTTTTAAATGGCAAATTATCAGATAATATTAAAATAAAAAACAATTTAAATATAGTATTTACATCTCTACATGGAACTTCAATTACTCTAATTCCAGATGTTTTAAAAAGTGCAGGATTTAAAAATGTATATATAGTTGAAGAACAGAAAGTTCCAGATGGAAATTTTCCAACAGTAGAATCTCCTAATCCTGAAGAAACTAAAGCATTAGAGATGGCCCTTAATCTAGGAAATAAAGTTAATGCAGATATAGTCATTGGCACTGACCCAGATGGAGATAGACTTGGAATAGCAGTTAGGAATAATCTTGGAGAATTATTACTGTTAAATGGGAATGAGGTAATGGCTATTCTAATTGAATATTTATGTGAGAAATGGAAATTAGAAAATAGATTAAACGGCAATCAGTTTGTTGGATCTACAATAGTATCTACTCCATTAATTAGTAAAATTGCTAATTATTACAATGTAGAATGCAAATTAGGTTTGACTGGCTTCAAATGGATTGCTAAAATGATAAAAGATTTTCCTGAATTAGATTTTATTGGAGGTGGAGAAGAAAGTTTTGGATTTATGGTTGGAGATTTTGTTAGAGATAAAGATGCGGTTACCTCTACTCTACTTTCTTGTGAAATTGCAGCTTTATTAAAAAACAATGGTCATACAATGTATTCGAAATTACAAGAAATTCACTTGAAACATGGTTTGTTTAAGGAAAAACTGATATCTCTAACAAAAAAAGGAATAAATGGAGTTAGGGAAATAAATAAAATTATGGAAGAATTTAGAAATAACCCTCCAAACATGATTGACGAATCAATTATTGTAAAAACTGATGACTTTCAATCTTCAATTTCAACAGATAATAACAAATTAAAAACTAAAATTAATCTACCTAAATCTAATGTTTTAATTTTCACAACAAATGATGGAACAAAAGTAGCTTTAAGACCTAGTGGAACTGAACCTAAAATTAAATTCTACATAAGTGTTAATGGAAAAGTTGATGATAAACATAATTATAGTAATTTAGAAGATAAATTAGAAAATAAAATTAATCGTGTTATTTCAGAACTAAAGATTCATTAATGGATTATTTTAAAAAAATATTAAAATATGCTTTACCATATAAGCACTTTGCATTTTTAAATATTATTTCAAATATTTTTTATGCTTTTTTTGGAACTCTATCAATGATTTCTTTGTTTCCAATGCTTAAAGTTCTTTTTAATCAAACAGAAACATTAAACACAGCCCCTGTATGGAACGGAATATCTAACATTGTAGATTATTCTGAGGCGTATTTAAACTATTTTGTTACTTCAAAAAAGAATGAAGGTAGTGATGATGTATTAATTTTTATGATTTTAATTATTGTAAGTACATTTTTGCTAAAAAATATATTTAATTACTTATCATTATTTTTTATTACGTATTTAAGAAATGGAGTAATAAAAGATGTAAGAAATGAACTTTATGACAAAATAACAGAACTGTCCGTTTCTTACTACTCTGAAAAGAGAAAAGGAGACGTTTTGTCTAGAATCTCCTCTGATGTAATAGAGCTTCAAACATCATTTTTAGGAATTCTAGAGTTAATAGTAAAAGAACCATTAATGATAATTTTTACATTAGTTTCAATGGTTCTCATTAATAGTAAACTCGCTTTGTTTGTTTTTATTTTCATTCCAATTTCTGGTTTAATAATTTCATTTATTGGAAAATCATTAAAAAGAAAATCTAACAAAGTTCAAAAAGAACAAGGGCTGTTTTTATCTCTTGTTGATGAAACTCTAAATGGCTTAAAAATTATTAAGAGCTTTACTTCTGAACCATTATTTAAAAAGAAATTTAATGATTCTACAAAAAAATATTATGACTTCTCTAATAGTTTATTAAATAGAACAAATCTTGCAGGTCCTATTAGCGAATTTTTAGGAATTTGCTCCATAACCATACTTTTATGGTACGGCGGACAAATGGTTTTGGTCGATAATTCCTTGGACCCAAGTTCTTTTATGGTGTTTTTAGGACTTGCTTACAATATTTTAACCCCTTTTAAAGCAATTAGTAAGGCTAGCTACAAAGTTAAAAAAGGGAATGCTGCAGCAGAAAGAGTTTTACAAGTTTTGGAGAATAAATCTGTAATTATAGATCCTATAGACAATAAAGAAATTTTAAATTTTCAAAAATCAATCGAATTTAAAAACGTAAACTTTAGTTACAATAATGAAAATGCTATAAAAGAATTTAGCTTTAATTTAAAAAAAGGAGAAACTCTAGCATTAGTAGGACAATCTGGAAGTGGAAAATCAACCTTAGCAAATCTTGTAAATAGATTTTATGAGCTAAAAAATGGAGAAATTTTAATAGACGGATTGAAC
>CABXVR010000047.1 GCA_902515565.1 uncultured Bacteroidota bacterium | reverse complement strand
ATATGTTAAGTTTGATGAAACACCATCCGTTCAAGACGAAAATGATATAACTAAACAATTAACTAGTTTAATTAGTGATAAAGACGAATATAATATAGATACTAATAAGACTGAAAAGGTTTTAGGTTTGAAAAACACTAACGATCCTGAGTCATTTTTAAATAGATATTCAGATATTAAACTTTATGATGGTTATGTTTTTGAAAATTCTTTTTCTAAAGAAATGTCTTCCAAATTATATAATTTAAAAGAAGGTGAATTATATGGACCTTACAAAGAAGGACCTTACATGAAAGTTACAAAAATGTTAGACGTGATAAAATTGTCTGACTCTGTAAAAGTTAGACATATTTTAATTCCTTACGCAGGTTCTACTAGAGCTGGAGATCAAGAATTTAGAACATTTGATCAATCTAAAAAAACTGCTGATAGTATTTTTAGAGTAGTTAAACGAAATAGAAGTAAATTTAAAAATTTATTAAGTCTTTCTTCTGATAAAGTAAGTAATGAAAATGGTGGTGAAATTGAGTTTGCCTATACTGACGGTTTTGCTCCAGAATTTAGAGATTTTTCTTTTGAAAATAATGTAGGTAATATGTCTGTAGTTGAAACTAGTTTTGGTTTTCACATTATTGAAATATTATCACAAACTAAGAAAAGAAAAGCCGTAAAAGTTGCTAATCTTGCTCTTAGAATTGAGTCTTCTGAAAGAACTATTGACAGCATATTTAATATTGCTTCAAAGTTTGAAGTTATGGCTTCAAAATCAGACTTTAGAGATGTGGCAAAAGATAATGATTATTCTGTTAGGTCAATTAATGCAATAAAGGATTTAGATGAAAATATTCCAGGTTTAGGTTCACAAAGAAGTATAGTAAGATGGATGTATGAATCCGGTACTGATATTGGTGATTTTAAGAGGTTTAACTTGCAAAATGGTGGGTATGTTGTTGCAATGTTGACTTCTGTCAATAAAGCTGGGTTAATGTCTAATGACAAAGCTTCTGTTACTGCCTTACCAATGGTTAAGAATAAAAAGAAAGCTGATTTAATTATGAAAAAAATAAGTGGTAAAACTCTTACAGAAATTTCAAATAATCAAAATCAAAATATTCAAACTGCTTTAGCTGTCAATATTTCAAGTCCTACACTTTCTGGAGTTGGAAATGAACCTGAGGTAATAGGGAGTTCTTTTGGATTAGCTGTAGGACAAACTTCAAAAGCTATTTTAGGAAATAGTGGTGTGTTTTATGTTTATCTAGAAAAATTAAATAGAGCTGAAGATCTACCAAACTATTTGACCTTTGCTAATAACTTAAGCTCATCTAAGACTAATAATCTTAACACTAAGGTTTATGAAGCTTTGAAAGATGCTTCTAAAATTGATGATAAGAGAAGTTTATTTTATTAACTGGGAATACTTAAATATAATTTTATAACCTTTTTTTGTAAAATATTGCATATCTGTTTTCGTTCCAGTTACTAAAACAAAATCTCCGCCCCATGCACCTAAACTCTTAACTATTCCTTTTTTGTAGTCTTTAAATAACTTTTCCTTTATAGGTACAAGACCAATAAGAGTTGAGATCAGAAACTCATGTCTGGTTAAATATTTTTCAAATTCTTTTATATCATTGGTCTTTAGAAGTGACTGATTAATATTTATAAATTCTTTTTTAATTTCGTCACTTAAGTCATTCTTTTTAGATCTATATTTTTCTATTCCGTCTCTAGTATTTTGTTTTTCACCTAAGTAAATAAAAAAGATATTTTCTTTAAAAACCGGATTAAAGTTGATCTTGTTTACAGAAATTTTATTGTTTAAATTACTAAATTGAATTGGTTTGTTATAGTTTGCACATGCTATATCATAGCCACTTCCTCCAAATGTTAATTTAAGTAATTCATAAGGATCAACTCTCGCCCAATTAGCTAAATTATTAATAAGAGTAGATGAAGATCCAAGCCCCCAATTTTTTGAAAATGATAATTTAGAAATAAAATCATATCCAATATTATCATTAAATATTAATTTATTTAATTTAATAATTGAATTAAATATTTTTAGTAGAGTGTCAGAAATTTCATTTTTTTCTCCGTGATATGATAATGAATTTCCGTTGTTAATCGTGTATTTTTCCTTAAACCATAGATGATTTTTATTATCATAACTTAACCAATTAAATTCATCTGATTGATTTTTTTTTACTGATAATGATTGTCCAAATTTTGTAGGTAATGCTAAACATTCTATACCATCCAATACAACATATTCTGATGTTAATAGTAGTTTTCCGTTACTGTAGTATTCATCCATTAGATCTAAGTTTTTTAATAAACAAGTCTACCTTTAAATGACTAACAGTATTAGTTTTAAAATATTCTATAGCTTTTTCTTTTTCTTTATCCGTTGCTTTTTGCTGATTTAGAATATTTATTAAATGCATCTTCATGTGCCCATGTTGAATTCCTGTAGTAATTAATGATTTTATAGCAGCAAAATTTTGTGCTAACCCAGCAACTGCTGTTATTTTCATTAAATCTTCTGAATTCGGTTTACCTAGTATGTCCAAAGCTAGATTTGCTAGTGGATGTAATTTGGTTAAGCCACCAACAGTTCCAAGTGCCAAAGGAATTTCTATTGAAAATTTAAATATTTTATTTTCCACACTAGCTTTAGTCAAACTCTTGTAAGAACCACTTTTTGATGCATATGCATGTGCAGCTGACTCAATGGCTCTAAAATCATTTCCTGTAGCTATTACTACAGAATCAATACCATTCATTATTCCTTTGTTGTGAGTAACAGCTCTGTATCTATCAACTTCAGCAATTTTAACTGCTCTAACAAATTTATTGGCAAAATCAAATGGATCAATAATATTGGTATCTGATAATTTTTCTACATCACACGATACTTCAGCTTTAACAATACATTCGGGAACATAATTGGAAAGAATCGACATTATTATTTCAATTTCATTTTTTTCTGTAAAGTTATCTTTGAAAGTTTTAGCAAATTGTTCTAAACATGAATTAATAAAATTAGCACCCATTGCATCTTGAGTATCAAAAATGGCTTTAATTTGGAAATAGTTTTCAATTTTGTCGCTTAAATTTAATAATTCAATATTTAAAATACCTCCACCTCTTTTGTTCATGTTTGATGTTATAGAGCTAACATCTGAAATTAGTTTAGGTTTAATTTTATCAAAATATTTTTTTAATTTTTTAAAATCACCTTTATATACAAAATGAACTTGACCAACTTTTTTTGTAGATAAAAC
>CABXVR010000046.1 GCA_902515565.1 uncultured Bacteroidota bacterium | reverse complement strand
CACCTTCTCTATCAAAACCATGATGAGAATCTTTGTAAACAGTTATATCAATATTTGAAAAATTACTTAGCTGATTTACAAGATCAACACAAGGTGCTGAAGGAGTCCAATCATCCACCTCACCAATTAAAATGTGAATTGGAGATTGTGAAAATTCTAAATTTTCGAGTTCAAAAAAACATGGGGGATAGAAGGCTAAATGTGAAGCAAAATTTAAATCCTTATTAATCGCTCTTTTTAGTGGAAGCCAAGCTGAAAATAATGTAACAGCTCCACCCAAACTCCAGCCTGTTATTGAAATTTTATCATTATTTATTGAAGGATGCTTTGATAAGGTTTCCAATGCTTTATAAGCATCAACAATCATTGCTGCAGTAGTAACTTGATTCTGCTCTCCTACTGTTGATTCAATATCTCTGCTTTTAAAACTATTTAACTCAAAAGTTGCAAAACCTAAATCTTGATACATTTTTAAATAATCATAGTGGTGGCTTTTCCATCCCATACTACCAGCAACACCAATAATTAAAGGGAACTTTTTGTCAGGGTTCAAAGAGTCATATGGGATAACCAAATTACCAAAAACTTCTTGTTTTTTTAATTTGTCATAACTGTTAATAACATCGCTAAAAGAGAAGGGGTTATGACTTGTAAATGTTACCTTTTCAGATTTGAAGGATTCATTAGCATGTAAAGGGGGATCTGAACTGATAAATAATGTAAATGAATAAAAAACTAAAAAAAATGTCCTCATTACATTAAATTACATAAAAGTTTGATTATTAATTATAATTAATAATTAAAAAAATCGTAAGATACACTTATTATTTAAAGTATAAATTAAACAGGATTATTTTCAAATTCTTCGCAAGTGTACTTTTCGCTAACTGCAATTTTGTGAAAGTCACAAATAGAATTATTTTTTAAATTCTCACAGTTAACACAACTGTTACTCAAAGATAAATTTTCCATAATTAAATATTTTAGATACCCAAAAGTATGTGCATATATGTTTAGAAACAATTTAAATAAACTTTTAAGCAAAATTCTTATTTAGACTAAAAAGAAATAATAGCACTATTTCAAATTAAACATAATAAACCAAAAGCCAATTTGGAAACTTATCTCGACTCATCCTCATTAACAACTAAGATTTCGTTTGAAGACAATTTTTATATCAAATCATCATTAGATTTGAAATGATATTTTAAAAAGTTTATGATTTATAGATTTAAATCAAGGTACTTTAATCCCATTAAGTGGATTATAATCTTTATCCTCCGTACTTGTAAACGATTGTAATATACCTGTAGAATCATAGTTTTCGTAACCTCCTTTAACTTTTTTAGAATATCCGGTTGCTATTCCAGAAGCATCATAATGACTCATACTTCCGTTAGATTCATATTTTGACGCAGAAATAGCGATTCCACCTGAATATGTTGTAGAAACTCCTGAGTTATCTGGATTTGCAGTATATGTTTGTAATGAACCATCTTTATATACTCCATACCCTGATTGATCTTTTTTAACAGCCCCAACAGTCATACCGCTGGAATCATAAATGTTTAACAATCCAGTTTCATCAAATCCAGTATTATAACTATTAGTACCATTTACATAACTAGATGATGTACCATATATAATTGGTGCTCCCATTTGAAAACTATTATCAAAATTTAAATTGTTTTCATCTTCATCTTCTTGTATAAAATCTTTGTATACAGGATTTACAGAAGAATCATAACTAATAGAAGAAAAAGGGGAATTATCATAAGTTTGAAAATAGTTATCATCAATTGTTGAAATAGTAGTCATATTGTAGGTTGTACTTGAACCTGAATAATCGTATTGCTCATTATAGTAATAAGGAGAGTAAGAAGAATCATCTTGACTAGAATAATCACTTCCGCCTCCACTTCCACCAGCTGATGCAGCTACCACAACTGTTGCAGCTGCAATAGTTCCTAAAATTCCTTGTTTAAGTCTTTCTTTTCTTGCAAGCTTTAATTTTTTTTCAAGATAAACCAGGTTGTATCCTAGACTTTTTGCCGATTCAACTAATTTTTGTGATAATTTACCATTTCCCGAATCAGCCCACTTATTTATCGCATCTGAAAGAGATCCGTCAAATTTTTTCATTATTGTTTTTACTGTTCCTTTTTTAATTCCAGCATCTAGCATTTCATTTTCAGATTGCGAAAAAAGAATAAGAGGGATTAAAAAAAATATAAGTGTAATGTTTTTTCTCATGAAACTATGTTTAATCTTTACAATTTACATAAAAAAAATAACTAAACTTAAAATGCACTAAAAGTGAATATACATACTTATATAAAACTTAAAAAAAATAATGATTTAAAGAAGAGCCAATGTCGAGAATTGAACTCGAGACCTCTTCCTTACCAAGGAAACGCTCTACCCCTGAGCTACATCGGCAATTGTAAAAAAAGAAAAAAAGAGCGAGAGACCAGGTTCGAACTGGCGACATTCAGCTTGGAAGGCTGACGCTCTACCAACTGAGCTACTCTCGCAATATTTAATTAGTGTGAAAAAGTGGGGAGAGCAGGATTCGAACCTGCGAAGACGTAGTCAGCAGATTTACAGTCTGCCCTCGTTGGCCGCTTGAGTATCTCCCCAATAATATTATTCACTATGTTAAAGAACTGAGCCGATGGAGGGACTCGAACCCACGACCTGCTGATTACAAATCAGCTGCTCTAGCCAGCTGAGCTACATCGGCTTTTAATCCGTTAAATAAACGGAATGCAAATATATATACTTATTTATTTAAACAAAATAAATTTGCTTAAATTTTTAACTAAAAAAAGTGGGGGTGAAATACTATATATTTCTTGGGTGAGATTTAGCAAATACCTTTTTTATTTCATCAATGCTACGAGTGGTATATACCTGAGTAGCAGCTAAACTTGAATGCCCTAATAAGTCCTTAACAGAATTTAAATCAGCACCATTATTTAAAAGGTGAGTTGCGAAAGAATGTCTAATGATGTGTGGACTCTTTTTAACTTTGGTAGAGATAGTATCAAAATACTTATTAATGATTCTATAAATTAATTTTTCATAAACTTGTTTTCCTTTATTTGTAATAAATAAAAAAGTATTATCTGATTTTAATTCCTCTCTGTATAATAAATACTTATTTAAAATATCTATTGTAGAATCAATTAATGGAATTATTCTTTCTTTATTTCTTTTACCTAAAACCTTAATATGCTTATTGTTAATATTAATATCTGATATCATTAATTGTATCAATTCAATTCTTCTTATCCCTGTTGTATAAAATAAATCGATTATTAGTCTATCTCTGACACCGTTGAAGTTGTTCTCAAAATTATCTAAATCTAAAACATTCAACATTTCATTTTCAGAAAATGGTAATTGAATTTTTTTTTGAGTTTTAAGAGCTTTGTGATTTGTTAATGGATTTTCATTAATCAAATCAATTTTTAATATAAACTTAAAATAAGAATTTAAAGAAGTAATTTTTCTGTTAATTGATCGATTTGATATACCCTTATTTACTAAATCG
>CABXVR010000045.1 GCA_902515565.1 uncultured Bacteroidota bacterium | reverse complement strand
GATATGGGTTTATTTATGGATTTGCTTTACAAAAAAGATAAAAAAGTTTTCAATTTATTTACAGAGCCTATCTATCAAAGAATTGAAAAAGACGAAAAGCAAGAGAAAATGGGTTTATGGGTATTTGTTTTAGTTATTATTGTTCTTATCATAATTTTCTGGTAAAAAACTTAAACCATAGACATATCTTTTTTTGATCGTTTAAGTAAAAACTAAATGTTGTAAATTGGGGGTATGAAAAATCTGTTTATACTATTATTTGTCATACAACTTTCATACGGACAAGAATATGGATCTAAAATAGCAGGTTTTGAACTTTGTATGAATCGTTTAAATTTCAGTATTGACGCTAATACTGATTCAGCTATAGATAGAATTTTGTCTGTAACAGGTACATCTCGAAGATTTGTACTAATACCATGTGACAATGCCGATAATGCATCAGCGGCCACCTATAAAGGTATAAGATATATTTTTTACAATAGAGATTTTATGAATTCTCTTAAAATTACAGAAAATGATTGGGAAGTTTTATTTGTAATGGCACATGAAATAGGTCATCATTTAAATGCACACTCACTTGATAACTTACTTTATGAACAAGAACTTGGTAGTAAAAGATTGGAGCCTGCATCACTTAAAGAAAAGAGATTAATGGAACTTGAAGCTGATGAATTTGCAGCTTTTGTTTTAGGTAAGCTTGGAGCTACTTTAGAAGAAACTAATTCAGCTATTAAGTTAATGTCTACTGGATCATCACCTACTGCCGATGACACATATTCAACACATCCAAATTTATCTAAAAGACTATCTGCAATTAATATAGGTTATTTAAAATCTATTAATTACGAAAACAATGCTGTTAGTCAAACTTTTAAAGACGAAAAATCTGAAAAATATTTTTATAGTTCATTAAATAAGCAGTTAGTGAATGATAATGATGGAGCATACAAGGATTATTTGTCATTTATTGAAAAGGATGAAGATTTAGATGGGTATAATAAATTAATTAAAGATATTAACAGTTCAAAATATACAGGTAGATGTACTGCCACTACATTGAAGGGAAGCCAATGTAAAAGATCTGCTAAACAAGACTTATTATTTTGCTGGCAACACACTGACAATAATCAATCAGAGATTGTAAATGATAGGTGTAAAGCCTTAACAAAATCTGGATCTCAATGTAAAAGAAAAGTAAGCGATAATAAAGATTTTTGTTGGCAACACCAGGGAAATGGAGATGTAACGGATGTTATTGGGCTTATTTGTATTATGATATTCTTGTTTGTTATTCTGCCATTTTTTGGTAAGAAATAACTAAAACATTAGCCATATCTTCTTTAGATGGTTTAAGTAAAAACTAAATTTTGTAAATTGGGGGCAATTTGTGTGTACAATTCGTGTACAAATTGACGTTTTAAAGTATTCTAACAGAGTATATAATAACAAAACTAGTTACTGTATTGGTAATTAAAGTTAGTTTCTTTTAATTATAAATTATACTTTTTAATTTTTGTTTGATATTTTCAGAATTATTAAATAATAAAATATCATCAGGAGGAAAAGGTAAAAGCCTCCCTTTTAGTAGTCTTTTATCCTTCTTGCTTAAGACTCTTTTATCACCTGTAAATTCAAGAAATATATTTCTAAACCAAAATTCACTTTCTAGAGGGAATTTTTCAATTAAATTATTTTTGTTGTTATAATATCTTACTTCAGCAATAACTTTGGCAGATTTTGATTGACTAAATTCTTTGGTCTTAACTGAAATTTCAACAATTTTATCAATTTTGATATCATTTCCTAAACTATCACTCATTACATTCCCGTTATTATCTAGTTGATAAGTGTAGCCATCTTTAATATTTTTTTTCTTTGTATTTTCTTTTTCAAGAATTCTTTCAGGAGAGATAATAAAAGCTTTAAATGCTAAATCAATATAAAAATCTATTTTCCCTAAATAATTATCTTTTGCAGTGTGAAAAGATTTCCATTTGGAATTTAGATCATAACCATTAATATTTAAAATATCTTTTTGAAGTTCTTTATAGATTACAGAATTTGATTCATTCAAAACATTTAATAAAATATGGTCTTTCCCTCTTGATAAACACAAATTAATTAACGATCTAGTTTCAAGATAATTTGGATTTATGGACTCTATTATAATTAAATACTCATATGCATTTCTGTAGTCTAACCTATCATCCTTTGAAATTAGTGATTTTGAAAGCTGCATGTAATAATCTGAAGTTTTATATCTAAATTCTATATGATCATTATCATAATTTTTTAAATTAAATTTTAAACTATTTGATGAAATATTCATCAACTTGTTTTGTCTGTTGATTAGCTTTTGATATTCAAGGTATATTTCATAATAAAATTCAGGGTTTTTATCTTTCTTTAAACTGGAAATTTTATTTTGAGATTTAATTACAGATTTATTAAAGACATCTTTAAGTATTAATTTATATTGATCTTTTTTCTTTTTGTTTTTTGTTTTATTTAATTCATCAATTGTTTTGCTTATTGCTTTGTCATATTCTCCAGAAATCACATTTTCATTTATTTTTTTTACTGGACTACAGCTAAAGCATATTGATAGAAGTAATATTATTATGTGTTTATGATTCATAACTTAAATATAATAAATATATGCTATTATAAATGAGAAATAATAAAACAAATACTCAATAGATGATACTTCATTTAAAGCAATAAAAATTAAAACTCAATTATAGGCATATCTTCTTTTTTTTAACTTTTAAAGTTAAGATCTTTAAAACAATTTTATTTTTTCAAGCAGACAAAGACAAAGACAACCCTAAACCATAGCTATCTTCATCAGACAGTTTAAGTAAAAACTAAATGTTGTAAATTATAGGCATAAAAACACAATTATATAATTCTAATGCATGTAGCTTCCGTCAGGTAATATTGAAGGGAATTTGTATAATGGATTAGTTAAAAGGGCATAAATTGAACTGTCTATATTTTCAACTAAAGTTCTGGTATTTAAATCCCATTCTTGAGATATTTCATTTAATCTATTCTCTTGAGCACCTAAAATAGAGGTCATACCCCAGTAAATATATTCTGTAGCCATACACCTATAATCGCATGTTTCGTCATCATAGGTGTACCATGCGTTTTCAGGATAGTTTTCTGGAATACTTGTAAAATTTCCACCTCTGGCTATATCCATTGCATTTGTTAGAGCTGTTCCAGCATTTTCTCCAAATATTTCAGGATAAGCATCGCTGTATCCTGAATACGTAATTACATGCCAAACTTCTTCAAGAGCTGCATCAAACTGTCCTGTTTGCCCATTTGTATGCCATACAGGAATAGACTCATCAGCTCCTAAGTCTTGAGCGTTGAGATTTATTTGAGATTCATATTTCCACATAAAAAGAGATGCATCATTGTTTAGTAATGTTGTAAGTATTAATGAATTATCTACAACCCCATTTTCATCATTATCTAAATATTGAGCCATAATATTAGCAGCATGAAGTAGTTTTGAATCTTCTACTTCATAATAAGCATAAATAGGTATTCCAAAAACTACTACTTTTCGATTTGTTGCTGTAAAACCACTATCT
>CABXVR010000044.1 GCA_902515565.1 uncultured Bacteroidota bacterium | reverse complement strand
ATCGATATTTTATGCGTTTAATAGATTTTTATTAACAATGTGGTAAAATGTGGTAAAATGTGGTAACTTTTTTCTTAAATTTGATTGTATCTATTATTAAGAAGAAATGAAACCACTTATAGGAACACATGAATGTAAGGCAGATGTTAAGGGAAGGATAATGCTACCATCTTCTTTAAAAAAGCAATTGTCTTCTGTATTGCAAGACGGTTTTGTTTTAAAGCGTGCTGTGTTTCAAAATTGTTTAGAACTCTATCCAATTACAGAGTGGAATGAACTGATTGAAAATGTAAATTCATTAAACAGGTTTAAAAAGAAAAATAATGACTTCATAAGAAGGTTTACAGCTGGTGTAAGGTTAGTAGAGTTAGATTCTTCAGGTAGGTTTTTAATCCCAAAGGATTTAATTGATTTTGCAGATATTTCTAAAGATATAGTTATTTCTTCATCTGTAAATATTATTGAAATATGGGACAAGAGTAGTTATGAAAAGGTTTTAAAAGATTCGGCAATAGATTTTGCAGCACTAGCTGAAGATGTAATGGGTAACGATGATTAAGTTATGATGTACCACAACCCTGTTTTGTTAAATGAGTCTGTAGCAGGCTTGAATATTATTGAAAATGGTATTTATGTTGATGTAACCTTTGGAGGAGGAGGTCATAGCAGGGAGATCTTAGGTAAACTTGGAGAAAAAGGAAGACTAATTGCATTTGATCAAGATCAAGATGCATTGAAAAATATAATTAATGACGATAGATTTTTATTAATAAACAAAAATTTCATGTATTTAAAAGAAAATTTACTTTCAATTAATATTGATAAAGTAGATGGTATTCTAGCAGATTTTGGAATTTCTTCTCACCAAATTGATGTCCCAGACAGAGGTTTTTCAATAAGATATGACGCTAAGTTGGACATGAGAATGGATCAAAATAGTGAATTAAAAGCCTTTGATATTATTAATAATTATTCATTTGACCAGCTTACAAAAATATTTTTTGATTATGGAGAATTAAGAATGGCTCGACTTATTGCTAGAAAAATTGTTGAAGCCCGACTTATTTCAGAAATCAAAACAACTTTAGAATTAAACAATTTACTTCTTAGCTTATTGCCAAAAAAAAGAAGTAACAAATTATTAGCTCAAATATATCAAGCCTTAAGAATAGAGGTAAATTCTGAAATTGATGTAATTAAATCATTCTTAATTCAAACTAAAGATGTTTTACGACAAAAAGGAAGATTAAGTGTTATTTCATACCACTCTTTGGAAGACCGCTTGGTTAAAAGATTTATCAGAAGTGGTTTATTTCTAGGAGACGCTAAAAAAGATATTTATGGTAATGAGAAGTTACCTTTTAATAAAGTAGGTAAACTTATTGTTCCTGCTGATGATGAAATTAAGTTAAATAATAGAGCTCGAAGTGCCAAATTAAGAATTGCTGAAAAAAATTAAATAATGAAAAATAAAATAATCCAATTTATAAGAGGCTCTTTTCTTTTAAGTAAAGACTCATCTAAAAACTGGAGCTTAATTTTATTTTTTTCTTTTTTGTCTCTACTGATGATTAATAGTTCTCATAGCGTAGATAAAAAAATTCATGAAATAGCTCGAATTAACGAAAGTGTTAAATCACTTCGATCTGAGTTTGTAGACACTAGAACCATTTTAATTAGATATAAAATGGAATCAACTGTGTCAAAAAAAATAAATGAAATGGGAATTAGTTCATCAACTGAACCTCCAATTAAAATAATTGTAAATAAATAAATTGGCTACAACAAAAAAACATATTATTAATAGAACATATATAGTTTCAGTATTGATATTTATACTGGCTATTTCAATTGTTGTTAAGCTCGTTAATATTCAATTTGTAAAGGGTGATTATTATATTGGTTTGTCAGAGGAAAATAATATCAAAAATGTAATTATCCCAGCCAACAGAGGTAGTGTGTTCTCTAGTAACGGAAAGCTTTTAGCGACTTCAGTTCCAAAATATGATATTCGTTTTGATGCCTTAGCTTCATCAGATAAAAACTTCAATGATAATATCGAAGAACTAGCTATTAGTTTATCCAAGTATCATAATAAATCTAAAAGTTATTTTATTCAATTACTTAAAAATGCCAGAGACTCCAAAAATAGATATTTGTTAATAGCTCGAAATTTAGGATATAATGATCATGTTAAAATTAAAAACTTTCCACTATTAAAGCTTGGATCTTTCAAAGGTGGGTTAATTGTTGAGCAAAAAACAAAACGTGATTACCCAATGGGTGGTGTTGCCCAAAGAACTATTGGTTATGAGCGAAAAGATGATAAAGGCAATGTAACAAGACCTGGAATTGATGGCGCTTTTGGTTCAAAGTATTTAACAGGTGTTGACGGTAAAAGATTATCTCAGAAAATTGGTAAGGGTCAATGGAAACCAATCGAAGATTTCAATCAAATTGAACCACAAGATGGTTTAGATATATATACAACCATCGACGTTAAGATTCAAGATGTAGCACATTTTTCTCTGTTAGAACAATTAGAGAAATTTAAAGCAGATCATGGCAGTGTAGTAGTAATGGAGGTTTCAACTGGAGAAATTAAAGCGATTTCAAACCTCGGAAGAACATCTATTGGAACATATTATGAAAAGTTAAATTATGCTATTGGTGAATCTCATGAGCCTGGATCAACTTTTAAATTGATGGGTATGGTCGCAGCTCTGGAGGATAAGGTTATTGATACTAGTGATGTAATAGATACTGAAACTGGAGTTTTAAGTTTTTATGGTAGAAATGTTAGAGATTCTAAAAGAGGAGGGTATGGTAAAATTTCGGTCGCTAAAGCATTTGAAGTGTCTTCTAATACTGCTATGGTAAAATTAATCAATGAAAATTATAAAGAAACTCCAGAAAAATTTGTTGATAGGCTGTACAGTATGGGTTTAAATAGTACTTTGGATTTACCAATTCTTGGCGAGGGAATTCCTAAAATAACACACCCTACCGATAAAAAAAATTGGGACGGATTAGACCTGCCATGGATGGCATTTGGATATGGTATATCGCTAACACCCTTACAAACCTTGACTTTTTATAATGCAATAGCAAACGATGGAGTGATGTTAAGACCTAGGTTTTTAAGAGAAGTTAAAGATTTTGATAAAAAGGTTGAGGTTTTTAATAAAGAGATTATAAACCCATCAATTTGCTCCAAAGAGACTGCTAAAAAAGTTCAAAAAATGATGCAGAATGTTGTAGAAAAAAAGCATGGAACAGCACACAATATTTACTCCTCTAATTTCTCAATGGCAGGTAAAACTGGAACATGTCAAACTGAATACTGGAAAGAGTCAGGACTGTATATATCTTCTTTTGCAGGCTATTTTCCAGTAGAAAATCCCAAATACTCCTGTATTGTAGTAATACATAAGCCAGAGAAAGAAATCGGATACTACGGCAATATAGTAGCAGCACCAGTATTTAAGAAAATTGCTCAAAAGATTTATTCTGAAACTGCAATTGAACAAACGATTGATGGTTTTGAAAATTTAAATGTCGAACTACTTTCAAATAATGAATCATATTTAAAAACAATTAATGATAGATCTGTAATGCCTAATGTTACAAAGCTAAGTT
>CABXVR010000043.1 GCA_902515565.1 uncultured Bacteroidota bacterium | reverse complement strand
TGAAAAAAACAAAATATCTATTCAACATATTTTACTTGTTGGACCGGCGTCTTCACCATACGTAATGAAGCACTGGAAACAAGACTGGATTTTTGAAAATCAAGAGTTCTACATCTACAACGGAAATAATAGCTGGAACTATAAGACAAAGTCTAAAGGAAAAGTAAAAAATCAGTGGACACAAAAAGTATATCAGGTAGATGACAGCCCACGATATGAAGGGTCAGCAACCTGGGTACATGTAGATGGAAAAAGTTACTGGGAGAATATAACTGATGCTCCTCTTCCAAGAAGAGAGTATAGCAAAAGAAGCGACTATAATATAACCGAAAGAGGAAATAGACAAGAAATAACAAATAATGGTTGGATACATGATCAAGATAATAGTAAAATAATTAGATCAAAGGACAAAAATGATATTTTAATCGCTAAAGAAAAAGGATTCAACTCTTATAAAAAAGTAGATGACAGAAGGTGTAAAGCTGCTGCGGACTGGTGGATACAAAATTACTCAAAATGGAAAACAGTAAGAGATAAATGGACCGAAATATATTCTAGAAAAACAGACTTAAAACTACATTCACTAGTTGATTCAAAGCCATTGTATAGTTATTTATTCGATGATGCAATGATTAATGAAGAAACTATAAATAAAACAATTGAATCCTTTATAAATTTAAATGAATGATAGAATTATCCATTTCATTTACTATGATAATTATTAAGGCATTGTTTTGCCTAGAAATACATTTACTTTAGAATTTAGTGGATTTCCACTTGCTCTTCTATTTGTAACAACTTGACCACAATGCCAAATAGCATCAGCCATAGGGCCGTTTAAATGATTCCAAAAAGGAAATTTCAATTTATTATCACCTTGACTAAATTCAATATTTATTTGAGATAAATCTGTAGTTTTATTTAACTTACTTTTTATATACATAAGATTATTTAAAGTTTCTATTCTCAAATTTGTATAATCCAATTTATCTTGTTTAAAGTCAAATTCTTTTCCATCAAAGGATGCTACAATCATAAGTGAAAGACCATATATATGCTCAATTACTTCCATTGTAGACCTACTATCTTCACTAGGCTTATAATTTAGATCATTTTCAGTCAAAGATTCTGTAGACCAATAAAATCTATATCCTAAACCATCAATTAGCCTAGAGACAACATTTGTTGGTGTAAATTCACTAGGGTAATCACCAATTTCAGAAAATGGCAGATTTTTTTCTTGAGAATTCATAATTAAAGGAATTATGGTTAACACAATAAAGATAATTTTTTTCATTTTTTAGTTTTGTTAGTTAAACTTGTACATTTTAAATATAAATAATTTTATATAATTAGCTATGACTTTAAATTAATCCTTGTGAACAAATTGTAGCCCCGACAGGAATCGAACCTGTATCAAAAGTTTAGGAAACTTCTATTCTATCCATTAAACTACGGGGCTAAATAAGATATTGTTAATATTGAGTAAAAGTAATTATAATGTTATGTACTTTTATGTAATAAATAATAATCTTGTGAAAGAAAATAAAAAGCATTGGGAAAGAATATATGAGACGAAAAATATAGATGGGGTAAGTTGGTTTCAAAAAAAACCATTTACATCTCTTTCGCTGATCGAAATTTCAAATGTTAATAAGGATGCTGAAATTATTGATGTTGGATGTGGCAAAAGCTTTTTAATTGATAATTTATTAGAAAAAAAATATTCAAAAGTTAGCTTACTAGATATTTCAAATAATGCCTTAAAAGAGGTCAAGAGTAGAACAAAAAACTTTCCTAATTCTGGTGTATTTTACAATTCAGATATTTTAGACTTTAACCCAGATGCAAGTTTTGATTTATGGCATGATAGAGCTGTATTTCATTTTTTAACTAAGAGTGATGAAATAAATAAATACGTTAACATCTGTGAAAAACAGATAAACAAAAATGGGTATTTAATAATTGGAACATTTTCAGAAAATGGTCCTCTCAAATGTAGTGGGCTAGAAATAAAGAAATATTCTGTTGAAGATTTAAAAGAAGTCTTTTCAAATAGTTTTAAGTTAATAGACCACTTAAATATAGACCATGTCACTCCATTTGATACTATTCAAAATTTTAATTTCTGTGTTCTTAAAAAGGTGAATTAATCAATCTTTTGTAATTTCAACTATCATATCTCTTGCGGTCATAAATTTCACTTTGTGAACAGAGTCTTTAACTAAATTCTTATCAATTCGATTTTCTAAATACTCTATAATTTCTTTTGCTGTTGAGTCTAAATTCATATTATAAATTTATCAAATTAATAACAATAACATTCATTATATTTAATTTATTAATTAAATAAATTTTAATGTTTGAACTAATAAACTACATATGGATTGCCGTAGCGGTAATAACTTTTTTAGTACTAGTGATTTTCAAAATTAAAGCACCCTATGGTAGACATAGTAATGCTAAATGGGGAATACTGATTTCAAATAAATGGGGGTGGTTTATAATGGAGCTTCCAGCATTTTTAATAATGCCAGTAATTACAATAATGGGGCCGACGGATAAAAATGAATTAACTTATTTATTAATTCTGTTATGGGTAATACATTATTTTAATAGAACATTCATTTTTCCTTTTAAACTCAGAACGAAAAATAAAAAGATGCCTTTATTAATAGTTGTCAGTGCTATTCTATTTAATTCTGTAAATGGGTTTTTAAATGGATACTTCCTAGGTTATTTAAATACTGAAATATCATCTGTAGTATCATTAAATGTAATAATTGGTCTAGTTGTTTTTTTTAGTGGGATGCACATTAACAAAGCTGCTGATAAGTATTTAATATCTTTAAGAACAAGCAATGAAAGTTATCAAATTCCGCACGGAGGTTTGTTTAAATATATTTCTTGTCCAAACCATTTTGGAGAAGTTGTAGAGTGGATTGGGTTTATGATAATAGCTTGTAATTTGCCGTCAATGACTTTTGCAATATGGACATTTTGCAATTTAAGTCCAAGATCGCTTAATCATCATAAGTGGTACAAAGAAAAATTTGATAATTATCCTAAAAAAAGAAAAGCAATTTTACCTTATGTGTTATAAGTATTTGCTTACTTTTTTAGAATCTTAAAAGTTATTGTGTTATTAATTTTCACAAAATATATACCCGCGCTATAAGTGCTCATGTCCAAGCTATCTGAAGAGTTGGTACTATATATTTTTTTTCCAAGAATATTAAAGACCTCTATGTTTTTTATCACAGTATTTGAAGAATCAATATTTAAATAATCCTCAACTGGATTTGGGTAAAGTTTAAAACTATCTTTAGAAACGCTATCTATGCCTAATGAAATTGGCGATCCAAAAGAAATATTATCAAAGTAATAAACAGTTTGGTCATCTCCTACAGATCCAAAATTAAAAAATAAGGATACCTTATTAAATGGATAGCTTTCATTCAGAGCTGCTGTTCCAGTTGCCTCATTATTAAAGTCAAACTCTAAGACTTCATAAGCATCAACTACTGTAGTATATGCCTCTGTTTCTACAGATTGTGTTGGATCATTGTTATTTTCAATCTTTAGTCTTACAGGTATTCCTGTATTTGAACTCCCAGTCACATAGGTATGTACATACATTTTTGAATTTGAGGAAGTTACTGGAATGTTGTTTTCTAAACCACTCTCATTACTAATTGTTACACCTGCAGAAGTGCCAGATGAGCTACTTTTTTCTACTCTGGCATATTTATCTGAAGATGTTCCTTCGATTGTTGAAGGGCCATTTCCTTCAAAATCAATTAATGAGTAATAAACTGAAGAATCATCAAAAGTAATAGGTAAATCAATTTGAGCTAAGCCTCCGGTTGGATCAAATTGTGAAATATCATCAAAATAAAAGGTTGAACTTTCTGTTCCATCTCCTGTATTTCCAAAGTCAAACATTAAAACAATTCTTTGAAATGTGTTTGATTCTTCGCCTGAAAAACTCCATGTTAAAGTTTCCCATTGATTGTTTTTAGTTGTGTATGCATCTTACAGGATCATTATCATCTTCTAACTTAAATTTAACTAGTAGCCCTGGTGAAACAGAGTATACACTCATTTTTATTGTAGTTTCAGTTGTAAAGTCAAGGGGAGAAAC
>CABXVR010000042.1 GCA_902515565.1 uncultured Bacteroidota bacterium | reverse complement strand
TTAAATAAACATTTAAACATAGAGCTAAAAAGAGCTTTTAATGATTTGGATATTTCTGGGCAAAATGGTTTTTACTCATTCTTTCAGTACGAAGATGAAGATAATTTATTAAATTGGAACTTAATTTCTAATAGTTCACACACAAATGTTAAAAATGAAATCAAAGACTCATTATTGTTTAAAAACACAGAAGTTGAGCTAAAAAAATATAAATTGATGAATGAATTAAGTCAAGTAGATTTTTTTCTTAAAATTGAATATCACGCTGACTATATTAATACAAATCAAATTATAAAATCAATCAATGAGATACCAAATATAATTTCAGTTTATGAGTTGAATTTAAAAAATATTAAAAATAAAGAAAACCTAAATTTTTCATGACAAATAAAAAAACAAAAATAGTTGCAACTTTAGGGCCATCTATAAATTCTAAATCATTATTGAAGAAAATATTAGATGAAGGGGTTAATGTTTTGCGAATAAATTTTTCACATGCAATTCACAAAGATGTTATAAAGACGATCAATTTAATTAGAGATTTAAATTCTACTTACCACTATAACGCTGCTATTTTAGCTGATCTTCAAGGACCTAAAATTAGAATTGGTGCAGTGAAAGTTGATTATTCTGTTAAAAAAGGAGATATAATTTCATTTAAAACTGGAGATAAATTTATCGCGGATAAAAATGAATTTTATATGAGCTATTCAAACTTTGCTAATGATGTACAAGTTGGAGAAAAAATATTAATTGATGATGGTAAATTAATTTTTGAAGCAACTAAGACTAACCAAAAAAATATAGTACATGCTAAAGCTTTAATTGATGGTATTATTAGATCAAACAAAGGCGTAAATTTACCAAATACATTGATTTCACTACCAGCACTAACTAATAAGGATAAAGAAGATGCTATTTTTGCTATCTCACAACAGGTGGACTGGATTGCTTTATCATTTGTTAGAAATGCAAAAGATTTAAAGGAATTAAATGACTTAATTAACCAGCATTCTAATGTGAAAATCCCAGTAATCGCCAAAATAGAAAAGCCAGAGGCCGTTTTAGCTATTGATGATATAGTACAAAATTGCGATGGATTGATGGTTGCAAGAGGAGATCTTGGGGTGGAAATCCCCTCTGAGCAAGTTCCATTAATACAAAAAAAACTAGTTCTTAAAGCTAAAAAATCAAGAATCCCTGTAATAATTGCTACACAAATGATGGAAAGTATGATGGAAAGTCTAACTCCATCCAGAGCAGAAGTAAATGATGTTGCAAATTCAATTATTGATGGTGCAGACGCAGTTATGTTAAGTGGTGAAACTTCAGTTGGAAAATTCCCTGTTGAAGTAATTAAACAAATATCTAAAATTATTGGTTCTGTTGAATATTCTAATTTAATTAAAGTCCCCGAAAATCCTCCTTCAATAAAAACAAATAGATACATAACAAAAGCCATATGTTATCATGCCTCTCATATGGCTGATGAAATTAATGCTAAAGCCATTATGACTTTGACCAACAGTGGATATACGGCTTTTCAAATATCTGCATGGAGACCTCATTCAAATATTCTTGTCTTCACATCGAATAAAAGAATTTTAAACAGGTTAAGTTTATTGTGGGGAGTAAAGGCTTTTTACTACAATAAATTTAGTAGTACTGACATAACTATTGAAGAAATTACTGAGATTGCAATCTCAGAGGGTTATATATCAGAAGGAGATTTCACTATTAGTTTAGCTGCTATGCCAATAAAAGCAAAAGGAATGGTAAATACATTAAGAGTAAATCAGGTAACTTAAATTGTTTTGATGGCAGTAGAGGTAATTGGAGTTTGATAACCAATCCATTTATTAGTTTATAGATTTAAATATTGAACTAAATGATTATCTTCGTCCTCACAAATAAAAATAATAAGTATGAATATTTCTGAATTTGGAATTAATCAGGCATTAAAGGCTTTAGGAATTAATAAAAACAATTTAGGCTCATCAACTGGATCTAATTTTTTTGCTTCTGGAGAAAATATACAAAGTTTCTCACCTGTTGACGGAGAATTAATTGGCACTGTTCAAGCTACAACTAAAGAAGATTATGAAAAAATTATTAAAACTGCATCTATTGCTTTTAAACAATGGAGGGATAAAACTGCTCCAGAAAGAGGTGAAGTCGTAAGACAGTTTGGGAATAAATTAAGAGATTTTAAAGAGCCATTAGGAAAGTTAGTTTCTTATGAAATGGGGAAAAGTTATCAAGAAGGATTGGGAGAAGTTCAAGAAATGATTGATATATGTGACTTTGCAGTTGGTTTGTCAAGACAACTCCACGGATTAACAATGCATAGCGAAAGGCCAGGTCACAGAATGTACGAGCAATACCATTCATTAGGAATTGTAGGCATTATCTCTGCTTTTAATTTTCCTGTAGCAGTCTGGGCATGGAATACTGCATTAGCATGGGTTTGTGGAGATGTTTGTGTCTGGAAACCAAGTGAAAAAACCCCCTTATGCGGGATAGCTTGCCAAAACATTATAGCACAAGTTTTTCAAGAAAACAATGTTCCCGAAGGTGTTTCATGTTTAATTAATGGTGATTATAAAGTAGGTGAATTCATGAGTAAGGATTCTAGAATTCCTTTAGTTTCAGCTACTGGTTCAACTAGAATGGGTAAAATTGTAGCTAGTGAGGTAGCTGGTAGATTAGGTAAGTCATTATTAGAATTGGGAGGAAACAATGCCATAATTGTATCCCCAGATTCAGATTTAAAAATGACAGTAATTGGTTCCGTATTTGGAGCAGTTGGCACTGCAGGGCAAAGATGTACAAGTACAAGAAGATTAATTATACATGAAACTATTTACGATAAAGTGAAAAACGCATTAGTTGAAGCGTACAAGCAATTAAAAATTGGAAATCCATTGGATGAATCAAATCATGTCGGACCATTAATTGATACACTTGCTGTTGACTCTTACAATAATGCACTTAGTAAAGTTGTAGAAGAAGGTGGAAAAATAATTGTTGAGGGTGGAGTTTTGTCAGGGGAAGGATACGAAAGTGGATGTTATGTAAAGCCAGCAATTGCTGAAGCTAAACCAAATTTTAACATTGTACAACATGAGACATTTGCTCCAGTTTTATACTTGTTAAAGTACAGTGGTTCAGTTGAAAATGCAATTGAAATTCAAAATGAGGTAAAGCAAGGGTTATCATCATCTATTATGACTAACAATCTTAGAGAAGCTGAGTTATTTTTATCTGTAAATGGATCAGACTGTGGTATTGCTAATGTAAATATTGGAACCTCTGGTGCTGAAATTGGAGGCGCTTTTGGAGGAGAAAAAGATACTGGAGGTGGAAGAGAATCTGGCTCAGACGCTTGGAAAGTATACATGAGAAGACAAACAAATACAATAAATTATACTACTGACTTACCATTAGCACAAGGAATTAAGTTTGATTTATAATTTTTTGTTAATTTGAGTGCTAGAGGCTTGGTCCGACGGTAAAACCAGTAAATCAGCAATATTTACATGTTTTGGTCTTGATATAACAAATGAAATAATTTCTGAAATATCATCTGCCTGTAACGGTTTGTATCCCTTATAAACATTTTTAGCCTTGCTTTTGTCGCCTTTAAATCTGACATCAGAAAAAGATGTTTCAACTAATCCAGGGTTAATTTCTGAGACTTTGATATTATGCTTATTTAAGTCTAATCGAAGACTCTGACTTATTGCTTTTACAGCATATTTACTTGCACAGTAAATATTCCCTTTTGGGTAAACTTCTCTACCTGCAAGAGATCCAATATTTATAATGTGACCACTTGAATTTTCAATCATATTATTGATAATAGCTTTAGTAACATACATTAGCCCTTTAACATTTATATCAATCATTTTATTCCAATCATCGATATTTCCTTCTTGAAAAAGATCCATCCCGTGTGCATTTCCAGCATTATTTATTAACACATTTATATTTTTCCATTTTTGTGGTAAGCTTGAAATTGAACGATTAACTTCTAAATTATCTGAAACATCAAAGCACAATGAAGTTGTTGGAGTTATTTTATTCAAGTCTTTTTCGATTGCGCCAAGAATTTCATTTCTTCTTCCGCAAAGAATAAGTTTAAATCCAACCTTGGCTAACTCATATGCAGTTGCTTTTCCAATTCCACTAGTTGCTCCAGTAATTAATGCTATTTTATCCATTCTATAAATATATACATCTATTAAAGATT
>CABXVR010000041.1 GCA_902515565.1 uncultured Bacteroidota bacterium | reverse complement strand
TCCTTTAGCTAGTCCTTATGATAACATTGTTCCTAATCAGCAAACGCTATTTGTTAGAGCAGAGAACAGTATAACTGGATGCTTTAGTATTGTAGACTTAGAGCTTATCTCACTTCCTTCACCACAGCTACCTATTGTTATTGATGACATTATTATATGTGATGATGATTTAAATGGATTCTTCCAATTTGATTTAACCCAGAACACTGCACTTATATTAGGTGATCAAGTGGCGTCAGAATTTAATCTTTCTTATCACATCTCTCAAGAAGATGCAGATACAGGAGATAACCCTATTGTAAATCCAGAGACTTATAGTAATCTGTCTAATCCACAGACTATTTATGTACGACTAGAGAGTATAGAAAACTTATGTGTATCTACCGGAGAGTTCGATCTTATTGTATCGCTTCCACCAGATGCTATACAGCCACTACCATTAGAGATTTGTGATGATATAATTGCTGATGAGACAACGGTCTTTGATCTAACAGTTAAAGATGAAGAGATTACTGGCGGTAACCCTTGGATTGTAGAATACTTTGAGACCGAAGAAGATGCTATGGCAAACACTAATGTTATTGCAGATCCTGAGGCTTATACCAATACTGTCGTAGGTACTAACGCATTAAACCCACAGACTTTATTTGTTAGAGTTACCGATCCATCTACAACATGTTATTCTTTTGTTACACTTACAATAAGAGTACTTCCTAACCCTACACCAAGTATTGATCCAGCTAACATTGAGCTGTGTGATTATGATGCTTCAGGAGATGAGCTAGAGGTGTTTGATATTACAATAAACGAAGCATATATTATCAATGGAGAAGAAGGCGTGAGTGTTACTTATCATGAAACACAAGAGGATGCTGAACTTGGAGAGAACGCTATAGTAGACCCTACAGTTTATACAAACATAACACTAGGTCAACAAACTATTTATGTAAGAGTAACTAATGATATAACGGCATGTTATACGATTGTTACTTTTGATCTTGTTGTTAATCCATTACCAGATGTATCTGCTGCAGATCAGTATATTGCTTGTGAGATAGATACTGATGGATTCTTTGACTTTGATTTAGATACAGTAAGCGAATCAATACTAGGAACACAAGATCCTTTAAACTTTACAGTTACTTATCATGAAACACAAGAGGATGCTGATAATGGAGAGAATGTTTTAGTTAGCCCTTACACTAACCTTACTAATCCACAACAGTTATTTGTAAACATTACCAATAATACTACAGGATGCTTTATCGCAGTACCTAGTATTACAATCGAAGTACAAGAAGCTGCACAGGCCAATAGTGACCTTGATCGTATTGAGTATATCATATGTGATAACCTAGCAGATAACGATGGCTTTGGTACATTTAATTTAAGTTCTCAAAACGAGGAAATACTAGATGGACAAGATCCTGCTAACTTCACTGTTACCTATTACGATAACCAAATTGATGCAGAGCTAGGAACTAATCCACTAGCAAACTCTTATGAGAACACTAGTAATCCTCAGATTATTTATGCTAGAGTAGACAATGATACTACTGCCGATGCGCAGTGTTATGCTACTACAGATCTAACACTGATTGTAAACTTACTTCCAGAATTCTTCTTAGAGGATGTTTATCTAGGATGTGTTAACGTAAATGGATCTGAACTATTAGATCCTGTTGTAATGGATATTGGACTTGATCCTACTCTTTATAGCTTTGAATGGTTCGATCCAACAGCAACACTCGTAAGTACTAGTGTAACTTATACTCCTTTAGTAGGTGGAACATTTACTGCCATTGCTACAAACTTAGCTACTGGATGTGAGTACACGGTTACTACTTTAGTAGACCCTAGTTCACCGCCAGAAGTAAGCGCTGTAGTTACTACAGAATTCTTTGCCGATCTACATATTATAGAAGCTTCTGCTACAGGAGAAGGAATCTATGAATTTAGTTTAGACGATGGCCCATGGCAAACTAGTGGAACCTTTGAAGATGTAACTCCTGGATTCCACAGCGTTATAGCTAGAGATGTAAATGGTTGTGGTACTGGAACAACTCAAGTACTTGTAATTGATTACCCACACTTCTTTACTCCTAATGGAGATGGATATAACGATACATGGAGAGTAGAAGGAATAGAAACCAGACCACTAGCTAAGATATATATCTATGATAGATTTGGTAAACTACTTAAACAACTTAGCCCACTTGGACCTGGATGGGATGGAACATTTAATGGAGAAAACCTGCCTGCATCTGATTACTGGTTCACTATTAGACTCGACGTAATATACGGCGATGATGAATCACTAATCAAAGAATTTACAGGTCACTTTAGCCTGAAAAGATAAGAGATTTACTTATTAGTAGTAAAGTCAAAATAAGTCGTAGGAAAAGGCTCATCAATAAAAGTATAATGCCACCACTCTTTGGAATAAGCAGAGAATCCATTCTTGGTCATTACATCTAAAAGGAGTTTACGATTATTTTTCTGAGTAATAGAAATATTTTTATAATCGTGAGAAGATTCTAAGCCAAAAAAATCGTAAGGACTTCCCATATCAATTTCTTTACCAGATGAGATTTCAACAAGAGTTATATCAACAGTACTGCCTCTTGAGTGAGAAGATTTACTTGCTATATATCCAAGCTTAAACAAAGTAGACTTCGCAAGATTTGGATAATAATAACTTTTTTTAAGTGTGTCAGATTGGTTTTTAGACCAATTTATAAAATGATTTACAGATCTTTGAGGACGGTAGGCATCATATATTTTTAAGGAGTAACCAGATTTATTCAATATAGTTTGGATATTTCTTAGAGAACTTGCAGCTTCAAAAGTTAATAGGCATTTTGGTGATTCATAACCATTTACTACACGACCAGTGAAATTGTCATCAGAAGAGTATTTTAAATCTATAATAATGGATGGAATATATTCTTTAATATCAATAAAACTATCACGAGACTGACTAAAGGAAATAAAAGAAAATAAGAGCAAAAATTTAAAAAATCTCATGAGTTATTAAGGTATGAAAAATGTGTATAAATATTAATATAATTATTTACTTTTACAAAAATCAAAATCAAAACAATGAACAAAATTCAATTAATATTTTTTTTGGTAGTTAATTTAACTTTTTCTCAAGAAGATAAAAAACAGATTCATGTAAAATATATAAGTTCAGAAATATCAATTGATGGAGAATTAAATGAAAGTGATTGGGGTTTAGCGAAAACAGCCACTGATTTTTATGAACACTTTCCTAATAATGGAGTTCCTTCTAAATACAAGAACGAAATAAAAGTAATGAATGATGATCAATTTTTGTATATAGGAATTAAAGTAAATGCAAATACAACTGATTTAAAAATAAGTTCTCTGAAAAGAGACTTTAGTGCTGGAAATTCAGATAATATTACAATGATTTTTGATACGTTTAATGACGCAACAAATGCTTTTGTTTTTGGCAGTAATCATATAGGAGTTCAAAGAGAAATGTTATTATTTAATGGAGGTAACGAATTATCAGATTGGGATATGACTTGGGATAAAAAATGGTTATGCGAATCTAAACAATACCAAAATTACTATACAACAGAATGGAAAATACCACTGTCTGCATTTAAATATACGGAAGGAGAAACCAGATGGAGAGTGGGAAGCTACCAAAGAGATACCAAAAATAATGCATGGAACTCTTGGCATAAAGTACCTACAAACCAGCAGTTTTTTAATTTGGCATTTATGGGAGATATGATTTTTGAAAAGCCCTTAGGAAAATCTAAGTCAAAAAAATCTATAATTCCATATGTAAACAATTTAAGTTTCAAAGACTATGAAAATTCAATTAGCGGAGAAAGCGTGAATTTTGGAGGAGATGTAAAATTAACTATAGACAATTCTCTTACTTTAGACTTAACATTAAATCCTGATTTTTCGCAAGTTGAAGTAGACCAACAAGTAACTAATCTTACAAGGTACGAAGTAACTTTGCCAGAAAAGAGACAGTTTTTTATTGAAAATAGTGATTTGTTTTCAAGTTTTGGAAACTCAAAAGATGCCAACCCATTTTTTTCTAGAAGAATAGGAATAGGTAAAGATATTAATGGTAATAGTATCGAAAATAAAATCGATTTTGGAATGAGGCTTAGTGGAAAGTTGAATAACAACTTTAGAATTGGTTTATTGAATATGCAAACTCAAGAAGATATTCAAAACGAAATTGAAGCAACAAATAATTCTATTATTGCTCTACAACATAAAGTATTTAACAGATCCAATATTAGCTTTATATTTATAAATAAACAATCAACTAAAAATTATGATTTTTCTGAAAATGGAAATGATTATAATAGACTTTTAGGTATTGATTATA
>CABXVR010000040.1 GCA_902515565.1 uncultured Bacteroidota bacterium | reverse complement strand
AGAATTATATGAAACAGGATTAATTGGTGGAAAAGCTATTGCAATTATTCCTAATTATAATGATAGTTCAATAGCAGAAAGTGGAGATTACCTACAAGGAATAATAAAGCCAGGTTTAACTGAACTTGTTAATCAAAAACTTACTCCATTACAAGACAAACTTGAAAATGCAATACAAAATGCAGATAAAGTAATGCTAAATATTAACGATTTACTTAGTAATGATACTAAAACTTCGTTACAACAAAGCATACTTAATTTTAAGTATATCTCAGAATCTTTGTATGAGACTACAGATAATTTAAGCTCAATAATTTCAAATAATTCTAATTCTATTGAAAATTCGTTGAAAAATATTGAGTCATCTGCTGAAAATCTTAGTGAAATCACTGAAAGTGTTTCAGATTCAAATCTTAGTGATTTAATTTTAGAGCTTAACTCAACTGTTACTAATTTTAATTTGGTTTTAACTAAGATAAATACAGGTGATGGTAGTATATCTAAGTTGCTGGATAATGATGCTATATTTAACAATTTAGAAAAAGCAACTGCTGAGCTTGAAGAATTAATAAATGATATTAAAGCGAACCCTAACAGATATGTTCATTTTTCAATATTTGGAAAAAACACTAGTAAAAACTAATAACTATCTATGTTTGAATATTTACCCAATATTATTTTTGTTGTAGTATTGTTTTTAGGATTATATTTCTTTTCTAGAAATTTACATCGTCTTTACAGAAATATTAATTTAGGTAAACAAATTGACGTTTCAGATAACAAGAAACAGAGGTTTATAAATATGTCAAAAATTGCTTTGGGTCAAGGCAAGCTAATTAAACGCCCCATTTCTGGTTTTTTGCATGTTGTAGTTTATGTCGGTTTTATTATAATAAACATAGAGCTTTTAGAAATTATTTTAGATGGCATATTAGGGTCTCACAGGCTCTTTTCTAGCTACATGGGTTCTTTTTATGGATATCTAATAGGTACATTCGAGTTTTTAGCTGTTTCAGTTCTTTTAGCTGTCTCAGTTTTTTGGATCAGAAGAAATGTAATTAAACTAAAAAGATTTTTTGGAGACAATATGAAAGGTTGGCCCAAAAACGATGCAAATATTATACTCTATTTTGAAGTAGTTTTAATGGTTCTTTTTATCACAATGAATGCAACTGATTTGAAATTTCAGGAAATGAATTCAGGTAATTTAATTAGTGGTTATATTTATGGTTTTTTTAGTGATTACTCAATTGAATCTTTACATTTAATTGAAAGAGCTAGTTGGTGGGCTCACATAATTGGAATATTAATTTTTATGAATTATTTATATTTCTCTAAACACTTACATATTCTGTTGGCTTTTCCCAATACTTATTTTGCTAAACTCAATAATATTGGAGAAATCGATAACCTTAACTCTGTTACCAAGGAAGTTAAATTAATGATGGATCCAGAAACAGCTTTCTCTAATGATGTTTCTGAATCTGATGAAATAGATAAGTTTGGTTCATCAGATGTTATGGATTTAAATAGATTACAATTACTAAACTCATATTCATGTACCGAATGTGGTAGATGTACAAGTGTTTGTCCTGCTAATATTACCGGTAAGAAACTATCCCCTAGAAAAATTATGATGGATACAAGAGATAGAATTGAGGAAGTTGGAAAAAATATTGACTTAAACAATGGAAATTTTATAGATGATGGTAAAACATTATTAAATGACTATATAACTAAGGAAGAGTTATGGGCTTGTACATCTTGTAATGCTTGTGTTCAAGAATGTCCGATTAGTATAGACCCTTTATCAATCATTTTAGATATGAGAAGATATCTTGTAATGGAAGAATCATCTGCTCCCCTTGAACTTAATAATATGATGTCAAATATTGAAAACAACGGTGCACCATGGCCATATAATCAAATGGACAGACTTAATTGGAAAGAATAAATAATAATAACAATAAAATTAATGAAAAGAGAAGAGATTGATAAAATGCTTCACGATAAAGTGGAATCTGGAGAGAAAGTTAGTCCAATACTTCCCAGCGGAGTTAAAAACTATTTAATTGATATTGATGGTACTATTACTGATGATGTGCCTAATGAAGAACCTGAAAGAATGTCAACTTGCTTACCATTTGACGATGCCTTAAGAACTTGTAATAAATGGTTTGATGATGGACACATGATATGTTTCTTTACCTCTAGAGTTGAAGAACATAGATCTGTAACAGAAAATTGGTTGGCAAAACATGGTTTTAAATACCATTCTCTTTTAATGGGTAAACCCAGAGGAGGTAACTATCATTGGATAGATAATCATCTTGTAAGAGCTACGAGATATAAAGGTAAATTTACTGATCTTATTCACAAAGAAGTTAAAGCAGAAGTTTTTGATGATTAATTAATAAATTTATTATGGAAAAGAATTTACATGTTAAAACCATGGCTGATTTTGCTGCTGAAGGAAAAGAGCCTGAGGTATTATTTTGGGTTGGTTGTGCTGGAAGTTTTGATGATAGAGCAAAAAAAATCACTAAAGCATTTGTAAAAATTTTAAATTCTATTAATGTTGATTTTGCTGTTCTAGGTACTGAGGAATCATGTACTGGTGATCCAGCTAAGCGCTCCGGAAATGAATTTTTATTTCAAATGCAGGCTATGACAAATATTGAAGTTTTAAACTCTTACGATGTTAAAACTATTGTGACAACTTGTCCTCATTGTTTTAATACCATTAAAAACGAATATCCTTCTCTAGGTGGTAAATTCAAAGTTTTGCATCATACCCAATTTCTAAATAATCTTTTAAAGGAAGGAAGGTTAAAAATTGAAGGTGGTGAATATAAGGGCAAAAAAATCACTTATCATGACCCATGTTATCTAGGTCGAGCTAATAATGAATATAATGCACCAAGAGAGCTAATTAAAAAACTTGAATTAGAACTTATAGAAATGAAACGCTGTAAGTCAAATGGACTTTGTTGCGGAGCAGGTGGGGCACAAATGTTCAAAGATGCAGAAAAAGGTGATAAAGAAATCAATATTGAAAGAACAGAGGAAGCACTTGAAACTAAAACAAGTGTTATAGCTGCTGGGTGTCCATTTTGCAATACAATGATTAGTGATGGAGTTAAGGCTAAAGAAAAAGAAAAGGATGTAAAAGTTCTTGACATAGTTGAATTAATTGTAACTGCTCAAGATTTGTAAATTATGCTTGTAGATTTTGATACTTTAAACAATGAATCAAGAGTATGGGTATACCAGTCCAATAGAACAATTTCAAAAGAAGAAACTGGTGAAATTGAATTGAAAATCAAAGATTTTTTAATTACTTGGACAGCACATGGAAACGACCTTGAAGCTAGTTTTATTATTAAATACGGTAGGTTTATTATTATATCATTAAATGAATCCACTGCTAAAGCAACAGGCTGTTCGATAGACTCTTCAGTAAGGTTTATTCAAGGTTTAGAAGAGCAGTATAATATCAATCTTCTAGATAAAATGAATGTTTCTTATAGACATGGGGAGTTTATAGCTTATAAACCCTTGATTGAATTTAAAAAAATGATAAAAAACAGGTCTATCTCAAAAAAAACTATTGTTTTTAATAATTTAATAAATAATAAATCTGAGTTTTTAAATAACTGGGAAGTACCTATTGAAGAAAGCTGGCATAGTCGATTCTTTAATTAAACTAATATTTCATTATGATGATAAGATATTTTCTTTTGTTATCACTATTGATTAGTGAAGTTAATGCTCAGAAATCTTTTGACCCACTTCTAGTTACTGACGAAGAATTGGAGCAAAGTATATGGGTTGATAGTATTTATTCTTCAATGACTTTAAAAGAAAAAGTTGGACAATTATTTGTAATACAGGCATTTTCTAATAAAAACAAAAATCATAAAGATAATATCATAAATATAATTAGAAACAATAATATTGGTGGTATTATATTTTCAAAAGGATCTGCACATAAACAAATTGATTTAACTAATGATTTTCAAAGTGAATCATCTATTCCTTTATTAATAGGAATGGATGCAGAATGGGGTCTAAATATGAGACTAGACTCTACATTTTCATTTCCATGGAATATGACTTTGGGCGCTATAAAAGATAACAATCTTATAAGACAGGTTGGGCGTAGTATAGCGAATCATTGTAAAAGAATTGGAGTTAATTTTAATTTTGCACCAGTAGTAGATATAAATACTAATCCCGACAATCCTATTATTGGAAATAGATCTTTTGGGGAATCTACCCAAAATGTATCTTCAAAATCTTTAAATTTTATGCGTGGTCAACAAGAAATGAATATACTTTCAAGTGCGAAGCATTTTCCAGGTCACGGAGATACAAGTACAGATTCTCATAAAACATTACCTTTTATTAGTCATGATAAGAAAAGAATTCTTAAAACAGAGTTAAAACCTTTTAAAACCCTAATTAATAACGGACTTGAGAGTGTTATGATAGCTCATTTAGAAGTTCCAAGTCTTGAAAAAACTAAAGGACTGCCATCAACTTTATCATATTCAATTGTAACCTCTCTTTTGAAAAACACTTTAGGTTTCAAAGGTTTAATCATTACTGATGCATTAGAGATGAAAGGACTTTCTAATTTTAAATCAAAAGGTAATTTAGATATGTTAGCTTTTAAAGCTGGTAATGATGTTTTATTAATGTCAGCTAATGTTTCTGAAGGGATTAAGGCTATTGTTGATGAATATAATTTAGGTGAAATTTCTGAAGAAAGATTATCATACTCTGTAAAAAAAATATTAAAGGCTAAGTATAAAGTTGGATTGAATAACTTTTTACCGATATCAAAAAGTAATATATATAATGATT
>CABXVR010000039.1 GCA_902515565.1 uncultured Bacteroidota bacterium | reverse complement strand
AATTTCTTGATGAGACAAGTTTTTTATAAGTACTGCAAATCTTTTTTTAATTGTAATAGCAGCTTTAAAGCTAATTTGTTGATCAATAATTAAGTTGGAGAGTGATAATGCATAGTTAGTAGATCTATAATCATCAAGAGATATTTTATCATGATATTTTTCAATGAGAAAACTCATGACCGGATCTTTTTTTAAATGATTGAAGGCTTTTGTAAACATATATTAAATCATTGTATGATAAACATTTTGAACATCATCGTCGGATTCAATCTTTTCTAATAGCTTTTCAATATCAGCAATCTCTTCTTCGTTTAAATTTTTAGTTACATTGGGAATTCTGTCAAATCCAGAAGAATTTATAACTATATCTCTTTTTTCAAGTTCTGACTGAATTACACCAAAATGTTCAAATGGAGCATATATTAATATATCATTTTCTTCTAAAAAAACTTCTTCAACTCCAAAGTCAATTAAGTCTAGCTCAAGCTTTTCAATATCTAAACCTTCTTTGTCTACTTTAAAATTACAAATATGATCAAACATAAAAACCACAGAACCAGATGTCCCTAAGTTGCCATCACATTTGTTAAAATAACTTCTTATGTTAGCGACTGTTCTGGTATTATTATCTGTAGCAGTCTCAACTAATATCGCGATCCCATGGGGACCATAACCCTCAAATAAAACTTCTTTATAATCACCTTGACTTTTATCACTTGCTCTTTTAATTGCTCTTTCTATGTTGTCTTTCGGCATATTTACCGATTTAGCATTTTGAATTACAGCTCTTAATTTTGAATTGGAATCTGGATCTGCACCACCTTCTTTAACAGCCATAACAATGTCTTTGCCAATTCTAGTAAAGGCCTTACTCATTGCAGACCATCTTTTCATTTTCCTTGCTTTTCTAAATTCAAATGCTCTTCCCATAATTTTTAATTAATTTCTATTGCAAAATACAAAACCTTTATTTTATTTAATCCTATTTATGATTGAATCAGTTTTAAAGTCTAAATATTTTGGTAATTTTTTATTCTTATTAAACAAAGCAATATATCTGTTTTCATTTGTCGTATAGACATACTTTAATCTGTAAGTATTAACTTTAAGAGCGTTTAAAATTTCTTTAATTAAATCCACATGATGAATCAGATCTTTACTGCCTAAATGAATAATTCCACTTAATTTTTTATTTATTATATGATGAATAAATAATGTAATTTTTTTAATGTTAATGATATTAATAATTAAGTTAGGAAACACTTCAATTGGAATGTTCAGTTTTACTTCATTTTTTATTTTTTTTATGTGAGGTGAATTCATTCCAACCAAAAAAGGAACACGAATAATAGTAAATTTATTTTCGTCTAATTTCAAAAGTTTGTTTTCAATTTTTATTTTTAAGTATCCAAAATTACTTTTTGAAAAAGTTTTGTCAAATTCATAATTTGGATAATTCTTATATCCATCAAATACACTTGAAGATGATATAAAAATGATTTTACATTCATTGTTATTTATATAGTCAATTATGTAATCATGACTATTTATTAGTGCATTGTAATCTCCTTTAGCAGCAGAAATAATTACAGATGGTTTTACTTTTTTGAATATTTTATTTAAAGATATAGAACTGCTAGAGTTTAAATCAAAATAAAAAAAATGTTTATTCTTTTTATACTTACTGTTAGAGTAGTAGGTAGCATAGGTATCAAAATATGGATTTAGCTCTTTGTATATATTATTCCCAATATATCCACTACCGCCAATTATTAATATTCTTTGTTTAATAATTTAGGCTTTAAATGGTAATTTTACAATCTTAGATTTAATGAACTTCTCTCTAATTTTAACAAATATAAACTTATCTTTTTGTGAATACTCTGAACTGACATAACCAAGGCCTATTCCTTTGCTATAGCTTGGTGACATTGTTCCTGAAGTTACGATTCCAATTATTTTCTTCTCATTAGAATATATTTCATAATCTTTTCTTGGGATTCCTCTTTCAATTGTTTCAAATGCTATTAGTTTTCTTTTGGGACCAGTTTCTTTTTCTACTTTAAGATATTGTGAATTAGTAAATTCTTTTGTGAATTTCGTTATCCATCCAAGCCCTGCTTCAATTGGAGATGTATTTTCATTTATGTCATTACCATATAAACAGTAGCCCATCTCAAGTCTAAGAGTATCTCTGGCTGCTAAACCAATTGGTTTAATATTATATTCTGCTCCTTTATCAAATACTTTATTCCAAATTTCAACGGCTTGTACATTTTTACAGTAAATTTCAAAACCTCCACTTCCTGTATATCCAGTAGCAGAAATAATAACATCATCAAAACCTGCAAATAAGCCTTGTTTAAAATGATAAAAAGCTATACTATTTAAATCTATGTTTGTAAGAGATTGCATAGCATTTATAGCCTCAGGACCTTGAATAGCTAAAAGTGAGTATTTTTCAGATTCATTTTTTATTGAAACACCAAAATTATTTTTTGAATTTATCCAGTTCAAGTCTTTTTCAATATTACTGGCATTTACTACTAGCATATATTTTTCATCATTAAATTTGTAAAGAATCAGATCGTCAACTATTCCATTTTTATCATTTGGCATACATGTATATTGAGCTTGATCGTTAACTAATATTGATACATCATTACTTAAAATAGATTGTAAAAATTCAGTAGATTTTTCTCCACAAATAAAAAATTCACCCATATGAGATACATCAAAAACTCCTAAAGAATTTTTTACCGATAAGTGTTCAGCTTTAACACCTTCGTATTGAATAGGCATATTGTATCCAGCAAATTCTACCATTTTAGCTCCCAGGCTAATATGTATGTCATTGAGTGCAGTATTTTTCATATCTTGTTTTTGGATTTGTAAAATTAATAATTAATACTAGAACCTTAGTAATTATAAAACTGATTTATGCGTTTTTTTTTAACAATACATTTCTGTTTCTTTTTATCTTTTTTTCCTTTTCTCAAGGACTGATGGATCCAAAAAACAGTACAACTAGACAGGACACTCTTAGAGGTTCAATCACTGCTGAACGATCTTGGTGGGATTTGAATTACTATCATTTAGATATCTCTGTAAATCCAGAAAAAAAATATATTGAAGGGTCTAATTTAGTTTACTATACAGTTTTAAATTCTAATAATGTTTTGCAAATTGATTTACAAGAACCTCTAGAATTACTAATGGCTAAACAAGAAGGGGAGGAGTTAGAAATTCACAAAGAAGGGAATGCTTACTTTATAACCCTTAAAAAAGATCAAATACTAGGTTCACTAGAAAAAATTAAATTGTTTTATAAAGGTAATCCAAGAGAAGCAGTTAATGCTCCTTGGGATGGAGGAATTTCTTGGGAGAAAGATGATAATGGAAATCATTTCATTGCATCTTCATGTCAAGGTCTTGGCGCGAGTGTTTGGTGGCCTAACAAAGATCATATGTACGATGAGGTAGACAGTATGAAAATTAGTGTAAATGTTCCTAAAGGCTTGACTAATGTTTCAAATGGAAGGCTTTTAGAAATAGAAGAAAAATCAGATTCTAATACCTTTCATTGGTTTGTTAATAACCCTATCAATAATTATGGAGTTAACATTAATATTGGAGATTATGTAAGCTTCTCAGAAGTTTTTAATGGAGAAAACGGAAACCTTGATTTAGATTATTTTGTTCTTAGCTATAATTTAGATAAGGCTAAAGTACATTTCAAAGAAGTTCCTAAAATGCTAGATGCTTTTGAGTACTGGTTTGGGCCTTATCCCTTTTATGATGATGGCTACAAGATAGTTCAAACTCCTTATTTAGGAATGGAGCATCAAAGCTCTATAACTTATGGAAATAAGTTTATGAAGGGTTATTTAGGTAGAGATCTTTCTAGAACAGGGTGGGGAATGAAATTTGATTATATAATTATCCATGAATCTGGTCATGAGTGGTTTGCCAATAACATTACCTATAAGGATATTGCAGATATGTGGATTCATGAAGGTTTTACTACTTATTCTGAAAATTTATACCTTGATTATCATTATGGGAAACAAGCTTCCTCTGAATATGTTATTGGAACCAGAAGAGGTATTAGTAATACTAAAACAATAATAGGTGAGTATGACGTTAATAGAGAAGGTTCTGGTGATATGTACTCAAAAGGAGCCAATTTACTACATACCATTCGTGCAATATGTGGTGATGATGAAAAATGGAGAAATATTTTAAGAGGGTTAAATAAAGAATTTTATCACAAAACTGTTACAACTAAGGAAATTGAAAATTATATTTCCAAATCCATGAATTTTGACTTATCTAAAGTATTTGACCAATATTTAAGAGATGTCAAAATCCCACTTTTTGAATACTATTTTGAAAATGGCAAGATTTACTATAAATGGAGCAATGTAATCACAGGATTTGATATGCCTCTTGAAATAAGTTTAGATAATAAGATAATCAAGTTATTTCCAGAAACAGATTGGAAATTTATTACAGTAAGTAAGGATAATATTAAAATAGACAAGAACTATTACGTAAATTCTAGTAAAAGTTTAAAGTAGATATTTTGATGATTAATAATAAAATAGTTTGATTATCATTTTAAATACCTAGACTCTTAAATAACTCTACTAGCTTTGGGTCAGACGGTCTTGGGGCGTTTCCACTCACAATATTACCATCAGGGTCAATTAATAAAAACCTTGGAATTGAATCAATCCCATAAGCTTTTGTAAAAGTTGAATTAAATGCATTATCTGCAAATAGTTGGATTCCACCTAAATCTTTTTCAACAATCATTTCTTTCCATCTTTTATAATTGTATACGGGTCTATTTCTTTCGTCAATAGAAAGGCTTACAAAATGTATATTTTTGTTTTCGAATTTTTTTTCTATAATTTTTAAACTTGGTATCTCTCTTATGCAAGGTCCACACCAGGTAGCCCATACGTCAATATATACATATTTTCCTTTTAAGTCCGATAGTGAAGTCCTTTCACCATTATTATTTTCATAGTTATTAAAAACAGGAGATTTCATTCCCTTATCTAAATTTCGTAGAACATTAAACTTACTAGTCAATTTTGAGATTGTTAAACTATCAATTCCAGTTGGTTCAAA
>CABXVR010000038.1 GCA_902515565.1 uncultured Bacteroidota bacterium | reverse complement strand
CACCTTCTTCACCAAAAGTCATAAGTATAGGGTCAAAACCAGCATGTTGAGCCTCTAACAAACCAACAAATTCGTCAAGACTAATAGGTTGTTTGGAGTTTAAATAAACATCAATATCTGGAGACCAAAGCTCTTTCAGGCCATCCATATCATTGTTTAAGTAATTTTGGAAATGAGCTTTAATTGCATTTGACTTTTCATCGTCAAAAGTAACAACAACATCATTGTTTGAACAACTCATTGTAAAGCCAACAAACAGTAGTAATAATAATTTTTTCATTTTTATTTATTTAATAGTTAGAACTTAAAATTAACTAAAAAATAAATATTCAGCTTTAGTAATGCGAATAAACTTTTTCAAAAGGAACCCTAAATTGTTTATTGTAAAGACCTTTTTCATCTCTTATTCCACAGCCAATAACCATATTTATTTCTGATTTTGATGGAAGATTTAATATTTTTTTTATTCTTAAAGTGTCGGTTCCTTCCATTGGACAGGTATCATAATTAATTGCAGCCATACTAATCATGAAATTTTGTGCAGCAAGCGCAATACTTTTATGAGCTACAATTCTATTATCACTTAATTTAGCTTGCCTGTAAATCGGTCTAAAAAGACCAATAATTTGAAAAATAAAATATCTTATGTAACCCAATACACCAAAGAAACTAGTATAAATAGTTGGCACTAATTTACTGTAATAAAATAATACTGATTTTTTTCTTTTTTCTGTATTGCCCTTAGGGTTTTCTTTAAAGGAATTATTTAAAAAATCAATATTAGATTTAGCTCTTGATTTCCATAAATCCTTTCTGGTAACAAATACTACTAATTGATTTGCTGTTTTTGCAGCATTTTGGTTCATACATGCTGGGCTAAGTTTTTTTATTAAATTCTTGTCAGAAATATGTATAAATTCCCACAATTGTAAATTACTGCTATTGGGTGCTAGGCTCGCATTGATAATACACTTTCTAACTTTTTCTGTGTCTAAGTTAATTTCTTTAAATATACGTATTGATCTTCTATATTTTATCGCTTCTGAAACTGTCTTTTCCATGCATTTATTTTTTTGTGGGTATAAATTTAACAAGCATCATGAGTGTATATGATATTAAACCAATAAGAAGCATTATTAAAAAATAATATGGCCACTCGGGCATTAGTTTTGTAAATGTAACTCCTGGTGGTTTGTTTTGTGTAAACATATAATTACTTCCTAATAAATTGTTTATCAAAATCATTAATACTACAAGAACTGTTGTCCATTTTACAGTACTAAAGTAGTCTTTCCAAGAAGGTCTGTATCCATCGATTATAAGCGCTGCAACAACAATAACTATCAATCCATGTGCAATAAAGTAGTGTATAAATGTATAAACCATTGCTCCATCTTCTAAGTTTGTATTAATGAAAGCAAAAAATGAACCTCCAAAGCCGGCAAAAAATAACCAATTTTGTAGACTTCTATTATTTTTACTTTGATTATAAATAGGTATTATTAGTGCTGATATGTAGCACATTTCTAATGGTAATGATTCAGTAAGTGACCATGAATTAAAATAAATTAGTAAGAATTGAAAAATAATTTCATTTAAAATTACAATTAAGGAAATTGAATTTAAAACTCTAGATTTATTTTTTGTGTAAGTGTAAATATAGATTAATATTAACCCGATTATTACACTAAAAAATGTGAATACTAAGTGTTGATAGGGTAGATTTCTAACTATATCAAAAACCTCATTCATAGATTATTTAATTAATTCGTAAATATAGTTATATATTAAACACAGCATAATTTTTACATCATTTTTATAATATGTTTAAATATATTTTGAGTATCTCACTAAATTTCTTATTTTGCATTCTTATACTTATATGAACAAAAAACAATTTAATTATGAAAAAAATTACTCAAAAATTTACTAAATCAATTTGGCGTAGCTGTTTTTTTGCTATGACTTTATTGTTTAGCTCAACAATCAATTCTCAAGATTTATCTCTTCAGGGAATTATTGATTTTACGGTCCCATCTGGTGGTAATGATGGAAAAGCACTTCACGTAATTGCAAATGCTGACATAGCTAATTTAAGCCTTTATGGAATCGGTGTTGCAAACAATGGAGGTGGTACAGATGGTCAAGAATATACATTCCCAGCTGTTTCAGTTTCAGCTGGAGACAATATTATGATAGCTAGAACACCTAGTGCCATTGCATCATATTTAGGAGCAGATGTAGCTACTATTATTGAATCAAACACTTCAATAAGTCAAAATGGAGATGATGCAATTGAACTTTATTTTAATGCTGAAGTAGTTGAAACTTTTGGAGATATTGATACTGATGGTTCCGGTGAATCATGGGAATACTTGGATTCATGGGCTTACAAAGTTGATGGAGCTTGGACTTACGGAGGTGTAAATTGTACTGATGGTTCTGATGATTCTGCTTCATCTAACTGTCCTTATCCATACACAGGAGCATATACATTAGGTACTGAAATTCAAACTGAAACTTTTGATGTAACATTTTCTGTAAATACTGCAAATATTACTGTTGGAGAACTAGGTATGTATGTTGGTGGAGGAGTTTTAGGAGGTGCAAATGCATACGCTATGTCTGACGACGACCAAGATGGTACATGGACAGTTACTATAGCCTTAAATGAAGGCACTTCAGGAAATTATATTTTCTTAAATAGTCCAAATGCTGATAACGATTGGGGAGCTAAAGAAAATTTAGCTGGTCAGTCTTGTTCAGATCCAAATAATTACGATGATAGAATTTTAGAACCTGTAACTGCAGACACAACTTTATTACATTGTTTTGGAAGTTGTGAGACTGATGGATCATGTCCTAGTGAATTCTTTGATGTAACATTTTCTGTGAACACTGCAAATATTGAAGTTGGACCAAACGGTATGTACGCTGGTGGTGGTGTCTTAGGAGGAGCAAATGCTTATGCGATGTCAGACGATGATGGAGATGGTACATGGACAGTTACTGTTTCATTAGTTTCTGGTACTTCAGGTAACTACACTCTTTTAAACAGTCCAAACGATGGTGGCGACTGGGGAGCTAAGGAAGATATTTCTGGTCAAGAATGTGCTGATGCCGCAAATTACAATGATAGAATCTTAGCTGAAGTTACAGCTGATATTACTTTATTACATTGCTTTGGTACATGTGATACAGATGGAACATGTTCAGCTTTAGCAGTTGATTCATTCCCTTACTGTTCAAGCTTTGATGCAGACTTAGGAGATTGGACTGCTGAATTAGTTTCAGGTGATACTAACTGGTCATCAGCTGCATCTAACTATAACGGTACAGTAGTTCCTTTAACAGGAGCTGGTATGGCTTACTTATACGATGCTAACTCTGTTTCTAACTTAGTTTCATTACCTATGGATTTAACTTCATTAGCTTCTCCACAAGTAACATTTAGTTACGCACAACCTGTATGGGCTGGAGATCAAGATGAGTTAAGAGTATGGTATAAAGCTGCAGCTGGAGACGAATGGTCTCAGATTGCAGAATATACTGCTGATACTCAAGCATGGGAAACAGTAACTTTAGATTTACCTAATGCAAGTAGTGATTACTACTTAGCCTTTAATGGTACTGCAGGGTATGGATATGGATTAACGATTGATGATGTTTGTGTTGCTACTGCATCAGTATCTAATGAAGAGTTATTAGCGTTCTTAGGATCAGGATCTTGGAGATCAGAAGCTGAAACAGCTGGTCATATAGGAGTTGGTCCAAGTGGTTCAACAAATGCTGAATGGTGGAATGCTAATCCTTGGGATAAGTGGGAAACTGGTCTTTATGATGATAGATGGTCATTTGCTGACGGTTTATTAACTGTAGATACAGGAGATGATGGAGCAATATTTGGTAAGAAAGCAGAAATTGATGCTGCCTTCCCAGACAATACTCCATACGATGCTGATAATAGTGATAATGAGTACTTGTATTACATTCAAGATGACTATACAGATCAATTTGATGCAGATGCTACAAATAACACTATTACATTTGCTACAAATGGTAACTTAGGTTTCTTTACTTCAGTAGCTGGACAAGAATTCCAGATACTAGAGACTACAGATAACACTGTATACTTAAGAAATGTTGGATCAGAAGGAAATGCTTGGTATAATAAATTAACAACAGCAGAAGCTTTATCTACTGTTGATGCCATGGCATTAGATATGAGAATTTATCCAAACCCTTCAAACGGAAGTTATGTAACAATACAAACACCAGTAAATGGTGTGAAGTATGTTGAGGTATTTGATATCACTGGAAAGCGATTAATCAATACATCATTAAGTGCAGATACTTTAGATGTTAGTTCAATGAGTTCAGGAATGTACTTAGTGAAAGTAACAGTTGAAGGACAAAGTAAAACATCTAAATTAATCATTAGATAATTTAACTTTAACCAATAATAAAAGCCGCTCTATTAATTTAGAGCGGCTTTTTTTATTTTGAATTTTTTAAAAGTTAGATTAAATATTCTTTTTTATCGTTTACTAATTCTATTTCCACTTATAGCCTTTTGTCGACTACATTTAAATCTGTTAATTTCTGGATTTCTCTTTTTTAGGTGCTTTTGGCTAACTCCACTATTTACTCTTTTTCTCCATCTTTTAAAACTTGACTCTTTTAGATTAGCTCTCATTAATTTAATAACATCTTTTTCAGCTAGATTAAATTGAAATAAAATTGCTTCAAATGGAGTCCTATCTTCCCATGCCATTTCAATTATTCTATCTAACTCAACTTCTGTAAATTCAAATTTCATCAATCTGTAATTATATTAACAATATCAAAAGTATAAAATAAATTAACGTGCTACTTTTTTTTAACTAAATGTTATGACATTGTTAATTGCATCTTTTATTGATATAATTGTGGTTTATTTGCAATATGAAATATGATGTAATAGTTATTGGAGGTGGAGCAGCAGGTTTTTTTTCAGCAATTAATATTGCAATTCTTAACCCAAAATTAAATATTCTTATTTTAGAAAGAGGAAATGAAGGTCTACAAAAAGTTAAAATTTCCGGTGGTGGACGTTGTAATGTAACTCATGGTCAGTTTATACCTTCTGAACTTACACTTAAC
>CABXVR010000037.1 GCA_902515565.1 uncultured Bacteroidota bacterium | reverse complement strand
TTGTTTTCTCAGACTGAATTTAAATTAAGCTCATCTGAAAATATTTCTGAATTTAAAATAGGTTCAAATGTATTTGATTTAATGTCTAAATTCAAAATATCATTTGGAGATAAAGGATTACAACAGATGTCAGATCAGCTTAAAAAGTTAACTAGTATTGTAGCCTATTCTAGTGATAGTTTATTAGGATCATCTAATATTGAATCCTCATTTAATGATTATATATTAAATTCTGAATTGATGCAATTAATTCAATTTGAAGAAAATAAATATGAGGTTAATATTTATACTTTAGAAAATGAAGATTCTATAATTGAAGAATTATCTATGATTGTAAAAAAAGAAGGATCATTTAAAACTATTTATTTGCAGATAAGAGGAGAAATTGATCTAGAGCAAATAGCTAGTGTTGCTAGTGAATTAAATGTTCCTGGAAAAGATTTTTTAAAAAAAATCCGCTAAATTCCTGTGTAGTTTTGAGGAGTTAAAGATCTTAACTCATTTTTAATAGATTCACTAACGTTTAAAGTTTCTATAAAATCTCTAATTGATTCCTTATTAATTTTTTCGTTAGTCCTTGTTAAGTTTTTCAATGTTTCGTAAGGGTTTGGATAGTTTTCCCTTCTTAAAATTGTTTGTATAGCTTCTGCTATTACTGCCCAATTATCTTCTAGGTCAGAATTTATTTTTTCGTTGTTAAGTATTAGCTTATTTAGTCCTTTAAGAGTTGACTTAAACGCAATTATTGTATGCGCTACAGGAACTCCTATATTTCTTAAAACAGTACTATCAGTAAGATCTCTTTGAAGTCTAGATATAGGTAGTTTATTAGAAAGATGATTAAAAATCGCATTAGCAATACCTAAATTTCCTTCACTATTTTCAAAATCTATAGGATTTACTTTATGAGGCATAGCTGAGCTTCCAATTTCTCCTTTTTTAATTAACTGCTTGAAATAATCCATTGATATATAGGTCCAAAAGTCTCTATTTAAATCAATTAGAATAGTATTTATCCTACTCAAATTATCAAAAGTTGCAGCCATATTATCATAATGCTCAATTTGAGTTGTTGGAAAAGAATAATCAAGGCCTAATCTTTTTTCAGTAAAGTTTTTTGCAAAACTTACCCAATCTATTTTTGGATAAGCTAAGTAATGTGCATTAAAATTACCTGTAGCACCACCAAATTTTGTGGAATTTGGTATTAGTTTTAATAAATTTAATTGTTGTTCTAATCTGGTTATGAACACATCTATTTCTTTACCAAGTTTAGTAGGTGAAGCTGCTTGTCCATGAGTTCTAGCAAGCATAGGAATATCTTTCCATTGCGTTCTTAATTCAATAAGCTTGTCGATTAGTGTTGAAATTTCAGTTAAATACACATCTTCAATAGCCTCTTTTAAGCTTAGAGGTATCGCGGTATTGTTAATATCTTGAGAAGTTAATCCAAAGTGGATAAATTCTTTATATTTAGAGAGATTTAAATTATCAAATTTACTTTTTAAAAAATACTCAACAGCTTTAACATCATGGTTTGTAGTTTTTTCAATTTCTTTTATGTTAGTTGAATCTTCAAAAGAAAAATTCTTGTAAATATTTCTTAATTCAGCAAAGTAAGACTTGTCAAAATTTTTCAACTGAGGTAAGCGAATTTCACATAAAGAAATGAAATACTCTACTTCAACAATAACTCTATTTTTAATAAGTCCATGTTCTGAAAAGTAGTTAGATAATTGAAAAACCTTATCATGATATCTTCCATCAATGGGAGAAATAGCATTTAAAGAAAAAGTTGACATATTTTTATGATTAAAATAATTTACAAATATAGATAATTGTTTTTAATCTTGGTTTATGATATTATTAAATGTAATTAAGAGTAAAATATTTGTTTTATCAAAAAATTATCAAATTAGGCTAGATAAAAGAAATTTAATTAATAAGTTTTTAGTCAAACTGTAATAATTTAAAACTGAAGAATCATTTATTTTTTTAGTTTTTTAAAGATTTCTTTTAATTTTTTATTTTTTTCTATTTTGTACTCTGACTTTGAAATAATATCTTTTATGTTATTTATTCTTTCTTGAGTTAGTGGATGTGAGCTGGTAATTTCTGGTCCAATCAATTCGTATCCCTTTATTGTGAATTTTTCTTTTTCTTCATTTTTTAATAACTCAAATAGATTTACCATCCCGTTTGGATCTATATTATTTTTTATTAAAATGTTTAAACCTTCTTCATCTGCTTGTTTTTCATGTTTTCTTGAAAATGAAAGTGAATTTAATTGATGGGCATTATCTAACATAACTGACATGATTCCATTAATATCGCTAAACATTAATGAAATTAACATATAACCTGCAATGTTGCTACTTAGCATTTTAGTTGAATGCCTAAAATTTATATGAGAAACTTCGTGTCCGATTAAAGCTGATAGTTCATCATAATCTTTCATTTTTTCTAAAATAGCAGTGAAAATAAATATTTCCCCATTTGGAACAGCAAATGCATTAACGTGATTTGAATTTATGACTTTAAAATTAAGAGGTTTTGAATTCCCTAAATCTAGTTTAGAGACAAATTGATTAATATATTTAGTCTTTTCCTTATTAATATCTAAATGTTTTACAATTGGATTAATAAGAGTGTTTCCAATTTGATTATCAAAAGACTCCGGTAAAAAATCTATTGATTTTTCGGCAAGAGGGGGTATTATATAAAAATATGAAAGTCCAAGTAGGCTAAACAGAAAAATTGCAATTCCTAAAATTTTTATAAAACTTAAATTAAATAATAAAGAGTGTAAGTCAACACGATTATTTTTTTTCATTAAATTGTAAAAATCATCAGCAAAACTAGCATTATTTATTTTTAATAGTGCATTAGAATATTTTTCATTTCTTATTTCAATTAAATTCTCAAATCTATTGAATTGCAAATCTTCTAATTTCCAGCTAAATGATTTGCCTTCTTGATTTTTAATAAAAAACTCATTAGATGATTTATTATAAGATAATTTTGAAAGTGAGGAGTTAGAGGTTATTCCATCAAAATAATCTGCCTTTATATTTTTCATCAAATTTAAATTAGTATTAATGTTTAATAAATAGACTAAATCTCTATTTCAAAGAAATCCATGGCATCTTCCCCAAATGCATCTTTATATTCTTCCTCTGTTTGAGAAATTTCACTAAAATTAATATTTCCTTCCATTTTTATATGATCAAAAATAAACTTTTGAGTTCTTATATCAACCCATGCTATTCCTAAACCAAAAGAAAATATAATTATAAATAAATTACCCATAATCAATTCAAAAAAATCACCTCCTGTAGCAGTAGAATGACATTTTACAATTTGATCACCTTTTTTCATTCCAATATTATTAATGTAATACTCGAATATATCTCTTTGCCACCAAAAAACGTAAATACCCAAACTAAATATTGTTTTAATATATCCAAATAACATAACTATAAACCAATCTCCTCCATCACTTGTATTTGTAAATTCCACATCGCCATAGCGAATATTTTCATGAGTGTATTTACGAACATTCATTTCCAACCAAAATGAGTAAATACCTAATGTTATTATCGATAAGAAAAGCCATTTGATAAAATTTAAAATAAATTCTTTGCGTTCACCTCTGTATCCAAAGCGAATTCCCCTATATGAAGTTCTACTCATTTTATATTTAAATGATCCGTGAATGGCAAAAGGTATGAATAAAAAAGCTACTAAATATAACACTATAATAGCCAAAATAGGTGTAATTAAGCTAATGACAAAAATTAATATCAACAGTAAAACATATCCCAAAAGTACCTTCACAAACCCTCTAAACATTTCTTTCCCAGTTCCAGAAAAATGGAAGTGTTCATTATTTAGGACTGTTTTTCCATAGATATAGCGAAGACTTTTTGCTCTAGCCCATGGGTAATATATTCCAAGAGTTAAAACTGTTAATAACCAATTTATGATTATGATCTTGAACCATTCTTTTCCACTTCCTAAAAATTGTAAATTATAACTTTGTTCACTATTGTTTTCCAGATTATTAGAAATGATTGTCATATTTTTATAGTTGTTTTTAATTAATTTATATTATTAATAATTATAAATATAACTATTCTAAATTGAATCAATTCTTAAAAATTCAAAGTCTAAAGTTTTGATAAATTAAAATTTCACCGTTTTGTTTAGGACCTTATATTCCTCATAACATTCGCTAATTGCATCTAGTAGTTGCAAGTCATTTGCCTTTCTTATAAACTCTTCAGAGTAATTACATTCACTAATAAGGAGCTCTAAATCTGCTTTTTCTAATTGTAATAGAACCATTAACATTTCTCTGTCAAATCTATTGGAGAGTATATCTCTAATTTGATCATCTCTTTTCATTTTTCTTAACTTTCTTAGCTGATTTGGCTCTTTTCCAAATACTTTATGTAAAAAATCTAATGGATTGAAAATCGCATTTAATGCTTGAGTTACTGCGCTGGCAGGTCTAACTTTAGATTCATAACCTATATTTGTTAAACCAGATATACTGTATCTAAAATTATTGTTTATAGGAACTTGCTTAATGTCTAACTCTAAATATCCAGTTAGCTTTATTTGACTTACAACTACTTCTTCTAAGGCAAGTGCTAGTTCAGTTAATTCAATTGTAGTTGCTGAACCAAACTTAATCCAATCATTAGTGACCTTAATTTTTAAAGATTTAAATCCTAAGTAAGAGAAATGAAGTGTATCATTTGCTTTTACATCAATTGAAAACTCTCCCTTTTTATTGGTGGATGTTCCTATAACTTGAGTCAAGTTAACAATATTAACATTTTCTAAAGGAGTATTATTATTTGCATTAATAATAGCACCCTTAACAGTAGTTATTTCTTGAGAGAAACAAAAACTGCTTAAGATAAATAGGATACTAAATAATACTTTTTTAATCATTGAATAATAAATATAATAAACTTAACTAATTATATATATTAAATATCACCAAGTTAACTATGATTTAACATATGTTATTTTCTTCTACTTTTCCTAGGTCTGGAATAGCTGTCAGAATTAAATGACTTAGATCTTCTAGAACTTGAATTATTTTCAGACTCTCTTGAGCCGGATCTTTTAGAATTACTTCCTCTGTCAGATCCACCAAAACTAGACTTTCTTGAACCTCTGTCTGATTCACTAGAGTTACCTCTTCTTCTAGAACTTCTATCTGAATTTCTTGAGTCAGATCTTCTTGAGTTAGAATTTTTAAACCCTCTTTTTCCACCGCGTCTATCCCCTCTATTTGATCTTCCTTTACCGCGATTCCTTTTTATATCTTTTGAAATTTCAACATTTACAAATCGACCGTTTTCTTTAAAATCAGTAAAAAATGCAAGTATTTTTTCTTTGTGAACTTCTTCAGTATTAAAAAATGAAAAACT
>CABXVR010000036.1 GCA_902515565.1 uncultured Bacteroidota bacterium | reverse complement strand
AATTTAATTATCACACTAAAATCATAAAAAAATGAAAAAAATAATTTTCTATCTAACCATTCTTTCCTTTATAAGTATACAATCTCAAGAAGTTGCGTTTACTGTTGGTACTAACTACACAGACTATTCTTTTGATGCAAACGATGATTTTGAAGCCACTGGTATGGGTTCTCATTTTGAAATTGGGTACACCAAAAAGATTGGGAAAACTAAAACAGAAAAAAGCTTAGGGTATTCTTTAAATTTAAACTTAAATCAATATAATGCATCTTATGGAAATATGGCTAGTTCATATTCTTGGGAGACTAGCTACATAGGAGTTAGAAATGGATTAGATGTTCCATTGTTTAACATGGATAATGGTTTACACCTAGATGCTTCATTTGGAGTTAGCTTAAGTACTATTCTTAAAGGCCAACAGAAAATAAACAATATGGTCTATGATATTTCTGATCACTCTGAGTTTTGTGGAATAACAGGATGGACGGATGCAGGTTTAAAATTATTTAAAAGATGATGTTAAACTAGCACTGGGATACACAATGTCTGAAAACTTCAAAATTACAGGAAAGTCTACACAAAGAAATAGTCCTTTTTACAATGAAGACGCTATCGATAAAATAAAATTAAAGAACTCTAGAGTTAATCTAAGTCTTATTTACAAATTAAACTAATACACAAAAAATGAAAAAATTTATATTCTTTACAATAGTTAGCTTTTTTACTCTACTAAGTTTTTCACAGAACAATGGTATAACTTATCAAGCTGTTATTTACAACCCTAATGCAGAACAATTACCAGGATATGATGATCAATTATCTCCAATGGTTGAATCTGATATATGTCTAAAATTTTCAATTTATGGTCAAGGACTAGAATATGAAGAAACTGTACAAACTACTACCGATAAGTTTGGAATGGTTAACATTACTATAGGTAACAGCGATCAAACAGGTGGTTCTGCAAGTTCTATTTCAGATGTCGATTGGGATACAGGACAGAAATCAATGAGAGTAGAATTAAACCACAGAGGAGATTGTGTTTCTTTTGAAGAAATCAGCTACCAAGCGTTTAGCTATGTACCATTTGCATACTATGCACAAAACGATAATGCAACTGCAGCTATTGCAGAGAACTTAAATTTAATACTTGAAAATCAAGCTGCTAGTGAAGCTTCTGATGATTCTTTACAAGCTGCAATTGATGCTAATGAACAAGCTGATTTAGCAGAGTCTATTGCTGGAGATGAAGCAGATGCTGCTTTACAATCTAATATAGATACTGCTGTAGCTAATGCTACTGAGGCAATAACAAATAACGCCATTGCAATTGCTACTACTCAGGCAGATGTGGATCAAAATGAAGCAGACTCAGATGCGTCAGATGCTACTTTACAGTCTAATATAGATACTGCTGTAGCCAATGCAACTGAGGCAATAACAAATAACGCCATTGCAAATGCAACTACCCAGGCAGATGTCGATCAAAATGAAGCAGACTCAGATTCTGCAGATGCTACTTTACAGTCTAATATAGATGCTGCTGTAGCCAATGCTACAGATGCAATAACCAATAACGCCATTGCAATTGCGACTACTCAAGCAGATGTAGATGCAAACGAATCAGATAGTGATACAGCCGATGCTACACTACAAGCAAACATAGATACTTTACAAGCAGATGTTGATGGAAATGAAGCAGCTGCAATAACAGAACTAAACGATCTTGGTGATGTATTGAAAGAATCTAATTCTCTTTACATAGGAAAAGATCCTTCAGCTACAACTAATAATGCTCAACAAAACGTTTCTGTTGGAACAACTGCACTAGGAGTAATCACAACTGGAGATAAAAACACTGCAGTTGGTTTTAATGCACTTGCAAAAACTGCTGCTGGTATTAATAATGTTTCTGTTGGTTTTTCTTCATTAAGTAAAGTTACATCTGGAAGTTATAATGTAGCTGTTGGTAACGGAGCTGGATCTAATGTAATAGGAGGATCTTCCAGTGTTTTCATTGGAAACAATGCAAATACAGGAAACAATCAAGGAGCACCAAGTAATAGAATTGCTATAGGAGCCGCTGCTAATGTTACTCAAAACAATACAGCAGTAATAGGAAATGGAAATGTTACTCAGATATGGATGGCAGAAGATAAAGGAGCTGTTGTTTATGCAGCTGGAGTTAATGTAGACGGAACACTTCTTTCTGCTACAATTGCAGCCTTACAAGCAGATGTAGATCAAAATGAATCTGACAGTGATTCAGCAGACACTACAATGCAAGCTGATATAGATGGAAATGAAGCAGATGCTGATGCAGCTATTGCAGCATTAGAAGCAAGTACTGTTTCTAATGAAGGTGGTACATTCTCTGGGAGTGTTGTCATAACAGGAAACTTAACAGTTTTAGGAGGTACAACATCCGGTGACACCGCTGCTGCTATTGAAGCAGTGCAAACAGATGTAGACGGAAACGAATCAGATGCTGATGCAGCCATTGCAGCATTACAAACAGATGTTGATGGGAATGAATCAGATGCTGATGCAGCCATTGCAGCATTACAAGCAGATGTTGATGGGAACGAATCAGACAGTGATTCAGCAGACACTACAATGCAAGCTGATATAGATCAAAACGAATCCGATGCTGATGCAGCTATTGCAGCACTTCAAGCAGATGTAGATCAAAACGAAGCGGATGCTGATACAGCAATTGCCAATACAGTAAAACTTACAGGTACTCAGACTGTAAATGGAGCAAAAACATTTAATTCTGATATTCTAGGTAGATTAAGAGGAAATGTGAGAACAACATCTGCAGATGGTACAGTATCTCTAGTTCTTAATACAAACGTTGGTAGTAATTCAGCTGCTGTATTCACAGGAAATGTTGTTGGTGATGTTTCAGGTGCAGTTGGTAGTGGTAGTGGTGCGAGTATATTTTCTGAATGGAATTCTATATATATAGGTAGTGATCCATCCGAATCGACCGTAACTAATGCTACACCAGGAGCTAAGAATAATTTAAGTTTAGGTAAAGTCACTTTATCTGTAGTCACTACAGGTGATAAAAATACAGCAATTGGACATGCGGCACTAAAGGTATTAACTACTGGATATAATAATAACGCAATAGGATATCAAGCTGGAAATAAACTTACAACAGGTTATAATAATGATTTTTTAGGTTTCCAAGCTGGAACTAAAGTTACAACTGGTCAAGAAAATGTCCTTGTTGGAAGACAATCAGGTTATAATCTTACTACAGGAAAATGGAATGTATTTGTAGGTAAGAACGCTGGGGCTGTGATAAAAACTGGTCAACAAAATACAATAATTGGAAATGGAGCAAATGTAACCAGTGGTAATACAGGTGCAGTAAACAGAACTGCAATTGGAGCTGGCGCTATAGCAAGCACAAATAATACAGTTGTTTTAGGTAATACAAATACTGCAAATGAACTTTGGGTAGGAACTGACAAACAAGGAGATGTATTTGCAACTGATGGTACTTTTACTGGTACAATAACGGGGGATGTAACTGGTGATCTTACTGGAAATGCTGATACTGTAACAGCTTACTCTAATGATGGAACAAATATTTCCCTTGGAAATGGTTCAAATTCTGCCTCATCGTTAACTAGTCTTGGTTATACGAATTCTGGAGTTATTGGTTATGATGTTCACCCAGCTGGATATCAAAATTCGATATATATAGGAAATGGTAATACTACATATGTAATGATGGGAGATGATCTAGGAGGATCTGGGGTTGGAGCAGCTTTTCTAGAAGTTTCTGATAGAAGATTTAAGTCTAATATAAAACCATTAAAAAATGCGTTATCTAAGTTAGAAAAAATAGAAGGTACTACATATTTTAATAATTTGTCAAAAACAAATGATATTGGATTAATTGCTCAGGATATTAAAGAGTATTTTCCAGAGTTAGTAAAAGAAATGGATAAAGTTGACGGTAGCTTTAGATATGCAGTTAATTATACTGGCTTTGTTCCAGTTCTAATTGAATCTATGAAAGAACAACAAGTAATGATTAAAGAACTTCAAGAGAAAGTTGATGAAATAGATGAATTAAAGGAAGAGTTAGAAAATTTAAAACAATTTATAATGAACAATAACTAACTAAACATTGTTTTTCTAACGCATTAAAACCTCACTTATATTAGTGGGGTTTTTTTGTTTTAATAATTATTTGCTCCTCTACATGGTTTGTTGTGAAAAACAAATAATCTTCTCCACCATCTAAAATTTTACTTTTTTTCCTGATATCTTTTACATCGATTGGGAAGTTCCTAGTTGTAATATTGGCTTTATAGACATTTAAGTCTTTTAAATTTCTTTTACTATAATTCACTACACTAACAACCTTAAATACTCTACCAGGGAAATCAATTAATTTCTTTGATGTATAGAGATGACTATTTGTGTTTAGTTTTTTAACATCATATCTGTCACATATTAAACTAAAAGCTCCAGATTTAAGTATCATTGAATTTGGTTCGTATAAATAGTTAAGAACCTTAGAATTATCATTATTTTTCTTATTATTAATATCATTGATATTAAACTCAAAATCCAACTCTCTATTACTTAAATCGATACATTTTATTTTAATATCGTTATTACTTTGTTTATTTAAGCTAAATAGAACTTCTTTCACTTCGTTATTTATACCAACTATATAAATTTCAGAAACAACTATTAAATCGTTTATTGTTTTTTTTAAATCTATAATAGGAGAGCACTTGATTAAAATTGTTTTAAAGTTTTGTAATGATTTAATTAAATCATAATCAATTAACGGAGTGCAATCACTTAAAAAATGAACTTTCTTATTTTCTTTATTTCTTCTTGAGGGATCTATATATAAAAGATCTATTTCAGTATTTATTTTTTTAACATACTCAATGCCATCATCATTTAAATGCTTAATATTATTTAAACCCAACTTATTTGAGTTTGCTTTTACTATTTCAAACAATTCTTTATTTTCTTCTATATAAACTGTTTTTTTGAACTCTTTGGAGAAATACATGCTATCTACTCCAAAGCCACCAGTAGCATCGATCATAGTATCCCCAGTAACTATTTTTGATTTAAATTCTGCTGTCTTTTCTGATGAAGTTTGTTCAATGTTAATTTTATTTGGAAAGTAAATATTTGGTGTATTAAAGTAGGTGGGGAGTTTCTTTTTAGATTTAACCTTAGCACTTATTTGCTCTGCAATCTCTTTATTAGTAACCTTTGGAAATATTTGCTTATTTAAAATTATTTCAAAAACATCACCAAATAAATTCTTAGAAATATAATCTTGAACATTCTTATCGAAGATATTCTTATTCAAAACTCCCTAATTTAAAAACTTGGTAATTGTAGAATTTTTAGAGTAAGCAGTTCTAATAACCACCTTAATTATTGTGTAACATGGTACAGCTAAGATTAGTCCAGTTACTCCAAACAAGAACCCAAATACGAGAATAGTTAAAAATATCTCTAGTGGATGTGATTTAACGCTTTTGGAAAAGAGTAGAGGTTGGATTAAAAAGTTATCGATTAGTTGAACTATTACAAATCCAATAACAACATAAACTACTTTGGACAAAACTACAGCGCCAAAATCAACATCTATATAGTTTGTTAGGGTTAATACTGCTAGTAGAAATCCACTAATTAAGGGCCCGATGTAAGGGATAAGGTTCAAAAGTGCACACAAAAATGCAATGATAATAATATTATTTATTCCAACGATAGCTAATAGAATTAAATAAAGCACAAATAAAATAGTAATTTGAATAATTAGAGCGATAAAATATCTTGAAAGAAGTTCGTTAATTTGACTAAGTGAACTATTAATATTTGACTTTAGTTTTTTTGGAATTAATATTTTTAATTTTTCTAATATGATCTCAGAGTCTTTTAAAAAGAAAAATGTAATAAATATAATAGTAAATAGGCCTATACTAAAGCTTCCTAAGCTTGAAACTATATTATTTAGTAGTTCTGTTATATATCCAAAATCTAATTGATTAAACAGCTTAGAATTAATAAATGAATTAATAATACTAGATTCATTTGTGAAATATAAATCACTATACTTTTCTATTATGTTATTTACTGAGCTTTGAAGCTCTGAAGAATTTAAAAGAGATAGGTTTTTAGCCTGTTCAACCAAAAGAGGGATAAAAGACTTAATTATCAGAAAAATGATAGATACTAGTCCTGTTATTGATGTAATCGCTGCAAAAGTATTATTAAACTTAAGTTTTGTTTTTAAAAACAAAATTGTTGGGTTTAAAATTACCGCTACGACAAGAGAAATAGATAGATAAATTAAAATTGGTCGTATGATATAAAGAAAGTATAAGACAATAGAATAGACAATAATCTTCTTAATTGCTCCTAATATTCCATCTGTAACTACTTTTGAAATCATATATTGCAAATATATTAAATATCTGCATTATATGCAGAAAGGATTTGTGTAGCAACTATAGCAGCTGTTTCCGTTCTTAATCTATTGTTTCCTAAGCTAACTGAAATAAAACCATTCTTCTCGGCAAGATCAATCTCATTATCACTAAATCCTCCTTCAGGTCCAATTAAAACAGTTATAGTCTTAGCTTTAAACTTACAATCATTTAGGATAAGTTTTTCACTCTCTTTACAATGAGCTATATATTTGTTGTCAGATTTACAATTTCCAGTAAACTCTTTGAAGGAAACTAATTCTTCTATAATGGGCTTGTGTAATTGTAGAGACTGCTTCATGGCACTGATTGTGATTTTTTCTAGTCTTTCAGTCTTGACTTTTTTTCGTTCACTTTTTTCACATAAAACAGTGCTTATTGAATTAATACCAATCTCAGTAGATTTTTCTACAAACCATTCTATTCGATCATTGTTTTTAGTTGGTGCTACAGCAATATTGACATGAAACTTGCTTTTAGGTTCTTGTTTTCTATTAATAATCTTAAGCTCCGTACTGTTTTTGTTAATTATATCAATTTTTGTAGTAAATAAAATTCCTTTACCATTTGTTATATAAACAGTATCGCCAACTTTTTTTCTTAAAACTTTTACTATGTGTCTGGATTCTTCCCTTTCAATAATTAATCTAGAGTCATCTTTTAAAAGATCCTTGTTGTAAAATAATCTCATAATTAAATTTTTAATCTTGGATTTGCAGAAGTTTCAAAATCAGAAAATAGTTTACTTTCAAATTTGAGTTGCCCAGTAATAGCAATCATTGCTGCATTGTCAGTAGTGTATGAAAGTTTAGGAATGTGAATTTTCCATCCGTATTTTTTACCATTTTGTTTTAACTTATCTCTAACTTCTGAATTAGCAGAAACACCACCACA
>CABXVR010000035.1 GCA_902515565.1 uncultured Bacteroidota bacterium | reverse complement strand
TCAAGTAACACAGAGACAATAATTCCATTTGAAGTAACTTTAGGTCAAATTAATGACTCTCATATAGGATTATTTGTTCAGGCTAATGATACTCAATTTCCTGTAGCATATAATGGACTTACTTTTGTTGATCCATCTGACGATTATGATTCATTAAGAGATTTAGAGAGTTGTGAGGATTCAGGATCTATCAAAGTAGAAACAAGTGCATTTGCTAGTTTTCAAGATCGATTATTACCAACAGATGGTAAGGGATCTATCTCTGGGATTGTGACAAAAAGCTATAATGGAGATGATAGAGTTTTGGCCCTAAATAATATTGATGATATTAATTTTGATGGAGCAAGGTGTGATCCATTATTTTCAGATAACTTTTCTTCAAATAATTTAAATAATTGGACTCAATTTAGTGTTGAAGGTGAGCAAGTTTGGGGTATAACTCCTTATGGTAACCCAGCACCAAGTGCTCGAATTTCTGGGTATGCTGGGGGAAATGTTGTAAATGAAGACTGGCTTATTTCGAATCCAATTGATTTAACAGGTCTTTCAACTGTAAAGTTAAATTTTCAAACTGTTGTTAGGTATGGTGGTCCAGCTTTAGAAGTTTATATGACAACTAATTATAACGGTGGAGATCCAAGTGATTCATCATGGACTCAGCTAGAGGCAGTTTTAGATACTGACACAGGAAGTTGGTCTTCATGGACTGACTCTGGAGACTTAGATGTTTCTGCAGCAGTAGGTCAAAATTTATATATTGCTTTTAAATATACATCGACTTCATCTGGTTCTGCAACATACGAGTTAGATAACGTTTTAGTTTCTGGTGAGTAAATTTGTTATACTTTTAGGCTTAAGTCTAATTAGTCTTAGTTGTTCTGACAATGATAATGACGATAATTCTTTATGTATTGATGAAACATTACTAAACTTGGAGTCACCATGCCCTTTAGTTGTTATCCCAGTGTGTGGTTGTGATGGAGTAACTTATAATAATAGTTGTGAGGCTGTTTCCTATGGGGGCGTGACTGATTACTCAGATGGAACTTGTGATTAATTATTTTTTCAAGTATATATTGTGTCGAAATATTGACATACAATAATCATGTCTTTAGAAAATTCTTCTTTATGACCTTGCATTTCTCTTTTATAGTAGGCTTTGTGTACTTTTCTCCAATAAGCTAAAGACTTATCTCCTTCTCCTTCTTTTTGGGCAAATTTTGCTGTTATTTCACTAAATTTAATTAACTCAATTTTAGTTGTTAAAATTATGGCTTGAGGTACCTTATTCCAATTTGTAATTATATTTAAATCTCCCTTTCTAGGAAGTTTTTCATTATTTATTTCAAATGACCATAGCGATGGTGCGGTTGCTTGTTTAATATTTTTAACCACAAGTTTTGCGCAATCATTTGCATCTTTTTCATTATCACAGAAATAAAATGACTCTGGTGTTTTTTCATTTACATATCTCGTATTATCAGTAATAAAATTCTTCCAGAAAAGCTCAATATTTTCTCCCATCGCATTAAATTTTAAGCAAAAAAAAACCTTCACTAAGAAGGTTTTTTTTATTACATAATTATAAGTTATTCACCTGGATTTCCAGCTGTTATAATGAATTCAGATCTTCTGTTTAACTGATCTTCATCTTTGCTACAATTTGTACAATCCACTACAGGACTTGATTCACCTTTACCAGCAGATGATAGTCTTGAAGAATCAATACCTTTAGAAATAACATATTGAGATGTAGTTTTAGCTCTTCTCTCAGATAATCTTTGATTATATGAAGAAGGACCTTTACTATCTGTATGAGACTCAATACTAACAGTCATTTCCGGGTACTTATTCATTATTTGAACTAATTTATCAAGTTCAAAGGCAGCTTCAGCTTTGATATTTGATTTGTCAAAATCAAAATAAATTGCATTAAGTTCAATTTTTTCAGCAACAATAATTTTTTCTATCGGATCTAACATTACATTTATAGATGTAAATTCTTCACTAGACATTTTCAGATCTACTATTTTACTGTTATATCCTTCTTTAGATACTATAAGTTTTCCAGCTTCATCACAGACTAGCATAAATTCAGACACACCTTTACTAGAACTTGTTTTGGTACTTGCTATATTTCCTTCTTTGTCAGAAATAGATGTTGTTGCAGAGTCTATACCTAATTTAGTTTTAGCATCCATTACATTAGCAGTTAAGAGTACATCACAAATAGGTGTTAATCTTTTTATAGAATAGATGTCATCACTTCCTTTACCACCGCTTCTATTTGAAGAAACAAAACCTTCACCTGTCGCCTCATTCATACTAAAAGCAAAATCGTCAGCATTACTATTAACTGGTATACCTACGTTTCGGACTGAAGCCCATTTTCCATCAACCTCTTTAGTGAAAAACACGTCTAATCCACCAAGACCCAATTGTGAATCAGATGAAAAGTATAAGTTATTTTTGTCGCCAATAAAAGGAAACATCTCTTGACCTTCCGTATTTACCTTTTGACCTAAATTCTCTACATTATTAATATTTCCATTTTCATCAATATCTCCTCTGTATATATCAAAATTTCCAAATCCACCAGGCATGTCAGAAGAAAAGTATAATGTTTTACCATCTGAACTTAACGAAGGGTTTTTTACTGAATACTCAACGCTATTTATATTTAGAGCTACAACATTTTTTTCTCCTTTACTTATTTTATATATACCAATAAGACTAGTTATATTATTAGATTCAGGATCTTTCACATATTCATTTTCATAAAAACTTTCTCTTGAGATATACATGTTGCCTTCATTATCAAAACTAGCTAGGCCTTCATGATATTTGGTGTTAATATTAGAGCCTAAATAGTCTTCATTTAAATAGCTACCACTATCTGTAACATCAAAACTATATATATCAAGGTATGGCTCATTATTCCAACCATAACTAATTCTTTGAGTAATCCAACGACCAAGATCAAATAAGCCAACCGTATTTCTTGAAGATGTTATGTATAATTTATTATTATTTAATACTCCTCCAAAATCAGAATACTCGCTGTTAATATCTAAGTTTTGTACATTAAATCTTTTCCCTTTAGAAATAATTTTAGGTAGATAATTAGGGTTTTTTAAGAAGGAAGTAGCTCGATTATCTGCTGGTCTTAACTCAACAAATTTATTCATCCATTTATTTGATAATTTGTATTTTCCATTTGCTTTTAACATTTGAGAATACTTGAAAATAATATCAGGGTCTGAGCTATCTTCTGCTAAAGTTGCATACCATTTTTCTGCTTCAACAGTATTAAATATATTATAGTAGCACTCCGCGAGTTGAGCAACTACATAATCCGAAGACTTTCCGTTATTAATTAGTTTTTTATAACTCTCAGCAGCTTTAACAAATTCAAGTTTTGAAAATTGTTTATCTGCTTTTTTCGAGCTTTTATCTTGAGCATCAATTGTTGTAATGCTTAGAAAAGTTAATGCGATAAATGTAAATATGTTTTTCATAATAATTATTAGCTTAGCTTATTAAAAATATCTAGGTGATTTTGAAACTTTGGTATTGAAATTTAAGTCGAAATTGATGAAGACTTCGTGAGAAGACTTAGCAATAAAATTTAGTTCTGATTGTACACTGTCGTAAGAATAACCAATTCTACAGCTTGGACTAACTCTAAAATTTACCATGGCAGTCATTGCTGCATCTAATCTATAACCAACGCCTAACTCAACTATGTCATACATAAATAGATTTGCATTTAAATCTAAACTGGCAGGGGTTTCAGATGTGTATTTTAGAAATGCGTGTGGTTTCAATTTAAAATCATTTGATAAATCAAACACATAACCAGTTGCAGCAAATAAATGTTGAGTTTCTGATCCAATATTATAATCATCTGCATCTAAGTGAACAGAGTTTAAAATATTTGGCATAGAAACTGAAACATAATATTTATTTGGTTTATAAAAATATACACCAGCTCCAATGTTAGGAGTCATTTCACTTATATCATTTGCAAAAAAAGGATCATTAAGATCAATTAATGTTAAGTCTACTAATCCAATATCATGGGAAGTAACACCAGCCTTTAATCCAAAGGCAAGTCTGTTTTCTTTTGCTAGATTTAATGTATATGAAAAATCGATATACGCATTAGTTTCTTTGACAGGCCCTATTTGATCAGAAATAATAGACATTCCAAGTCCAACATTATTGCCAATTGGCGTATGGATATTCACTGTACTAGTTTCTGGAGCACCATCAAGACCTTCCCATTGACTTCTATATAATAAACCAACTCCTAAGCCTTCACTAGATCCAGCATAAGCAGGGTTTATCACATTCATATTATACATGTATTGTGTGTATTGAGGGTCTTGTTGAGCATTCAATGAGAATGCGTAAAGAAAAGTTAAAAGTATTAGATAACGTTTTTTCATTTTTGTTTAATTAGAGTTGTTAGTAATTCAAATAAATCCAACTAGTTATAGGGTCCTTACCTGAGTTAAAATAAATAATATAAAAATATGTTCCTACAGGGAGAATATCTCCATCCTGATTAGTACCACACCACTGGTCTACATAATCGTTTAGTTCGTATACTTTAGATCCATATCGGTTAAACACTTCTGCTTTTTCAATATCTTCCCTATCCTCTAAGTGGTCTAATATTAAACAGTCGTTAATTCCATCGCCGTTTGGAGATAATCCTTGAGGTTGATCTACGCAGTAACTATTTTGATAAAACTCAACTTGGATTGTTGTTGAGCTCCAACAAGATGTAATATCATCAAATACGCTTACAGTAAACTCACCTGATTCTTCACTAATATCATCTAAATTATAAGTAGAATCTGGTCCTACCTGAACATCTATTCCATCTAGTGACCAATAATATGTTAGAGAATTTAGTAAGTTGGCATTTGTAACTTCTACTTCAAGAAGATAATCTTCATTTGCACATTTTATAATATTATCATCAACTGCAATTACTTCAGGAACTGGGAAGAATTCAACTAAAATTTCATCTGTAAATGTACAGTCTGTGTCATTAATTACAATATTAGCGCTGTAAAATGCTGTTTCACTAACTGCTAAAGTAACATCGCTAGCTCCATCAATTAAATTTCCGTCCATATACCAGCTAATTGTTGAATTGTTAGGTAATCCACCAGCATCTAAAATCATTTCTTGACCTTGACATAATGCATCTCCAGAATCCAGCAAAATATCCTCACCTAAATCTAAGTCACCTATATTAAAACTACCCGCAGCAATAAATACAGCAGAATCATATACCGTATCTCCGTCATCAGCAACAACTAGTTTGATATGATATAGTTCATTTGGAATTACATTAGCTTCTGCTGTCATTGGAATAGTATGTCCTAAAAAGTTTGTAGGACTAGTTAAGGTCGGAAGACCTCCTGGTCCATAGTAATTACCAAAAAATTCTGGATTTACTGACTCACAATTTGCATTATATTGCTCATCTCTAACTGTAAGAACTGAAATTGGATCTACTGTTCCAGGAACTATAGCTAGATTTGTAGTTACTCCTTGACTGTCAGTTAATAAGAATGCAAATGCATCTGTAAATGTACATTGGAATGTTCCATATTCTTCAGCTGCAAATATGAAATCAAAACTCATAAAATCTGTAACAGGAACAAAATCAAATTCTAAAATAGAAGCATTGTTCGTGTCTCCAGCATTTAAACCAGGTATAACAGACTCTAAGTCAGCATCACCAGGCCAATCATACGTACCGTCTCCTAAAACACCCGTTTCAGGACCTACTGCATTAATTACATCTCCAGAAGTCATGATCAAGCCACTTTCAAAAGGCCAAGAAGATCCGTTAGCTTCAAAATAACCTATACCATTAGTACTACCAAAATCGGAACCTGTACTATAAGTAACATTAAAAGCTTGAGAACATTCTGAGTCAATTAATACATCAGTAACTAATTCACTAACAGTGTATGATTCTGTATCTGTTGTGATAGCTGGAGGTACTGTGAATATACAGATATCAAAGGTTAAGTTTTGCAGTTCATTTGCAGTAAAAGAATAAACTCTAATTCTATATGTTTCTCCAACTGTTAAGCCAGAGGCAACACTTTCGTTTGCATCACTACAGTATATTTGAGACAAATCATTACAATCATCACCTTGATAAAGCACGTGATATAAATCATTGGTGTCTCCATTAATGTTGTATAAGCTAATTGCATGATTTTCAGAAACTGCTGTAAATTCAAACCACACATCGTCATCATCTGATCCTCCACATGCATTTGGTTCACTTGAAGCAGTAGCTGCAACTAAAGTTCCACTTCCAGACTCTGTGCAGTTTTCATCTGGATTAGCAATTAGTGTTGTAGCATCACTACAATTATCATTAGCAGGCGGACAAGCAAACAGTTGAATAGGATTACTATTTATAACACAATTTACATCTTGATCATTAGCAACTGAAATCACAATATCTGTTAGGAAAGGGTAAGGCCCAAAAGTATATACTCCTGTAGCAGTTGCAGCTTGAGTAGCTCCACCTTGGTTATCTGATATTGTTAAAGATTCAGCATCTCCTAAGCTTGTTATATCTACATCTATCAAGAATTGATCTCCGTTATCACAATCGTCAATTACAGTATAAGTAGCTTGAGGATTTATACAAGTAGCGCAAGCTACCGTATAGTTAATTGCAGTTATACTTCCAGATCCACAACTTATGGATCCGTCAGAGACAACCACAAAAGATATTGTATCTCCTGTTGATTGGAAAGTTAGTCCAGATAAATCTCCTCCATTTCCATAGTATGGTTGTGCAGGAGTTAATTCAGTAACTCCGTCGGAGTCGTAAACAATAAATTCATCCCATCCACTTTCTACGTTTCCTGAGTTAATAGTTAAATTAACAGGTACTCCATCAGAACTTGTATATGTAAAGTCTGTAGTGTTATTATTGTCATAACAATAGTCTAAGGTTATTGGTCCTGAATTACAATCAACTAGAGTTGTAGTACAGAATTCTTGAGTAATAGAACTACTACTAATAGAACAGTTCGCATCATCATCATTAGTTACAGAGATAACTACACCTGTATTATTATCATAAGGTCCAAAAGTAAACATTCCCGTTGCAGTTGCATTTTGAGTAGCTGTACCTTGGTTATCAGAAATTGTAACTGAAGAAGCAGACCCAATATCAGTTAAATCGACATCGATAAAAAATTGAGGTCCGTTAAGACAGTCTGTTACCATTGTATAACTAGCAATAGGGTTTACACAAGTAGCGCAAGCTACAGTAAAATCTATAGGGTTGTATCCACTACTTACACAGCTTATACTTCCATCTTCTTGAACGATAAGGGTTATGTTGTCTCCAGAAGATTGGAAAGTCAATCCAGAAACATCTCCACCAGCACCGTATCCAT
>CABXVR010000034.1 GCA_902515565.1 uncultured Bacteroidota bacterium | reverse complement strand
TTAAGCATCTAACTAACTTAGATTGAGTGTAAGGTGGTTTTTGAAAATGCAACCCTCTTAAAACACCTCGGGAAGACTTTGATTCATTATCTTGAACAAAATTTACATTACCTAGTAACTTATTTAAGTTTTTTTGATTGTAGGACTCCATAAAATAACCTCTTTTATCTTTAAATACAGTTGGCTTTAATACTACTAAACCATCAAGTTTTGTTTTAATTAAATTCATTTACTTATAAGATTTAATAAATACTGGCCATATTCACTTGCTTGTAAAGTTTGAGCTAAAGTCTTTAGTTCTTTAGAATTTATATAACCCTTATTAAAAGCTATTTCTTCAATACAGGCAACTTTTTTTCCTTGTCGTTTTTCTATAGTTTGTATAAAATTTGAAGCCTCTAAAAGAGAGTCTGGAGTTCCTGTATCAAGCCAAGTATAACCACTACTCAAAAGATGAACATTTAGATTATTATTTTCTAAATATATGTTATTAACAGATGTTATCTCTAACTCTCCGCGTTTACTAGGTTTAATATTTTTAGCTGTTTTAACCACAGAGTTTGGGTAAAAGTATAAACCAATAACAGCATAATTACTCTTTGGGTCCAATGGTTTTTCATCAATTGAAGTAATTTTTTTGGATTCATCAATACATAAAACTCCATACCTATTAGGATCATTTACATAATACCCAAAAACAGTAGCCTTTTTGGTTTGTTTAACTTGCATAACAGAATTAACTAACAATTCATTAAAGCCATTTCCATGAAAAATATTATCTCCAAGAACCATACAAACGTCTTCAGAGCCGATAAAATCTTCAGCTATAATAAAAGCTTGAGCTAAACCCTCTGGTTTAAATTGTTCTATATAAGAGATATTAATACCCAACTGATTCCCAGATCCTAATAATTTAATGTAGCTAGGCAAGTCCTGAGGGCTAGAAATAATAAGAATATCTTTAATTCCAGCTAAAAGTAAAGTAGCGAGCGGATAATAAACCATGGGTTTATCATAAACACACAATAGTTGTTTTGAAACACTTTTTGTAATTGGGTACATTCTAGTACCATTACCTCCCGCAAGTATAATTCCTTTCATATTCCAAAGTTAGTAATTCTTTCTAAAGAAAATCTAGTTTAGAAAATGAAATTTTTTAAATATAATGCTGAATTCCTTGTTTTTAATTTCTTTTAATTGTTTTATTGTAAATTGATCTCGTAAAGATTTTGTTTTGGTAAGTTTTTCTTGGTTTACTAGCAAATCATCCAACAATTTTTCATAGAGAATTTCCATCTTATCTTTGATGGAAGGTCTTTCTTTTTTTGCAGGTCCTCTTTTGGATTTTTTTCCTGCTTTCGTTGCTGAATTTGGATCGAGTGACATGTTTATTTGATATTATAAAAACTCTAATATATAAAAAAGTAAATTGCACAAATATTGAAAGACTAGCTTCAAATCCTTTTTATTTTTCCAGGCATATCTTCAGATAGTTTGAGTAAAAAATAAATGTTGTAAATTGGAAGTATGAGAAAGGTATTTTAATAAATCAAAAAAAAATTAATAGAAATAATCAAGACATAGTATTTGTTTTGTTTTATTTGTTAAATTAGCTTTTTAAACATAGATTGTATGGCTGAAACTGAAAAAACGTTTATAAATACGCACCACTCTAATCATCAAGATTTCGATTTGAATAAACTCATTTCAAATGGATACATGAATATCAAAGGGCTGATAGATACCTCTATTATATCAGCCACAAATGATCTTTTGACACAAAAACTTAATATTGATGATCTTAAAAAACTTCCTGGTTTCAAAATGGGTAATTTAGCAATAGATTCTTGTTATATCCATAATCAACTGTGGACTGCCTTAAAAGATAGTGGATTAATCAAATCTATAGTTAATCAATTTGGAGAATATAAATATGTGAGCTTCGGCGGTAATCTTAACCTTCCAAAAAGCAAGAAACAACGTCTTCACGTAGACAGTGTTATCCCTAATCTAACAATCAATATACCATTGGTTGACGTTTTTGAAGCGAACGGCGCAATGTCTGTGATAGATGGAGATTTATATAATCCTTACTCTACACTGGAATTTTTTAAGAAAAGGTTATATACAAAATCTAAGCTTGTTTGCTCTAGACGAGGGGATGTAATATTAAGATTTGCCAATACTTGGCATAGAGGAAATCCTAATACCACAAAAGATGTAAGAATGATGTTGTCATTTACTCTTAGAAAGGATTTTGTATGGGCAGATAAAGGTGATTTAGATGAACATTTAATATTGAAAAAAAATGAAACTAGAGAAGTATCATTTTCAGGAAATATATATCCTGACTCCTCAATTGGGCGTTTTTTAGAAGGATTAGATTATCGATTCCCATCCATTTCAAGGACGGCAATAAACCTCAGAAATATTATGAAAGGAATTTGACTATTTTAAAGATAACAATGATAGATTCCTATTTTGATTTAGTTAGTTTAAACGATGTATAAAAAAAAGCTATCTTCTTTAGACAGTTTAGTAAAAACTAAAAGATTTATGTGTTTATTACAAACATAAAAATGATACTTATACTTCACTTTTATTTATAACTCTAAATTAGACATTTTATTAAGAAACTAAATCTATTACTATGAAAAAGGTTACTTATCACAAAGGCTGGCAGAATGTAATAGTTTATAATTTTATTACTGGTACTTGATCCCAAAAAATTGATTTAATATCATTCGCGATGTCAAACCAGGAAACTTTGCCAAAATTTGTATAATGATAAATACCTAATCTCCATTTTTTATTGGTTAATAAATCTAAGATTGTATTAGCTAGGTCACCAGTATAAGTAGTTGAGCCGACCTGATCATTAATCACAATTAATTCACTTTTACTTTTCAAAAATAAATCGATTTAACTAGCTATAAACAAGCATTTTAAATAAATAACGAATATTATAGTACCATAACTTGTTGTAATTTAGCTACTTTATTTGCTGAATTTGGATTAAATGGCAAAACTTATTAATTAAAAATTTCGTTTTGGCAAATCTTTAAACCATTTTTCATAAAGTTTTGAAGTAGGAAAAAAAATTACCCATGCAGTCATGAAGATTAATTGTAAATCTAAGAAAAAAGAATTATTTGATTGATACCACATTTCCAATTCTCCTTTATAAGGTGCTATAATACGTTTGTAAAAATCATGCGGATCTTCATCTTTAACATTTGAAATAATTGATTCCTCGTCTCTAAAAATAATAGAACCTATTCCAGTAAGTCCAGGCTTTACATTGTAAATTTTCGATTGCACATCTTCATTGTATGCAGTAAATGTTTTAGTTACTAATGGTCTAGGACCAACTAAACTTATATCGCCTTTTAAAATATTAATAATTTGTGGGAGTTCATTGATCTTCGTTTTTCTTAAAAATGCTCCTATTTTTGTAACTCTGGGATCATCTTGAAGCGTTATACTCCCAGTACCTATATTCATGGAGTTTTTTAGCATGGTTGCGAACTTCCATATTTGGAATTTTGAGTTGTGAATTCCATAACGTTCTTGAAAATAGAAAACCTCTCCCTCTGCAGAGAGTCTCAGGATAATTATTATGGGAATAAAAACTGGTAATAAAATAATTAATGTTAAAAAACTAACAGTAATATCCAATAAACGTTTAAAAAAATTATACATAATTTACATTTTTTGATCCAAATGTTTGCCGGTTTCAATGTGCATAAAATCTGGTACATATTTTTTAATAATAGTTACTATATCTGATTTTTGAGAATTAACATTACTAAAAACCTTTTCAAAATCAAATTCTACGTCTTCAAAAGATATTTTAATTTCTGTAGTATTGATGAATCCTAAAGAATCGTAATTGTCAGTATTGTAATCTTCTTCTTCTGTATAAAACTCCTCGTATGTTTTTTCTCCTGAGGTATCTGTTTTGAAAAAATAAATTGGATACTTTGTAGGATATTTATCAAAATCAAAGTTTTTAGCTTCTTTTTCCGATTGAACTAATACTGGTTCAAATTCATTATTTTTTAAAAAATCTAAAGCGATGTCCTTAAAATAGATTTGGTCTTTATGAAAATCTAATTTAGGAAAAAAGATATTTCCTGTATCTCCTAAAAATGTTGCCAACAAACATATTTGACCTGACTGTTCTGGAGTTACAAAAAAACGTTTGATATCGGAAGGACAACTCAATGGTTGTTGCTTCTTCAATCTATATGTAAATCCATCTAATAAACTTCCATTAGAAAATGCGACATTGGCAAATCGTGCTGTTGATACTCTAAAATTATTTTTTTTGGAAAGAATCAATTTTTCCATTAAACTTTTAGAAGCTCCCATAATATTTACTGGATTAGCAGCTTTATCAGTGGAAACACTGAAGAAATATTTTGGTGGATTTACTTCACAGAGGTTTAAAAGTTTGATAGCCCCAAAAACATTATTTTTTATCAAGGCCTCAACAGAAATTTTATCTTTTTCAGATCGCACGTGCTTGTGAGCAGAAAAATTTGCAATAACTTGCCAAGTATCAGAATTGAAAATTTTATCGAAAGTATCACTCAATAAATTAACTGGGTAGGTAATATATTCAGGATTATAATTTAATAAATTAGAGCTTCTAAGATCCCTAGTTAATTCGGTTAAACCATTTTCATTAATATCTACTACCGTAATTTTTGAGGGTTTATATTTTAAAATTTGTTTGATATAACTAGAACCGATTGTTCCAGCTCCTCCTATCACCAAAATATTTTTATCTACAATATTAACATTCAATAAATTTTGATGATTAGAAATACTTTTATTAAAGTTTATTTTTTGTGCTATTAAATTATCTAAATTCATTTTATTTTAAATTATTTATTTCTTTATTAAAATCAGAAAAAGTTACAAATTCAAATCCTTCTTTTTTTAAAATTTTGATTAACTTACTAAAGCGTGATGCTCCTTTTGATCTACCAATCCTAAACCTTAATCTTGATGTAATTGAGGAGTCTTTTGGAAGTGATATATTTTTATTTGTTAATTCAAATGGATGAATAAAAAAGAAATAAGTATCATTTTCCTTTAAGTATTTTTTTAATAAATACTTAAATAGAAACCATGGTAAAATCCTAAGATAACCACCTCCTGAAATCGGAATATTTTTATTTAAAAATCGTTGAGTTGGCAATTCAAATTCTGTAAAAGTTTTATCTGTATATACATTATCAAACACTTTTTTATATTGCTTAATATTGATACTTCCATAGAGGGGATGAAATCCTGCTGAAATTTTACTAGAATCATAAGAATAGTTTAATTCTTTAAGAATCTTCAATCGTTCATCGTCAAGACTAAAACAAGGGGCTCTATACCCAGGATTAATTATGTTTAATTTTTCTTTTAATTCAACTAAAAGTTTTGTTGAATCTAGTTTAAATTCTTCTAGAGACTGAGTTAAAGGTCTTACATGATTGAATGAATGGCCTGAAATTTCATGGTCTTGATTAATTATTTTTTTTAATAATTTTAATTTTGAGGAAATAAGTTCTCCAACAATAAAAAATGTAGCTTTAATATTCTCTTCTGTAATAATATTTATAAATTCATTTGTACCATCTTCTAGAATACTCTGAGATTTATCATTTAGATTATCCTTAAAATACTCTAAATGATACCAATCTTCAACATCAATTGATATTACTGCTTTTTTCATTAAATTAAGTTTCTTTTTTTAGCAAAATTTTTAAAATCTAAATCTGTAGGCCAAGAATGATATTTATCATGATTAACTTTATTCTTTATTAATTTGATATTGTTAGTCATAATATTATGTATAACATCTACCATTAAATTACCACCAGTTTTTTTAGTTCTTTTAATTATATCGAACATGCTATCAGTTTTTAAAATCTCAACAGATTTTTGACCAAGTATATCACCATTGTCTATTTCATCGTCCATGTAATGGACGCTAGCACCGGTTTCTTTCTCGTCATTAAATAAAGTCCAAAAACTAGGTAAAATTCCTGAGTATTTTGGCAATAAAGAACAGTGTAGATTTATACACCCTTTTTTTGGCAGAGAAAGTAGTTCCGATTTAAAAATAGATGGAGCGGAAAATGATACAATTAAATCTAAATCTTTTAATTTTGAAATAAATTCTTTGTTATTAACGTTTTTTTCTTTGTAAAAAGGCAGATTATTATAATTACAAAATGCCTCTACACTTTTTTTATTTTTTAAAATTTTATAGCCAAAAAAAGAATCAAATATATTCAGTAATTTATTTTTAATTATAACAAAACCCATCTTTGAAACTTGATAAAGCCCGAAATTCCTAATAAATAACCCCTTTTTTTCACTAAGTGAATTCTTTGAGGTAATTATGCATGCTCCAGTAATCTCTATAAAATTAGCATCCGCTAATAATTGCATATTTTTGGGAATAACAAGACTATCTTCTTGCGTTATTATGAATATTTTCATTTTTTATAAATGTTAAGTGTTTAAAATTGAAGATGACATTTTCTCATTTATATTTCTCCTTGAGTATTTTTTAATAAAATCTTTACGTTCATATAACCGATATAAATTTATTTTATTTATGGTATCAACTATGCTTTCTACATTATTAGGTTCAGCCACATAACATCCATCTAACTCACTCGCAACAAAAGACTTAGAATAACCCTCTACCACTGCAATAATTGGTTTATCGTAAACTGAATACTCAAATAATTTTGAAGGAATAACTCTAAGAAAAGCATCAAGATCTGCTAATTGAAAATATAAGATATCAGACTTTTTGTATATGTCAATAAGCTTTTCACGATTTATTGGTTGATGTAGAAAAATATTTTGACAGTCATTTGTTTTTATTTTAGAAAGTAAATTCTGTTTTCCTGCTCCATCACCATAAATATGAAATTCATGTGTTACTTCTAACTTCTTAGCTACATATGGAAGAGTTTTATCCAAAGATTGAGATAACCCTATATTTCCAGCATAAATGATCTGTTTTTTTGGTTTGTTTATTCTTTTAACATTTACTTTTGTATTATTCAAAAACAAATCATCTATCCCATTTGTATAAGTTTGGAATTCTACTTTTTCGCCATAGTTATTTTTTTTAAAGTAATCACGAAAACCTGGTGAAACAATATTTATAACATTAGCTTTATTAAAGCTATATCTTTCAATAAAAGGAATGAAAAAATTAAGTACACAAAATATAATTTTATTTTTTTTATAAACATCTGTTATTGTTTCTCTAAATATATCACGAATATCTAAATATAATTTAGCTTTATTTTTTTTTGCAATTCTAGCAGCTAAAAAAGCAGTAAACAATCTCCCTGAAGATGCATAAACTAAGTCATATTGATTTTGTTTAGCAAATTTTAACGTCTCAAAATAAAACACTCTAAACGATTTTATTTGAGCAAAGAAACCACTTTTTTGGTTTTGAACTTTAATTCTTCTTACTGAAGTATTTTCACCTATTCTTTCATAATCTAGTGAATTCACTTTGAAGGTAGTATATCTATTGGGAGAGGTTGTTATTACATCAATTGAATCTGAACTTGTTATTTTTGAACTCAATGTTTTAAATAATGAACTATTTCTAAACGACCCAGCACTCAAAT
>CABXVR010000033.1 GCA_902515565.1 uncultured Bacteroidota bacterium | reverse complement strand
AACTTTATGGACTCCAAAAGAACATCGGTTAAATTTTGGTAAGTTTTTAATTCAATGTTTTTAATCTCTTTCTTAGTTTTAAAAGAGCTTGAAAAAACAGAGCAAGATTTAATTCTAATGTGTGGGCATTATGCAAGTTGGGAATGGGTATTTATTCTAGACAGGTTTGTAAATTATGATATCTATGGAATTTACAAAAGGTTATCCAACCCATATTTTGATAAAATAATAAAAAAATCTAGAAGCAGATTTAATGGTTTTTTAATTAGTACAAAAGAGTCTATTGCTACTATAGCAAAAAACTCAAAGTTTAAAAAGAAAATATCTCTTTATGGCTTTGCATCTGATCAAACCCCTAAATTAAAAAGAGCTTTTCATTGGGGTAAATTTATGGGTGTTACTGTACCAATTCATACAGGTGCTGAAATGCTTGCAAAAAAACATAATCTAGCGATAGCATTTTTAGCAACTGAGAGAATAAAAAGAGGATATTACATGACTACTTTTGAAAAAATTACTACAACACCAAAAGATTATGAAAATTTTGAAATATCAGATATATTTATAAAAAAAGTAGAGCAACAAATTATAAAAGCTCCCGAGTATTATACTTGGACTCATAAAAGATGGAAGCACAAAGACAAGGCCCCATCTAAATAACTTACATAAACTTATTAGTAATATCCTTAATTACACTGTTAGCTAGCGTATCAGCTGATTCCTGAGATATAGCTTCACTGTATATTCTTATGATAGGTTCAGTGTTACTTTTTCTAAGTTGAACCCATGAGTCTTCAAAATCAATTTTTAATCCATCAACAGTATCAATTTTTTCAGCAGAATATTTATTCATTAAAAACTCTTGTATAGCCTCAAAATTTAAATCATTGTTAAGTTGCAATTTTTGCTTGCTCATAAAATACGATGGATATTCATTTTTTAGTTCAAGAGCAGTTAGATTTCTTTCAGCTAAAAGATTTAAAAATATTGCAATACCCACAATAGAATCTCTACCATAATGGGATTCTGGATAAATAACTCCTCCATTTCCTTCACCTCCAATAACGGCATTATTTTTCTTCATCATTTCAACCACATTAACTTCACCAACAGCACTTGACTGATGACTACATCCATGTTTCTCTGAAACGTCCCTTAGAGCACGTGTAGAGCTTAAATTACTTACAGTAGGTCCTGGACTTTTACTAAGTACAAAGTCTGCACATGCAACCAAAGTGTATTCCTCTCCAAATATACTTCCATCTTCGCAAACAAAAGCTAAGCGATCTACATCAGGATCAACTACAATTCCTAAATCTGCTTTATGTTTAACGACAAGACTTGATAAATCAGTTAAGTTCTCTTTTAATGGTTCTGGATTGTGAGGAAAATGTCCGTTAGGCTCACAATATAACTCTATAACTTCAACACCTAATTTCTTTAAAAGTTTTGGAACGGCTATTCCGCCAGTAGAATTAACCGCATCAACAACAATTTTGAAGTTTGAGAATTTAATTTTATTTACATCAATAATGTTTAATGACAAAACCTGATCAATATGAATATCTATATAGTTTTTAACTTCATAGATTTTACCTAAGGAATCAACATCATTATATTTTAAATTAGTACTTTCTACTAATTTTAAAATTTCTATACCATCATTAGAATTTAAAAACTCTCCCTTGCTATTTAATAACTTTAGTGCATTCCATTGTTTTGGGTTATGACTTGCCGTAATAATTATACCACCACTTGCATTTTCAAGAGGAACTGCTATTTCTACAGTTGGAGTAGTCGAAAGCCCGATGTTTATAACATCAAAACCTAAACCAACCAATGTATTCATAACTAGGTTTTGGACCATAGATCCTGAGATTCTTGCATCTCTACCTATTACTATTTTATTATTATCACTATTATTTCTGATCCAAATTCCATAAGCAGAAGCAAACTTTACAACATCCAAGGGAGTTAAATTATCTCCTGCTACCCCACCTATAGTACCTCTAATACCTGAAATTGATTTAATTAATGTCATTTATTATAATTTTTTACAAATATAACACATCATAGTTTTAATTCTAATTTTGAATAAGTATTTTAGAAGAAAATTGCACCAAATCATGATCTATCGTTACATATTTATAATACTTATATTTTTTCAGTTTAGCTGTAATAAAGTTACCATCGAAACAGGGTTAATTTCAGACAATGCTATGGTTGTAACAGCTCGGGAGGAAGCTTCTAAAATTGGTGTTGAAATATTAAAAAAAGGTGGAAATGCTTTTGATGCAATGGTAGCAACTGAATTAGCGTTGGCTGTCGCATATCCCTATGCAGGAAATATTGGTGGTGGTGGTTTTATGGTTTTTAGAAAAAATGATGGAGAAGTTGGATCATTAGACTTTAGAGAAAAGGCTCCAATTGAAGCCACAAGAGATATGTATCTTGATAAGGACAATAATGTAATTGAAGGACTTAGTACTGTTGGTGGTTTAGCGGTTGGGGTTCCTGGCACAATTGCAGGTGTGTTTGAGGTTTATGAAAAATATGGTACTCTTAAAATTGAAGAAATATTTCAACCAGTAATAGATTTAGCACTTAAAGGAGTTGTAGTAACAAAAAAACAAGAAGCTAGATTAAAACAATATTATTCAGAAATTAATAATAAGAAAACTTTTTGGAACGGAAAAGAGAATGTTCAGTATGATAAATCAAGTTTATGGAAAAAAGTTTGGAATGAAAAAGACACTATAAAATATACTGCTTTAGCTAAGACATTAAAAAGAATAATGTTAAATGGTAAAAAAGAGTTTTACGAAGGAAAAACTGCTAGTGAGTTAGTTAAATTTGTTCAAAAAAATGGAGGGATAATAACTTTGGAAGATTTAAAATCTTATCAACCAAAATGGAGAAATCCTGTAGTTTTTGAATATGATGATCTGAAAATAATATCTATGTCTCCTCCATCAAGTGGTGGTATTTGTTTAGAGCAAATTATGAAGATGATTAATCCTTTTGATCTTCAAAAATACGGTCATAATGATGTAGACTATATAAAATTATTAGTTGAAGCCGAAAGAAGAGCTTACGCTGACAGGAGTTTTTACTTAGGAGATCCTGATTTTAATGAAATTCCTTACAAAAAAATAACTAGTGATGAGTATTTATCAAAACGAATGAAAGACTTTTCTTTTTCAACTCCTACTCTATCCAAAGACTTAAATCCAGGAAAAATAAATATTAGTGAAAGTAGTGAAACTACTCACTACTCTATATTAGATCAATTTGGAAATTCGGTTTCAGTTACAACTACCTTAAATGCAGCTTACGGTTCAAAATTATATTCTGATGAGTTAGGTTTTTTTTTAAACAATGAAATGGATGACTTTAGTAGTAAACCTGGTGTTCCAAACATGTATGGACTTATTGGTTCTAAAATAAATCAAATTGAACCAGGCAAAAGAATGCTGAGTTCAATGACACCGACAATAGTTGAAAAAAATAATGAATTATACATGGTTTTAGGTACTCCTGGTGGGTCAACTATTATTACATCTGTATTGCAAACCATATTAAATGTTCATGAGTTTAAAATGACTATGCAACAAGCAGTTAACGCACCAAGATTTCATCATCAATGGTTACCTGATGTAATATTATTTGAAACAACAGGGTTTGACAAAAAAATTACAGATAAAGTAGCTGCAGATGGATATAAAACTTATTTTGACAGCTCTAGAATATCATCGAAAGTTGAAGGTATTCTAATTTTAGATGATGGAAAAATAGAAGGTGGCGCGGATAAAAGAGGTGATGATAAAGCAGTTGGATTCTAAAAATTTATTCGCCATATATTGCTCTAATAAATAGCATAAAATTGTAGATTTACATAATGGAAGAAATGGGCGGTAAAATTGAGATTAAAGGAGCAAAATCACATAATTTAAAAAATATTGATGTTTCCATACCAAGAGATAAATTAGTGGTGATTACTGGTTTGTCAGGAAGTGGTAAATCTTCTTTAGCATTTGATACTATTTACGCTGAAGGACAAAGAAGGTATATTGAAACTTTCTCATCATATGCTCGACAATTTCTAGGTAATCTTGAAAGGCCTGATGTAGATAAAATTGATGGATTATCTCCTGTTATTGCAATTGAACAAAAATCTACAAATAAATCTCCAAGATCTACAGTTGGGACTATTACAGAAATCTATGATTTTTTAAGATTGTTATTTGCTAGAGTTAGTGAAGCATATAGCTACAACACCAATAAAAAAATGATCAGTTATTCTGACGATCAGATAATAGATTTGATTCAAGAAAATTACTTAAATAAAAAAGTTATTCTCCTATCTCCAGTTATAAAATCCAGAAAGGGTCATTACAGAGAACTATTTGAACAAATAAGTAAACAAGGTTTCACCCAAGTAAGAATTGATGGAAAAATTATTGATTTAGTAAAAGGATTAAAACTCGATAGATATAAAATACATGATATAGAGATTGTAATTGATAAATTAAAACTAAACAAGGATATCAATAATCAAAAAAGATTATTGGAAAGTATTAAAACAGCAATGTACCACGGTGAAGGGACCATTATGTTAGTAGATATCTTGGATAGCTCTTTTAGATATTTTAGTAAAAATTTAATGTGTGAGGCTACAGGGTTGTCGTACCAAAATCCAGAGCCTAATAACTTCTCATTTAATTCTCCCAAAGGTGCTTGTGATGCTTGTAATGGAATAGGCACTGTTAACATAGTTAATATTGATAAAATTATTGTTGACAAAAATAAATCTATTGAAAATGGAGGGATTTCAGTTTTAGAAAATAAGAAAGGTAGTTGGATTTACAAACAAATTGAAATAATTGCTAAAAAACATAAATTTAGTTTAAAAGATCCTATTAAAAATATTCCAAATAAAGCAATCCAGATGATTCTTTATGGAGGCAAAGATGACTTTATTGTCGAGAGTAAATCTTTAGGAGTTAAAAGAGAATATAATATTGATTTTGAGGGAATTGTAAACTTTATTAAGTATCAGTTTGACAATGCTGAATCAATGTCAATTAAAAGATGGGCTAAAAACTACATGAACAGTGTTAAATGTGAAAAATGTAACGGAAAAAAGTTAAAAAAAGAATCACTCAACTTTAAATTAAACAATTTAAATATTGATGATTTAGTAAATAAAGATATTTCAGATCTTTTAGATTGGTTTAATAATTTAGATAAAAACCTATCTAAAAATCAAAAAAAGATTTCAGAGGATATAAATAAAGAAATTAGAACTAGGTTACAGTTTTTAATTAACGTTGGCTTAGATTACTTGACTTTGAGCAGAAGTGCAAAAACCCTGTCTGGAGGGGAAAGTCAAAGAATTAGATTAGCCACTCAAATAGGCTCTCAATTAGTAGGTGTTTTATACATCTTAGATGAACCCAGTATTGGTCTTCACCAACGAGACAACGAAAAGTTAATAAAATCATTAGAATCCCTTAGAGATATAGGAAATTCCATCATTGTTGTTGAACACGATAAAGATATGATGGTTAGTGCAGATCATATAATAGATATTGGTCCTTTTGCAGGAAAACATGGAGGAGAAATTATTTCACAAGGAAAATTAAGTGATATTAAAAAAAGTAGTTCTTTAACTGCTGATTATCTTAATAATATTAAACAAATAATCAAACCAAGTAAAAGAAGAAAAGGGAACTCTAAAAAAATTACATTAACTGGATGTACTGGTAATAATCTAAAAAATGTAAGTCTTTCCATTCCGTTAAACAAAATGATTGGAGTAACTGGTGTTTCAGGAAGTGGTAAGTCATCTCTTATAAACGAAACTTTATATCCTATAATGAATAACCATTATTATAATGGGTTTAAAGATATACTTCCATACAAATCAATTAAAGGTCTTGAACATATAGATAAAGTAATCGATATTAATCAATCTCCTATAGGACGAACTCCGAGAAGTAACCCTGCCACCTATACTGGTTTATTTTCTGAAGTTAGAAATCTATTCTCTAAAGTTCCTGAATCATTAATTAGAGGATATAAACCAGGAAGATTCAGTTTTAATGTGACTGGTGGTAGATGTGAGAATTGTAAAGGTGGTGGTTTAAAATTAATTGAAATGAATTTTTTACCTGATGTATTTGTTGAATGTGAGGTATGTTTGGGAAAAAGATTTAATAGAGAGACATTAGATATCAGATACAAAGGAAAATCAATTAGCGATGTACTTCAAATGACAATAAATGAAGCAGTTAACTTTTTTGAACATATTCCAAAAATTTATAAAAAATTAAAAACAATACAAGATGTTGGATTGGGTTATATTAGCTTAGGTCAACAAAGTACTACATTATCTGGTGGAGAAGCACAAAGAATTAAACTTGCTACTGAATTATCCAAAATCGATACAGGTAATACATTTTATATTTTAGATGAGCCTACTACAGGTTTACACTTTGAAGATATTAGAGTTTTAATGATCGTATTAAATAAACTTGTTGATAAAGGAAATACTGTTTTAGTGATAGAACATAATTTAGATGTAATAAAGATGGTAGATCATATTATTGATATTGGACCTGAGGGTGGTAAAAGAGGTGGAAATATTATTTTTGAAGGAAAACCAGAAGATATCGTTAAGAATAATACTAGTTACACTGGACAGTTCTTAAAAAAAGAATTAAATTAGAAAAAAAAGACTATGTCAAGATTAAACCCAAAAGGATGGAATGAAATAAAAACCAATGACTCATGGGCCATATTTAAAATTATGGGTGAGTTTGTTCATGGTTTTGAAAAAATGAGCAAAATAGGACCTTGTGTTTCAATATTTGGATCAGCAAGAACTAAAAGAGATAATGAATATTATGAATTATCAGTTGAAATAGCTAAAAGCATTGTTAAAGCTGGATATGGAGTAATTACTGGTGGTGGCCCAGGGATTATGGAGGCGGCTAATAAAGGTGCTAAAGAAAATAATGGAAGATCAGTTGGTCTTTGTATTGAATTACCTTTTGAACAGTTTGATAATGTCTACATAGATGATGATAAAAAAATTGATTTTGATTACTTTTTTGTTAGGAAAGTTGTGTTCATGAAGTATTCACAAGGATTTGTTGTGATGCCTGGTGGTTTTGGAACTTTGGATGAATTATTTGAAGCAATAACGCTTATACAAACACATAAAATAGAAAAGTTTCCAATAATTTTAGTTGGAACTAAATTTTGGTCAGGTCTATTAAATTGGATTAAACAGACTCTTTTAAATGAAACAAATAATATTAGTGAAAAAGATTTAGATCTGATTCATTTGGTAGATACAAAAGAAGAAGTAATTCAGATTTTAGAGCAATTTCATAAAAGTTATGGTCTTAGCCCTAACTTTTAAAAAGCTAAATTTTGAAAAAAATTCTAACCCCAATACTTACTCTATATACAGTTTTACTATTTAGTCAATATGAAATAAATATTTTTGCTGAGTTAGACACAATATCTAATGTTTTAAAAGTAAATCAAGAAATAGAAGTAATCCAATCAAATAATACTAAGGAAGACTTATTATTTCTTCTGGATTGGAATAATAGTTTTATTTCTAAACAAACTCCTTTGGCCTTAAGTTTCTCAGAAGAATATAAAAAAGCCTTTCATTTAGCAAAAAAAAAAGAACGGGGATTTACTAATATTAAGTCAATTAAAAATGGTAATGGTGATAAACTTAATTTTTTTCGATTAGAATCTAATCAAGATGTTATAGCAATAAAACTTGATTCAACAAGTTCGGTTGTCAAAGTTGAATATAATATTAAAATTCCGAGTAAAAAATTTACTGGATATGGATACACTAAGTCAAATGAATATTATTTACAATACTGGCATTTAGTTCCATCTTTGAAAATTGATAAATGGACCTTTTACAGCAATAAAAACTTAAATGATATTCCTAGTTCAAAATATAATATTAAAGAATTAGAAATTAAAGTTCCTGAAAATTATAAAATTACTACTGAACTAAAACAAAGAAAAAATGAATCAATAAAAGACGGCTTTAATTACTCATACTGGGAATCAAAAAATCTATATGATCCAAAGATATATAT
>CABXVR010000032.1 GCA_902515565.1 uncultured Bacteroidota bacterium | reverse complement strand
TCGTATTTCTTTTGTTATTTTCAACTTTTTTAATTTATATTTAAATTTATGAATAATCCATTAATTATTTTTAAAATTATGTGATTAATCTAAACTGATTTGAATTCCATTTTCAAAACCAACAATAAAAGCGTTTTTAAAACCTTTAGTTTTAGCAAGTTTTAGTTTAGCATTAATTACTTCCATACTTGATGATGTACTAAAATAATATTTATACAATCTTCCAGACTTTAATCTTGAAATATCTCTAAGACCTTTAAAATTATATGATTTTAGCTCAATCTTTCTTTTACTCGCAGCTATTTGAACTTTATATGTAATATTTGAGTTTGCATATTCTAGATTAGAAATTACATTATTAGAGATATATGCTTTCTTATAATCAATAATAGCATCGTATATATTTTTTGCAATATCCTTCTGTGCTTTATTAGTATTTAAATAAGCACCTTCTTTAGGATTACTTATAAAACCTGCTTCGATTAACACACTCGGCATATAAGTATTATGAAGCACCCAAAAACCAGATTGCTTAACACCGCGGTTTTTAAGTTGTAAATTGTTTTTAAAATTATTTTGAATACTATTAGCCAATAAAATACTTTGATCTAAATAATCTTCTTGCATTAGAGTGAGGCCAATTAGATTTTCAGGTGAATTAGGATTGAAATCATCATATTCAATTTCAAAATCTTCTTCTAAAAATATAACTTCGTTTTCTTGTTTTGCTATATTAAAATTTCTTTCATTAGCATGCATACCTAAAACAAAAGTTTCTGATCCGTTAACTTTTTTATCGTGGAATGAATTACAATGAATTGAAATAAATAAGTCAGCATCTGCATTATTAGCAATTGCTGCCCTTTCTCTCAATTTTAAAAAAACATCATTTTTTCTAGTGTATATGACTTCATTAGAATCATCTTTTTCTAGTAAAGCGCCTAAATTTAATGCGATTTTTAGAACTATTTCTTTTTCTGTAAAACCAAATTCTGTTGGTTTCCCAGGATCTTTACCTCCATGACCTGCATCAATTACAATTTTAAACTTTTCTTGAGAATATAAATTATCGACATTAAAAATTAAAAAAAAAGACAGTAAGTATATTGTTAAAATAGGGTTAAAAACAACACTAATTCTATATGAGTAAAACATATTTTTATATATTAATTTTGAGAAAAATATACGTAACTTTATAAAATCTATTTTGTAGATTATAATACGTACCAAAAATACATTATAAACATTGCAAAAATACATCCATAATATAATTTTGGCCTTAAGTTATACAATGTTTATAAACACAACTTGTATAGGGCAAGTGTTAGACTCCTTACAATCACCAAAAAACATAGTAAAAGATACTACTTACACTGACACTACTAAAGTCAAAAAAAACTTTTTTAGCAGTGCGATTTATAATGCTTCTGATACTGTATCCATTGATCCTAAATTAAAAAAAATAACTCTATATAACAATGCTAGACTTGAATATGGTGACATGGAAATTACATCTGGGAAAATCGTGATTGACTATGCAAAAAATGAAATATATGCTGGGAGAATTAAAGATACAAGTGGAGTTTTGTCTCAATCACCTGTTTTTAAAGAAGGTAACGATATAATTGAACCTGATTCAATAAGATTCAACTTGGATACAAAAAAAGCATTAATTTTTAATTCTAAGACAGAGCAATCTGGAATGAACATAATTTCTGAAAAGACTAAAAAAGAAAATGATTCAGTATATTTTATGGATCGAGCAAAATTTACCACCTCGGTCGATGTAGATAACCCTGAATATTATTTTTTATTAAGAAATGCAAAAGTTGTTCCAGGAAAAAAAATTATTACTGGATTAACAAATATGTTTATTGCTGATGTCCCTACTCCTATAGGATTGCCTTTTGGATACTTTCCTTTAACTAAAAAAAGAACTTCTGGTGTTATTTTCCCTTCATTCGGTGAACAAAATGATAGAGGTTACTTCTTACAAAATGGTGGTTATTACCTTGCTATTAGTGATCATGTTGATTTAGCTTTATTAGGTGATTATTATACTAACGGTAGTTATGGATTTAGAGTAGAAAATAATTACGCCTATAGATATAAATTTAGAGGTAACTTAAGTTTTAGATATGAGAATTTAATTAAAAGTGAAAGGGGTTTTCCTGACTATTCAAAAAGTTCAATATATAATTTAAGATGGTCTCACAATCAAGATGCAAAATCAAATCCAAATTCTCGTTTTTCTGCTTCTGTCAACTTGGGTAGTAGTAAATACTTTCAGCAATCTATAAATCAATTGAATGCATCAAGTTTTTTAAATAACACCTTATCTTCTTCAGTCTCTTATTCGAAAACGTTTGTTGGTGAGCCACAAGTTAATATGAGTTTAACAGCAACTCATACCCAAAACACCAATACTCAAACAATCAATATGACACTACCTACATTTCAAGGTAGTGTAAGTCGAGTTTTTCCGTTTGCTCCTAAAAATGGTACAAAAAAAGGTATAATTCAGAATATAAATTTACAATATAATGTTCGTGGAGAAAACAGAATTCAAACAACTGATTCTTTATTTTTTAAAAGAGAAATGTTTGAATCTGCTAAGTCTGGCTTTCAACATTCCATACCACTGAGTACAAATTTTAAATTATTCAAATATTTAAGCTTTTCAACAAGTGCTAATTATAAAGAAAATTGGACTTTTAATACGATCTCTAAATCATTTGACAATGAAACAAGTGAGGTTTTAACTCAAGAAATAAAGGGTTTCGACTCTTTTAGGACTTATAACTTTTCATCTAGTTTAGGTACAACTGTTTATGGAATGTATGATTTTGGCAAAGAGAAGAAAGTTCAAGCTATAAGACATGTTATGAGACCATCTGTTAGTTATAGTATTAATCCAGCTTTTAATGATTATTACGAAACTTATGAGGTAGTAGACGCAGACGGATTAACATCAACTGAATTAGAATACACCAGATTTGAAGGCTCGATATTTGGTTCACCAAATAATAATTTTTCAAGTTCAATAGGACTGTCTGTTAGTAATAATCTTGAAGCAAAAGTGACAGACAGTGATAGTACCAATACCGAAGCGAAGAAAGTAGTGATTTTAAATAACTTAAATTTCTCAACTTCATATAACATGGCTAGTGACTCACTAAATTGGAGTCCTGTGAGATTATCTGGTGGAACACAACTGTTTGATAATAAAATGTCTGTAAATTTTGGTGCAACACTAGACCCCTATGCATTAGATGAAAATAACAATAAAATAAATGAGTTTAATATAAATTCTGGAGGTAATTTGTTTAGATTAACTAGTGCTAATTTAACCTTCAATTATTCTCTGTCAAATAAAGGAGATAAGAATAAATCAAAATCTAATAGCAGGTCTGTTAATGAGTCTTTAAGAAGTGGAGGAAGAGATGATGATTTGTTTGGGCAATCCATGGATTTTGCTGACAGTTCATTTTTAGACGATGAAGATGAAAAAGAAGAAGAAGAAATTCCGAGTGAATTATTTAATTATACAATTCCTTGGAGTCTTAGAGTTGCTTATGCTGTTAACTATAATAATAGTAGAAATCAAAAAGAAATATCATCACACTCTATAATGTTTTCTGGGGATTTAGATATATCTCCAAAATGGAGCGTTGGAGCATCATCTGGATATGATTTAAAAAACAATGGAATAACTTACACACAGTTACGTTTTGAACGAGATTTACTAAGCTGGAGAATGAACTTTAGCTGGATACCTTTTAGTTCTAATTCACAATGGAACTTTTTTATTGGGATTAAATCCGGTATGCTTAGTGACATAAAGTATGATAAACGTCGTCAAAGAGATAAACAACTTTAAAAACAAATATTATGAAAAAAGTTTATAATACATCTAATGCACCATTACCCCTTGGCCCATATAATCAAGCAGTAATGGCTGGTAATATGTTCTTTACATCAGGACAAATTGCAATAAATAGTAAAACAGAAAAATTGGTCACAGACAATATAAAAGATGAAACAAAGCAAGTGATGGAAAATTTAAAAGCAGTTTTAAATTCAGCAGATCTTAATTTTACAAATGTTGTAAAAACTTCAATATTTATCTCATCTATGGATGATTTTAAAGATATAAATAAAGTGTATGGTTCATACTTTGATAAAGGTAATGAGCCGGCAAGGGAAACAGTTGAAGTTGCTAAACTTCCAGCAGGTGTGAATATAGAAATTTCAATGATAGCTATTAACTAGGCTAGTAAACCAATATGATATTTTAGCAAGCCATCTATAGGTCTTCTAATAATATTTCCTGCCTTCAATCCATGATTGTTTAAACATTCAACTAATTCTTCTTTTAGGTAATGTGCAATTGATCCAGTGAAATGAATAGGAATTTCTTTTGCATTAGTAAACTGTAAGATTTGTCTGGTTATAAAGATATCCATTCCTCTTTTAATAAGCTCTTGAGCGTAATCAGTGTCCTTGTTTTCGATAAGAAATCTTGCAAATTTTGCTAAGTAAGTGTTTGGATTAGGTTTCTTGTATAAATGATTTTTGATCGTTTCTGCATCTAACTCAAAATTTTCTTTAAATTTTTGAGCAATATTTTCTGGGATCCTATTAAAATAATAGTCTCTTAAAAGCTGTCTGCCATAATAATTACCACTTGCATCATCCATAAGTATATATCCAAGTGAAGTGATTTTTTGAATGACATTTACACCATCAAAGTAACTACAATTAGATCCTGTCCCTAAAATGCAAACTATAGATTTTTTATTTATATCAGCTGTAGCGTAAATTGCGGCAAAAGTATCCTCTTTAACCAATACTTCAGCAGTTTTAAAGATATTAAGGAAAACACCTTTAATCATTAATCTTGGTGGCTCAGTACCACACCCAGCTCCATAGAAATATAATTTAGTAACAGACTTTCTGTTTTGATATAAGTCAAAATTATTTACAATTCTTTCTTCAATTATATAGTCTGTTAGAACTTGAGGGTTTAATCCAAGAGTTTGTGTTTGAAATAAAATCTCACCTTTATTATTTATGGCAATCCAATCAGTTTTTGTAGAACCACTGTCAACAATTAGAATCATTTGTTATGAATTATTTATTATTGATATAAACCATTAAATCAACTAATTTACTAGAATATCCATATTCGTTATCATACCAGGATATAATTTTAAAAAATTTTGATCCTAACTCTATACCTGCATCTGCATCAAAATTACTTGTATGAGCACATCCTATAAAGTCTTGAGAAACAACCGCATCTTCAGTATAACTTAGCACTCCATTAAGCTCATTTTCTGATGCAGCTTTAAATGTATCTTTAATTTCTTGATAAGAAGTGTCTTTGTTTAATTTTACCGTTAAGTCTACAACAGAAACATTAGCAGTAGGAACTCTAAAGGCCATTCCAGTAAGTTTACCATCAAGCTCTGGAATAACTTTACCAACAGCTTTAGCTGCACCTGTTGTAGATGGTATTATATTGTTTAGTGCTGATCTACCTAGTCTGTAGTTTTTAGCTGGTCCATCAACTGTTAGCTGAGTAGATGTGGCAGCATGAACAGTAGTCATTAGAGCTTCATCTATACCAAAATTATCATGTAGAACTTTAGCAATTGGCGCTAAACAATTTGTAGTACAAGAAGCATTGGAAACAATTACATCTGATGATTGAATTTTACTATGATTTACACCCATAACAAACATTGGCGCGTCAGCTGAAGGAGCAGAAATTGCTACCTTTTTTGCTCCAGCTTGAATATGTAAATTAGCTTTTTCGATAGTTGTAAAAATTCCTGTACATTCTGCGACTACATCCACATTACATTCATTCCATTTTATATCCAGAGGGTTTCTTTCAGCAGTAACACGTATATTTTTTCCGTTTACAACTAAATTATTTCCAGAAACATCGATAGAGGCATCACATTTTCCGTGAACTGAATCGTATTTCAACAAATAAGCTAAATGATTAATTTCCAATAAATCATTAATAGCTACTACTTCTACATCATCACGATCTAAAATTGCACGAAGTGTAATTCTTCCTATCCTACCAAATCCATTAATACCAACTTTTACTGTACTCATTTATTATTTAATTTTTAGATTGACATAATGTCTGAAACTCTTAAAAGTTCCTTGTTAATACATGTTTTACCTTTTATTGCTTTTTCTAACGGGGTTAATTCAATAATACCGTCTTTTAAGCCAACCATTAAATTTGTTTTATTTTCTAATAAAAAATCAACTGCTTTTACACCCATTCTACTTGCTAAAACTCTATCAAAGCACGATGGAGAACCACCTCTTTGTAAATGCCCTAAAACAGATACTCTAGCGTCATAACCTTCTAAATTTTCATCAACATAATCTTTAAGCTCAAAAACATTTTTTCCAGTTTTATCACCCTCAGCAACAATTACTATGCTAGAAGATTTACCTGTTGCTTTACTTCTTTTTAAAGATTCTACTAATCGTTCTAAACCGAGGTTTTCTTCAGGGATTAGTATTTCTTCAGCTCCGGCGCCAACACCTGTATTTAATGCAATATGACCTGCATCTTTACCCATAACTTCAATAAAAAAAAGTCTATTGTGAGAACTTGCAGTATCTCTAATTTTATCAATAACATCCACAACAGTATTTAGGGCTGAATCATATCCGATTGTATGGGAGGTTCCAAAAATATCGTTATCAATAGTTGCTGGAATTCCAATTACAGGAATATTAAATTCTTTTTGAAAAATTAATCCACCAGTGAAAGAACCATCTCCACCAATAATTATTAAACCATCAATATTGTTTTTCTTAAGATTATCGTAAGCTTTTTTACGTCCTTCTATAGTTCTAAACCCTTTGGATCTAGCTGTTTTTAATATCGTGCCTCCTTTGTTGATAATCCCTTTAACACTTCTAGCATTCATTTCAACAAAATCTCCGTTAATTAACCCATCAAAACCTTTAGAAACACCTACAGGCGTAAGATTATTGTATACACAAGCTCTCGTTACAGCACGTATAGTTGCGTTCATGCCGGGCGCATCTCCACCAGATGTTAAAAAGGCAATTTTTTTCATTTTGTAAAATTAATTGCTAAAATTACATAAAAGTATTGATTTATTGGAGTAATTATAGACTAAATTACTACAACGATTTAGTTAGCTTTAGCTAGAAGTTTATTTACTAATTTTCTAAAACTATTAAACTCAACTTTATATGAGATCCCTAGTCCTTGAGTATAGCCAATTTGTTCACCTAAATTTCTTATTGTATTTTCTCGGTTAAAAATTTTCATAGTTAAAGTCCTATCCTCATTGAGTTTTAGTTCAATTTCAAAATCACCAGCTATTACTGATTCAGTAACTCTACCAATCGGAACACCTAGTTTTCCATTAATTAAAATGTCATCACTCAACTTTGTGGTCATAGTTACACCAAGTTCATCGTTAGATTCAAACTCAGGATTACTTTCTCCAAGTTGATAATTTAATCCAAATTTTAACTTATCATTTTCATCAAATAGTATATTATTTATAATTGATGCAGCACTTTCCGCTAAATTTCCATACAAAGCTTGTTGATCAAAATTTATATCATTTTGAAATGTACCAGTAGCAAGTAAAGAGATTGCTTGTAGCTGAACACTTTCTTTATCATTAAGTCTGTATTGTAATTCATTATTAATTGACGAATCCACATTAGGGAACTCCAGTTCAAATTCAGGTAAAGGATTTAATAATTCACCAAATAAATTAACATTAACATTTACTGGAATACTTAAGTTAACTGGGCTATCCAAAAGAATGGATGGATTTGCCTGAATATTACTGTAAGAAGTATTTAAATTAATTAAAGCTTTTTTTGGGTCTCCTGTCCAAGTCAATGTACCCCCCTTTTTTAATTCAAATTCTTTTTTTAAAATTCCTGCATAAACGAAATTATATTTACCAGTATCAACAGAGTAATCTCCAAACATATTAAACTTTCCTTTGCTGTTAATATTCATTATCAGGTTTCCGTTTCCATAACCCTTAATAGTACTTCCTGATAAACGATCAATTAATATTTCAATTTGGGCATTATTATTTATATTTAAATTAAAATCTAATTCGATGCCATTTATATTTTTAAAATTTGAAGCGGTAATTGAGTTTATAGGATTTTGATTAGCGAATGTTATATAAGAAATGTTTTCATTAATATTCTTAGAGTCATTTAGTGGAATATTAAAAACAGTGCCTTTTTCACTGGAAACATTAGCTTCAAACAATAAAGCTTCTCCAGGCCCTGTAATTGAGATGTCTCCAGAAACAAATGCAGTTCCATAATAAATAGGGTTATCTATATCTTTGGTATCTAAAACTAAAACTCTGTCACTGTTAATTTTTAAATCTAGCATCCAATTTTTAAAGTTATTATGACTAATAACTCCATTTAAAACTCCCTTACTATCAAAATTGGTGTCTGAAAAAAGGATATTATTAAAAGTGAACTGATTTTCAGTTAAATTGACTTTTGATTCATCGCCAAAAGTGTAATCAACTTGAGTGTAAGGCACATATAATCCTGAATTTTTTAAATATAGATCACCAAAAAATTTAGGGTCATTCAAAATGTTTTTCATTTCTATTGCGCCAGTAATTTCACCTCTTATATTATTTATATTATTCTTTCCT
>CABXVR010000031.1 GCA_902515565.1 uncultured Bacteroidota bacterium | reverse complement strand
ACAGATTCACAAGATTGGTGGCCTGCAGATTATGGTCATTATGGACCATTTTTTATTAGAATGGCGTGGCATAGCGCTGGTACTTACAGAATTGGAGATGGAAGAGGAGGCGCATCAGCTGGAACTCTTCGATTTGCCCCCTTAAATAGTTGGCCTGATAACGGTAACCTTGATAAAGCGCGAAGATTGTTATGGCCTATAAAGCAAAAATATGGAGAAAAGATATCATGGGCTGATTTAATGATATTAACAGGAAATTGTGCATTAGAATCAATGGGCTTTAAAACATTTGGATTTGGAGGTGGTCGTGAAGATGTGTGGGAGCCTGAAGGAGATATTTATTGGGGACCTGAATCTGATTGGCTTGAAGACGAAAGATACAAAGGAGATAGAGAGTTAGACAACCCTCTAGGGGCTGTACAGATGGGACTTATTTATGTAAACCCAGAAGGCCCAAATAGTAATCCAGACCCTCTTGCTTCAGCAAGAGATATTAGAGAAACTTTTGCAAGAATGGCCATGAATGATGAAGAAACTGTTGCCTTAATTGCGGGAGGACATACTTTTGGCAAAACCCACGGAGCTGGAGACCCATCTAATGTTGGTCCAGAACCAGAAGGTGCTAGTATCGAACAAATGGGTTTTGGATGGAAGAATTCGTTCAAGTCAGGAAAAGGGGTTGATACAATAACAAGTGGACTCGAAGGTGCGTGGACACCAACACCAATTAAATGGGATAGCACTTATTTTGATACATTATTTGGATATGAGTGGGAGCTTACTAAAAGTCCAGCTGGAGCTCAACAATGGACCCCTAAAAATGATCAAGGTGCTGGGACCGTTCCGGATGCTCATGACAGCTCAAGAACTCATGCACCAATGATGGCAACAACTGACCTTGCATTAATAAAAGATCCCAAATACCTTGAAAATTTTCCCATGATTGTCCGTCAAGCCTTGTGTCAGAATATTGAAAGTAATTATCTGCAGTCAGTGTTTTGCTAATCCAATTCATTACCGGTTTAACAACAACTGCAGATTTAAATCTGTTATTTTTACCAATCATCCATGCGGTCATTGACCCACCTGCACTTCCGCCAGTAACATATAGCATATTTTCATTAGCAATTCCATTCTTTATAAAAAAATCAACTCCGTCCATTACATCCAAATAGTCTTCAGCAGGATAATTGTGGTGTAAAAGGTTTGCAAACTCTTCTCCATAACTTGTACTTCCTCTTGGGTTAGGGTAAAAAACTATATATCCAGCAGCAGCAAATAATTGCACTTCAGCAGAAAATCTACTTCCATAATTTGAGATAGGGCCTCCGTGATTTTCTACTAAAAAAGGATACTCTTTTTCTGGGTTATAGTTTGGAGGATAAACTACCCAGCCTTGGATATCACGATTGTCAAAACTTGATTTATACCAAACTTCTTCAACATTAGCTAAAGTTCTGTTTCTTAAAAGCTCATAACTTAAATTTGTAATTTGATTTGTTTTTTTACCATTAACAACCGTAAGTTCAGAGGGATGATTATAGCTTGTATTAGTATATGCTATAACTCCGTTTTTTGAAACTGAAAACGAGCCTCCACCGTATGGTCTGCCAATACTATTTCCTCCTAAATTATTTGCTAAATCTTTATCAGTTCCTTCTAAATTTATATATGCAATTTTAGTATCTCCAAACTTATCATAAGTACAATAAATCCCTTTATTATCAGATGACCAATAAAAACTACTAATACTGGAGTCTATATTTAAGCTAAGCACTCTTTTGTTTTTGCCATTGCTATCCATTATTAAAAGCTCAGTATTTTGATATGCCTGAACCCTGTCTGCAAAACCTAAATATGCTATATATTTTCCGTTAGGAGATTCTTTAGGGGAAAAATCTGGGCCATTTCTTTCTGTTAATGAATTAATTTTTTTGTCATTTATGTCAACTGAATATATCTCACTGTTTCTAAATTCATATTCCCATGAAGATAATCTGTTTGAAGTAAAGTAAATTTTTGAATTACTCTTAGACCATGACAAAGGACCTAGGTGATTAAAATCTCCAGAGGTTAACTGACTAATTCCTGAGCCTTCAGCAGAAATTAAAAAAACATGAGTAAAGCCAGTATCTATATATCCTTTACCATCGGCTTCGTGATAAAGTCTGTCAGTAATTCTAGCTGTCTTAGCCCACTTGGCTCCAGTTGGTTTTTTAGGCATTTTTACGAGAACTGGTGGAGGTGTTTTAACTTTCATAGTAAAAGCTAATTTTTCTCCATTTTGTGACCAAGTTAAGTTAGATGGGCTCCCGTCTAATTGAGATATTCTTGCATATTTACTACTGTTTTTCCAGTATACATATATTTCCGGTCCTTGATCAGTAGAACTTATAAATGCTATTCTATCTCCACTTGGTGACCATACAGCTCCGTATTCTGCAGACTCTATTGAAGTTAATTTTTGGTGATTAGTCCCATCTGAATTAATAATCCAAAGGTTACCAACAGAACGGTCTTTTAAAATATCAAAAGACATTCTTCTATATACAATCACAGATCCATCTGTATTAATTTGAGGATTAGAAACATATTGTAAATCAAATACGTCCAAGTCTTTAAAGAGCGAATCAGTGTTTTGTGAAATGCTAGAAAATTGAAAAAAAACACATAAAAAAATTAAAAAATATTTCATCTTTAATAAAAATTATTTAGTTAAGTCAAATTTGTGAGAATACTTTAAACCAATTATTTTTCTATCAACTGGTTCAATTCTATCTATATCTTTTTGGATTCTATAAAAAACACCTATTTCATTATTTTTTTTGATTTTACGATTTAATTTCATGGTCAATCTATAAAGATTATTTCCATTATCCTGGTTATCTTTTTGAAACTGATTAAAAAGCTCTCCTTCAATTTTGACAATAGTTTTTATTGCTTTAATCTTATAATTAACACCAGTTCTGAACCTGGCATATTGATTAGGAATATCGGACATCCCTAATTCATTAGAGTTTTGATAGCTTAGCCTATATGTAAGATCGACAATTCCAACATCATGCTTATAACTAATATCTGTCTGATAACGAAACTTAGAATCTATCCCTTGAATATTTCCTTCAGTATCATTATCGGAGATAAAACGTCCTTTTACGGCAACCTTAAAGTCTTTAAAAAGCTCATAATTAAACCCAACCTGGGTAAAGTATTTATCTAATAAGGAAATATCATATTTATGTCTCACATGTTGCGCTAAATCTATTGAAAACTTTTTAGTTACTTTTAATGACACTTCCCCTATTGCCCATCCTTCTAAACCTTTATAAATAGATGGGGTAAGAGGTTCATCTTCAAATATTGAAGCTGATGTTAAATCAGACTCTGAATTTGCCGCAATAAACTGAAAAGCAAAAATCATAAAAACAAGTTGAAAATTTTTTAAAGTCATATTTAAAAATTAAGGTTTATATCTTATTGTAATTTGTGCTGTGTCTCTTAAAAAATTGACATCTCCAATTTCAAAATCGTAGATCTCAAGACCAAGTCTTTCTTCCAAGTCTTTTTTTAATTTTTCGTGATTACTTGGATGTATATTTTCAATAGTTTCGTAAACTATTTTTTTGGATATTAAAAAGTTGGTTGACCAGTATAACTCGAGCCAATACAAGCCAAAAACAATTGCTGAATTTGCTGTAATAATTTCTATATAACTCATTTTTTTATTGGACAAAGCATTCATTACTGAAACTCCAATAATTACAAACAAATAGGTCATTTCTTTAACATCTAATGGAACCGTTCGGTATCTCAATATTCCAAAGATGGCGAAAAGACCAAGTGCCATTCCTAAATCTAATTCATATTTCTTTAAAGTGAAACAAAGAAAAAATACGACAATTCCAATAGCATAAAAGGTGAAAAAATAATCTTTATTCTCATTATTTTTATGATAAATATATTTTACTATGGCTGTTAAAAAAAACAGGTTAATAAAAAACCTTAATATCATTTTGTAAAAGTCATCATCAAATAGTGGTATGTCTAAAAATTCCATTTTTTAATTATTTAATTTATTTATTTTTAAGTTTATTTCTTTAAATCTATTCGATTTTATATTATTTAAGGTATTAGATATTCCAATACAATATTTACTAAAGTTTGTTGGCAAAATACTCATTGACTTGAGAACTCTATTTATAGTTGTGTTTAGTCTTTTTCCTTCTTGCTTAATTTCAATAACTACAAGTTTATCAAACTTTTTTTCTTTAGCACCAAAACTAAAAGATAAATCCACGTCAATAGTTAATCTTTCAGCTTCACTTTTATTAACAAAAGTCATTCTGCTAAAATTATTATACAGAGATGGTTCTAGTAATAAATTATTAATATTGCTTTTTGTTATAAAATCTTTAGACTCTGAAGTTAAATTCGTTTCAAAATCTTTAATTTGTCTTCTAATTTTATTAGTTATTCCAAGATTATTTTTTTTCTTGATTTCTAAAAAACATATATCTGAAACCAAGTATTTTCTCATTCTAATTTTATATCTATTTAGTTTTCCATTGTGATGATCTTTAAAGCACTTTTTATTTTGAGAATCAAAATATAGCGTGGAATATTTCATTAACCTTTCTTGATCTATCTCAAGAATTTTATAATCGTCATAAAGTTTAGATAAAACTTCTAGCAATTGTGACTCTTTTAAAATAAATTTGGTGTCAACTCTCTTCATAAGAGAAACACTATTCATTTCTGCTAATGTAGTTTTATCAAAGTTTAAAAGATTGAATCTATTCATAAATTTTGATTAAGCTCTCTTGTTTAAAAGTGGGTTAACCAATGAAAACCAAAGCCAAGGAACAAGTGCTAATAAAATGGATGTTGGGTAGCCATAGGGAAGTTGAGGGCTTTCTCTTTTGTTTTCTAAAATCTGATATTTTTTTGATGCTTTAAAATGGTGATCGCTATGTCTTGTTAACTCATAAAGGACAATCCTGCCAATAAAGTGATTTGAATTCCAAGAATGATGAGATTGAACTCTTTCATATCTTCCAGAAGGAAGTTTTTCTCTTAATAAGCCATAGTGTTCAATGTAGTTAATAGTTTCTAAAAATAAGAAAGATAATACTCCTATAATTACAGCTAGAAATAAACCATAAAGTCCAAAGAAAGAATAAATAACGAATAGGTAAGCAAGCTCAAAAATAGTATAGTAAAGCATATCATTTTTGAAGGAAAAAAATCTTAAGTTTTTAATTTTTAATAATTGTAATTGAAGTCTCCAAGCGCTTATATATTGACCTATTACAGATGTAAACCAAAAGCTGTAAACAGTTTGATTAAATTTTGCTGTTGCTGGATCCTTAGGAGTTGCTACATTGTTGTGATGACCAAAATTATGTTCAATATAAAAGTGCATGTACAAACATGGTAGATATAACAATTTTGACAAACATCTTTCAATAAAAGATTTTCTGTGGCCCAACTCGTGTCCCACATTAATTGCATTAGTAGCGAGTAAAATTCCTAAAGACAAAACCATTCCAACTGTTTCAAAAAGATTCAATTGTAATTGATTTAAATTAAAGAGGCCCAAGATTAATAAGCCAAAAACAAATGGAATATTTAGATATAGTAGTATATCAAAGAAGGTGTTGGAAAGTTTGTTTTGAACTTCAGATTTTGTGTACTCCTCTTTTGAATCAACATCTTTAAAAATCGTTTCTAAAACTGGGATGATGACAAATGCATATATAAGGGTAGTGTAAGTAAAAAACCCTTCAGATGTAATTGAAACAAGTGTAGCTACTGGAATCGTGTAAGCAAATAAATATTTTAAATCCTTCATAATCATATATGTTATTTATAACATATTTATCTTCTAAAGGTATAAAATTATTATTTATGTTTTAATCACAAATTTTTATGCAAATTAACTTATAAGAAACACTATAATTTGTACTTAACTGACAATATAAAATTACGACCTAAATCATGAGTATAAAGTCTAAGTCTATTTAAATAGTTTTTATAGGTAGTGTTTAACAAGTTATTAATTTTAAACCCTAGATTTATAGATTTATTTTTATCTGTACGAATGTCAATTCTAGAGTTAAAATTAAGCAAATGATAACCCTTGGGAGGGGTGCTTAAATCTACATATTCATAAGTCTCTGTGGTTGGAATATATACTTCAAAATTGTTATCTGGATATTTATTTTGCTTAAAAGCATATTCACTTTGCAAAGAAATAGTTAGATTATTTAAATCTAAATTAGAATAGACTATCTCATTTTTGATATTAGCGGGTGGCATATCAATTAAAGGAGTATCAAATTTAGTGTCTGTACCTTTTATAATTGAAGATTGATGAATAAGGTTAATATATTTATTTAAGTTGTAATCAACATTTAAGTCAAACCCAAATAATTTTGCATCGGTTTGTCTATATTCCCAAAGTGAAAAACTACCGCGAATTGTTTGCATGATTTCAACAGGCTCAATTACAATAAAATCATTAATAGTGTTAAGAAAAGAATTAAAAATTAGACTAAATTTTTCATTACTTTTTTGATAGGTAAATCCAAAATTGTGTCCAACTTCTGATTTAAACCTAAGATCACCCAGCTCAATTCTTGCAGAGGCGTGATGAAGGCCTTCACTGAATAATTCTGATGGATTTGGACTTCTTGATGACATAGAGTAATTAAAAAATATCGTGTTATTATTATCAAATAAAAATTTTGATCCAAGGGTTGCAGAGGAGTTATTGAACTCTAATTTTGGGTTAGTTAAAATTTGATTTGCTAATACCTCAACAATTATATCACTAAATTCTTCACCATAATCTCTGGATTCCCAAAAAGATGTTTTGTAATATTTATAAACATCCATGTAAGTATAATCATGACGAAGACCACCCTCTAAAATCCATTCTGAATTTAACTCGTAATCAAATATTGAATATATCCCTAAATCATATTTTTCATAGTCAGGGATAAGTCTTCTAACTCCAGTTTCTGGGTCAGGAAAGTTTTTTTGATATTTTCCAACTATTCCAATATTTAGATTTAAATTATTTGAAAATCTTGAGTCAAAATCTAAACTTAGAGAATGTGTTGTTAGTTCAAGGTCAATTGAAGGGGTGTTACGATCATCTCCTCTTCGAATATCAAACTCTTGTCTTTTATTAGATTGAAAATCATATTGAAAATTAAATTTTCCTAAATCAGTAGTTTTGAAAAAATTGAATTTTGCTAAATTGTGTTTTATCTTTTGTTTTGGAGCACTAATATCATATGTAAAGTCCTCAATAATTAAAGGAATTCCACTTGTAATCCCTCTAAATATGTCTTGGGCTGATATTAAATGTGATGCTCTTAAAATACCTGTCTCATTATTAAAAAAAGAATAATATACTTCAAAGCCATAATCAACTCTGTTTAATCCAGACTTAAGAGAGAAATTTCTTTCTGAGATTCCAGTATTACTCATTATATAATTGGATGTATTGTAATCTCCAAAACGCTTAAAAGTACCTTGAAGTCTTGTATACCAACCCTTTGAATTAGTCTTAGTGATATCAGTCGTTATTGTACCTCCTTTTCCGTTGGTTGAAGCTGAAGAATATAGTTTGCCATAAAGACTATCAATTAATTTAGTCTTAAGTGTTTCGGAGATAATAACTCCGCCAAGTGCACTACCACCATACTTCAAAGCGCCTGCTCCTTTAATAAGAGATATTTTTTCAATCGAATTAATATCAATACTTGGAGCATGATCAATTCCCCACTCATGGTCTTCCATTTTAACATTATTATTGATAAGTAAAACTCTACTACTATGTAGACCGTTTATTTGAGGTTTAGCTATTGAACTTCCTGTACTAATAGTAGAAACACCTGGGATAGTTTTTAATACATCTGCAATTGAATTGTTAGAATAATCCTCTAATGTTTGTTTTGAAACTTTATTTTCAAATACAGATTTTGATTTACTTTTAAAATTACTTTTAACAATAATTTCATCTAATTCATTAAGATGGTGCTCCATCCTAATAGTTTTAATCGTGTTGTTTTTTATTTTTACTTTTGTTTGAATCGTTTCACACTCTTCGTGCGATATTTCTATGAAATATTCCTTGTTACACAAGTCTTTAAAAACATATTCCCCATTAGAATTTGTTTTAACTTTTGTGTCCAATTCTTTTATAAAAATCGAAGCGTTTTGTAACACAGAGCTATCATGAAGATCAATTACCTTAAGAGTCAAGGAAGAATTGCAGTCCTGTGAATATATCGGACTATTAAATAGTATTAGAATTATAAAAAAAAATAGCATTGGTGTCTTTTGAACATCAATGCTATTTAAATAGGTGTTTGTGAAAATCATTATTCCACAGTTACATCAAAAGTAACTTCAATATCAGTTGATCCACCTGCATTTTCTAAACCAGTATTAGGTTTATTTGGCTCATGTCTTAATGTAAATGTTAATCCACCTGAACTAGGTATACCTGTATTTAGAACAAACATAGTTCCTAATGGGTTCCCATCGCCATCAAAATTAGCATATTCTGTGTCAACATCTAATCCAGCGCCAACAGTGTAGAAAAATTGATGCTCATCATCTTCCTCTTCTACCTCTTCAGTAATATTTTCTGCTGGAGATTCACTCTCGTTTAACAATACGATAAATCCAGCATATGTAGTATTGTTACTAAGTGATCCTGAAACCGTTACTGTTGCAGCATCTGGGCCATCTCCATCTAAATCTTGGTATTGCATTACTACTGTATCAGATCCACTTTCAAGGGTTACTGTTAGTGTAGTTATTACTTCTTCTTCATTTACTGGTTCTGGAGTATTGTCATCATCATCGCTACATGAAGCGAAAATTAGTGTACTTGCCAATAAGGCGTATTTAAAAAATTTCATATTTATTTATTTTAAAGTTTAGTTTATAAAATATTCCGAGCGCAAACTTAAATAAAAATATTCTTTAATGCAACAATGTTGCATTAATAAATTATTGCCAGGAACAAAAATTGTTGATTTATTGTAAAATTTGTTAGAGAAAACTAGCTGCAAGGGGGTCCTCTGGAAAAACTAATTAAAAAATATTGTGAAGAATAAATTAAATTTCTATTAACAAAATTAACAGAAAAAGATTGATTATTATTAAAGCTTAAATGATTTTTATCAAGCTTGAAGTCTTGAAAATTTCTAATAAATTCACAACTAAAACATGCCGATTCTTTTTCATGCAAATGTACTTTTCCTTCAACGCATACTTGATGATGGTTATCATCAAAAAAGTGTTCT
>CABXVR010000030.1 GCA_902515565.1 uncultured Bacteroidota bacterium | reverse complement strand
CAGCTCTATTATACTCATAGATGTAAGCCCCATCAATTCTTGGGTCATCTGGATATGTAGCCATATGATCTAACAAAACATCTGCATGTACCTGTAACCAACCGAAATGTTGTCCTAACTTATATTTAAAAGGAGTGTAATTTCTACCCATTTGAGAGTTGGCTGCATCTTGAGCTAATTGTAATTCAAAAATTGATTCTGAAGTGTTTTCAAATTCATCAGTAAACAATGAACTATAATCAGCAACCAAGCTATATTGACCATATGCTAAAATAGCTTCATCGTAAGCCATTTGCCAATACTGAGCCTCAGATATACCATCTGCTCTAAGACTAGAATTAGTAGCCAATGTCATATAAACTTTTGCTAACAACATATTTGCTGCATATTGTCTTGGATAACCAGCACCAGTATTTCCATTAATTAAACTTGCAGCTGTTTGAGCATCTAATATAATTTGGGCATATACATCTTTTGCAAGAGTTTTTGGTTTAGCTAAATTCTCACTATCTGGAAGCTCTAACCAAAGTGGAATATCTTCCCACAAACGTACTAGAGTTAAATACGACCAAGCTCTTACAAAATAAGCTTGTCCTGCAATATCATTAAAACCTAATTCTGATGCTTCAGTTGGAGAATCATATGTAGTAATATTAGCAATTGCTCCATTACATCTACCGATTGCAGCATACATACCTTGCCACATATTCTGTGTATCTCTATCATAGGTAGGTTTTAAAGAAAAAAGATTAATATTATTTACATTATTATTATTGTTTCCATTTTTTTTAGTCACAAAGAGTCCTGAAAAACCATTAACAGCAAAAATACGTTGCTCCATAGCCATATATGTACTTAATTGTTGGTATATACCATCTAATGCACCTCTGGCAACTTGAAGGTCTGCATATGTAGCTTCTGCATCCAGAAATATTGGATCTTCTTCTAAATCACATGTGTAGAAAGTCAAACCAATAAACATTAATAATATAATTTTTAAATTTTTCATAATTTATTATTTTTAATAATTGTACTTATTATTTTTTTTTATTTAAAGTTTAAAATTTAATGTTAACACCCATCAAAATATTTCTAGCGTTAATACCACTGTTCCAATCAACTCCGTTGATCAAACCTGTGAATAAAAAAGTAGAAACTTCTGGATCATAACCACTATAATTAGTCCAGGTAAATAAATTTTGACCAGCTATGTAAACGTTTAAATTATTAATAAATTTATTTTCACTAACTGGAATATCATATCCAATAGTCAAATTATTTAACCTTAAATAACTTCCATCTTCAATTATTCGATCTGTAATAGCTATTTGCCCTTCAGTTCTGTATCCAATTCTTGGGTGTGTATTAGACGGACTATCTGGTCTCCAGGCATTGTAATAAGCTCGAGGCATTATATTAGCAAATTCTCTACCTTCTGCATTGTCTAATTGCAATAACATTCCATTGGCAATATCGTTCCCGTAAACTCCATTAAATAAAGCACTTATATTCCATCCTTTGTACATAAGGTTAAAATTGAATCCATACACATAATCAGGGTTTGGATTTCCAATAAAGGTTCTATCCTTTTCATCGATTATTCCATCTCCAGAATCTAAAATACCATCCCCATCTGTATCCTCAGTTAATTGATCTACTCTTCTAACATCTCCAGCGACAGCACCTTCTACAAGATCAGTATCCTCTGTTTGGTATATACCATCAGTCTCAAAACCGTAAAAAAGACTTGACTCTTCTCCTTCAACAAATACGTTCGCAGGGTATCTGAAATATTGACCTCTACTGATTGAATTTCCAAAATAGAATCTTCTATCAGTCATAACTCCATTTTCATAAAAGCCTAGTAAAGGTTGTGATTCTAGGTTTACAATTTGGGTCTTATTAAATGAAATATTTCCACCAAAACTAAGTTCAACATCCTCAGTTGATATAGGTGTGATATTAAGTGCTAGTTCAACTCCTTTGTTGGTTATATTTCCTTTATTTACCAAAATACGTGTAAACCCAGATGATGGAGGAATTTCAGAGTTTTGTAATAAATCCTTAGTCATTTTATCGTAAACATCAATATTTCCAGAAACAACTCCGTTTAGTGTAGTAAAGTCCACACCAAAATTTGATTGTTCAGTTGTTTCCCATGTTAAATCTGGGTTAGATAAGTTTTGTAAAGCTATTGGAACATTTGTACCTCCATCAGCATTTCCGTATAGAGAAGATACTCCATAGTTAGATAAAGATCCATAAGGACCAATACCATGATTACCTATTTGACCCCAGCCTGCTCTAAATTTTAAACTTTCAAAAATATCTAAATTTTGAATAAACCTTTCATTTCCAGCATTCCAAGCGAAAGCTACAGATGGAAATACACCATATTGGTTGTTATTCGCAAACTTTGAAACTCCATCACGTCTAACAGTAGCTGTTAAAATATACTTATTATCAAAGGTGTAGTTAACTCGACCTAACATAGAAAATATCTGCTGATCAGCTTTTACATATGATAAAGGTCTAGTTACTACATTTCCATAAGCTGGTTGATTGGTTGTAAATTGCATAGTAAGAAAATCTTCAACAGCATAAATACTATTTTCTACATCTCTAACATCATAAGTTAAACCAACCATTGCATTAACTCTATGTCTTCTGTTAAACTTTCTATTGAATCTAACTATATTATTAAATTGATGAGTTTTAGCGTTTATGGTACTTATTTGTAGCGTTCCATTAGAGTTTAATCCTTGAAAAGTACTAAGCCCATAAAATCGTCTTCTATCCTTTGTTCGAATATTACCCCCATATTTAATTTGATAGCTTAAACCCTTAACTGGAAGCTTGTAAGTAAGACCTACAGAACCAATAAAACGCACTTCTTTAGAAATATCAGAAAAGTCTTTTTGCCAAGCAAATGGATTCGTAGTAAAATTACCTTCTGAGTAAACATCATCCAAATCATGGTCGATAATTGGTCTGTATGCAATCACATTTCTTACAAAACTTGTATTAGCACCTCCCAGTAAATCTCCACCTTCAGCAAAGTTTCCACTATTCATAAAACCACTAATACGTGCTTGTAACTTTAGATTGTTATTAAGGTCTTGATTTAAGTTAATTCGGATATCACTACTTTTAAATGTGGAAGTCCTAACTACACCTTGCTGATTATCAAAACCTGCAGAAATATAATAGTTACCATTTTCTCCACCTCCAGATGCGGAAGCTCCAAATTTCTGACTAAAACCGTCTCCATAAATTTCGTCTTGCCAGTTATACAAATCAGTAGTTCTTACAGGACCTTGTCCTTCTCGTCCAATAAAAATACTATCACCGGAAAAAGAATATCTAGGAAGAAAACCATTTATTCCATCTAATTCATTAATGTATTCTGCAAAACCAAATGCATCTAATACATCAATTTTGTTAGTTGCCGATCTTACAGAATTGGTAAGAAAAGCACTTATTTTAGCTTTTCCACTGGTTCCTTTTTTAGTAGTAATTAAAACAACTCCATTAGCTCCTCTTGACCCATAAATTGCAGTTGCTGATGCATCTTTAAGAACTTGAATACTTTCTATATCACGCGGGTTAATACCATTTAAACCATTTTGAGTCAGTTGACCAGTATTACCTGTACCTACCGGAAGAACATCTTCACCTGCAGAAGAAATAATAATACCATCGATAACATAAAGTGGTTCATTATTTCCTCTTAAACTACTTGTGCCTCTAATTTTAACACTTATTCCTGAACCTGGGGCAGCACTGTTTTGTATAACTTGTACCCCGGATGCTCGACCTTGTAAAAGTTGATCAACAGAGTTTGATTGTGTTGCAACCTCATCATTAACTGAAACTGAGGAGATAGATCCTGAAATATCTTTCTTTAAAACAGTTCCGTATCCAATAACAACTACTTCTTCAAGCTCATCAGTATCAACTTGCATATTTAACGAAAATGTTGATTGTTCAGAGACATCAACTTCTTCAGTTGCATATCCAACATAGGATAAAACTAGTGATTGTTTTACGTCCGATGGAATAGCAATTGTAAAAACACCATCAAAGTTAGTTACAGCACCAAGATTATCTGAATCTTTTACCTGAACAGTTACCCCTGGAAGAGGTAATCCAGACTCATCGTTGACAGTTCCTGTAACTAAGTTGGATTGTGAAAAAGCAATTAAAGGAGTTAAAACCGATAAAATAATTATACGGAAAATGATTTTCATAGTTTATAATATTTAGTTAAATAGAAAAAATTTATTATATATCAATTCAATTTAAACAAATATAAATTTTATAATCCTTTTTTTAAAGAATTGAAAATTACACATGTATAAAAATGAATATTTAATAAAACTACAAAGACTAGCTAATTAAAATTAATAAGTTTGAAGAAAAATATGTAAAATTTGAAGCGATACCTCAATAAAAAGAAAAAAACCTGCAGTATAAAACTACAGGTTTTTATTAAAAAATTAATAAATAGTTTAATCTAAATATAATGGACCTCCTGCATCTTCAAGCAACTTTCCTAACTCTCTCACTTCTTCAACAAAACCATCAATTTTAGGTTTAGATCGTTTATACATTTGCTTTGCTATTTCGAAACTTTGCATATGTAACTCCGTAGGTCCATAAGAATTTGGATACCAACCTCCCCTAGCCTTCATAAGTCTGTCCATTATGTTCAGTCTATCTTTTTCACCAATTTCAGCTTTTGCAGCACTTCCCGAAAATTCTCTATCCAAAACATTCATTTTATCTCTTAATACATAAACTGCTTTAGTAAGTTCTTCTTTATTTGATTTGATTTGATTTAAATTTCTTTCATAAGTTGCAACACGAGCCATAGCTTTTATGAAAACATGAGATGATTTATTAATTGATGTTGTTAATTCAGCTAAGTCAGTATTATATTGTTCGTGTTTATCAGCATTAGGGTTTTTAAGAACATTTTCTCTAATACGTTCTACTGTAATTGAAACTGGATCAGAGAGTTTTGTTAAATCACCACCCACTCTTTTATAAAGAGTTACAGAATAAGTGCCAGGATTAACATTAGTCATAATCCCCCTAGATCTACCCCACCTTTGACGATTTGATGAGCCTGAAGAAACATTGACTGTTGTTGATTTAGAAGTTCTTAAACCCCACGTTACTCTGTGAGTTCCTTTTCTAAGCGGTCCTGAAATCTGATCAACAATGTTACCATTATTATCTTTTATCATTAAAATAGCTTCAGCTCTAGCTTCACTAAGTTCTTTATCTAAAGCTTCCCAACCAGGAAATGGAATATCAGAATTTTTTAATTTTCTTTCCATTTTTTTACGTTTATCTTTAAGTGAAACGTGAGGAGTTTCTGACAAATGATAAGTTATAGTAGCTCCGTAGTTAGGGTTTTTAGCTACATAAGTAGATCCTCCTGAACTTCCTGAACCACCCATTATTTGGTTATACTGAAGTGCTTTTCTTGTTGGGAATAAAAATGCCTCTTTATTAAGATTATCATCTGTCATTTCCCTTAATGGGCTATAATCATCTAACACATAAAAACTTCTTCCAAAAGTAGCTAATACTAAATCATTTTCACGTTTTTGAATAGCTAAATCTCTAATAGAGATAGTAGGTAAGCCATTCGAAAATTTATGCCATTTGTCACCTTGATTTAAACTCACATAAACACCATATTCAGTACCTAAGAATAGTAAATTAGGGTTTACATGGTCTTGAACTAAACGCCATACTAAAGTTCCATCTGGAATACCATTAACTATTGACTTCCATTTTTTTCCTCCATTTGTAGTTTTGTATAAATAAGGTCTGTAATCACCAAATTTGTGATTATCTAAAGCTACATAAGCGATATTATCATCATGTAAATCTACTTTAATATCATTAACAAACGCAGAAGCTGGAGCTTCGGGTAATTCATCTACAGTCATTTTTGACCAATTATCACCACCATCTCTGGTATATTGAATAATACCATCATCTGTTCCAGCATAAAGAACATTTTCATTAGTATTAGATTCTGATAAAGAAGTTATGGTATTGTAAGTTGACATTGCATAGACATCTAATGCATTATCAAAACTTTGAACTCTACCCATAATTGGTAGACTTAATCTTTCTTCATTTTTTGTTAAATCACTTGAGATAGTAGACCAACTATCTCCTCTATTTTCAGATCTCCAAACTCTTTGAGTACCAAAATAAAGTCTTTTAGGGTCATGTTGACTAACAAGTATTGGAGCATCCCAATTAAACCTTTCATAAGGTTCATCAATACCTTCGTGAGGTCTGATATTTACTGCCTCGCCAGATGTTCTATCAATTCGATTAATATAACCTTGTTGAGATTGAGCATACATAATATCCGGATTACCAGGCTCAGTTGCTGGTTGATGACCGTCCCCTCCTAAAACAACATACCAATCATCATTACTAATTCCATTTCTTTTGAAAGTTCTTGAAGGTCCACCTTGTGTATTGTTGTCTTGAGTTCCACCATATATATTATAAAAAGGCTCAGCATCATCAACTGCTAATTTGTAAAATTGAGTAAGAGGTAAATTGGAAACATATTTCCAATTTTTAGAATTATCAAAAGATTCATAAATACCACCATCAGTTCCAATTAACATGTAATTAGGATCATTTTCTTTAAATGTAAGAGAATGATTATCAGAATGTTTTTGAGACTCTTTCATTTGATAGAAATTCTTACCACCATCATCAGAAACTAGAACACGAACATTCATTAGATATATTTTATCAAATTCATGAGGTGAAGCTACTAACTCTTGGTAGTAATGAGGTCCTGTACCACCTGAAACAGTATTAGACATCTTACTCCAACTACCTCCACTATTTGATGTACGATATACTGCGCCTTGACGTCTATCTAACTCAATTGCAGCATATAAAACTGTAGGGTTTATTGGAGAAATAGCTAATCCTATTTTACCCATATTTGATCTAGGTAATCCTTTGTTAATTTTAAACCAATTATCTCCCCCATCAGTACTTTTGTAAAGCGCAGTACCTGGGCCACCGTCAATTAATCCTGCTACATTACGATGTCTTTGCCAACTAGCAGCATAAAGAATATCTGGATTAGTTGGATCAATAACTAGATCAGTAACTCCAGTCCACTCATTAATTTCTAAATTATTTTTCCAAGTTTTACCTCCATCTGTAGATTTAAATAAACCTCTTTCACCTCCAGAGCTCCATAATGGGCCTTGAGATGCAACCCAAATTATATCAGAATTATCTGGGTGGATTATTATTTTAGAGAGATGTTCTGATTTTTTAAGGCCCATGTCTTTCCATGATTTACCTCCATCTAAGCTGTGATAAATACCATGCCCGATTCCAATATGTCTACCAGCAACATTTTCTCCTGTTCCCAGCCATATAGATGCTGAATTATTAGGATCTATAGTGATACAACCTGTAGCAAAAAAAGGCTGATTATCTGTTAATGGTTGCCATGTAGTTCCGGCATTTTCTGTTTTCCATGTGCCTCCAGATGATACAGCTACATACCATATGTTTTCGTTATTTGGATCTATTGCAATATCAGAAATTCTACCAGACATAAATGCTGGTCCTATGCTTCTAAATTGAAACCCATTTAATGCTGTATCAATAGGGGATTTTTGTTTGTTGTCTCCTTTTCCTTGACCCATAATTGAAAAATATGAGAATAAGATTACAAGAGAAACTAAGTGAAGTTTCAAGTTTTTCATAATAAATATATAATTTTAGTTTGTTTTCAAATTAAAGAAAAAAAATAAATATTATCAATTAATAATGATCTAAATTTTATTATTTAATCTGTATACATAATTTCCATACTTTTACAATATGATTAAAGAAATTCAGCTAAGAGTAAATCTTATTGAAGAAAGAAAAGAAGATATTCTCAAATTTAAAGCTTCTAAAAAACTAGAGATTAATATTAAGGAAATATCAGCAATCAAAGTATTACGAAAATCTATAGACGCTCGTAAAAAAGAAACTATTTTTAATTATAAGGTTGCCGTTTATGTAAATGAATCAATTTTTGAGAAGCAGCTCTACAAGTTTGATTACAAAGATGTTTCAAAATCTAAGGAAATTCATATCATAGGTTTTGGACCAGCTGGAATGTATGCAGCATTAAGATGTTTAGAATTAGGTTATAAACCAGTTGTTTTAGAACGAGGTAAAAATGTACAAGATAGAAGAAGAGATATTCGTGCTATTAATCAAGATCATATTGTAAATAAGGACTCCAATTATTGTTTTGGAGAAGGTGGTGCCGGTACATATTCTGATGGTAAATTATATACACGCTCTTTGAAAAGAGGAGATGTTAGAAGGATTTTTGAGAGTTTAGTTTACCATGGTGCATCAGAACAAATTTTAATTGATGCTCACCCTCATATAGGAACTAATAAACTACCTAAAATAATTCAGAAAATTAGAGAAACAATCATAAAGTTTGGAGGTGAAATTCATTTTAATTCTCGAGTTATAGATTTTGTTATTTTTGAAAATAGATTAAAAGCTATTCGATTAGAAAATAATGAAGAATTAAATGTAAATAGGGTAATACTTGCTACTGGACACTCAGCCAGAGATATATATAATTTACTTTATAAAAAAAATATATCAATTAAAGCTAAATCATTTGCAATGGGAGTTAGAATAGAACATCCTCAGCAAATTATAGATCAAATTCAATACAACTGTAGTGGAGAAAGAGATTCATTACTGCCTGCAGCAGCTTATAGCTTGGTAAAACAAGTAAATGAAAGAGGAGTCTATTCTTTTTGTATGTGCCCTGGAGGATTTATCGTCCCAGCTGCAACAAATTATGGTGAAGTAGTTGTAAATGGAATGTCGCCTTCTAGAAGAAATAATAAATTTGCTAATTCAGGCATTGTAGTAGAATTAGACATTGATAAAGATTTTAAAAAATATGAAAATTTTGGTCCTTTACGAGGGTTAGAATTTCAAAAAGACTTAGAGAAAATTTCATATTATGCTGGTGGAAGAACACAAAGCGCGCCTGCTCAAAGATTAACTGATTTTGTTGAAGGTAAGTTGTCATCAAATCTAAATGACAGCTCTTATCAACCAGGTTTAAAATCAGCACCCCTTCATTCATTATTACCAAAAATAATAGGAAGCAGATTAAGGAAAGGATTTAAGTCATTTGGAAAAAAAATGGATGGATATTATACAGAACAAGCTAATGTAGTTGGAGTAGAATCTAGAACTTCATCACCAATTAATATCCCAAGAAATATTAATTTAGAACATATTAAAATTAAAGGATTGTTTCCTTGTGGAGAAGGAGGTGGCTACGCTGGCGGAATTGTTTCTGCAGCAATGGACGGGGAAAGGTGTGCAGAAGCAGCTATTAATACATTAAAATAGATGTCATCATAAAATAATAAAAGGTTGAAAGTAATTCTAAAAGAAAAACTAACAACCAATTA
>CABXVR010000029.1 GCA_902515565.1 uncultured Bacteroidota bacterium | reverse complement strand
GAAAAATACTTAGATACTTTAAATAATATTGCTCATGTAGGTCATGAAAATTCAAATGTTGTTAAAGTTGCTCAAAATCAGATTGCATTATTGAACACTAACACTAGGTATTTACATAAAAATATCATTGAATTGACAGAAAATTTATTGTCATTTTTCCCAGAAGAGTTATCGGTTGTTTATTATGTAAACTCTGGAAGTGAAGCAAATGAACTTGCAATAAGAATGGCTGAGAATTTTACAAACCGAAAAAATATTTTGATTAGTGAAGGAGGATATCATGGAAGTACCAGTAAATGTATAGAGCTAAGTCATTATAAGTTTTCTAATAAAGGTGGTAATGGTGAATCAAAAAATACATATACTTTTCCTCTGACTGATGAATTTAGAGGGAAATATAGAGGTAAAAATTGTGGTCTTGAGTATATAAATGAAATAGAAAAAATAATCAAAAAAATGAAAAGTAAAGGTGAATTAGTTGGTGCATTATTACTTGAGCCTATTATTAGTTGTGGTGGTCAAATTGAATTACCTGAAAATTTTCTGAAAAATATTTATAAAATCATAAAAAGAGAAGGTGGGTTATGCATTTCTGATGAAATACAAACTGGTTTAGGTAGAGTTGGTGAAAAGTTTTGGGGCTTTGAACTGCATGATGTCGTGCCTGACATAGTTACAATTGGAAAGTCCTTTGGAAATGGACATCCAGTTGCGGCAGTAATTTGTAAAAAGAAAATTGCGAACAAGTTTAACAACGGAATGGAATTTTTCAGTTCTTTTGGAGGCAATCCTGTATCATGCGCTATATCAAATGAAGTTCTAAATGAAATACAAATAAAAAACTTACAGTTAAATGCAAAAAAAACAGGTGAGTACTTAATTAAAAAAATGACTAAACTTTCTAAAAAATATCCAATAATTGCTCATATTCGTGGAAAAGGTTTGTTTTTAGGATTTGAGTTAGCTTCCAAACTATTAGAACCATTACCCAAACAAACAAAGTACTTAATTAACAGGATGCTAGAATTTAAAATTCTTTTAAGTAGTGACGGTTTAGATAAAAATGTAATAAAAATAAAACCACCCTTAACATTCAATATAGAAAATTCAGATTATTTAATTAGATGTTTAGATATCGTATTTAGTGAGGATTATATGAAACTAAGTAATTAAAATTTTCTGTCCGGAGAATAGCTTTGAATATTTAATGAAAGCTTTTTATCCTCTAATATTTCTGATACAATAAGACCAGTAGCTGTTGCCATACTCCATCCCATCATTGCGTGACCAGTAGCTATGATTAAATTATCACATTTACTCGACCTTCCTATGTAAGGAAGTCCGTCCGGGGAAACTGGTCGTAGGCCTGAAGATACATTATTAATATCTGTACTTTTAATATTTAACTCAGGGTAATAATTCTTTGAAAGGTTAACAATTGTATCTACTCTTTCTTTACTAATATTTTTATTAATTCCTGCTATTTCCATTGTACCTGCAATCCTGGTAAAGCCATTCATTGGAGTAACTGCAACTTTAGCTTCTGAAAGAATTGCTGGTGTAGTTATATTAGTTTTATCTAATATGTTTATACTGTAACCTTTACCAGCTTGTAGTAATAATTTTAAATTGAGTTTTTTTGCCAGTAAATTAGACCACGATCCAGCACATAAAACAAATTCATCAGCATATATTTTATTGTCAAATGAATTTATATTTTTTATAATCCCATTTTTAATATTTATGTCTGTAATTTTAGTGTTTGTGATAATTTTTACCCCATTACTTTTTAAATATTTTTTCATATCCGACATAAATTCATTGGGTGTTGTATGGAAGTCACATTTAAAATATGACCCCCCAATTGCATCAATTTTAATATTTGGCTCAATTTTCTTTAAATCAGATTTTGTAACCATTTTGGCCTTAAGACCATTAGAAACTGCAATATCAACAAGCTTACTTTCTGAGTCTAAATACTTTTGAGATTTACATAGCATTAGTAAACCCTTCTTATCATAATGAAAATTAAAATCAGACTTTTGTTTAATTTCATCATAAAGCTTTTGGCTCAAAAGTGTTATATCCTTAATTAACGGAATTGATTTATTTACGTGTGAATTACTGGAGGATTTAGCAAATGCATACATCCAATTTAAAAGACTTAGGTTGAATCTTGGTTTAATGTAAAGTGGACTTTTTGAATCAAACATCCATTTTAGACCATTTTTTAATGAATCAGGTGATGCTAATGGAATTAAATGACTAGGAGACAAATAACCTGCATTGACATAGGATGTTCCTGAATTCATGTCAGATTTATCAACTATAGTTACATTATGACCTTTTTCATTTAAATAATAAGCAGTACAAAGACCTATAATTCCTCCACCAATAATTACAATTTTCTTTTTCATTTTATATTACTTGAAAGCCGTGTGCATACGGATCATCATCATCTATCAATATTTTATTATAACCATAAACCTTTGCCCAGCCTTCGACAGATGGAACAATAGCATTAAATTCCCCTACCTTAGATTCTCTTTCTACTTGACCAGTAAATTTTGAACCAATATAACTTTCATGAACGAATTGTTCTTTTATTTTTAGATCTCCTCTTTCATATAATTGTGCCATTCTTGCAGAAGTTCCTGTCCCACAAGGTGATCTATCAATAGCTTTATCACCATAAAAAACAGCATTTCTAGAACTAGAACAACTATCCAATGTATCACCTGTCCACAACAAATGACTAACATCACGAATTGAACTATCATTAGGGTGAATAAACTTATTGGGGTATTTCTTGTTAATTTTTTTTCTAATTTCCTGAGAATAACGAATTATTTCTCCAGCTTTATAATTTTGAATTCCTGAGAAATTATTTTGTGGCTCTATGATTGCATAATAATTTCCTCCGTAAGATACATCAAAAAATATTTCACCTAAATCATTTGAAACTATTGAGCACTTTTTAGCAGCTAAAAAACTGTCTACATTAGTTAATTTTACAGAATTAACTTTTTCATCGATTTGCTTATAAGTGATATTAATACTTCCAGCTGGTGTCTCTATATTTAAAAATCCAGGTTTTTTTGGAATGATCAGCTTTTCCTGAATAGCTATTGTTACAGCTCCGATTGTTCCATGTCCACACATTGGTAAACATCCAGATGTTTCTATATATAAAATACTAAAATCATTTTTAGAACTGTGGGGTGGAAAAAGAATAGCTCCACTCATCATATCATGACCTCTAGGCTCAAACATTAAACCTTTTCTAATCCAATCAAAATGATTTAAAAAAAACTGTCGTTTTTCACTCATATTATTTCCTTGAAGAATTGGAGCTCCTTTAGCAATCAGTCTAACAGGATTTCCACAAGTGTGTGCATCAATACACTCAAAAACTGATCTACTCATCTTTAGTTTTTTCAATATAATTTAAAACTCTGGTCTCTAATATCGCAAGTGTAACAGTTCCTTCAGATAAAATTATTTCATGAAAATCACGAATATTAAAATTTGATTTTAATTTCTCTTCAGCTAATGTTCTTAACTCTCTAATTTTTAATTCACCTATTTTATATGACAATGCTTGGCCAGGCCAAGAAATATATCTATCTGTTTCAGTATTAATTTCATGTAAAGAAAGTGCTGTATTTGATGACATATAATTTAAAACCATTTCCTTTGACCAATCTAATGCATGAATACCAGTATCAACTACTAATCTACACGCCCTCCACATTTCATACGTTAGTTTACCGAATTGTTCATATGGGGTTGTATATAAACCCATCTCTTCAGCTAAAAACTCGGTATAAAGACCCCAGCCTTCTCCGTATGCAGAAAGATATAAGTTTTTTCTGAATGATGGTATTTTATCACCTAATTCATTGTTTAACGCCGATTGAAGGTGATGACCAGGAACAGCTTCGTGAACTGTAAGAGCGGGTATAGTGTAGAGCGTTCTACTTTTTAAATCATATGTATTTACCCAATAATATCCTGGGTCAGTACTATTTTTTGAAGTTCCCACATACCTTCCACTAGTATACTTAGGGGCAATTGCATCTGGAACTGGTGCTACTCCATACGGCTTCCTAGGAAGGGTTTTAAAAAATCTTGGTAGTTGCTCATCAGCTCTCTTTGCAATATCTCTCGCGTACATTAATAATTCTTTTGGAGTATCTGCATAAAACTGATTGTCAGTTCTTAAAAATTTAAAAAAATCCTCAAATGAACCTTGAAATTTGAGTTCTTTAATAATTTTTTTCATTTGTGATTTTATTCTTGCTACTTCATCTAATCCAATTTGATGAATTTTTTCAGCTGTGTATTCTTTACTTGTTGTATAATAATTAATTCTATTTTGATAGTACTCTTTTCCATTTGGAGTACTTGAAATTCCGATTTTGGTTCTGGTTTTAGGGTAATATTCTTTTTCAAAGAATTCCTTTATTTTCTTAAACTGTGGAACCACAATTTCATTAATTGAGATTTTAGCAGCTTTATGAATCGAGTCTGATTGACTTTGAGATATATCTTTTGGTAAATTTTTAAAAGGAGAATAGAAATAATTATTTAAATAATTGTTTGTAATGTGATCATTATAAGTAGATTCATATCCGTCAAAAATGACTAAAGGTTGAGATACTCCTTTCTCCAAACCAATTCTTATGTTAGTTAAATTTTGGTTTACAAATTCAGGTAAAGAATTCAATTTATTTAAATATTCTATAGTCTTTTTGTAATTTGATAATGGACGAACCATGTAGTTTAAACTACTATGAAATCCTGAATCTGAAAGAAGAGGATTTAAATATCTTTCAAAATTATAGTAATCTACTATATCGTTTAATTCAAATTTTAATAATTCATAAGAAATTAAATTATTTTCATCTAAATCATTGGTGTCAATATTTTCAAGTTGGTTTAATAAGTCTAACGCAAAATTAGCTTCGCTTTCATAATGCTCTTTAGTAAATAGGCCCAAAGGATATTCATTACCATCATAAGACTCATGATCTTGGTAAATTGTTATTATTTCTTGCAATTTCTTTTTTGAATTTTCTGAAAATTTAATAACAACTCCGGTTACTAATAAGATTATAGCTAAGACTGATAAAATTGAATTTTTCATTTATATTTTATTTTTGGTGTATACTCCATTTACAAGCCGAAGTATATTTTTAGGATTTTTATCTTTTAAAGAATCTGGAAGTAATTCGCTGGGGAAATCTTGATAACTTAAAGGTCTAACCCATCTATCTATTGATTTAACTCCAACTGCTGTAAATCTACTATCTGTAGATGCTGGATAAGGCCCACCATGCAACATTGAAGCATTAACTTCAACTCCAGTAGGCACACCATTAAAAATAATTCTACCTACTCTTTCTTTTAAAATATCAATTAAAGCTTTATTAGATGAAATTTCATTATCACTAGCTATAATTGTACCAGTTAATTGACCGTTAATTTTATCAACCACTGATTCTAGCTGTTTCATATTATCACATTCTACTAGTAGAGAAAATGGTCCAAATATTTCTTCTTGTAAATCTTTATTAATTATAAAATCCGATGCCTTAACCATTGCTAAAGTTTGTTTAGAATAATTAACATCTACTTTATCAGTAAAATCAGCAATAACATTAACTTGTTTATCTAAAATTAATTTCATTTTATTATTATTATAATTTCTAATAATATTTGGATGTAACATACAAGACGGGGCAATATCCAGAATTTTTTTACTTAAAGAATTTACAAATTCGGTAAAGTAAGTAGATTTAATTCCAATAATAATTCCTGGATTTGTACAAAATTGACCCGAACCTAAGGTTATAGAGTTTGCATATTTAGTAGCTAAATTATTCCAATCAGTCTTTAAGATTTCTGGCAAAATAATAACCGGATTAATACTTCCCATTTCAGCAAATACTGGTATTGGTTCATCTCTGTTATTAGCCAAATTTAAAAGTGATCTTCCTGCTTTTAAACTACCTGTAAAACCAACTGCCTTTATTAAAGGATTGTTGATCAAATCAATTCCAGTTTGTATTCCTCCACTATTAATATTGGAAAAAACTCCATTTGGCATACCTGTGATTTTAACAGCTTTAATAATTGCTGAAGAAACTAATTCTCCAGTTCCTGCATGCATTGGATGAGATTTCACAATTACAGGACATCCTGCCGCTAAGGCTGAGGCTGTATCACCACCAGCAGTTGAATAAGCCAAAGGAAAGTTACTAGCTCCAAAAACTAAAACAGGACCTAGAGGAATTGACATTTTTCTCAAATCGGGTTTAGGTATAGGCTTTCTATCAATATCTGCCGTATCAATTGATGCATTAACCCAATCTCCTTTTTTTAATAACTCTGAGAAAGATCTAATTTGACCAATTGTTCTGCCAAGTTCACCTTTTGCTCTTCCATCTGGCAGTCCAGTTTCTTCACAATAAACTCTTACAATATCATTTTGAATTAATAATATTTGATCAGCAATAGAATCTAAAAATTTTGACCTTTTTAAACCATCTATGTTTTTAAATTCTAAGAAAGCATCATGTGCTAAATTAGCAGCTTTGTTAATTTCATTAGCCGTAGCTTCATTAAAATTACATTCATTATTTTTATTAAGTTTAGGATTAAAAGTTTTAAAAATCACTTTTCCTTCAGAAGATAAATTATTTCCGATATAATTTTTTCCATGTAGCATATTAATATGTATATTTTGAAAGGTCTGGTCTGTTTTTTAAACTACTTTCTATTATTTTTATAACTTTTTTTCTTTCGTCTCCGTCAAGGGGTAATCTAGGAGGTCTTACATTTTCGGTCCCAATTCCAGTGTAAGTTTCAGCTAGCTTTATATTTTGTACTAGTTTTGAATTAATATCTAATTCAAGAAGAGGTAGAAACCAACGATATATTTCTAATGCATCAGAAATAAATCCAGCTTTTTGTAATTTATAAATTGCTACAGTCTCATTTGGAAAAGCATCAACTAATCCAGCTATCCATCCATGAGCTCCCATTAATAAACTTTCTAATGCAAGTGTATCAACGCCGGTCATAATTTTTAGCCTATTCCCAAAATAATTTATGATTCTAGTTACATTGGAAATATCTCTAGTAGATTCTTTTACAGCTTGAATATTCTCACATTCCAATAATTGATCAAACATTTCTAATGTAACTTCAATTTTATAATCCACTGGATTATTATAAATCATAATAGGTAATGAAGTACTTTGAGCAATAGATTTAAAATACTTGACAGTTTCATCATCACTGGCTTTGTATCTCATTGGTGGTAAAATCATTAAACCTGAAGCACCATCCTTTTCAGCACTTATCGCAGACTTAATAGCTTCACTAGTAGATTGCTCTGCAATATTCATTAAAACTGGAATTTTATTTTCAGTAATTAAAATGGTATTTTTTATTAATTCGCTTTTTTCAAAACTTGTCAAAGTGCTAGCTTCACCCAGTGTGCCTCCTAAAACAATTCCACTGACTCCTGCATCAACTTGAGCTTGAATATTTACATCAAACATTTTGAAATCTAGCTGATCATCATTTGTGAATTTTGTAGTCACAGCTGGCATAACTCCTTCCCATTTCATAATTTATATTTTTAATAAAGTTATATTTTTATTTTAATTTAACATAAATAAATCTGATGCAATACCATCAGATAAAAACTTACCTTTTCTTGTAATATATAAATAATTGTTTTTATTTATTAAAAACTCATTATTGATATGATTTTGAGAGTTTTCAATTAGTTGATTTTTATAAATAGTACCAAATTCGTTTTCAATATCAACAAGTGATATCCCTTTATTAGTTCTTAATCCAAACATAACTGTTTCATTAAATTTATCAACTAATGATAAAGATTCTTTACTCTTTGGTAAAATATTATTGTTTATAGATTCTATATACTTTATATTATTATTAATATTCCAAAACCTATCATTTCCATTGAATGAGTGAGCTGATGGTCCAATCCCAATATACATTTTTCTAGTCCAATAAGCCGAGTTATTCACGCTGTAGAGTTTGTTTTTTGCAAAATTAGATAATTCATAATTTTCATAATTATGATTCTCTAAAATATCTAAAAGGATATAAAATTGCTGCTGTGATTGAGAATCATCAATTGGTGAGATTATTCCATTATCAATATATTTTTTTAGAGCAGTGTTAGGTTCAACAGTCAAAGCATATGCAGAAATATGAGAAATATTATGAGATATTAAAATCTCGATATTTTCTTTCCATCTAGAGTTATCTAGTCCTGGAATACCATAAATAAGATCAACAGAAATATTATCAAAGTATTTAATTGCAGATTTTATACACTCTAGGGCTTGGTTACTGGAATGAGATCTATTCATAAGTGTTAAATCTTCTTGAAAAAAAGATTGAACTCCAATACTTAATCTATTTACTTTAGTTTTGGATAATTCTAGTATTTTTTCATTTGACAAATCATCTGGGTTAGCTTCCAATGTTATTTCTACAGGATCATCAACATGATAGTTATCATAGACTGTTTGTATCAATGAATTTATTTCTATAGTAGTTAATACTGATGGTGTACCACCACCAAAATAAATAGATTCAATTTTTTTATCTTTTAGTTCTTTTTTTCTTATTAAAATTTCGTTTTTCAACGAAATAATCATTTGGTCTTTATACTTAAAGGATGTTGAAAAATGAAAATCACAATAATGACATGCTTTTTTACAAAACGGAATATGAATATAAATTCCTGACACTTAATATTTCGTATTAATTAAATAAAAATTACTTTTTTAATCTATTCTCGTTTTGTTTAATAAAACTAGACCAACCCGAGTAATTTTTTTCACCGGTTAATTTTCCAGAATTATAAAAGTGACAAACTGCAGCGGCTAAACCATCAGTAGCATCTAGATTTTTTGGGATTGTTTTTAATTTAAACATTCCTTGAAGCATTCTTGCCACCTGTTCTTTACTAGCATTTCCATTTCCTGTGATGGACATTTTTATTTTTTTTGGTAAATACTCAGTAATCGGAATTTCCTTGTTTAATCCAGCTGACATTGCCACTCCTTGAGCTCTACCTAGTTTTAACATACTTTGAACATTCTTACCAAAAAAAGGAGCTTCAATTGCAATCTCATCAGGATGAAATGTTTCAATAAGCTCATTAGTCCTCTCGTAAATTAATTTTAATTTCAAATAATGATCTTTATACTTTACTAAGTTCAACTCATTAAGTTGCAAAAAAATCATTTTATTATTAACTACTTTAATAATTCCAAAACCCATAATAGTTGTTCCTGGATCAATTCCCAATATAATTCTCTCTTTAGCCATAGGAACAGATTAATCAGTTGTTGATATTAGTATTGGTAAAATAAACTTTGTTTTTACCGGTTGACCTCTTTTTATTGCAGGATATAACTTTGGTAAATCTGAAACTGTGTGTTTAAATATAGAATCTATTAATACATTTAATTCAGAAATCACACTTTCATTAGATAGTTCACTTAAAACTATATTCCCTTTGTTAGTAACATTAAAATTAATGATTAAGGTGTCTGATAAAGATGAATTAACAACTACAGAATTATTA
>CABXVR010000028.1 GCA_902515565.1 uncultured Bacteroidota bacterium | reverse complement strand
ATAAATAGTCTGTTGGTATTGAACAATGTTATTATAATCTCCAATAATAGGGAATAGGTTATTCTCTGCATCAGAAAAAGTCTCGTGATAGCTGATCGCTAAGTTGGATAAAGTTCCTGTAATCTCTGCATCTGCGTCAGTAAGAGTAAATACTCCAAAACCATCTGCATCGGCATCACAGAACTCTAAGTTCGATGGGGCAGTGGCAGCAGGAGGGCCAACTACAACTAAATCCATAGGTGTAGTAGAATAACAACCTGTAATAGGAGTCATATCATCTTCGATTCTAGCAAAAATAGTTTGTGTATCTGGAGTTACTGTTGTGTATAAATCTTCTAATGGATTCTCTCCACTATCGGCATCTTCTTGCGAGATGTGATAAGTAACTACATTTTCTGCTACACCAGCTGCTATAGTTTCTGTTTGTACAGAGATATCAATAGTAGTAAGACCATCAATAGTATCATCATCATCACAAACAATTAAGTCTTCAGGAGCAATAAATACTGGTCTAGGTTCTACAGTAAGGGTAAAGTTTATATTAGAGATAAAACAAGCAGTAACAAAAGGATCGCCATCTTCTACTTCAACACGAGTATAAATAGTTGCTTCTTCATTTATAGTATAAGGACTCGCTAATGCATTAAATCCAGTATCGGCATCAAGTTGAGATTCGTGATAAGTAATAATCACTTGTCCTGCGTTTTGATCTCCAAGTACTTGAGCATTATAATCGTTTAAATCAACATCAAATGTCCCAGGAGTATAAGTACATAGAATCTCATCTAGAACTTCGTTGTAAACAGGAACTGGTAATACTTGCAATAACATGGAGTTAATACCAAAGCAATCGTTATCTCTTTCTACTCTTAAGTATACTGTTTGTGCATCAGGCACTTCACTAGTATACTGATTAGGTAATTGGTTAAGTTCTAGTAAAGCATCCTCCTCACTTGCGTAATAAGCAATGGTTAATTGATCTGGACTTGTAATATCATTATTAGGATTCGCTACAATTAAAGATAGGACGTAGTCGTCAGCATTACTAAGAGTAAATAAACCAAGTCCATCATAATCATTACCATTTCCTTCACTATTATCACACACGATTAACCCTGCATCTTCTGGAATAGGATTAAAGATAGTTTCTAAATAAAAGAAAGAAGTTGTGTAGCAAGTTGTTGCTATATTCTCTACTCTACAATAGATATTTTGAAGTGGAGTAAGATTTACATAAGAAGTTGGGTTAGGTATAGCATTTATACCTGCATCCAAGTCTTCTTGCGATAAATGGAAGGTAAGTACATAGTTATCTGAACTATCACCAGGACCATTTGGTATAACAATATTCTCTGCTGCTTCCTCTAAGTTATAAATAGAGATACCATCTTGTACATCATCAATATCACATTGTACTAAATCGGTATTAACAATTACATTAGGTAATGGATTAACTACAATATTAAAAGAACCAGTAGTCACACAAGCGGTTACGTTATCTACTAATCGAACAAATATTTCTTCTGACGCAGAATCAGAGTTAGAATAATTAGTTAGTTCTGCAGTAGTGTAAGGATCATTGCCAGACTGTGCATCTGCCAAAGAACCATGATAGGTTTCTGTCACATTTTGCGTACTAAAATAGTCATCTATGTAAGAGATAATATTAAAGACCTCGATCATATCACCAGGATTGACATAATCACAAATTTCATAATCAATAACTTCAATTAAAGACAGTGGATTTACAATAATACCTTGTGTTGTAGTAGAATAACAACCTGTAATATCATTTTCTAGACGAACAATAAGTTCTTGAGTATTAAGTGAAGTATTATTGTATGGACTAGCTAATGGGTTAGTAGCAGTGTCCGCCTCAGCTTGAGATTCATAATAAGTAACTGATATACCAGTTTGACCGTTTAATATAATTGGATCTAAAGAAACCAAATCAAAAGTACTTATACCATCATAATCATCATCACAGACTTCAATAACAGGAGGAACAATGACCTCTGGAATAGGATTTACTACAAGCGCTAGGGTAGTGGTAGCATAGCAGAAAGTCTCGTTGTCTTCAAGTCTTACAAATATGTTTTGAGAATCAGGACTGTTTAAATTAGAATAAGGTTCTGTAATAGCATTCGCTGAATTATCAGCATCTTCTTGAGACTCGTGATAAGAAACCGTAACATTAAGCTGACCACCAAGCAACTCGTCAGTCTTTTGTGATAAATCAAAAATATCTATACCATCATAATCATTATCACACTCCTCTAATGGAGTAGGAATGGTGATAATTGGTAATGGGTTAACTAAAATTATCGAAGGATTTGATATAACTCCACAGCCATTTCCTTCTCTTTCTATTATAACTCTAAAACTAAAATTGTCAAAGGACAATGGAGTATTATTAATTTCTAATGTATTATTATTAGATCCACTGTAAACAGGGTTATCTGTAATATCAAACCAATCAATACCGTCAACACTGGATTGCCACTGAAAAGAATCAACTAATTCAACAGCTGAGTCTAAAGTATTTAATACAACTGAAATTTGTATTGTAGAATCTTCACATGAAGTTAGGGTTTCAACAGGTTGTTCTACAATTGATAATGGTGCATTGATTAAATAATCATCAATTGATAAAGTATAACCATCAGTACCACTAGTAACCAATCCTAATTCATTAATAGTTACTGGAGAATCTCCAAGAATCCCATCAGAGTCTCCGTCTGAAAAACCAACTTCAGAAACATCTAAACAATCATCTCCATCTGAATCTAGATCAATATAATTGTAGTTTTCATCTTGGTCAACATTTGAAAGTGTGTAATTTATTACTCCGCTATCAATAGAATTTTCTAAATCATCAGAGAGTCCATTACTTCCAAAATTTACACCATCTATAATTCCATCTGTGTTAGCATCTAAAGCACCACTTACAGCTTCTTGTAAATCAAATATTCCATCATTATCAGAATCAAGATCTAAATAGTCCTGTATTCCATCATTATCAAAATCTAATGGAGACGCACCGTTAAAAATATCATCATAACCATCTTGATTTTCGTCGATACTAGAAAGCGGTTGGTATAAAACTCCATTGTATTCTACAATATCTAAAATTCCATCATTATCGCTATCAGCATCATTAGAATCAACAATACCATCATTGTCAGAATCCGTGGGGAAGCAAGTTGCGATCATTTTAAATGAGGCTGCATTTTCTATTTGACCTGAGTTAAAATGAGTGAATTCAATTGAATTAGTAAGGTGTGAATAAAGTTTATAAGTTGCGTCAGCAGTATTTAAATTAGTGCCGTTTAACTTAAAACGAATTTCAAAATTAGAGAACGAAGTAACACCAGATTCATAAATTCCATCAAAATTAGTATCAATCAATATTTGATTATCAGGATTTAAAATTGTAATTGATTTAGAAGGTGGAACATTAAATTTAAAAGATTCTTCATTGTCAATACCAGATGTCCAGAAAGCACTTTGAAAGTCACTTTGCTCAATACTCAAACTAACCTCAGAACTAAATGAAATATTGGCTGTATTAAATCCTTCATATTCAACTGATATACCTTCTTCATTTAAATCCTCATAAACAGCAGGTGCAAGTGATGAAAAATCACCAATATTATTGCCATCCCAAATCAACTCATCAGGTAATGCATTTGGTGAACTAGTTAGTTCCCAACTAACAGTTGCTAGATTTTCACCGTCATTGCCAATAGTTCCATCTATATCACCAGAAAAATCTATATTTTTATCCCCAAGAGATTCTTCACAATTTAATATTCCATCATTGTCAATATCTATATCAATATTATCATTTACTCCATCAAAATCTGTATCAGGTGGACATGCGCTAACTGGAATATTATCTGAAAGTAGAATTCCCTCGCAATCATCAACAGCACCTGAAATTTGATAATAGCCTGGTTCAGTTGGAGTAAAACTATTTCCAATTGCACCATCAATCATTTCTCCATTAAAATACCATTGATATTGATCAAATATAGAAATGCTGTTTAGTCTCAATTCAAGATTTGGGATACATCCCTCTGTACCTGCAGAGATTTCTTCTAAAACAATTTCAGGCTTATATGCAAATCCCGAATAATAACCCCCAAAAGTTGCATAGTCATATGCTCCAAAAGAAGCAACATATACTTGACTGGAGGATACTATAGATACATTTCCTGTTAATCCTTCAACAGTGTATGTTTCGAACAAAGGATTTCCGTTTACAGCTTGTACATCACCTGCATAATCTGAAATATCATTTCCGTTAATCAGAACTGTTGAACCAGTTTCGGTAACAATTGTTACGACACCACCAAATGCAAAATCTGGACCTAATTTATTAATTGCAGCAATATTATTTACAATGGATGGAGTTTGACAATTTATTGGTGGCACAAAAAATAATCCCTGATTAGGGATTCCTGTTCCAGCACCAAATGGACCTTCAGTCCCTGGCCTAATTCCACCAATAACTTGATATGCAAAAACTGGTTTAGAGGTTTCAACATACATGTTACTAGAAACTCCTATTTCAGGACCTTGACCATACTGATCATAAGATACTCCATAAAAAGAAGAAGGTATTGACCAGTGTTCTCCAGCTTGAGCAATAGTATATTCTAATGTACCATTAACATATACTTCAGTATCAGGTTCATGAGCCACAATTAGAGGTCTTTCTATTTGATCTGGGCCAATACCTCTAACGAATATGTATTCAGTACCAATACGTTCTATTGGAACAATTTGATCAACACCCGCATCTTGCCCATTAGAATCAGTAGTAGTGTTAGCATTAGAACCAGTGATTGATCCAGAATTTACAGCGATTGGTTTGTCAGATTCAACAAGAACACCAATCAAACCATCGGAATTATTTATATTATCACCTGGTTTAATCGCAACTAGATAGCTTTCTCCAGAATTTAGTATTACGTCATTAATAGGTGCATTATTCACAATGGTTACACCATTTCCAAAGTCAGAAAAATTTACAGTAGTGTTATCTTCAGTAGCTAAAACTGTTACAAAATTCAAAAAACTATTACTCATATCATCACCAAGATTCTCAAAAGTTCCTACTCTAAAAGTTTTACCAAGAGCAGCTAATCCTTTGCTGACTAGTCCTGCTGCTTGATAATAAGCATCACTAGTAAATAACCTTGCAGAAACATATACTAAATCCTCACCTTCAACTATGAATCCCTTATTATTAAATGTTTGACCAGAATCTTCAGACAAAGCAATAAAATTTGTTTGATTGCCATCACCAATAAAATATTCGTATGGGCTAGAATTTGATATGGAGACAGTAATTGGTTCTCCTCCAATTGGCGTAATTATAACATCTATTGGATTTTCATTGGGAGTGGAAATATACATATATTGAATCTGAGGAGTACCACTTCCTTGGCCTTGCGTTCCGATAGGTGGTATATAATGTGTTTTGCTAAACTGAGAAAATGAATTAATTGAAAATATAAATAGTATAAATAATAAAGTTATTTTTATCTTCTTTAATCTTTTCATTCAGTTAAGTTTTTAATTAAACCAATAGGTGAAATTATTTTGAGAGTAAATATAAAATAATAAATCACTATTAATAGTTAATTTTTATATAAAAAAAACCGTTATCAAATTTGATAACGGTTTTTTTTTAATAAAATCTTAATCTTATTTAATTATGTCATAGCTTCTTTTGATAAAGTTAGTTAACTCTTCACCTTTTAAGAGACCATGAGATAATTTTGCCAAATCTAAACTTTGACTTATTAGTCTAGATTGTTTCTTCTTAGTCTTAGTTGCAAGAATCTGTCCAACTAACTCTGAGTTTGTGTTAACAGTAAGATTAAAAATTTCTGGCATATTACCCATGCCAAACATTCCACCGCCTCCGCCAGTTTGTTGCATCTCTTTCATTCTTCTCATAAACTCTGGTTGAGTAATAATAAAAGGATCAGCTTCACTGTCCATGCTTTCAAGTTGTACTGTAAATTTCTCGGAAGGGATATCTTCTTTTAAAATTTCTTCTAATTTCTTTTTCTCATCATCTGATAATTTGGAAATCTTAGTGTCATCTTTCTTGATAAGATTATCGATATGGTCAGAATCTACTCTTACAAACGAAATCTTTTCTTTAGAACCTTCTAGTTTTTGAATCAGATGCCCAATAATTGGAGAATCCAAAAGTAAAACTTCATATCCTTTTCTTTTAGCTGTTTCGATATAGCTATGTTGATCAACTTTGTTAGAAGCATATAAAACAACTAATTTATCATCTTTATCTGTTTGATTATCCTTTATTTTATCAGTCAGTTCTGTTAAAGTATAATATTTATCATTCACAGAAGGATATAGGGCAAACTTATCAGCTTTATCAAAAAACTTCTCATCACTTAACATTCCATATTCAATTACTATCTTGATGTCATTCCATTTTTTTTCAAAATCTTCTCTACTGTTTTTGAATAGCGAATTTAGTTTGTCTGCAACTTTTCGGCTTATATAAGAAGATATTTTTTTAACTGCACCATCGGCTTGTAAATAAGACCTGGATACGTTTAAGGGGATGTCAGGAGAATCAATAACACCTCTTAACATGGTTAAAAATTCAGGGACTATTCCTTCAACGTTATCAGTTACAAATACTTGATTTTGATAAAGTTGAATTCTGTCTTTTTGAATATTTAAATCATTATTTATTTTTGGAAAGTATAAAATACCAGTTAAGTTAAATGGGTAGTCAACATTTAAATGAATATTAAATAAAGGTTCTTCAAATTGCATTGGATACAATTCTCTGTAAAAACTTTTGTAATCCTGATCATGTAAATCTTTCGGTTGCTTTGTCCAAGCGGGTTTAGAATTGTTAATAATATTATCAACAGTTATTTTTTTAGCTACAGCATCTTTTTCCGCGTCTTCAGGTAACGGTAATTCTTCTTCCTTAGTTCCAAATTTTATAGGAACTGGCATGAACTTATTATATTTGGTAAGTAGCTCAGTTATTTTAGAATCTTCTAAAAACTCTTTTGAGTCTTTATCAATGTGAAGAATTATCTCAGTACCTCTATCTTTCTTTTTAGATTTTTTTAAAGTAAAATTTGGAGATCCATCGCAAGACCAGTGTGCAGCATCATCTCCTCTGTAAGATTTTGAAATAATTTCAACTTTACTTGAAACCATGAATGCAGAATAAAATCCTAACCCAAAGTGTCCTATAATTCCTGAATCTTTTGCTGAGTCTTTATATTTTTCTAAAAACTCTTCTGCTCCAGAAAAAGCGACTTGGTTTATGTATTTTTCAATTTCATCAGATGACATTCCTAAACCTTGATCGATGATATGAAGTTTTTTTCCTTTTTTATCAACTTTTACCTCAATAATCGGTTCGCCATATTTAATTTTTTCTTTACCAACACTAGAAAGATGCTTCAATTTTAATGTAGCATCAGTAGCATTACTAATTAATTCTCTTAAAAATATTTCGTGATCACTATATAAAAATTTCTTAATTAATGGAAATATATTCTCAACTGAAACATTAATATTACCTTTTTTCATTTTTTTAATTATTTAAAGTTTGATATTTAACCTTCAATAAGAATGCCAAAGCACACAGACTGACAAACTGACATTTAAAATGTAATTTGTTTTTGATCTATTAATATTAAATAAACCTTTAGTTATTGTTATTTAAGTCTCGAATTAGATATAATCCAAAGAAAGTTATTAGTCCGTTTATCGCCAATAATTCATACCCAAATTGATAAAAATTAGCTTTAGCGTAAATGCTTGCATCATCCCAATTATTTATTAAACAATCAAAAAATGAGATATCTAAACAGTTTTCAAAATTTAAACTAACTATTGCATAAACAGTAGGAGAATAATTGATTAAAAGAGTTAATAATGGAGCTAAAATAACTACAGGAATTAACTTTCTTTCATTGATATTTAATCTAGTAAATAAACCAAAAGAAAATAAACCAAGAAGAGGTCCATAAGTATAACTAGCCACCCTTAATAAGCTATCAATTACATTAGAGCTCAAAAGGTATTTGAAAGATATAATTATTATAACAAGAATTAAGCTCATCCAAATGTGAACTTTCTTTCTTAAAATTACTTGCTGTTTTTCAGTCTTTTTTTCAAAGTTTATAAAATCTATACAGTATGAAGTTGTTAAAGAGGTTAATGCACTATCGGCACTACTGTATGCTGCTGCAATTAAACCTAATATAAAAGTTAGAGATAATACAATTCCTAGATCTCCGTTGAGTGCAATTTCTGGAAACAATAAATCTGTTTTTATTTGACCGTCTAGCATCGGTATTTCTATACCATTTTTTGCTTTGTAAACAAATAACAAACTACCTAAAACCATAAATAGAGTAGTTACAATTACTAGTACAACACTAAACCATAACATGTTTTTTTGAGCATCTTTTAAAGATTTACATGCTAAGTTTTTTTGCATCATATCTTGGTCTAAACCAGTCATACAAATTGTCACAAAAGCTCCACCAATAAAAGATTTAAAAAAATATTCTCTACTGTAAAAATTATCTAAATAAAAAACTTTGTTATACTTATCAAAATCTTCCGAATTTATATAATCAAAAAAAGTCCAATTTAAACTATTAAGTATTTCATAAATGGAGATACCTACAGCCAAAAGCATAAATAAAGTTTGTAAGCTGTCAGTCCAAATTATTGTCTTTATCCCCCCTTTGTTTGTGTAAATCCAAATCAATAAAACAGAGATAATAACAGTCACAAAATATGGAACTCCCCATCTTTCAAAAACAAATTGTTGCAATACAATAGCGACTAAATATAATCTAAATGAAGCCCCTAAAAGTCTTGAGATGAAGAAATATACAGCACCAGTTTTGTGAGCTATGTAACCAAATCTGGTATTTAAATACTCATATATAGATGTAACATTTAATTTGTAGTAAACTGGTAGTAAGACATTGCTAACAATTAAGTAACCAGCAAAGTATCCTAAAACTACTTGTAGATAGCTAAATTGTGAGCTTTCAATCCATCCAGGAACTGAAATAAAAGTAACCCCAGATAAAGAAGCACCGACCATTCCAAAAGCAACAAGATACCACGGAGCTTTTTTTCCAGCCTTAAAAAAATCTAAATTATTATCATTTTTGGAGGTTAATGTAGAGATTAACAACAATACACCAAAATACAATGAAATAACTATTAATATGTAACCTGAGCTCATATATGTAAATATATCAAAATACATATTTAAAAGTTATATATTACATAATATAATTTAAACAACATTTATAAAAACAATCATTTAATTTGTAAGTTTGTTTTATGGAATTTTCTTCAAAATTAATTCAAAATGCAGTTAATGAAATCTCACAGTTACCTGGTATAGGTAAAAGAACTGCTCTTAGATTAGCATTACACATGTTAAGGCAGCAAAAGAATCAAACAGAAGACTTAGCTAATGCACTAGTTTTGATGAGAAATAACATCAAATTTTGTAATAATTGTCATAATATTTCTGATCTTGAAACGTGTGAAATATGTGCAAACCCTAAAAGGGATAACTCAATTATTTGTGTTGTCGAGGATATAAGAGATGTAATGGCAATTGAAAGTACAAGTTCTTTTAAAGGTTTGTATCATGTTTTAGGAGGTAAAATATCTCCGATGGATGGAATTGGGCCTGATGATTTAAATATAACATCTCTAGTTGATAAGGTTAAATCTGGAGTAGTAAAAGAACTTATTTTTGCTCTCAGCTCTACAATGGAAGGAGATACTACTAATTTTTACATTTATAAACTTATAAATAAATTTGATGTTTTAACTTCAACTATAGCAAGAGGTGTCTCCGTTGGTGATGATTTAGAATATGCCGATGAAATTACTTTAGGTAGAAGTATTACAAATAGAATTCCATTTGAAAGTTCAATTAAAATTTAGACAAATTGGTTTTATCTGTAATTATTGTAAGCTATAATTCAAGTTCATTTCTTGAACTTTGTCTTTACAGTGTTCAGAAGTCATTATCAAAAACTGATATTAAATCAGAAATTATAGTTGTTGATAACTCTTCAAGTGATGATTCGTGTAACATAATTAAAAATAAATACCCGTCAGTATTACTGATCGAAAATCAAACTAACATAGGCTTTTCTAAAGCTAATAATATTGGGGTAAGTAAATCTAGTGGTAAATACATATGTATTTTAAATCCTGATACTGTATTAAGTGAGGATACTTTTGCTAAAATTTTAAGATTTTATGAATCTGGTATAAAAGTTGGTTTCGTTGGATGTCATATGATTGACGGAACAGGTGTTTTTTTGAAAGAAAGTAAAAGAATTGTGCCTAGTTTTTTTAGTTCATTTATGAAAATAATTGGTTTATCTAAGTTTTATTATTCAAGTTTAGATAATGAAAAAAGGGGTTATGTTGATGTATTAGCTGGAGCTTTCATGTTTACTGAAAAGTCTATCTATGATGAAGTTGATGGTTTTGATGAGGAATATTTTATGTATGGAGAAGATATTGATCTTTGTTATAAAGCCATAAAAAACGGTTACCCAAATTATTTTTTAGGAGATGTTAAAATAATTCATTTCAAGGGCGAGAGCACAGATAAAAATTTCACATATGTAAGTAGGTTTTATAATGCTATGTATATTTTTTATAAAAAACATTTTAATAATTTTCTAATCTCTAAATCAGTTGTTTGGATTTTGATAAAATTTTTGATTTGTATTAAAAAGTTCTCTATAATGATTTCAACTAAATTCAACTCTCAAGACTATGAGTTTGAATATGAAAATAAATTTTTAATAACTAAAT
>CABXVR010000027.1 GCA_902515565.1 uncultured Bacteroidota bacterium | reverse complement strand
TTAAAAATAGATGCGATTTTATCAACTTTATTTCCTTTTTTAAATCTATCGACAGGAACAAAGTTTAACCATTTTAAAATAATTGATAGAGGAAAAAAAAACAGCTCTTTTTTGGCTAAAAAACTAGTTTTCACATTACAAACTGACCTAAGTAAAACACCAATATAAAAGTCATGCCAACTAGTGTGAGGGACAGGAACAATAATACATTTTTTTAGCTTATCTGTAGAAAAGTTGATATTTCCTTTTACTTTCCAGCCTAAAATTTGAAAGTATATAAATTTTGATAAAATTCTCATGTATTTATTTTTTTGACCAAATTGATATTGCTAAATCCAAATCTTCTTTAGTATCGATACCTACACCTAAAAAATCTGTTTCAATCATTTTAATTCTACTCCTATTTTCAAGAATTCTTATAGCTTCAATTTTTTCTACTAATTCCAGTTTCGAAGGTGGTAATTTGGAGAAATTTACCAGAGCTTGTTTTGTAAACCCATAAACTCCAATATGTTTATAATAAGTTACTTCAGAAGTATTAATTTCCCTGTCAAATGGAATCACACTTCTTGAAAAATACATAGCATAATTTTCAGAATCCACTGTAACCTTAACGTTATTTGGATTATTTATTTCATTAATGTCAGAAATATTAATCATTAATGAGACGTAATCAGAATTGTTTAGCTCTAAGACTAATTTATTAAGGCTAAATGAGTCAATAAAGGGTTCGTCTCCTTGAATATTAACAAAAGCATCAGAATCAATTGATTCACAAGCTTCTGCTATTCTATCACTCCCAGATTCATGTTTATTTTTACTTAAAATTGAATTACCCCCTGCATTGACTATCTCTTTATAAATTTCCTGATCTTCAGTAACGACATATACAGAGTGAAATAATCCAGTTTCAACAACAGATTCATAAGTTCTTAAAATTATAGATTTACCACAAAGATCCATCAGTAGTTTCCTGTCAAATCTAGTTGAAGATAATCTAGCTGGAATTAGTGCGGTTACTTTCATAGGTTAATTTTAATCAAAAATACTGAATTATAATACTTAATCAGAAAAAAACTCATCCTTAAAACCAATTAGATATAGTTTTTCTTTAGCTCTTGTTAGAGCAGTATATAACCATCTAATAAAATCTTTATCAATTCCGTTAGGTAGATAAGGTTGTTCAACAAAAACCGACGACCATTGACCACCTTGAGATTTATGACAAGTCATAGCATAGGAAAATTTAACCTGAAGGGCATTAAAATATTTATTATTCTTAACTTTTAAAAATCTCTTATACTTAACTTTTTCAGAAATATAATCTTTCATAACTTCATTGTACAGATGGTTAGCCTTTTCATAATTCAAAGATGGAGTTTCTAAGTTAATAGTATCTAACATTAAAACTGTATCAAATGGCTTCATTTTAGGATAATCTATCATTTGTACGTTAACTTCAGCAAAACGAAAATCATAAAGATCTACAATTCTACTTATCTCTAAAATCTTAATAATGTCTCCATTTGCAATAAAACCAGCTTCGGATGTACTCTTTAACCAATGATAATTATTTTTAACAACCATTAAGTTGTCTCCTACAGAAAGTTCATTTTCGTTAAAAAGGATTCTATTTCTAATTTGTTGATTATATAAATTAGCCCTCTTGTTAGATCTTACTATTAAAGCAGTTTCCTCTTTTCCAATAATATTATAACTATCAGTCAAACAGTTAATAATATCTTCTCCATCTTGAAGTCTAATAATATCATCAAAACCTGAAAGATTAAATTTAAACTCGTCGAAATCATTATTGATTAAAGACTCTCTTAATAATGTAGCGTTATTTAATATTCCTGATAAAACCTCTTGACGAACTACTTCATCTAATTCAATTGATAATGTGTTTTTATTGTAATTTTCTTTTAAATATTCAGAATCAAGAGATGGACTTAACTTTGAATTAACAGGGGGTAGTTGAGCAGTATCACCAATAAAAATAATTTTACACTTGTATCCAGAGTAAACGAATTGAATTAAATCTGAAAGTAAAGAAGTCGTATCAAAAAGTTTTTTATTTTGAGATGTACTAGAAATCATTGAAGCTTCATCGATAATAAAAATTGTATTTTTTGACTTGTTTGTTTGTAAAACAAAATCAATATTTCCTGATGAATTTTTTTTAGGAAAATATATTTTTTTGTGAATGGTATTAGCTTCCTTGTTTGTGTAATTAGATAAAACTTTGGCAGCCCTTCCAGTTGGTGCCATTAAAACACCAGATTTTTTTATTTTCCATAGGTTGTTGATTATTGCAGAAAGTATAGTAGTTTTTCCAGTTCCTGCATAACCTTTGAGTATAAATAAAGAATTATCGTCATCATTTAAAATGAATTCTGATAATTTATATAATGTCAAGTCTTGCTTAGCAGTTAGATTAAATGAAAAATGATTCTTTGCTAAATTGTAAAACTCCTTAATATTCATCCAATAATTATATAATTAAAATCAAAGATATAAATGTTTTTTCTCTAGAATCATTTTAACAAATAAAAAAAAATTGTATTTTGGCCTTTTAAATTTTAAACCCACTCAAATGCCCATATCATACTACCTACAAATTCTATCTGTAATATTAGTGTTATCAATCTTATTCGGTATTTTGTATTGGATTAACTCAAGTACTTTTCAAAGCAAATTCAAAAAATATATTCTTATTACTTTGTGGTCGTTTATTGCAGTATTTTCATACAAAACAATGGATTCAGTTTATGAAGTAATTGAATTTGATGATCTAAAGGAAGTTAGATATCAAAAAGTAATTAAAAGATTGATTGATATACGTGATTCAGAATTAGCACATAGATCTGTCAAAGGAAAGTTTGAAAGTAACTGGGATAGTTTGGTGAAATTTATAGAATTAGATTCTTTTACTTTAACACAAAGAAGAGACTCAAGCATATTAGACAAAGAAATGACAAAAAGATATGGTGGTGTTAAAACTTACAAAGATATTGTTATTGTTGATACTTTAGGTTTTGTTTCTGTGAAAGATTCGTTATTCGGAGCTGATAATAGATATACAAAAATGATGTATGTTCCAGGGTCAGAAGATGACGATACTATGTTTGAATTAAAAAGTGGATTCATAGAACAAAATGGTTTAGATATTCCTGTATTTGAAAGTATGGTAAAAAAATCTGTAATTCTTTATGACCAAAATAAAGACTTAATTTATAAAGAAAATCTTGTACAATCTGTTGATGGTGTTAATGGGTCTTCTTTAAAAGTTGGATCAATGGAAGAAGTCAATACAAATGGTAACTGGCCAAAAAACTACACTAAAAATCAATAAATTAAATTCTTTTTCAATTATAAATCTTACTATTAACATAGGTTATAATGAAATTGGCTTCATTTTATATGATAATATTGAAAATATCTTAATTGATTCTACAGATGTTACTTTTGAAAACTCAACTGACGTTGACAATATAATAGCTAAATATTTTGATGATAAAAAATATAATAATTTACTCAATTTAATTACTGTAAATCACTACAACGTTTTGCACACAATAGTTCCTCAAGCTCTATTTGATAAAAATAACATCAAGAATTATTTAAAGTTTAACAATTCTCTTCTTGAAAATGATGAATATCTTTATGATATAATTAAAATTAATGAATCTATTAATGTTTTTGTACCAGTAAAATTTAACATCTCCAATCTTCAGCAATATTCAAAGAAAGTCAAACAAAAGCATTATACTACTAATCTTATAAATGAGGTTTACAAAATTGAAAAAAATAATACAAACTCAAATTTATATTTAAACATAAATAATTCTAAAATTGATATTATTCTAGTTTCTGAAAATCAATTAAAATTCATTAACACTTTCGATTACTCTACTGATGAAGATATAGTTTACTATGTTTTATTTTGCTTTGAACAGCTCAATTTAAACCCCGAAAACAGTCCTGTAGTACTTGCAGGTGATTTTAACGAGTCTTCATACAATATGATTTTTAAATACATCAGACACCTTAGTATTTTTGAATCAAAAGTAGATTCAAATCATAAACTCTATTTAAAATTCAAGAATAAACTAACCTACAATTCATTATAAATGAGAATTGTTTCTGGTAGTCACAAAGGGAGGAAAATCAAAGCACCTAATAACTTACCTATTAGACCTACAACAGATATGTCTAAAGAATCAATTTTTAACATCTTAGCTAATTTATATGAATTTAACGAAATATCTGTTATCGATTTATTTTCTGGATCAGGAAACATAAGCTATGAATTTGCTTCAAGAGGGACTACAAACATTGTATCTATAGACAACAACATTAATTGTATAAAATTTATTAAAAAAACTTCAAAAGAATTAAATATAAACATCAATGCAATAAAATCTGATGTAATAAATTTTTTAAAAAAAACATCGACAAAAAGTGATATTATATTTTCAGACCCCCCATATAATTTTGATGAAACTTATTTAAACACCATGATTAATCTAGTTTTTTCAAATAATTTAATAAATGATAATGGAATACTAATAATTGAACATTCAAAAGATATATCCCTTGAGTTAAGCAAATATTTTTTTAAAAAAAAGAGATATGGAAGTTGCTATTTTACATTTTTAAAAAAACAAAGCGAGTGTCATTAAACACTCGCTTTTAAATTTTAGTAAATCTATAAGCCGGATTCTGTACTTAATTAAAAGTCCTTGTCATTTATCTCGATAAGTTGTTGCCAACTTATTCTAGCTGCCTACCCTCCAACATTGAGCGTACAACTCTTAAGCGTTGGTATACATGGCATTGCACTTCATAGAGTTTACCTGGTTTCACTACAGCTTAACCTGTACATTCTTTCTGTTGCACTTTTCCTAATTTCTCAATTGGTGGCTATTAACCACTATGATGTACTTCAGTGTCCGGACTTTCCTCTATTTAAAAAAAATAGCGACAAGGCGATTTACTGAATGCAAAAGTAATCAATTGTTGATAAATTAATTGATTTTATATTCCCATTGTTAAAATATTGATTTTGAATTAATAAATTTGTGTATATTGATTATAGATATGGAAGAATACATTGTTTCAGCAAGAAAATATAGACCTAAAACTTTTGATGAAGTAGCTGGTCAGGAGGCTATTACTTCAACACTTGTAAATGCTATTAATAATAATCAACTTGCTCAAGCTTTGTTATTTACAGGCCCTAGAGGAGTTGGTAAAACGAGTTGTGCTAGAATATTAGCAAAAATGATTAACAGTTCTATAGACAATGATAAACAAGATTTTGCTTACAATATTTTCGAACTTGATGCAGCTTCAAATAATAGCGTTGATGATATTAGAAATTTAACAGAGCAGGTTAGAATACCACCACAATTAGGGAAATATAAGGTGTACATTATTGATGAGGTGCACATGTTATCAACTTCAGCCTTTAATGCCTTTTTAAAAACTCTAGAAGAGCCACCTAAACATTGTATATTTATTCTTGCAACTACTGAAAAACATAAAATAATTCCAACTATTTTATCTAGATGTCAAATCTATGACTTTAAGAGGATAACCAATAAAGATATTGTTAAGTATTTAATCAAAATTTGCAAAAAAGAAGGTGTTGAGTTTGAAGCTGAGGCATTAGATATAATTGCAAATAAAGCAGATGGCGCAATGAGGGATGCATTATCAATATTTGATAGAATATTGAGTTATAACAATAAAGAAATCACAGTAAAAGATGTTAGTATTAATTTAAATGTATTGGATCAGGAGATATATTCAAATTCGATTGATTTAATTTTAGAAAACAAAATACCTGAATTACTTTTATTGTTAGACTCAGTAATTTCAAAAGGATTTGAAGGAATTAATTATATTTCTGGTTTATCTACGTATTGTAGAAACTTATTGATTTCTAAAAATGAAAAAACAATAACATTATTAGACTACTCAGATAAGTCTAAGGAAAAAATAATTGACCAAGCAAAAAAAATATCACCTGAAATTATTATCAATTGTTTAGAACTATTAAATAAATGTGAAATAAATTACCGCTCAAGCATTAACCAAAGATTATTAATTGAGTTGACAATCATGCAACTAGGATCATTAACATTACTAGATCAAAAAAAAAAGTCTAGTTTTAAAATAATTCCCTTTGAATATTTTAAAAATATTGAAACTATTACCCCTACTGTTAATCCAATAAAAATTAAAGTCGAAAAACCCAAATTAGATATAAAAACTAGTGGTAATTCCGGTCTTTCACTTAATAGTATAAAAACTATAAAAAATCATGATTTTAAATCAAATGAATTGATTGTTGACCCTGAAAAATTACCAAAAGATGAATTCACTGAAGATATGCTTATACTGTCGTGGAATAAATATTCAGAAAAAATAGAGAAATCTGGGAAGTTTAATTTAGCTTCAATTTTGAGAATAGACACTCCTAAATTAAAAGAAAACAATATATGTTTAGAACTACCAAATAGCACAAATAAAATTGAGCTAGAGTCTAATCAACATGATTTATTAAAATATATTAGAAAGGACTTAAACAACTATGATATCAAACTAAAAATAACAATCAATGAAAAGATTGAAAAAAAATTCACCTATACGTCCAAAGAAAAATATAATCTTTTAAGGGATAAAAATAATTTAATTGAAAAACTAAGAGCAGATTTTAAATTAAGTATTTAAATTGTTCAAATCATCACCAAAAGAGTCTATATTATTTAACTTTCTAATTATACCATCTGCTAAGCCTATTCTAGGAACGATTACCTCCTTTGACTTAGCGTATTGCATGGACTTAATTAAAAGTTTGGTTGCTGGAACAATTACATCAGATCTATCAGGGTTAAAACCAAGTTTTGTTATTCTTTCTTCAAAAGATAATTTAGAGATTTTTTTATAAAATTTCTCAATAAACGAATATGAAATAGATTGATTAATCGCTTTCTTGGATTCTTTTAAAAGTTTATTAATATTACCTCCAGATCCAATTATAATAATGTTATTAAATTCTTTTGTATTTATTTTAATCCATTTTTTGTAATCGCTCAATGTTTTCTTTTCAACTAAATCATTTAAAAACCTAATTGTACCAATTTTAAAAGATTTTGAAGCTATTATTACACCATTAAAAATTATACTCAGTTCAGTACTCCCCCCTCCAATATCAATAAACAAATAAGTATGATCAAAATTAAAATGGTTAGCAAAAAATGTATCTGCAATCAATGAAGCTTCATCTTTTCCTGAAATTACATCAATTTTCAATCCTGTTTTAGAGTAAATATCATTAATTATAGCCAAACTATTTGTTGCTTCTCTCATTGCAGAGGTTGCGCAAATTTTATACTTTGAAACACTATGAATCTTCATAAGAAGTTTAAAAGCCTTCATGGCATCATTAAGTCGGGTAATATTATCTTTTTGTATTTTATTTTTTAAAAAACCATCTAGACCTAATCTAATAGGTACTCTAACCAAACTAATTTTTTTAACTTCAACTATATTGTTGTCTTGTGATACAACACTAGAAATTAATAGTCTAACGGCATTAGAGCCAATATCAACTGCAGCATATTTTTGTATTTTTATCATGGAGAAAGTCTATCTATAATCCAGTGATTTTTTTTGTATGAAAACCTAGCTCTATCATGTAAGCGGTTCTCTCCACCTTGCCAAAATTCATACTCAACAGGTGAAACTATATATCCACCCCAATTAATTGGTTTTGGGATACTTTTGTTTCTGTATTTGCTTTCTAAATAAATTAAATTCTCTTCTAGTTCTTTTTTGGAATCAATAACGGCACTTTGATTAGAAACTATAGCACCAAGTTGACTTCCTCTTGGTCTCGAGTTAAAATATTTATTACTCTTTAAATCAGAAATTTTTTTTGCATATCCTTTAATGATCACCTGTCTTTCGTGTTGTTCCCAAAAAAAAGACAAACAAACCTTATTGTTTTTACTTATTGACAAGCCTTTTTCGCTGTTATAATTTGTATAAAAAGTAAAACCTTCTTCGTCAAATTCTTTTAGCAAAACAATTCTATTTTTAGGAAAACCGTCAATACCAACAGTAGATAAGGTCATTGCATTAACTTCTGAATCAGTGATATCATTGTCAAATTCTTTAAACCATTGATTAAATAAAGATAATGGGGTGTCAAAATTATCTAAACTAAAATTGTTGTTTTTAGTATAGTTTTTTCTGTAACTACCTAAATCTGATTTTAATGTCATGTGTCAAATTTAATAAGTAAAAATTAATTAATAAATTATATTTCGATTATTTTACTATCCTCAGCTAAGATTACATTTTCAAATTCGGTTTTAGCTTCAATTTTAAACATTTCAATACTCTCATATCTGGAAGAATAATGTCCTAAAATTAATAATTTAGTGTTTGATAATTTTGCAATCTTACCGGCCTGTTTTGCAGTAGAATGTTTTGTTGTTTTACTTAATTTAACATGTTTTTCTAAAAATGTAGATTCATGATATAAGGCGTCACAATTATTTACAAGTTTAACAATAGATTCATCATATTCCGTATCCGAACAATAAGCATAAGACTTAGCAACTTTTCCAGCAAGTGTAAGCTCACTATTATCAATAACTAAGCCTTTTTCATTAACAACATCAAAACCTTGTTTTATTTTATTTGAATAAGCAATACTTACATCATTTTTATCAATAGCTTCTCTATTTAAAGCCAATGGGAGATTAACTTCTTTAAATAAAAAACCATTTGTATAGATTCTGTGTGATAATGGAATCGTAGACACTTCAATAAAGTCAGATTGAAAAATTAATTGTGATTTATTCGAACTAAGTTCATGAAAAATTAATTTATATTTTGTCCAAGAACCAGAAGCTTTAATTTGATTTATAATTAATTCTTTTATTCCTAACGGTCCGTAAACGTGAAGATCAGCTGATCTATTTAACAGAGAAAAGGTAGATATTAAACCTATCAAACCAAAATAGTGGTCTCCATGTAAATGTGATATAAATATATGTCTAATACGTGAGAATTTTATTTTATTTTTTCTTAAACCTACTTGGGTGCCTTCTCCACAATCAACCAGAAAAATTTCATTCTGAATTTCAATTATTTGAGATGAAAGATTGTTGCCTATTTTAGGCATAGCACTGTAACAACCAATTATTGTGATTTTCAAATTTATTTATTCAAAGGTTTCTTTTGGGCTAAAAGATAAATAATTGCCATTCTAATAGCCACTCCGTTCTCCACTTGATCAAGTATTATAGAGTTTTTAGAATCAGCTACATCACTTGAAATCTCTACACCTCTATTAATTGGGCCAGGATGCATAATATATATTTCTTTATCTAGAGAATTTAATATTTCTAATGTAAGTCCATATTGTTGTACATACTCTCTAACAGATGGAAAAAAACTATCTGTCATTCTTTCATTTTGTAATCTAAGCATATTAACAACATCACACCATTTTAATGCTTTTAAAAAATCATGCTCAACAATAACTCCTAATTTATGTAAATACTTTGGAATAAGTGTTTTAGGACCACAAACCATAACATTTGCGCCTTGTAATTGCAATGCATATATGTTAGAAAGTGCCACTCTACTATGAGATATATCTCCTACAATTAATATATTTTTATTTTTAAGATCATCTAATCTTTCCCTTATAGAGTATGAGTCTAGTAGAGCTTGCGTAGGATGTTCATTTGCGCCATCTCCTGCATTAATTATCGTCGCGTTAACATTGTTAGCAAGTAATTCAGCTGCACCAGGATTAGGGTGTCTTAAAACAACCATATCAACCTTCATAGATAAAATATTATTTACTGTATCGATAAGGGTTTCACCTTTTTTTACAGACGATTGAGCAGAAGAAAAGTTAATAACATCAGCAGACAACCTTTTTTCTGCTAGTTCAAAAGATAATTTAGTTCGTGTAGAATTTTCAAAAAACAAGTTTGCAATTGTTATATCTCTTAGGGATGGAACTTTTTTAATAGAACGATTAATTACTTCTTTAAAATGGTCAGCTGTTTTAAATATTAAATTAATATCATCAACATTTAAATGCTTTATGCCTAACAAATGATTTACACTTAATTCATTCATAATTTATTTATTATATAAACGCAATCATCAACTATATCATTATTCCAATCTACTATCACTTTTTGATTTTCATATACATCAATTTGTCTTCCCCTGTAGTCTGGCTGTATTGGTAAATGTCTACTAAATCTTCTATCAATCAAAGTTAGTAATTCAATATTATTAGGTCTGCCAAAAGTTTCAACTGCAGTCAATGCTGCTCTAATTGTTCTACCAGTAAATAAAACATCGTCTATGAATACTACATTCTTTCCTTCAACATGAAGATTATCTGTGGTGTTGGCCTCTAATATCTTTTCATTTCTTCTAAAGTCGTCTCTGTAAAAAGTAATATCTAGTAACCCATAATTAAGTTCAGATATATCATATTTATTTGTTAAAATTTGAGCTAACCTGTTTAAAAGTGTTTTGCCATTAGGCTGAAGTCCAATTAAAATAGTATTTGAAAAGTCTTGATGATTTTCAATTAATTGACAAGCGAGTCTGTTTAGAATAATACCTATCTCGTTTTTATTAAGTATGATATTTTTACTCATCAACTTCTATTTAATTTTTTTGATAATTTAAGTTAAAAAAAAAGCCTTTCAAAAGAAAGGCTTTTTTAAAAATTATTTTCCATCCATTTTATCTTTGAGCTCTTGCAATTTTTCGTTTGCATCACCTAAAGTGTTTTTAGATTCCAATTTTTCTTTTTTGTTCTTTTTATTAGCAACTTTAATGTTTTCTGCTTCAACATCTTTAAATACTGATGTATGTGAAGCTACAACACGTTTAGAATCTTTATTGAACTCAATAACTTTAAATTCAGCTGATTCACCTTTAACTAATTTAGAACCATCTTCTTTAACTAAATATCTTGAAGGAATAAAAGCAGTTATGTCATCATTAAACTTTACAGTAGCTCCTTTATCAACTATCTCAAAGATATCGAATGTATGAACAGAATTTAAAGTAAATTCATTCTCATACTTATCCCAAGGATTATCTAAAGTTTGTTTATGACCTAGACTTAGCTTTCTGTTTTCAACATCTAGTTCAAGGGTAACAACTTCTATTTTATCTCCAACTGCACAGAATTCACTTGGATGTTTGATTTTTTTAGTCCATGAAAGGTCAGATATATATATCAATCCGTCAATTCCTTCCTCTAACTCAACAAAAACACCAAAATTAGTAAAGTTTCTAACTGTACCTGTTTGTTTTGAACCAATAGGGTATTTTGAAGTTATATCAGTCCAAGGATCTGGTGTTAATTGTTTGATACCAAGAGACATCTTTCTATCCTCTCTGTCAAAAGTAATAATCATTGCCTCTATTTCATCACCAACTTTTACAAAATCACCTGCTGATCTTAAATGAGTAGACCATGACATTTCAGAAACATGGACTAAACCTTCAACTCCTTCGGCTAATTCTATAAA
>CABXVR010000026.1 GCA_902515565.1 uncultured Bacteroidota bacterium | reverse complement strand
TAAATTTAATTATCAATCTTAAACCAAATGAATTGATTAATTCTGGTGATGATCTGATAGCCTTTTATTCTAAAGAAAGCCAAGATGAGGTTGATTTAGATTCTTTTAACAAAATTGATTTTGATGAAAAAGTTTTACAAATAAATAACTTAACAGACATATTTAAAATTAATTCATTAGCAATTGAAGAAGATTTTTTCCTTTTAACCAAAAATAAAAATTCATCAAAAATTTCAAAAACTAATAATCTAATTAATCCTGAAAATATTTTTATCGAACAAGGAGTTAATATGGAATATTCGACTTTAAATGCATCTAATGGTCCAATTTATATATCAAAAAATTGTGAAATTATGGAAGGAACTCTAATTAGAGGTCCATTTGCTTTGTGTGAAAATTCTACTTTAAAACTTGGTTCCAAAATATACGGAGGAACTACAATAGGTCCTTATTGCAAGATTGGTGGCGAGGTTAGTAATTCTATAGTTCAAGGTTTTAGTAATAAAGGTCACGATGGATTTTTAGGTAATTCTTTGATTGGAGAGTGGTGTAATTTAGGAGCAGATACAAATACATCAAATTTAAAAAACAATTATGCTGATGTTAAAATCTGGAATTATGATCACAATAAATTTTTATCAACTGGTGAGCAATTTTGTGGACTTATCATGGGTGATCATAGTAAAAGTGGTATAAACACAATGTTTAATACGGGAACAGTAGTAGGAGTTTGTTCAAATGTTTTTGGCTCTGGTTTTCCAAGAAATTTCATTCCAAGTTTTTCTTGGGGAGGTAACATAGGTTTCTCTGACTACAAGATTGAAAAAGTTTTTGAAGTCAATGATAAAGTTATGAAAAGAAGAAACTGTATTTTTTCAGATCAGGATAAAGCAATATTCACTCATTTAAACAACATCACTAGTTCATACAGGTCTAATTTTTAGTAACTTTTCTTAGATCTAAGATATTTATTGGATTAACGCCTAAATTAAAAATATTTTTATGTGAAAATCTAATTACTTCATCATAGAACAAAGGAACTATTGTTGATTCTTCCATTATAATTGAATCCATTTTTTTATAAAGTATTTCTTTTTCTTTTTGCTTTGTTTCCCCTAAAGATTTTTCATATAGTTTGTCGTAAATTTCATTCGAAAAATGTGTATAATTTGGTCCAAGTGGAGCAAAGTTTTTAGTATAATATAGTGATAGATAATTTTGAGCATCTGGATAATCAGCAACCCAACTAGCTCTAAAGAAATCTAATTTGCCATTAGCTTTGGCTTCTTTCAATGACGATGGAGGAATAACATCAACGACTATGTTAATTCCAATTTTTTCAATTTCCTTTTGAATAAACTCGCAAAAAACTAAATAATTACTTGTGGTAGTTAACCTTAAGGTAGGGTTTTGATCTCCAGATGTTTTGATATACTCAACTACTAATTTTTTTGCTAGTTCTGGATTGTATTTGTAATAAGCTTTTTTTGAATAACCTGGTAATCCATCCGGAATAAAACCTGAGTTAGCATTTACTCCAATACCATTTCGCAAAAACTTTATCATTTTGTCCCTGTCAAACCCGTGATTTATTGCTTTTCTTATAAGTTTAGATTTCACAGCTGAGTTAGTTGATTCATTATAAAATCCTAAGTATTCAGTATTTAAATATGGTGCTTTAACAACATTAATATTCTTGTAATATTTATTAGATAAAGTTCCATTTGTATTTAAAATTTCATCTTTGTATGAATCATCCAAGCCTGAAATAAAGTCTAAGTTAGATTGAACAAATTCTAAAAACTCACTTTGTTTTTCTGGGATAAATGTTATGGCAACTGCCTCAAGATAAGGTAGAGAGTTTCCTGTCTCATCTTTCTCAAAATAATGAACATTTTTTCTCAGTACTAATTTTATATTTTCTTCCCATCTTTTAAATTTGAATGGACCTGTCCCTACTGGATTTTTTCTGAAATCATTGCCATAGTGCTCTACAATCTCTTTTGGGACAACAGAGCAGTACTTCATGGATAAAATACCTAAAAAGGCATTGAACGGTTCTTTTAACTGTATTTTAAATAGACTATCGTTAACTGCCTCATATTTTTTGACATTATCTAAAACCCAAGCACCTGGAGATGCTAGTTTTTTGTCCAAAATTCTATCAAAGCTATAAGAAAAGTCTTTGGCAATAACTTTTCTGTTATTTAACAATTCATGCTCATGAAATTTAATATTAGTTTTTAAATTAAATGTGTAAGTCTTTCCATCCTCACTTATACTCCAGCTTTTTGCAACTGAGGGAATTATATTTAAATCTTTATCCATTTCAACTAAACCATTATATAGTTGATTTATTACCCATATATCAGCATTATCTTTTGCAAATGCAGGGTCCAATGAACTAATATTTTTATGTTCGTTATATCTAAACACTAAATGGTCTTTATCATTAGAACTAATACTGCAAGAAAAAACCACCAATATTATTGTTATTAACACTATTTTAATAATGATTTTATTCATATGACTTTAAATTGTAAATTTACAGCTTTGTAAAAATACAAAATGAATCCATTAAATACAGTTGCTTTTTATACACTTGGTTGTAAGCTGAACTTTTCAGAAACATCTACTATTGCACGTAATTTTGTTGATAATAACTTTAAAAAAGTCTCTTTTAATGAAGCTGCTGATGTATATGTAATTAATACATGCTCTGTTACTGAAAACGCGGATAATAAGTTTAAAAGTGTAGTCAAAAGAGCAAATAAAATCAACCCAAATGCTTTTATTATAGCTATTGGATGTTACGCTCAACTAAAACCAAATGAATTAGCTAGTATTTTAGGAGTCAATTTGGTTTTAGGAGCTAATGAGAAATTTAATATATTAAATTATTTAGATAAATTATCTACAGATGACTCTCCTCAAGTATATTCTTGTAATATTAATGATGTAGATAATTATATTAGTAGTTATTCAGTTTCAGATAGAACAAGAGCATTCTTGAAAGTTCAAGATGGTTGTGATTACAAATGTACTTATTGCACTATTCCCTTAGCAAGAGGTATTTCAAGAAGTGATGATATTAATTCGATAATTAATAATGCGGAACAAATTTCCAGAACTGGAATTAAAGAAATTGTATTGACAGGGGTTAATATTGGGGACTACGGAAAAGGAGAGTTTGGTAATAAAAAACATGAAAGTACTTTTCTAGATTTAATTGAAAGTTTAGATAAAACATCTTCAATTGAGAGAATTAGAATTTCGTCTATTGAACCTAATTTACTTAAAAATGAAATAATTTCATTTGTTTCAAAAAGTAATTTATTTGTTCCTCATTTTCATATTCCTCTTCAAAGTGGAAGTAATGAAATTTTAAAGCTTATGAAGCGAAGATATCTTAGAGATTTATACGAAGACAGGGTTAAGTTTATAAGGAATTTAATGCCAGATGCCTGTATTGGAGTAGATGTTATTGTTGGTTTTCCAGGTGAGACTGAAGAATATTTTATGGACACTTTTGATTTTTTAAATTCTCTCGATATCTCTTATTTACATGTTTTTAGTTATTCTGAAAGAGACAATACATTAGCTAGTGAATTATCTCAAAGAGTTCCAAATTCAATTAGATCAAAAAGAAGTAAAATTCTTAGATCTCTTTCACTTAAAAAAAGAAGAATTTTTTATGAATCTCAACTAGGCAAGTGTAAAAAAGTTTTATTTGAGTCTGAAAATAGAAAAGGGTACATCCATGGTTTTACCGATAATTATGTTAAGATACGAGCTCCTTGGGATCCAGAGCTAGTAAATACAATACATCAAGTTGAGTTAGATTCAATTGATCAAGAGGGATTTGTTAGGGCTAAATTGAAAATGTTTGAGTTAGCTTAAATTCTAATTCCCACAGGTAACATTCTTTTATATTTTCTATTTTTTCTAATAAATTTAGCTATTATTGGTGCCGTTGGAACTACACTAATTTCTCTCTCTCTTATATCTTCAAGAACTAAAACTAAAAACTCTTCAGTAAATGTATTTTCACTAACTGTTTCTGGTATAATAAGTTTCGTTAAGAAAATTTTTCTATCTTGGAGGGAGTATTCAATTATCGCTAATTCATCGTTTACTTTTAACTCATATTGTCGTAAAAAAGTATTATCAGTTAATGCCATGCGATATGATTTTTATTGTAAAATTTATGAAAATATTTTTTACAAAATTACAAAAAATAAATTCGCAATTGGAATTTTATAAACAATAAAGTATTGAAAACGAAACATATATATCTTATGCCAGGAATGTCAGCGAACCCTCTTATTTTTAAGAGGATTAAGTTTTCTGATGAAAAATACAAGATTCACTTCTTGAAATGGATCAAACCTGTTTTAAATGAGAGTATTGAAAGTTATTCTAAAAGATTATTGGATTTTATTGAACATAAGAATCCTGTTTTGATAGGAGTATCTTTTGGTGGTTTAATAGTGCAAGAAATTAGTAAACTAATTGATGTAGATAAAGTAATTATTATTTCTAGTATAAAATCTAACTCTGAGTTGCCTCTGTATATGAAATCTGCAAAGTTTTTAAAACTATATAATTACTTTCCTTTAAAATTATTTGATGATGTGTTTAACATTTCTAAATCTTTAAATATTAATAAAATTTACAAAAAGCTAGATTTAATTGATAAATATTTATCTGTAAGAGATGAGAATTACTTAAAGTGGGCGATTTGTGAGATATTAAATTGGAAACAAAATAAACCCCTTCAAGGAATAATTCACATACATGGTGATAGAGATTTGACATTTCCAATTAGCTTAATTAAAGACTGTATAATAATACCTGGTGGGACACATGCGTTAATACTAACAAAGTATCAGTGGTTAAATAAAAAATTAACTTTTATAATAGAAAATAAATCTAATCTTTAATAATTAAAAATTATCTTCTTTGGGATCTCTGTCCTCCGTAATGTTGGTTAGGCATTTGACCTTTTTTCATTTGTGCTTTCATCATTTTTATTTGATCACCTAGCATATTTCTTTTGTCAAGTCTCTGTGCTTCAGTTAACAACTTTTGAGCTTCAATTTTCCTTCTCTTACTAAATGCTATTCCTGCTAGATTTAATTTTGCCATAGCTAAATCATGATCCATGCTTAATCCAAAACTAATAGCTTTTTTAAAATATTTCTCAGCTTCATTCATGTTGGTCTGCGAAACCATTATACCTTTTAAATAATTGTAATACCCTTGTTGTTTTGTTGTTAGTGAGGATTTTGGGTTTTGGATTTTAGAAAGCCATTTATTAGCGCCTTCAAAGTTTTGCTTTCTTAATTGAAAAAATGCTAATAAAATCATTTCGTTTTTGAAGTAAAGAAATATAAATATTGAAGCTAGAAGAATCCACATAATTCCTGCACCTATATAACTTTCACTAAATTCATAGATAGAATAAGCTAATGCACCAACAGCAAAAAAGATTTTAATATATTTATTAAACATTTGTCCTATTTTTTTTAGTTGTACAAAGTTAATAAAAACAATTAATATTTTTTTAATTTTTAGATTTGCCAAAGCAAAAACTCTTTGTATATTTGCCAGCAGTTTTTAATGTAATTAAGAACTTTAAAATTAGTTTTAAATAAAAAAATCAAGACATGCCAAAAAGAACATTTCAACCTTCTAAAAGAAAAAGAAGAAATAAACATGGTTTTATGGAAAGAATGGCTTCTGTTAGTGGGAGAAAAGTTTTAGCCAGAAGAAGAGCAAAGGGTAGAAAAAAACTTTCAGTATCGTCTGAAATTCGTCATAAAAAATAATGATTAACAATTGTTAATATATTAAAGGTGTTGCTATTAGCAATGCCTTTTTTTTTATCTTTTTGATAACTATTTTTGAAATTAGGTTAAATTTAATTCATAATTAATGCCAAAAAACAATAATTTAAAGTCAATTCTTATTATCGGGTCAGGCCCAATTATTATTGGCCAAGCCTGTGAATTTGACTATTCTGGTACACAAGCTTTGAGATCTTTACATGAAGATGGTATAGAAACAATATTAATAAATTCTAATCCTGCAACTATAATGACTGATCCGTCAATGGCAGATCATGTTTACTTACTACCATTAACTTCTTCATCAATAATTAAAATTTTAAAAGAACACCCACAAATTGACGCCGTACTTCCTACTATGGGTGGTCAAACTGCACTTAATTTGTGTATTGAAGCTGATGAAAAAGGAATTTGGGAAGATTTTAATGTAGAAATTATTGGTGTTGATATACAGGCAATTAATATAACTGAAGATAGAGAGCAGTTTAGGAATCTAATGTTAGATATAGGAATTCCTATGGCTCCTCAATCTACTGCAAATTCTTATCTCAAAGGTAAGGAGATAGCACAAGAATATGGTTTTCCTTTGGTAATTAGAGCATCTTACACCTTAGGAGGGGCAGGTGCTTCAATTGTATACAAAGAAGAAGATTTTGATGAGCTATTAACTCGAGGTTTAGAGATTTCACCAATTCACGAAGTGATGATTGATAAAGCTTTAATTGGTTGGAAAGAATATGAGTTAGAGCTTTTGAGGGATTCTAATAACAATGTTGTGATAATTTGTTCCATTGAAAATATGGATCCAATGGGAATACATACTGGTGACTCAATCACAGTTGCTCCAGCTATGACATTAAGTGATGCTACATATCAAAAAATGAGAGATATGGCTATTCACATGATGAGAAGTATTGGAGATTTTGCCGGAGGATGTAATGTTCAATTTGCTGTTAGTCCAGACACAAATGAAGATATAATAGCAATTGAAATAAATCCTAGAGTTTCCAGATCTTCTGCTTTAGCAAGTAAAGCTACTGGTTATCCAATAGCTAAAGTTGCAGCAAAACTAGCAATTGGTTATAATTTAGATGAATTAAATAATCAAATAACTAAGTCAACATCTGCTCTATTTGAACCTACACTAGATTATGTAATAGTTAAAATACCTAGATGGAATTTTGATAAATTTGAAGGGAGTGATAGGACCTTAGGCTTACAAATGAAGTCTGTTGGTGAAGTAATGGGTATTGGAAGATCATTCCAAGAAGCTTTGCACAAAGCTACACAATCATTAGAAATTAAAAGAAATGGTTTAGGTGCTGATGGAAAGGGATATAAAGATTATGATCTAATTATAAGTAAGTTGTCAAATCCATCATGGGATAGAGTGTTTGTGATATTTGATGCTATTCAAATGGGTATTCCATTAAGTAGAATTTATGATATTACTAAAATTGATATGTGGTTTCTTAGACAATACGAAGAGCTATACCACTTGCAAAAACAGATATCTAACTTCACTATAGATACTATTGAAAAAGAATTATTATTAGAAGCTAAACAAAAAGGATACGGAGATAGACAAATTGCTCATATTTTAAAATGTTTGGAGAGTCAAGTGTATAATAAGCGTCAAGAAATGGATATTAACAGAGTATATAAACTCGTTGATACATGTGCTGCAGAATTCAAAGCTAAAACACCTTATTATTATTCTACTTTCGAAAGCCAGGTAAAAATTAAAAATAAAGATGCTTACTCTGATAATGAAAGCATTGTGTCAGATAAAAAGAAGGTTATTGTCTTAGGGTCTGGTCCAAATAGAATTGGTCAAGGGATTGAATTTGATTATTGCTGTGTTCATGGAGTTTTAGCAAGTGCTGAAGCTGGTTATGAAACTATTATGATTAACTGTAATCCAGAAACTGTTTCTACTGATTTTGATACCGCAGACAAACTATATTTTGAACCTGTTTTTTGGGAGCATATTTATGATATTATTAAGCATGAAAAACCAGAGGGTGTAATTGTCCAATTAGGTGGACAAACTGCTCTAAAGTTAGCTGAGAAGTTAGAACGCTATGGAATCAAAATAATAGGAACTACTTATAAATCTTTAGATTTAGCTGAGGACAGAGGTTTGTTTTCTACTTTATTAAAAGATAATAATATTCCATATCCTGAATTTGATACAGCAACTACAGCTGAAGAGGCTTTAGTAGTCGCTGAAAAATTAGATTTTCCAATATTAGTAAGACCTTCTTATGTTTTAGGTGGGCAAGGAATGAAGATTGTGATTAATTCTGAAGAACTTGAAGAGCATGTTGTTAATTTACTCAGATCAATGCCCGATAATAAACTTTTATTAGATCATTATTTAGATGGAGCAATTGAGGCTGAGGCTGACGCAATTTGTGATGGAAAGGATGTACTAATTATTGGCATCATGGAGCATATTGAGCCTTGTGGTATACACTCTGGAGATTCTAATGCAACCTTACCTCCATTTAACTTGGGAAAATTAGTAATGGATCAAATCAAAGAGCATACTAAAAAAATTGCCTTAGCGCTAAATACCGTTGGTTTAATCAATATACAGTTTGCAATTAAAGATGAGGTGGTTTATATAATTGAAGCTAATCCTAGAGCTTCAAGGACAGTTCCTTTTATAGCTAAGGCATATAAACAACCTTATGTTAATTATGCCACTAAAGTAATGTTAGGTGCTTTAAAGGTAGCAGATATTAATTATCAACCTGATCTTAAAGGTTTTGCGATAAAAGAGCCTGTATTTTCATTTAATAAATTTCCAAATGTCAATAAAAACTTAGGACCTGAAATGAAAAGTACAGGAGAAAGTATTTTGTTTATTGATAATTTAAAAGACGATCAGTTTTACGAGATTTACTCAAGAAGGAAAATGTATTTAAGTAAATAATTATTTACTTAAATATTTATAACTAAATTTAATTCACTTTTTATTTAAAAAAATGGAATACATAATTGTTTTATTGATTTTAGTAATTGGTTTTTTATTTTATTTGATGTTTAATAAAAAACATAATAACTCTTCAAATAATGACTTAGCTCAATTTTCAAATACAATAACTTCTCATATTCAAGAAATAAGAAAAGAAGTTAGTGCTAATGCCAAAGAAGGAAGAATCGAGATTGAAGGAAAGTTAAAAGATATTAATAAGCAAATTAATGACTTTCATAAAACATCTTCACAAAACATATCTGATCAATTTAAAGAATCCAATAAGGTAATAAAAGATGTCACTATTGAGCTTGAAAAAATAAAAGGTACTAACGAACAGGTTTTAAGTTTTGCAAATCAAATGAAAACCCTTGAAAAAATTCTTGGTAATCAAAAACAAAGAGGAATCTTAGGTGAGATTCAGTTAGAAAATCTTTTAGCTAATGTATTACCCCCAGGTTTATTTCAAATGCAATACAGTTTTAAAAATGGAGAAGCTGTGGATGCGATTGTAAAAGTTGGAGATTATATTATTCCAGTCGATGCAAAATTTTCCCTTGATAATTATAATAAAATGATTGAAAGTAATGATAAACCTGAAATAGATATTCTTGAAAAAAAGTTTAAATCTGATATAAAAAACAGAATAGATGAAACATCCAAATATATCAGGCCTAACGAAAAAACTACTGACTATGCCTATATGTTTATTCCAGCTGATGGATTATATCAAGATTTATTAAACAGTAGGGTAGGGACACTTCAAATTAATTCAAAAGATTTAGTTTCTTATGCATATTCAAAAAAAGTAATGATAGTATCTCCTATGAGCTTATTTCCAATGCTTCAAATAACAGTTAAGGCTCTACATAACTTAAAAGTAGAAAAGTCAATTCAAGACATCTTACATAATGTTGATAAGCTATCTAATCATTTGAATTCGTATAAATCTTACCACGAAAAACTCGGAAATACAATCGGTACTGTGGTTAATCATTATAACAATAGTTCGAAAGAATTTAAGAAAATTGATAAAGATATTTTAAAAGTTAGTTCAGGAAACTCAAAATTAGATTACGATAGTAACGAGCTTGACAAGCCTTTACTTGACGATTGATTATTTAAAAATTAAATATTTTTTTTCAATTTTTTTAAACCCAAAATAAAGTATTCCAGAGAAAAATAGATCTGCCAGTATTGAGTTCGTAAAAAACGGAATTGCCATTGTATAACACAAAATTAAGCCTTCAATACTGTAAGAATAACCTCCAAGTAACCATACACCAAAATTTGTGACAATAAAAAAGATTAAACTACTTAAAAGAATATTTTTAATATGATAACTTTTAACAATAAAGCTATAAGTAGTTATTAATATAAATGCCAAATAAACAAATATTGAAATATAACTGAAGCCAATTAACAAATCAGATATTAACATTACTGATATAGGTATTATGTAGGCGAGCTTAATATTTTTAAATTTAATACCAGCAAAAATTGCAATAGCTGTGATGGGTACAAAATTAGGAGGATGGGGAATTAACCTCATAAGTGCAGCTATAACAACAAATAAACTTATAAATAGTATTCTTTTATTTTTTTCTTTCATATGAGATGTCAAATTTACTATATTTATCAATAAAATAGTACATTTCTTTATTTAAAATTTCTAATTCACTACTGTCATCAATTAAATCTAATTCCTCTGTATAATTGATCAAATTCTTATCTAAGGATATTTGTCCTAATGCTATCGAAAGTAAAGGCTCGTCAATATTTCCAATAATCCCTAGATTTGATGAGTCTTCCTCAGCTAAAATATCTGGACTTAATCCGTTAAAGTAATCGGTTTCCCCTAGTGAATTAAGGGTTTTTAATACCAATGGTTGAAGTGCATAATTATGTGATGGATTAACTCCGTTTAATGAAAAATCAGGTGAATCATATAAAGTAACTGATGCCTGGTATTTTCCGTAGGTAGTAGTCCCAACTTGGATTACATCAATGTATGGCTTTAAACAATTAATAACTAATTCACTTGCAGAAGCTGAACTTCTTGAAGTAATTATTATTACTTTATTTAAATTTAAACTGTTTGGATTGTCAATAAATCTATTTATTAAATATTCGGGATCATTATTAAGCCAATAATTTTGGATATCATTATTCCATTGTTCGGTACTAAAAATATCATTAGTAAATTGACCAGTTATTAAACTTGAAATTAAAATTGCAGAATTAATAGACCCTCCAGAATTGTATCTTAAATCTAAAATAAGATTATCAATATTATTAGACTTAAAGTTTGCAAAAACTTCAGTTAATTCATCGTCAAAAGTGGAAGTAAACTGATTATATAATAAATATCCAGATTTACCATCAGAGTTTTCAATAATATCAGAATGAAAGATGGGGTTTTTTTCTAAAGATACTTTATAAAGATCAACAGCGATGTTATTGTTTACTATTGTATCATCAATAATTTCTGGTGTATTATTGTTAAAGTAATCTGCAAAATTTATAGTATAGTTATCCATAGATAAAAATGAAGAATAGTTCTCAAGATTTAAACTAGTATTATTAATTTCGAAGAAAATATCTCCTCTTTTTATATTGTTTTCATCTGCAACAGATCCTGGGTGGACATATCTAACATATCCATAAATATCGAAGTTACTTCCAGGAAAATAACGAAGTCCATACTCCATTCCATTACTTGTTGATACCCCTTGAAAATACTGTTGTAATTCAACATAGTCATCAACTATTATACTATACCTATCAATAGTTTCTCTATTGAAAATTAAGTTTTCAAATAGAACTTCGGGAGTTTCAAATAAATTCAAATAATCTAAATAATCACTATCACTTGTAAATCTATTATTTAATAGATCTTCAATATTGTCCTTATACAGATATGCAGCGTTCATAC
>CABXVR010000025.1 GCA_902515565.1 uncultured Bacteroidota bacterium | reverse complement strand
AGATTCTCTTGTATAACTTTCGATGATTTTTTCAATAACATTTTTAGATAATTTAATTTGAGAAGGCTTGACTCCATGCTCTAACTGCTGTTTAGGTAGCAGGAATTTTTTACCAATTTGAACTTTATCTTCAGTTGTATAACCCGTAACATTTATAATTTCCATTCTGTCCAATAGAGCTGGTTGAATAGTAGATAAATTATTACAAGTAGCGATGAACATTACTTTGGATAGATCAAAACCAAGTTCTAAATAGTTATCATAAAACTCTGCGTTTTGTTCAGGATCTAAAACCTCTAATAAAGCAGATGAAGGATCACCTTGGTTTGAATTTGAAAGTTTATCAATTTCATCTAAAACGAAAACAGGATTAGATGTTCCAGCTTTTTTGATGTTTTGAATAACTCTTCCAGGCATTGCACCAATATAAGTTTTTCTATGACCTCTGATTTCAGCTTCATCTCTTAATCCACCTAAAGACATTCTAACATATTCTCTACCTAATGCTCTTGCAACAGATTTACCTAGAGAAGTTTTTCCAACTCCAGGAGGACCGTACAAGCACAAAATTGGTGATTTCATGTCATTTCTAAGTTTTAATACTGCTAAATGCTCAACAATTCTCTTTTTAACATCTTCTAAGCCAAAATGATCCTTATCTAAAATCTTTTGTGCTTTTACTAAATCAAATAAATCCTTACTGTATTTAGACCATGGTAAATCAAGAATTAAATCAAGATAATTTCTTTGCACTGAATATTCTGAAACTTGAGGATTCATTCTTTGAAGTTTAGAAAGTTCTTTTTCAAAATGAAGTTTAACATCTTTGGTCCAGTTAATCTTCTTAGCTCTTGCCTTCATTTCATCAATTTCTCCATCATGATTAACTCCTCCCAACTCTTCTTGAATTGTTTTCATTTGTTGATGAAGAAAAAACTCTCTTTGTTGCTGATTCAGATCACTTTGAACTTTTGATTGTATATCATTTTTTATTTCTAATTTTTGAAATTCAACATTCATGAATTTCAAAGTATCGAGAGCTCTTTCTTGTAAATCATTAATTTCTAATAGGTCTTGTTTCTCGGAAACCTTAAGATTCATGTTTGAAGAAACAAAATTTACAAGAAAAGAGTTACTTTCTATATTTTTGATAGCAAAAGAGGCTTCTGAAGGAATATTTGGGCTATGTTTAATAATTTGCAAGGCCAAGTCTTTTATAGAATCTATTATGGCCTTAAATTCAGAATCTGAAGGTTCGGGCATAATCTCAGGCACACCTTCTATTGTAGCTTTTAAATATGGCTCTAAGGATATCATTTTTTCAATGGTAAATCTTTTTTTACCTTGAATAATTACAGTGGTATTACCATCTGGCATTTTCAATACCTTTAAAATCTTTGCTACAGTTCCTGTCTTATAAATATCATTTAAAGAGGGGTCCTCAATATTTTTGTCAATTTGAGAAACTACACCAATTAGTTTGTCGCCTTTATTAGCATCATTTATAAGTTTAATGGATTTATCTCTACTTGCCGTAATTGGTATAACTACACCTGGAAAGAGTACAGTATTTCTTAAAGGTAATATTGGTAATGAATTGGGTAAAACTTCATTATTTATTTCCTTTTCATCTTCAGGGGTCATTAAAGGAATAAGTTCAGAATTTTCGTCCACGTCAATAAGTGACAGATTGTCAATATTAAATAAATTTCTACTAGCCATAATTGTTTTTAAGATTGTAAACAAATAATTTTCATTTCATAATCAACTGAATAACAGAAAGAAAAACAAAATCAGTGTTTAGAATTTATATATATATATTTCAATATCTATGCCAAGTAAGATTTAGCATTTCATTTTTTTATCTAATCGAATTAATAAAAATGCTCCGATAGCAAAAAATACTGTAAAAAATAGAATTGCATTTCTCATACTACCTGTGATTTGATCAATAGTTCCAAAAAGGATCATACCTAACACAATACTTACTTTTTGAGCAACATCATAAAAACTAAAAAATGAGGTAGTATTATCTGTTTCTGGTAAAAATTTGGAAAAAGTGGATCTTGAAAGTGCTTGAATTCCACCCATGACTAGTCCAACTAATCCAGCAGCTATGTAAAATTCATTAGAAGATTCTACAAAATACCCATAAAAACATAAAAAAGCCCACATTATGTTTAATATTATTAGAGTATAAATATTACCAAACTTTTCTGAAATTTTTGCGCTTGCCAATGCACCTAAAATCGCTATTAACTGAATTATTAAAATACTAATTATAAGACCTGTTGTCTTTTCTCCTTCAGCCCAATTAATTTCTTGTTCACCAAAATACGTTGCCACTAATATAACTGTTTGCAATGCTATACTATAGACAAAAAAAGCTAATAGATAGCTCTTTAAAAAAGGATGTGATTTTAAAATAATCCAAACTTCTCTAAGCTCCTTAAAGCCATTAAAGAGAATTGATGTATTAATTTTAGATGTTTTTTTTGGTTCTGGCAAGTAATAAAAAGTATACAAACTAAAAACAAACCACCATATACCAACAGTTACAAAAGATATCTTCATTGCCATTATTGGAGCTTGAGTAGTTCCTACACCTGTAATTCCAAATAAATCTGGAAAATTAACCATGACTAGATTTAGAATTAATAATAATACACTGCCAAAATAACCCATTGAATAACCTTTTGCGCTAATCGAGTCTTGTTGATTCTCATAAGCTATATCTGGTAGATAAGAGTTATAAAAAACTAAACTTCCCCAAAATCCAATCATAGCTAGGAAATAAAAAAAAAGACCAAAAGTTAAATTATCAATATCAAACCAATAGAGTGAAATAGTAGCTACTGAACCCATAAAGCAAAAGAATTTCATAAATGTTTTCTTTAAACCTGTGTAATCAGCTATTCCAGAAAGTAAAGGAGTAATAAAAACTAAAAACATAAAAGCTATGGCTGTAACAAAAGTGATTAAAGCAGTGTTTTTAAAGTTAAACCCTAAAAATTCAATGTACTTATTTTCATCAGTAATGAACCCATAATAGATTGGAAAGATAGCTGTAGAAATTACTAATGGATAAACTGAATTAGCCCAATCATAAAATGCCCAAGCATTTAATAATTTTTTGTCTCCTTTTTGATATATTTTCATAAAAATAAAATACTTTTGTCTAATATAATATTTCTATCAAACAAATAATATTAAATATAAAGTAATATGAAATTTAAATCAGAGATACTACTAATTATTATCGTTATTACTTGCGGTATATTATTTGTTAATTTCACCTCTCAAGATACTAACTCTAAACCAATTAATTCAAGCAAGAAAATGAAAGATTATAAAGTTCAAAAAAGTGATGAAGAATGGAGAAAAATTCTTTCTGATGTAGAGTACAGAGTCTTGATTGAAAAAGGTACTGAATATCCAGGAACTGGTGAGTATAATATTTTTATGGAAGAAGGAATATACAATTGCAAAGGATGTGACAACCCCCTTTTTACAAGCGAACAAAAGTTTGAATCTAATTGTGGATGGCCAAGTTTTGATAATGCAATCGAAGGTAGTGTAGAATATAAAAATGATTATACATTAGGAATGACTAGAGTTGAAATTTTATGTACTAATTGTGGTGGTCACCTTGGACATGTTTTTAATGATGGTCCAACAGAATCTGGAAAAAGGTATTGTGTAAATTCAGTAAGTATTGACTTTAAAAATTAAATTATATGAGTAATTATGATATTATTATTTTAGGTAGTGGTCCAGGTGGTTATGTAACTGCAATTAGAGCATCACAGCTAGGTTTAAAGACTGCTATAGTAGAAAAAGAAAGCTTAGGAGGAGTTTGTTTAAATTGGGGATGTATACCAACTAAAGCTTTATTAAAATCTGCACAAGTTTTTGAATACCTAAAACATTCTTCGGATTATGGTCTTAATATTACTGAATTTTCTAAGGACTTTAATGCAGTAGTTGACAGAAGTAGAAATGTAGCAGAGGGTATGAGCAAAGGAGTTAATTTTTTAATGAAAAAAAACAAAATTGATGTCATAAAAGGTTACGGGAAGCTTAAGCCTGGAAAAGTTGTAGATGTTGATGGAGTTCAATATTCAGCAAATCATATCATAATTTCTACTGGAGCTAGATCCAGAGAATTACCGTCAATTCCTCAAGACGGAAAAAAAATTATTGGATACAGACAAGCTATGACTTTAAAAAAACAACCAAAGTCAATGATAATTGTTGGCTCTGGAGCAATTGGAGTCGAGTTTGCATATTTCTACAACTCAATGGGGACTAAAGTGACTATTGTTGAATATTTACCAAATATTGTTCCTGTTGAAGATAAAGATATTTCTAAGGAATTAGAAAAATCTTTCAAAAAAAGTGGTATAAACGTCATGACTTCATCAGAAGTATTGTCAGTAGATACTTCTGGAAAAGGAGTTTCTGCTAAAGTAAAAACATCTAAAGGAGAAGAAAATATTAGTGCGGATATTATCCTTTCTGCAGTTGGAATTAAAACAAATATTGAAAATATTGGATTAGAAGAAGTTGGTATCGCAATTGATAGAGATAAAATATTAGTTGACAAATATTATCTAACAAATATTCCTGGCTACTATGCAATAGGTGATGTTACTCCAGGTCCTGCCCTAGCCCATGTTGCTTCTGCCGAAGGTATATTATGTGTTGAAAAAATTACTGGACATGATGTATTACCAATAGATTATGGAAATATTCCAGGATGCACGTATTGTTACCCAGAAATTTCAAGTGTTGGGTTAACTGAACAACAAGCCTTAGATAAAGGCTATAAAATCAAGGTCGGTAAATTCCCATTTTCAGCATCAGGAAAAGCTAGTGCATCAGGAACTAAGGAAGGTTTTGTGAAAGTTATTTTTGACGAAAAGTATGGAGAATGGTTAGGTTGTCACATGATTGGTGCAGGAGTGACAGATATGATAGCTGAAGCTGTTTTAGGTAGAAAATTAGAAACTACAGGTATGGAAGTTTTAAAAACAATTCATCCTCATCCAACTATGAGTGAAGCTGTTATGGAAGCTGTTGCTGCAGCATATGGCGAAGTTATTCATTTGTAATGCTATCAAAACTATTTAAAGCTAACTCATAACTTTTTAATCCAAAACCTAAAATAATTCCTTTGGCATTAGTAGAAATGTAAGACTTGTGCCTAAAATCCTCTCTTGCATAGGTATTTGATATATGCACTTCAATTACTGGAGTATCAATTGATGCTACAGCGTCTCCAATACCGACTGATGTGTGAGTGTAAGCGGCTGCATTTAAAATAATTCCATCAATATCAAATCCAACTTCATGAAGTTTATCAATAATTTCACCTTCAATATTAGATTGAAAATAAGTAATGTTAAAATCTTGAAATTTAGTTTTTAAATCGATTAAAAAATTATCAAAATCTTTATGCCCATAAATTTCAGGTTGTCTCTTACCTAAAAGATTAAGATTTGGACCATTAATTATAATAATATTTTTCATCGATGTTTATTCTTAATAATTGATAGTCTATAAATATAATAAAATTTACTAATGTCATTTAAAATCATCAATATAGCACAAAATTTTAGGATATTTATTTAACTTGGAGCTATGAATTGGAACGATGCTATAAAAGACTTTAATAATTACTTAAAAATTGAAAGAGGTTTCTCAGTTAATTCTGTTTACAGTTATGAAAAAGATGTCAAAAAATTTAAAGACTTTATAAACGAGAGTAAATCACCAATTAAAATCAACTCTGATGATATTAAGGAATTTTTAAATGTAGTCTCAAAGCTATTAAATTCATCTTCTCAGTCTAGAATAATTTCTGGTTTAAGAAGTTTTTTTGAGTTTATGATTTTTGAAAATTACATAACTCAAAACCCTCTAAGACTTATTGAATCTCCTAAAATTTCAAGGAAACTTCCAGATACATTATCTACAAAAGAGATAGACGAATTAATCTCTAACATTGACTTATCAAAAGATCAAGGTGAAAGAAATGTGGCTATAATTGAACTTTTATATGGGTGTGGAATAAGAGTTAGTGAGCTAGTAGATTTAAAAATATCTGATTTATTTTTTGAAGAAAATTTTATTAAAGTTACAGGAAAAGGTAATAAACAAAGATTAATTCCAATAGGAAACATAACAAAAACTAAAGTAGCTTTATATATACATAACTCAAGAAATAAGACAAAAGTAATACCATCTTTTAAAGATCATGTTTTTTTAAATAGAAGAGGTAAAAAATTAACAAGAGCAATGATTTTTACAATTACAAAACAATTAGCAGAAAGGTCAAATTTAAATAAATCAATTTCACCGCACACATTTAGACATTCGTTTGCCACTCATTTATTGGAAAATGGAGCAGATTTAAGAACTATTCAACAACTGTTGGGCCACGAAAGTATTACGACTACCGAAATATACATGCATTTAGACAAAAAATACTTAAGCGAAGCATTAAATAAATTTCATCCTAGAGCGTAAAATATTGTTTTTGTTGATTAAGTTTAAAATTAACATATAATTATAATTATGAATTTGAGATATCTTTAAAGTTAATATACTTTTACATTATTAATGAAAAATTGAATGCGCAAACTAATAACCATACTGTTTTTTTTCCTATTTACTTTGACATTTTTTTCTCAACAAAAACATACAATAAGCGGTACAGTATATGATAAAAAAGGAAATGAAACTTTAATAGGTGCTACCGTCTATTTTCCCGATCTAAGTGTTGGAACTACTACAAACGAATATGGCTTTTATTCAATTACAATTTCAAAAGGCACACATAATATTTCAGTAAGTTACCTAGGCTTTAGTGATGAAAGCAAGATAATAGAACTAAATGACAAAACTTCATTAGACTTCTACTTGTCTGAGATGTCCCAGGCTTTGGATGAAGTAGTTATTCAAACTGATATTGAAAAAATAAATATCAAAAGCACTCAGATGAGTGTTAATAAATTAACTTCAAAAAGTATAAAACAAATTCCTGTTGTTTTAGGAGAGTCAGACATCATCAAGTCAATAATTCTACTTCCCGGTGTCACTTCAGCTGGAGAAGGTGCATCTGGTTTTAATGTAAGAGGCGGTGCTGCGGATCAGAACTTAATTCTGTTAGATGAAGCTATTGTTTTTAATTCTTCACATGTATTTGGGTTTTTCTCTGTTTTTAATCCAGATGTAATTAAAGATGTTAAATTATTTAAAGGTGGAATTCCTTCAAAATATGGAGGAAGATTATCTTCTGTATTAGATATATATCAAAAAGAAGGAAATAATAAAGATTTTAAATTAACCGGTGGCATTGGATTAATTTCTAGTAGAATTTTAGCTGAAGGGCCATTAAAAAAAGAAAAAAGTTCATTTTTAATTGGAGGAAGATCTTCATATGCACACCTGTTTCTTCCACTAATTGATAACGATAATAAAGCTTATTTTTATGACTTAAATACCAAAGTTAATTACCGTCTTAACAAAAAAAATAATATTTTTTTATCTGCATACTTTGGTAAAGATGTGTTTGGGATTAATAATAGTTTTATAAACAAGTATGGTAATGCTGTGACTAATATAAGATGGAATCATCTTTATTCTGATAAATTATTTTCAAATTTATCTCTAATTTATTCTGATTATTTTTATGGATTAATTCTGGATTTTGTTGGGTTTGAGTGGGACTCTGGCATTACAAACGTAAATTTTAAATATGATTTTAATCATTATTTAAAAGATAACTTGAAATTAAGTTATGGAGTAAATAATATTTATACAAAATTCAATGCCGGTGAAATATTTCCATATAGAGATGACTCTGGCATCATACCTTTTAAATTAACTGAAAAATTCGCAAATGAATTTGCTTTATATTTTGAGGCCGATCATAATATTTCAGATAAATTCAGCTTAAAATATGGTCTTAGATTTAGTAGTTTTACTCGCTTAGGGCAAGATGAATTAAATACATATGAAAATGACAACCCATTAATCTACAATCAACAACTTCAAAAATATGAACCTGCTACAGCTGCTGGTGTAATAAGTTACAAAAGAAGTGATATACTAAAGAGTTTTAATAATTTTGAGCCACGTTTATCACTTTCGTATTTATTAAACAATAATAGCTCTATAAAGGCTAGTTTCAATAAAATGGCCCAGTATTTACATTTATTATCTAACACCTCCTCTCCTACACCTTTGGACATATGGGTGCCTAGTGGTCCATTTATTAAACCTCAACTCTTAGACCAGTATGCAGTTGGATATTTTAAAAGAATTAAAGATGGAGATTTTTCTTTAGAAACTGAATTTTTTTATAAAGATGTTAAAAATAGAATAGACTATATAAACGGCGCTAACCTAGTTGCAAATAACGAAATAGAGACAGTAATTCTAAATGGAAAATCAAGAGCATATGGGCTAGAGTTTTTGTTAAGAAAAAATGAAGGAAAACTAAAGGGTTGGCTAGCCTATACTTTATCAAAATCAGAACAACTAACATCTGGCAGAAATATTAGTGAGCCAGGCATTAATAATGGAGAATGGTATAATACCCCTTATGACAAAACACATGATTTATCTGTAAATGCTAGTTATGAACTCAGTAAAAAATGGAAATTTAACACAAACTTTTTATTACAAACTGGTCAACCAACCAACTACCCTGTTGGGCAGTACGAATTTCAAGGTTTAAATGTGCCAATTTATAATGACAACCAAAGAAATGCTAATAGACTTCCTACCTACCATAGATTAGATTTATCGGCAACACTTACGCCGGTCAAGAATAACAATAGAGATTTACAAGCTGAATGGGTGTTTGGTATATACAATATTTATAATAGAAAAAACGCTGCTTCAATAGCGTTTTCAAGAAATACTGAAACCTCTGCAAATGAAGCTACAAAAACATCAATCTTTGGGATTGTTCCATCTGTTACTTATAATTTTAAATTTTAAAAATGAAAAATATTATATTATTAATCAGTTTATTCATGTTCTTTGGTTGTGAAGAAGTTATTGAAATAGAAGTTTCTTCCAGTGAACCTAAACTTATTATTGATGCAATTTTTGAAGTCTACCATAATCAGACGCCAGTAACCGCAAATACTGTTGTTAAGTTAAGAGAATCTACTAATTACTATGATGAAGAAATTCCAATTATAACAAACGCAGCGACAGTTTTATTGAAAGATTTAACCAATGATATAGATATAATTTTTGAAGATAATAACTCAGATGGAAACTTTGTACCGGTTAACCCGTTTATTCCAATAGAAAATGTAGACTATGAACTTAATATTTTTTATAATGAAGATCTTTATCAAAGTCAAAGTAAACTAATAACTACAACTGGATTTAGTGAGGTTTATCAAGGAGATAATACATTATTTACTGGAGAAGAAATTGAAGTTAATGTGTCTTTTGTAGATGATATTAATAGTGAGAATTATTATTTATTCGATTTTTCAAATGATTTATTTGTACCAATTGAAGATAGATTTTTTAATGGATCAACATATAATTTTTCATTTTTTTATCAGCAAGACGAAATTGTATTACCATCTGACGTTATTATAAAAATGTCTGGTGTCACAAAAGAATATCTTACATATTTCAATGTTCTTATTTCACAAAGTGGTCAACAAGCTGGTGGGCCTTTTGAAACAATACCATCATCATTACTAGGAAATATTGTTAATAGAACAAATAATGAAAATTTTCCGTTAGGATATTTTCACATTTCAGAAACTGATACATATAATCTAAGTTTAATAGAACTAGATTAAATAATCTACTACTTGGCAATATTAACTGCCCTTGTTTCCCGAATTACTGTTACTTTGACTTGCCCAGGATAAGTCATATCTGTTTGTATCTTTTGTGAAATATCAAAAGATAATTTAGAAGCTATATCATCATCAACTTTTTCACTTTCTACTATAACACGAAGTTCTCTACCAGCTTGTATAGCATAAGCCTTTTGAACGCCATCAAAATCTAGTGCAATTTCCTCTAAGTTTTTTAATCTTTCAATATATGAATCTAAGACTTGTCTTCTAGCACCAGGTCTAGCACCAGAAATAGCATCACAAACTTGAACTACTGGAGATAATAAGAATTTCATTTCAATTTCATTATGATGCGCACCAATAGCATTGCATACCTCATCCTTTTCTCCAAATTTTTCCGCCCATTGCATTCCCAAAATAGCATGTGGTGTTTCTGCATCTTTTTCAGATGATGGAACTTTACCGATATCGTGTAATAAACCAGCTCTTTTAGCTAATTTTGCATCAATACCTAATTCTGCAGCCATTATACCGCACAATTTTGAAACTTCTCTAGAATGCTGAAGCAAATTCTGACCATAAGATGATCTATATTTCATCCTTCCTACAACTTTAATTAATTCAGGATGTAAACCATGAATTCCTAAATCTATAACTGTCCTTTTACCAATTTCAATTATTTCTTGATCAATTTGTTTCTCAGTTTTTTTAACTATTTCTTCAATTCTAGCAGGGTGTATTCTTCCATCTGTAACTAACTTGTGAAGTGATAATCTAGCAATTTCCCTTCTGATAGAGTCGAAGCATGATAGTATTATAGCTTCAGGGGTATCGTCTACTATAATTTCTACACCGGTTGCGGCTTCTAAAGCTCTAATATTCCTTCCCTCTCTACCTATAATCCTTCCTTTGACATCATCTGATTCAATATTAAAAACAGAAACACAATTATCTATGGATTCCTCCGTACCAATTCGTTGAATTGTATTAATTATTATTTTTTTAGCATCTTGCTCAACTGTCATTTTTGCCTCTTCCATTGTGTTTTGTATAAATTTCATAGCATCAGACTTAGCCTCTTCTTTTATGGAATTTAATAATTGATCTTTAGCATCTTGTTTAGACAAACCAGAAATAACTTCTAATTGTTTTATTTGATTTTCTCTTTCTTTATCTAATTCAATACGTTTCTTATCTAGATTGTTAATTTTTTTGTTAAAATCTTTTGACTTTTGTTCTAAATCTGAGTTTAATTCAGTTTGGATTTTTAATAGTCTAGAAGCATTTGATTCTTTATCAGTTACAGAGCGTTCTAATGATTTAATTTTATCTTCTCTTGCATAAATAACTTTTTCATGCTCAGATTTAAGTTCAATAAATTTTTCCTTTGCTTGTAAGATTTTATCTTTCTTTAAAGAATCTCCTTCTTTATCTGCAGATTTTAAAATTGAAGATGCTTGTTTTTTTGCGTCTTCAATAATTTTAGCTGCGTTAGACTTTTCAAATATTTTTGCAATTATAAATCCTATTGCAATTCCAGAAAGAGAAAATATTATAGTTGTTGATGTTAGTTCCATATATAATTAATTAAATAAAAATACCTACAAAAGCTATGGTTTTGTATAAACTCCTTTAAATCAAGTTTAAGGCTAATAAGTTGATCAAAGATCTGATCTAGTCAGCACAATTTTACAACTTAAACTCACCTTTTTTAAAAGAATAAGCGTTGAGTTTATCAAAAAAACTAATGTAGGTAGTTTTAAAAGTTAAAAATTAAGAAATAGTTTCAATAATTAATTCATTTAATTCTTTTAATTTTTTTTCAAAAGATTTACTTGAATTATTGTTATCAATAGACCGTTGTTTAGTTTTTGATGCAAACTGCAAAGCACACATTGCTAAAACATCTTGCTTATCATTAACTGAATAACTTTGTTCTAACTGTTTTATCATCATATTTATATCTAACGCAGCCTTTCTCAATCCTTCTTCTTGAGAAGGGTCAATTGTGAGAGGATAAATCCTATTAGCGATAGATAATTTTATTTTCAATTTTTCCATTTAGAACTATATTTATTCTGTTAATTGAGATATACAATAATCTATTTCTCTAATTAATGAATTTATTTCTAGTTTAGTATCTTTAGTACCGTTATTACTACCTAGAATAGTATTTGCAATTTTAAGTGATTTATATTTTTCTTCACATAAATTTATCAGATTAGACTTTTCTAAATCTTTTTTTCTAAGTAAATTCACTTCACTCTCTAATTCAAAATTTAACTTTTGAAGCTTGGTTATCTTCTCCAATGAAATTCGAATATTTTTCTCTAAAGATTTGACTAAATTATCTAGATCTTGCATCTTATAATTAAAATACTATTAAAACAAAGTTAACATAGATATTAGAATTAACACTTCTTTTTACAAAAAATATGTTATGATGTTTGTGAAATTATAATATTTTTACATCTAATAAATATTATGAAAAACTTTACTCTAAAGATTCTATTTTTTCTTATTTCGCTAAATTTTGTCCTTGCGCAGAACAATCAGAGAAACCCACTTGAATATGAGTCAATACTTTCAGGCACATTTGGTGAGCTTAGAACAAATCATTTTCATTCTGGAATTGACATAAAAACTAAAGGAAAAGAAGGATCAAAAGTTTACGCATTTTCTAAAGGATACGTTAGTAGAATAAAAATTTCAAAAGGTGGTTATGGAAAAGCTATTTACATTAAACATAACGATGGTAAAACAACTCTTTATGCTCATTTAAAAAGGTTTTCTAAAAAAATTGAAACAATAGTTAAGAATGAACAGTACCAAAAAGAAGATTATGAAATAGAAATTTTTCCAGCAGTAAATGAAATTGAAATTTTAGACAACGAACTTATTGCTTATTCAGGAAATACTGGTGGCTCTAGTGGACCTCACCTACATTTTGAAATAAGAGATATAAATCAAAAACCCCTAAATCCCCTTAATTATGGTATTGATGTAAAAGATAGCAAAACACCTTCCATTTTGGGTTTAAGGATATATAGTCTTTATAAAAACAGAGAAATTAAAGATTATAAAAACTTAACATTATACAAAAAAGATAAAAACACTTACATAACTGACACGATTAACAGTATTGGCACTTTAGGATTTGGAATTCAAACAATTGATCGACAGGATTTAGCAAGTAACAAAAATGGAGTTTACAAA
>CABXVR010000024.1 GCA_902515565.1 uncultured Bacteroidota bacterium | reverse complement strand
TTTACTGCATATTTTTGGAAAAAAAGATAAATTTAATTGTCTCTTTTTTCAAAATCCTCTTTTTTTTCAGCTCCTATTTTTTTTATGAGTAAATAGACAATTAATAACGTGGTAATACCCCAAAAAAGAATATTAAAAGTCATTTATTTTAATTTTACGGCAGTTCCGTACGCTAAAAGCTCTGAAGCTCCCTGCATTACCATTGAAGTAGTCATTCTTACGTTTATAACAGCATCAGCTCCCATTTTTTCTGCATCTTTATACATTCTTTGAAGAGCCTGCTCTCTTGAATCAGCTTGAAGCTTTGTGTATTCACTTATCTCACCACCAACAACTCCCTTAAGTGCTGCAAATATATCTTTAGCAACATTTCTAGCTCTTACAGTACTACCTCTAGCAATACCTAAAATTTCTATCACCTCTTTGTTAGGAATATTTTCTGTTGTAGTTATTATCATAATGTTAAGATACAGCTTTTTTAATTCTTTTTATTGCTTCAATTAATTGATCTTGTGAAGCGGCATAAGAAATTCTTATGCAATTAGGATCTCCAAAAGCATCACCAGTAACCGTTGCAACTAATGCTCTGTCTAATAAAAATAGTGACATGTCTGAGGCATTATTAATTTTATAGCCATCTATTGTTTTGCCAAAAAAGTATGAAACGTCAGGAAATACGTAAAAAGCACCGTCTGGAGTATTACATTTAAAACCATCGATATCATTAAATAAACTTAAAATTAAGTCTCTTCTTAATTTAAATTCATCAACCATATATGATATTTTAGAGGGTGACTCAATCAATGCTGTGATAACAGCTCTTTGTGCAATACAATTTGCACCAGACGTTACTTGGCCTTGCATTTTATTACATGCTCTGGCTATCCATGATGGACCACCAATATAACCAATTCTCCAACCAGTCATCGCAAACGCTTTTGAAACACCATTTACAGTGATTGTTCTATCATACATATCTTCAAACTCAGCTATGCTAAAATGTCCTCCACAAAAATTAATATGTTCATATATTTCATCAGATAAAACAAAAATATCTGGATATTTAACAAGAACATCTGCTAATTCTCTTAATTCCTTTTTGCTGTAAACAGATCCACTAGGATTACATGGAGAACTAAACCAAATCATTTTAGTTTTAGGGGTAATAGCATTTTCTAAATCTTTTGCAGTCATTTTAAAATCATTAGAAATATCGGTTTTAACCTCGATGGGTACACCTCCATTTAAACCAACAATATCGCTATAGCTAACCCAATATGGACAAGGAAGTATAACTTCATCATTAGGATTAATTAGAGCTGCTGCTACATTGGATAGAGATTGTTTTGCACCTGTTGAAACAACTATTTGAGATAAATCATAAATTAAATTATTATCTCTTTTAAATTTTGTTATTATAGCATTTTTAAGATCAACATATCCATCTACTGGAGTATAAGAATTATAATCTTCATTTATTGCATTAACAGCAGCTTGTTTGATATAATTAGGAGTGTTAAAGTCAGGTTCGCCTAAGCTAAGTCCAATTACATCTTTTCCTTCATTTTTTAATTCTCTTGCTTTTGCCGCCATTGCTAGAGTCTGCGAAACAGCGAGATTGTTTATTCTTTCAGATAAATTCTCTTTCATTCTTTTATGTTGTAGGTTTTAGACCCATGTGACGTAAATATTTAAAGTGCGCCACTAAGGCGTCTCTAGTTGTTTTGAATTCGTTGTATGGAAGGTTAAATTCACTAGCTGTTTTTTTAACAATTTCAGAAATTTTATCGTAGTGAACGTGTGATATATTTGGAAATATATGGTGCTCAACTTGATGATTTAAACCACCAGTAAACCAGTTTACAAGCCAATTATTTGCTGCAAAATTTACAGTTGTTTTTAATTGATGAATTGCCCAGCTGTTTTTCATATTTCCTTGATTGTCAGGAAGTGGCATATCTGCCTCATCCATTATGTGGGCAAGTTGAAAAACTAAACTTAGTATTAGTCCTGCAGTATAATGCATTACTAAAAATGATAATACTACTTTCCACCAAATAATGTTAAAAACTAATATTGGAATAAAAATCCAAAATAAAAAGTATAAAATCTTTGATATAAATAGTTTGGTCCAATTCACAAACGGATTAGGAAATTTACCATGTGATAATTTTCTTTTCATAAATCTTTTCATTTGAAAAAAATCTGTTGTTATCGACCAATTAATTGTTAAAAGTCCGTAGAAAAAAACAGAATAATAATGTTGAAATTTATGAAACCATCTCCATTTTGAATGTTTTGAAAATCTAATTACTCTACCGGCTTCTAAATCCTCATCATGACCATGAATATTAGTGTATGTGTGATGAAGAACATTGTGTTGTACTTGCCAATTGTATCTGTTACCAGCTAAAATGTATATACTTCCTCCCATAAGTCTATTAACCCATCTTTTACTAGAAAATGAACCGTGATTTCCATCATGCATTACATTCATTCCAACTCCTGCTAAACCAATTCCCATAATGATTGAAAGGGAAATTTGCATCCAATTTGGAATAGTAAAAATTGATATTAAAATATATGGGGTTAAGAGAAGTGAAAACATTACAAACGTTTTTAACCAAAGCTTCCAATTTCCAGATTTTGAAATATTTTTTTCATTAAAATAATTATTAACTCTTTTATTTAAGGTTTTAAAAAAAAGTTTAGAATCTTTTCGGTTAAATAATATAGCTTTTGGGGTCATAAAAGATTGTTTAGATTTATTCAAAAGTAAATATATCATAAATGTAATTTCTTTACGTCTTATTTAGAAATAATTGTGGACAAAAACTTATTTTTGTTGATATTAAATTTTTTATGAAAATTATTCAGAAATACTTTAAGGGTTTATCAAAGGAGCAACTAATTCAATTTACCAAATTAGAGGTTCTTTATAAAGAATGGAACTCTAAAATCAATGTTATTTCTAGAAAAGACATTGATGAGTTATATTTAAGACATGTCTTACATTCACTTTCCATTTCTAAATTAATTTCTTTTAAAGACGGAACTAGTATTTTAGATGTTGGCACTGGTGGTGGTTTTCCAGGCATTCCTCTTGCTATATTATTCCCAAATTGCAAATTTCATTTAGTGGATAGTATTCAAAAAAAAATTAACGTCGTAAATAATGTTGTTAAAGAATTAGATTTAAAAAATGTTAAAACTTCAAGTTGTAGAGTAGAGGCTATCTCTGAAAAAAATGATTTTATTGTCTCTAGAGCAGTAACTAATATGAAAGATTTCGTTTCTTGGATTAAATTTAAAATAAATAAAAATTCATTTAATGATTTCAAAAATGGTGTTCTTTATCTTAAAGGTGGAGACTTAAATGATGAGCTCAAAAGTTTCAAAAACGTTAAAACTTTTGAGCTCTCAGAATTTTTTAATGAAGACTTTTTTAGTGAAAAGAAAGTTGTTTACTTACCAATAAAATACAAGACCAAAAACTAATTCTTAATTAATTTGTATCCAGTTTTCTCACCATTTTCTGTTTGAATTGTCATGAAATAAACTCCATCAGTTGAATTTCTTAAATCGATTGAGTTAGATCCATTGTTAATTAGGCCTGATTTTACATGTTGACCAATCAAATTATAAATTTTATAAGTTGAATTGTTTAGTGACGTTTTGACTGTAAATATTCCATTAGAAGGATTAGGAAATATGTTTAAATTATTCTCGAAAATAGAATTTATTCCTAATGTTTCACCCACCCTAAAAGTTGAAGTATCAACACTACTAAATTCACCTCCAGAAATAATTGTATTCCCTGAGTCATCAGTGATAGAGTAGGAGCCAACGCCATATGCACAACATATTCCGTCTCCATAGGTGTCATTAATTGTAAATGTATAACACTCATCTGATGTAGGAATTTCAATTTCCGTAGTATAAGTACTAGCATTACTTAAAGATCCATTTAAAGCTATGATATTACCAAACGAATCAGATAGCTCCCATGATGTTTCGGATGCATAATTGTCTGTAACTAAGTTTAGAGTTACGATAGATGTATCATAACTATTAGATTGGTTAAAATAAAAGACATTTGAATTATTTTGGTTATTGTCATCATCAGAAATAGTAATGTTTATACTGTTAGTGTCTGATGGACTATAATTGATTGCTGGAAGCACTATAGCCGTTGAGGCTAAAGAGCCCAATGATCCTGACCAATTATGAGATTGAGTGTTACCGTTATTAATTGAGTACTCAATAGAAAAATTAGTAATGTTATCGTATCCACTATTTTGAATAACTACCACTGGCGAAGCACTATCTCCACAATTACCATTTAGGTTTTCTTCAATTCCCAAAATAGCTGCATCGTTTGAATATTCTAAGCCTTCAAAGGTTGGTGTATACTCTGCTCCACTGATAATGTTTTGCTGAGTTTCTGAAATAAATGCGATTACATTGAGTTCAGATAAATTTACATCAACTCCGTTATAATCTGAAGGAATTGTGTAGGTAAATGTTTCATCGACAAAGCTTCCTGAACTTGTATTCGATATTTCAAATCCCCACTGTCCGGTTATCATATGCACTAACCTGTGCATATGGTTATAATTACTTCCCATTCCACCTCCTATTTGAGGGCCAAGTGTATTGTTTTGGGTAAGAACTACATTTAATAAATTTGTACTTTGAGGACTATTTCCTGTGTAATAACCTTCAACGTGAACAGTTAACTCATTGTTTTGTACATTAATACTTGCTTCAACTCCTACGTTTACATAAGCACTTTGGTTTAGAACTTGTGAACTAGCTGAACTCCAACTACCTCTTCCCATTGCAGTTCCTCCATTCATAGAAAGGCCGGAAAAAAACTGCCTATTTACAGAGCCTGAGGGGTATCCAGTCAGGTTGGATTGAGCTGCAATAGCATCTCCAAAACTAGTTCTAAAATCAGGCTCACCAGAGCTCGGAGTTGCATATCCTCCAGTGTGAATATTTATTATAAAAATATTATCTGGGTTAGCATCTTTTAATGACTGTGCAATCTCATGGCCATCAGGACAATAAGTGCAATGAATACCAGTGTATTCTTCTAAAATAATTTTTTTATTTTCAGGACTAGTTGACACAATTGTTTGTGCTAAAAATAAGTTCGATGCTAATAAAAAAATAAATGTAATAATGGGGGTTTTATTAATCATTTTTTTTTAATTTTTTACTAATATAGTCTAATTCTCTAGTTTTTGATCAATTTTAAATTTGTTTTTGTGCCATTATTTGATTCTATATTTAGAATATATATACCATCATTTTCTGATGATATATTAATTGAATTGTTTCCAACAAATAAAATTCCGTTATCAACTTCTTTTCCTAAAATATCATAAAGTTTATAATTCACTTTGTCAATATTTGATTTAATATTAAAAATCCCTTTAGATGGATTTGGGTAAATATTCAAATTTTTAATTAGTTCAATATCATTTATTTCTAAACTGGCAACAATATTTACACTATAATCATGAACTTCACCATAAGAAAAATCGTCACATGGGTTTGTTAAGTTATCTCCAGTTGTTAAATCAATTGCCTTTGCCCTTAGAATATGAATTCCTAGTGGAGCATCTACAGGAATATTTAACGCAAAATCTTCCAAAACACCATAACCGTCAAAAGAGCTTTCAATCAGTAGCTCTGATGTCTCAAAAGTTCCACTATCATCGAAGTCAATCCATACTGCAAAACCCTCACTGTTTGGTGGATATGCATCTGATCCAGTTCCCCAAAGTTGCATCGCTTGAATAGTATAATTATTTTCACCCGAATATCTACTTAAATCTGTGATAAGATTTCTTCTGTCAGCATATCCCAAAGGACCATCACTCGGCTCTGTATTACAACCTATTCCCCCATCATCAATATTTATAGTATTTAAAATAAATTGCTTGATTCCATCTAAATTGCAAGATCCGGCACTTGGAGTACAGTAATCTATAAAACTATATGATTGAGTTATTGCATCGTTTGAAATGTTTTCGTCTTCATTTAAAGATGTAAAAACACTTAATTGACAACTATTTAAATTAGATAAATTTAAGGTTGTATTAAAAGTAAAATCGCTTGATTGATTAGAATTAAGAGTGTTTGTAAAAGTCTCAGTTATTATATTTTCAGAATTTAATTGGTAAGATATGTCAAAATTTGAAATTGAATTCTCACCAAAATTAGTAACTGTAACAGTCACATATTCTTCAGCACTGTTAGATGAATTTGTTGGTGAAATAATAGAAGTTACTCCGATGTCGTTCGTTAATAATTGTAAACTTGCACTTGTTTTGTCACCATTAATTATATCTTGATTAGTTTCTGTAATATATGCAACAACCTCCATTTCATTTAGATCGACAGCAACATCATTATAATAATCTGGAATAGTATAAGTATATGTTCTATCTACAAAACTCCCAGTTGAAGTTGTTGAAATTGGATCACCATCAAAACCATTAATTAAATCTACTAATCTATCCATATGAAGATAATCATATTCATTGTGTAAGTAATTAGGATTTGGAGAACTTGAAACTATATAGCTTGGATTGGCTTCTGAACCTCCTTGAGGACCAATAACGCCATCTTGTAGTAATGCTACATGTAAAAAGTTGGTGTCTTCAGGGCTATTTCCAGTATAATATGCCTCAACATGTACGGATAATTCATTGCCTATTATTGTAGCTTCAACTCCAACATTAACATAGGCTGACTGTTCTAAAACTTCAGAAATAGCTAATGACCATGCGCCTCTGCTCATGGCTGTACCACCACCCATTGTGTAATTGGGAAAATATTGTCTATTTACAGATGCTGCAGGTTGTCCTGTAGCAATTGCTTGAACAGCTAGTTGTTCTGCAAAAGGAATCGAAAAATTATGACCACCATTTGGATCGCAATCCCATGCGTAACCACCTTCATGATATTTAATTACAAAAACATCACCTGGGTATTGATTTATAGCTTGATCTAAAATAGCGTGACCCTCAGGACAATATGAGCAGTGAATTCCAGTGGATTCTTCAACAATTGCATTTTTATTTTCGATGTTTGTTGATACAATAGTTTGAGAAAAACTAAAAGTAAAACTAAATATTATTAATACTATAAAGTATAATCTTTTCATTAAATTTTGTTTATTGGTTTGTTTACAAGTCACTAAATTAAGCTAAATTTGTTAACTTCGATTTTTGACATATATATATATACTATGAAAAACACTTTTAAACCTAGTTTGTTAATCTTAATTTTATTATTATTTGTTTATTCATGTTCAAAAGATGAATCTGGTCCTGATCATGTAGATCCTGTACCTGAACTTACATTTACTGTTGAAGATTTAGATGGTAATACTTTTGTTGATAATCAACTTTTAGAGTTTTCTACCGTAGAATATCCCGATGCATCTCTTGGTTTTAATGTCAGAAATACTTCATCTGAAACAATTGGAATGAGAATTGAAGTTGAAAGTATTAGTGGTACTGATGGTTCTATGATGGAACTTTGCTTTGGGGAATGTTATTTTGGTGTTTCCTCAGGTACATCTTATCCAACAAGTCCTTCAATGCCTAATGTTAGTATTGAGCCTGCTCAAACTCAACCATCATCAGGAGACCATTTTTTTAATATGGATGCAGGTGACGGAAATACAGCAGTTGAATATGTTTTTAAATTTTATTTAGCTGATGAAAATGGAATTCAAGACGGTAATTCATTAAGATTAAGATACAGATATACTCAAAATTAAAAAACTACGTTTAAATTAAGGTTTAACCCTGTGTTTTCAGGAACATATCGGCAAACTCCTCCTACACATATTAATCCTCCTCTTTGTCTGCCATAATTTAAGCTAAGTCTAATGTTGTCCTTAGAATAGCTTCCACCAATATTGTAATAATGAATTTTATCTGTGCCTCCGTAATTCCATCCATCTGCGATAAAAACATTTAAACTTGTTGAAAAGTTATATTCATAAACTAAACCTGCCCAATTTTTTTTATCATCTTTCGTCCATAAATGTTGAATAACAGCTCTAGATGATTTTCCATTTTCGTATCTATAGGTCCCCTCAATAACACCTACTTTTGCCTTTATATCTCCTTGAACACCTAAAGGACCCCCAAGGGCTACTCCCTTATCAATTATAACATCTAACATTGTTATTGTAGTATTAAATTTATTATTCCATCTGTTTTTTAATTCGAAATTAAAATCTCTGTAATATCTATTGCCATCACCAATAAATTCAACATCATAAGATTGATCTTGATTGAAATTAGATTCTATTGCAGCCCAATACGAAAAGTTTACTGCAATTTTAGATTTGTATTTTCCAAAAAAACTGTCTTTTTTAAATGTGTAATAAAAATCTGTTTGAGAACCAACTTCACCAGATCTATTTTCTAATGCGTTGATTACTAACCGGGGTTGAGCGCTGTAGACATAAATATTTGTAAGTAAATAATCTTGTTGTTTAGTTAAAGCAGGAGTGTAACTAATAGTTTGTTGATTATATATATTTCCTTCTGCTAATCTATCGCTATAAAAATTAAAATTTTCTAATCTTCTAAAAGTAGTGTTTAATCCTAGGCCTTTTTTTGAGTATCCCAAATCTAGTTGTAAAGCGGTTCCATCATATAATTTATCAGATAAAATTATACCTTCATTAGCTATGACATCAGAATCCTTAATGATGCCTTCAAGGTTTAAGCTAAATCTACCAGAGTACAAATTAACTCTTGCACCAATAGATTTTACATTAGCAGGAATTAAGTCATTAGTAGAATTATTTTGATATCTACCTACATAACTTGCGCCTATTGTTAGGTCTGTTTTTTCAAAATTTAAAAATTTGTTTAAATTTAGGTTTGAGTCGACCCCTTGTATAGTCGACTCATTTAACTCAAAGCCATTTCTTTGTTGTCCATAAATGGTAGTAAGATTAAAGCTTTCAGAAAACTTATATTTAAATTTTACTCCTTTAATAGCATTATTTATTCCTAGCTGTCTATTTTCCCATGATCTAAAAATTAATCCGTTACCAAACTGCCCATAAAAATAACCCAAAGTAATATCGGTTTTATTTTGCTTAATATTCATGAAATAGGATGCAATTCCATTTCCACCATTATATTGTGGATAATAACCAAGCATTGCACTTGGTAGATAACTTTCATATTGAATTCCAGTAGATACATTTCCTATATTATAATTTAATTGGAAATAACTATTTGCTCTAAAATTATCATCTGGAGAGGTAAAATTTAAAGTACTATCATCCTGTAATAGTTGGGAATTACTTTCGAAACTACCAAAAATGTTTTCATTATTTTGTGAAACTGTTGTTAGTGAAATTATTAGGCTAATAAAGAACAATATTTTTTTCATACAATTATTTTAATTCTTTTATTTTATCAAATAACTCAAATTCAACTCCAGCGCTATATCCAGAGTGTCTATATACGATTTTATTGTTTTTAACTATTAAAGTTAATGGAATAGTTGAAGCTCCTAAAGCTCTTTGAAGTTTATTGTTAGAATCTAAAAGAATGGTGTATTCCCAACCTTTTCCATTAACCATTGCATTAACTCTTTTTATTGTTCTACTATCATCTGTTGATATAGCAAATAGTTCAAAATCTACCTCGTCTTTCCATTCTTCATAATACTCGCTAATGGCATCTAATTCTTTTATACATGGCACACACCAAGTTGCCCATAGAGATATGACAGCAATTTTATCATTGCTAGAAATCTCTTGAACATTTATCTCTTTTCCGTCTAAGGAATTTAAAGAAATATTAGGTAATGTGGATTGAGAATTTGCAGTAATTGAAAAAATAAGGCTTATTATAGTAATTAATTTTTTCATTGTTTTGGGTTTTTGTAAATATACTCTGTTTTTTTAATAAAGAAAGTAAATTGAAAATATATGCTTAATTTCACAAATAATAAATTTATATAAATTATGAGATCCCCTTTATTATACACTCTTATTTTTATTCTCATTTATAGTTGTAGCAAGCCAGAATCCTTTAGTGATTTATCTGTTCAACAAAACAGCTTAATTCCTGGTTTAAATGTCGAGTCATCTTATTTAAAAGATCAACTTATTTCTTTTAACATGATAGATTCAGGAGGAAATAACATAACATCTAGCACTAGTTTTGTAGTGGATAATCAATTAATAAATGGAAACACAATTAGTTATGATGAGATTGGTAGTCATGATGTTTCTGCCAATTATACCATTGATTCTCAAAATTATAGTACAGATTTAATAGTGTTTAATATAGTAGAGCCAATAAATAAAGTTGTTGTTGAAGACTACACAGGAACATGGTGTGGGTATTGTCCACCAGTTGCGCATGCAATTTATGAGTTAAAAGAGGTATATGATAATATTATTTCAGTTGGAATTCATAACAATGATGAACTTACCATTGATCAAGAATCAGACCTTAGATCTGAATTAGGTATTAGTGGTTTCCCCTCAGCTAGATTAAATAGAACAATTTCATGGTTTGATCCCTATCAAATTTCAGAAGTTAATAGTCTTTTAAGTGAAGAAAATAATGTAGCTATTTCTATTAAATCAGAACTAGAGAATATTGATTTGGAAGTTAAATTAAGGATTGTTTCAAATGTTGAACTCGTTAATCATAAGTTAGTAATTTACTTGTTAGAAAGTAATTTAATATATGATCAATCCAATTATTTTAATTACGTAGAAGATAGTTATTTTTATAATTTAGGTAACCCTATAGAAAATTATTCTCATCTAGACGTTTTACGAAAATCTATAACTAATATTTCTGGTAATACATTAGATTTAATACAGCCGTTGACCGATTATAAATTTAATTTTAATGTCGAAATAAGTCCAGATTTTGTTCAAGAAAACTTAGCAATTGTAGCTATGATTGTTGACTCAAATAATAATGCAATTAATTCACAATTTAGTGAAGTTAATTCATTTCAAGATTTTAATTAATTGCCTAAAAAAGGATATCTGTAATCTGTTGGAGTTACAAATGTTTCTTTGATTAATCTTGGAGATACCCATCTCAATAAGTTAAGAACACTTCCCGCTTTGTCGTTTGTACCAGAGCCTCTAGCTCCACCAAACGGTTGCTGTCCAACAACTGCACCTGTCGGTTTATCATTAATATAGAAATTGCCTGCACAATTTTGTAAGAGTTTAGTCGCATTATCAATCGCATATCTGTCAGTTGCTAAAATAGCTCCAGTTAAAGCATACCCACTAGTTGAATCAACTAACTTTAGAGTTTTATCAAAATCATCATCTTTGAAAATATAAATTGTCATTACAGGCCCAAAAATCTCTTCGTGCATAGTTCTATAATTTGGATTTGTAGTGACAATAACTGTAGGTTCAATAAAGTAACCTTTTGATTTGTCATATTTTCCACCAGCAATTATTTCAGTTTCTGAATCATTTTTAGCATCATCTATATAATTTGCAATTTTATCAAATGAATTTTCATGGATTACTGCAGTTACAAAATTATTAGTATCAGAGGGTGATCCCATTTTTATAGAATTTAAATCTGCAATAATATTACTTTTAACTTCATTCCATATGGACTCTGAAATATAACCTCTTGATGCTGCGCTACACTTTTGTCCTTGAAATTCAAAAGCACCTCTAACAATTGCTGTAGATACTTGAGCAGCAATAGCGCTTTTATGTGCAACTATAAAATCTTTCCCACCTGTCTCTCCAACAATTTTTGGATATGTTTTATAATTAGAGATATTTTCTCCAATATTTTTCCATAGTTTTTTGAATATTTCAGTAGAACCAGTAAAATGAAGTCCGCTAAAATCCGGGCTACTTAATACGGTATTTGTTATCATCTCTGGATCTCCAAAAACAACATTAATTACTCCATCAGGTACTCCAGCTTCTTTAAATACATCCATTATTATTTTAGCTGAATAAATTTGGCTGTCACTAGGCTTCCATACAACAACATTTCCTAACATTGCCATACATGCAGGAAGATTACCTGCTATTGCAGTGAAATTAAATGGTGTAACAGCGTACACAAAACCTTCTAAAGGCCTATACTCAACCCTATTCCAAAAATCTGATGTACTCTCAGGTTGATTGTTATAAATATCTGTTACAAATTGAACATTGAATCTTAAAAAGTCAATAAACTCACAAGAAGCATCTATTTCTGCTTGATGAATAGTTTTAGATTGGGCGATCATTGTAGCTGCATTGATTTTTGATCTATAAGGTCCAGCGATTAGTTCCGCAGCTTTTAGAAAAATTGCTGACCTTTGTTCCCAAGGTAAATTAGCCCACTTTTCACGGGCGGATAAGCATCCGCTAATTGCTTGATCAACATGAGTTTTTTCAGCTAAAAAATATTTACCAACAATATGTTTGTGATCATGAGGTGGAGAAATCAGTTTGTGGTTATTAGTTGTAATATTTTTCCCATTTATATAAAAAGGTATATCAATATTGCTATTGAACATTTTATTATATGAAGCTATGACTTCATCTCTGTGTTTTGAGCCCGGTTCGTAAGCTCTTACAGGTTCATTAATTGCTATGGGAACTTTAAAAAATCCTTTACTCATCTAAAATATTTATTGAATTAATAATAATACTGCAAAGTTAAACATAAAAAAACTAAAGAAAATTAATTAAGTGCAAAAGGAGCACTTAGCTTAAAAGATGGTATAGTTACATTAAATTTTCTTGTGGTAGCTAAATCAATCATCTTGTAATGACCCTTCATTGATCCAAAGGGAGAAAGTAATAAACATCCAGAATTATAAACATGGGTGTCTCCAGGGTTAAGGACAGGTTTTTTACCTATTACCCCTTCGCCATCAACATTTTCATTTTTATTTAATGAATCTAAAATTGTCCAGTGTCTAGAGTTTAATTGAACAGTGTCTTTACTTCTGTTCTCAATAGTTACAACATATCCAAAAGCAAAATGGATTTTGTGGTTCTTATAAAAAGTACCTTCAAAGTTTTGTTTAACTTCAATCTTTATTCCTCTAGTTACTTGTTGTACCATTTTATTTGCAATTAATAATAAATTTAAATAAAAAAAATCATTAGTTAAATAAAAACAACATTTTTGTTAGTTG
>CABXVR010000023.1 GCA_902515565.1 uncultured Bacteroidota bacterium | reverse complement strand
TTAAATTCTAAAAATCCATTTTTGATAAGAAGTAAATGTCTAACAATCTTAAAGCCCCCAGATGTACTACCTGCAGAACCACCAATAAACATTAAACCAAAAAATATTAATAATAAAAAAGGAGTCCAAGATGTATAATCTGCTGTTACAAAACCTGTAGTTGTTACTATTGAAACAACTTGAAACAGGGAGTGTCTAATAACTCCTTCGACTCTGCTAAATAACGAAATATCGTCACTAACTAAAAAGTTAGAATTAAAAAAGACAATTAATGCTACAATTATTGAAAAGAACAGTACAAATTTTAAATACAAATTAAACTCTTCATCTATATTAATTTTATTCAATTTTCCTTTAAACACATAATATAGAAGCACAAAATTAGTACCCGCTATAAACATAAAAAATATAACTATATATTGTATCATTGGAATATTATTCCAATAGGCTAAACTTGTATCCTTAGTTGAAAAACCACCCGAAGCTATATTTGACATTGAGTGATTAATAGCATCAAAAAATGACATACCAAAAATACTTAAGAGTAATGTCTCAATTAAAGTAACACTTAAGTATATTAACCATAATCTTTTAGCTGTATCTGTTATTCTTGGATGTAATTTATCAGCACTTGGGCCAGGTGCTTCTGCAGAAAAAAGCTGCATTCCTCCTATTCCTAAAAGTGGTAAAATTGCTATAGCTAGAACAATTATACCCATACCTCCAATCCAATGTGTGATACTTCTCCAAAAGATAATTCCCTTTGGTAATGATTCAATTGAGTCTAGTATAGTTGCTCCAGTTGTAGTATATCCTGATGTAGTTTCAAAAATTATGTTAGTAAAACCCTGAATAGAATCTGTTAAAATGTATGGAAGTGAGCCAGATAATATCATAACTATCCAACCAAATATTACAACAATGTAGCCCTCTCTTTTATTTAAATTAATATCAAAATTTCGATTGTATATGGAACAAAAAGCACCTAAGGACAAAACTATAATTCCAGAGACAATTAGGCTATCAGTAATGCCGTCATTATACATATAGCTTAGTAAGGAAGCGATGAACATAAAACCTCCATTAAACATCAATAGAATACCAAAAAAATAAAATATTATTTGATAATTAATTTTCATATTATTAACCTAATAAAAGAATTTTTCAACTTGATTTACTGTTTCAAGTTTACAACAAACTACCACTCTGTCATCTTTTAATATTTTAAAATCACCCAAAACAACAAGACCATTTCCGTTTCTTATTACTCCACTAATTATGGCTTCTCTAGGAAAATTAAGATCTCTAATAAGTTTATTACATACATGAGAATTTTCATTAATTACAAACTCTAAAAGTTCGGCATTCATGTTACTAAGTTGTGATATAGCTACTACTTCAGCCTTTTTAATAAACTTAACAATACTATTTGCTGCTAGAAGTTTTTGATTAATTAATGTATCAATTCCAATCGATTGAGATAATTTATAGTAATCCATATTATCAACTAGCGCAATAGTTTTTTTTATGCCTTTAGACTTAGCAACTAAACAAGACATAATATTAGTTTCAGAATTTCCAGTTACTGAAACGAATGCATCCATATTATTTAGATTTTCTTCATCTAATAATTCTACATTTCTTCCATCACCATAAATAACTAAAGTTTCGGGCAACCTTTCAGCTAAATCTTGGGCACAGGATTTGTTTTTTTCTATTATTTTTACATTAAAATTATTAGATAATTTTTTAGCAACTTTTCTACCAATATTTCCCCCACCCATTATCATTACATCACTAATTTTGGTTAAATCAGTACCTGACAACTTACATAATTCCTTATCTCCGCCTTCGGTAGTCATGAAAACTACATGATCTCCAATCTCAAAAACAGTATCTCCTCTAGGGATTATAGTATCATCATCTCTTTTAATTGCTATTGGGAAAAAATGTGTTTCCGGGAAAAATGACGCAGCCTCAGTAACTGACTTTCCAATAAGTATAGCAGAGTCCGAAAGGTTTAAGCCAAGTGTAGTTAAAGCTCCATCCTCAAATTCAAATGTATCATTAAACACAGATTGATTAATTACTAATTCAATTTCATCAGTAGCCAAATCACCTGGAGATATCAATTCATCTACACCAAGATTACTGAAATTTATATTATTTTTTGGATTATTATATTCTGAGTTGGAAATCCTTGCAATTGTTTTTTTTGCTCCAAGTTGTTTAGCTAAAAAACATGCTGTTAGATTTGTAGCTTGTAAAGCAGTGACACCAATAAACAGATCAGCATCAGAGATGTTTGCATCATTGAGGGTTTTAATTGAAGTTGAATCACCATTTAGTACCTTAATATCCAGATGACCCTCCGCAAAAGTTAAACTATCTCTAACGGGATCTATTAAGGTAATTTCTTGAGATTCGTAAGATAATAATTTTGCTAGATGAAATCCAACTTCACCTGCACCAGCAATAATTATTTTCATTATTCTATAAATTGTTCAATACAAATATAATTTATTTTAGGGAATTGAATGTTAATTGTATTTCTTTGCATTTATGTTTAAATGTTAAAGGATAGTATTAATGTCAAAAAAAATAATTCCTTATCAAAATAGCGACTTGTCCAAAAAAAGCCAAGTAGAAAAAATGTTCAACAATATTTCAAAAGAATATGACATACTTAATCGTGTTATTTCATTTGGTATTGATGTTTCATGGAGAAAAAAAATAGTGAAAATATTAAAATCTAAAAAACCATCATTGATTTTAGATGTTGCAACTGGTACAGGAGATTTAGCAATTGCAATGGTTAAAACAAATGCTAAAAAAATTATCGGTCTTGATATAAGTAAAGGCATGTTAGATGTCGGAGTTGAGAAAATAAAAGATAAGAAACTAGATAATACAATTGATATGGTTATCGGAGATTCTGAAAATTTAAAATACGAAGATAATTTCTTTGATGCAGTTACTGTATCTTTTGGAGTAAGAAATTTTGAATCTTTAGATTCAGGTTTAAAAGAAATATTCAGAGTTTTAAAACCAAATGGATCCTTAGTAATTTTAGAAACTTCTAACCCTACAAAATTTCCATTTAAACAATTTTATACAGTTTACTCTAAATTTATTTTACCAACTATAGGAAAGATATTTTCAAAAGATAAATTAGCGTATAATTATCTATCAGAATCTTCTGCGGAATTTCCCTACGGAGAAAAATTCAACAATATTTTAAAGAAAATTGGGTTTACTAATGTAGTAGACTTTCCACAAACATTTGGAGTTGCTACTATTTATGTGGCTAGTAAAGTTTAAAATGAAAAAAACAGTATTAATTTTTTTATATATTTTATCATTAAACACTGCTAATTCTCAGTTGTTTACTAAGGAAAAAGTGATTAATAATGAGAATTTTGATAAACCAAGTGTCTCCTGGGGGTATTATTTAGGGTTCAATAATTATGATTTCAACTTTGATTATCTTGAAAATTATGATGATATACAAGTGGAAGCTTCATCTGGATTCAATGTTGGACTAATTGGTAATTTTAGAATTAATGATTTTTTTGATTTAAGGTTTGAACCTGGCTTAATAATGTCAAGTAGAAATTTAAACTATAATCCAGTAGGCTTTGGAGATAGTGAGTTTCTAGAAAATATTCATTTAAGAGAAGTAAAATCTACTTATATACATTTTCCTCTTTTGTTAAAAATATCAACCAAAAGGTTAAATAATTTTAAACCCTTTATAACCTCCGGTATATCTACAGCAATTAATCTTTCAAGTAATGAAAATAATTTAGAAGACAATAGTTCTGGGCAATTTAGAACTAAAAGAAATGTGTTTTTCTATGAACTTGGATTTGGAATAGATCTTTACCTAGAGTGGTTTAAATTCACTCCATCCATTAGAGGTATATTTGCTATTTCAGATGAACTAGTAAGAGATGACGACCCTATGAGTCCTTGGACAGGAAATATAGATTTTATGAAAACAAGTGGAATATTAATTAATTTTACTTTTCAATAGATTTTCTAGCGTTTTCGCTCAAAATAATTGAAAGGGCATTAGCCACATTTAAACTTTCAGTTTTTTTGAGTTTTCCAAACCTAGGTATAGACAACCTTTTATCAATAAATTTTGATAGATTTGGATTTATTCCATTTGCTTCATTTCCAAATAATACCAGACCTTTTTGAATTTCATCTACTTCATATAATGAGTCTCCTTGCATGTAAGTACCATAAGTCTTTATAGAGTTGTTTTCAAGGGTTTTTTGTAAATCTAAGTATGTAATATTTATCCTTGAAATAGAACCCATTGAAGCCTGAACAACTTTTGGATTATAACAATCCACAGTCTCAAGACTGCAAATTAAATCTTCAACCCCAAACCAATCACAAAGTCTTATTATTGTTCCTAAATTTCCAGGGTCGCTAATATTGTCTAGTCCAATAATTAAATTATTATAATCAATGTTTTTGGATTTAGGTATTTCAAAAACTCCTAAAGAATTTTTAGGATTAGTTAAATTACTAATTTTATTTAATTCTGACTTTGATAATTGAACAACACTATTTTTAACTCCTTCAATGTTAGTATTTGTAGAATACAAACTATTAATTTTAAAGTCTGCTAAAATAAGCTCTAAAATGGTCTTGTCCCCTTCAGCAACAAATAAATTATGTTTAATTCGATTCTTTTTAAGTTTTAAGGATTTAATAATTTTAATTTGTTTATCGCTTACCATTTTAATAACTAAATTTGTTTTCTTTTAAATAATATAAGTTTGTGAGAAAATCAGTTTATAAAAAAACTTTTACAATATTAATAATAATATTTATTTCTTCATGTAATCCAACTAAAGGTATAAAATACAATCAATTATTATTAGATAATAATAAGGTATTTATAAATGACACAGTTAGTAATGACATCAATGTTCTTAGCTTAATAAAACAAAATCCAAACTCAAAACCTGTTGGATTGAATGTTCCTCTTCGATTATACATACATAATCTTTCCAAAAACGATACTTCAAAAAATTTCAAAAAAATTTCACTTAATAAATTTTTAAAAGATATTGGAGAAAAACCTGTTTTAATTGATAGTTTAAAAACAATAAATTCATTAAAAGATATTCAGTCTTATTACTTTTCAAAGGGATGGTTTAATGTAGGCGGTAAATTTGAAATTAATAAAATATCAAAAAATCAAGGAGAAGTAAAATATTTAATAAATACAAAAAAACAATTTTTTGTTGACTCATTATCTTCATCAATTAGCTCACCTATCTTAGATAGTATTTATAAAAACACATACCCCTATTTACATATTAATATTGATAAACCGTTTAACTTAAATGATTTTAGTAATGAAAGAGAAAGATTAACTTCCCTATTTAGAAATTCTGGTATATATCACTTTAGTCAGGATTATATTGAATTTGAAAATGATACTACAGGTAGAAATAATAAAATGAATACTAAGTTAATTATTCAAGATAGAATTATAAAAAACGATATTGATATTATTCAAAAACCGTTTGAAATATATACTATTTCCGATGTTAATATATTTATCAATAAAAATAATGAAAGCAATCAACTAATATTTGATGGTTTTAACTTTTTTTCAGATAAAAAACTAAAATTTAAACCAAGTACTATTATTAGTTCAATTGATATAAAACCTAACAAAATATTTAGAGAAAAAGATCTTCTCAACACATATAAGTACTTAAATGAACTTCAAACATTTAAATATCCAAGTATCGAATATGTTGAAGATACAGAAAACAAATCTCTAATTGCTAACATTGAGCTTGTCCCAAAAGACAAGTATGCACTTGGATTTGATTTTAATATATCTCAAAGTAACATTCAATCTATTGGTCTTTCTGCAGCTAGTTCTATTTTTATTAGAAATGTCTTCAAAGGAGCAGAAACTTTGCAAATTTCTGCTTTTGGCTCTATTGGTTCTTCTAAAGATGGCAATAATATAAATGATCGATTTTTTGATATAAATGAGTTGGGTGCAGACATTAAAATCTTATTTCCTAGAATTTTCTCTCCATTTAATACTGATGAGTTTATTCCTAGATTCATGTCTCCAAAAACTACAATAAATCTAAGTATTTCTGCACAAAAAAACATTGGTTTAGATAAACAAACGGCTAATGGAATATTTGGTTATAATTGGAAACCAACAGTTAATAAAAGATATAATATTGATCTTTTTAATATTCAATATGTAAGAAATTTAAATCCTAATAATTATTTCAGGGTTTACCAAAACTCATTTGATCGCTTAGAAAATATCGCTTTAAGTTTTAATCAAACTCCTACAAATTACATTTTTACAAATGCATTTGGAGAAAACTCTTTAATTGATGAATATGCAGATGATACTATTGATTTTTTGATTTCAAATTTAAATTTCCAAGAAAACTATCCAGAAAACTTCAAGTCAATAAATGGGATTAATCAAAGAAAAGATAGATTAACTCAAAACAACCTTATATTTTCTACAAATTTTTCTTTTATAAGAGACTCTAAAGAGGATGTAAATGATGTTGACTTCTCTTTATTCAGATTCAAATTTGAATTAGCAGGAAATTTACTATCAAGTATATCTAAGGCAATAGATATAAACAAAAATGACAATAACAAATACGAGCTATTTAATGTTGAGTATTCACAATACATTAAAAGTGAAATAGATCATGTCAAATATTGGAAATTGAGAAGATCTAATGTTTTAGCTATTAGAAGTTACTTAGGAATAGCCATCCCATATGGAAATTCAGATTACATTCCATTTTCAAAAAGTTTTTTTGCTGGTGGCGCTAATGATAATAGAGCATGGACAGCATATAACTTAGGACCTGGGAGCTCGATAAATAATAATGAATTTAATGAAGCAAATTTTAAAATTGCGTTTAATATTGAACACAGATTTAATTTGTTCAATAAGTTCAATGGTGCATTTTTTATTGATTCAGGAAATATTTGGAATTTAAATGATGGAACAAATGATCAGAAAGCAATATTTAAAAATTTAAATTCATTAAAAGACATAGCTGTTGGGGTTGGTTTTGGAATTCGTTATGATTTAGGTTTTTTTATTTTAAGAACAGATGTTGGATTTAAAGCTTACAACCCTAAGATATTAGATAAAAACAGATGGTTTCAAAATACTAGTTTTAATACTGCAGTGTATAACATAGGTATCAATTATCCATTTTAAATTTAACTAATTTTTTACTATTTCGTTTTCGTTAAATAATACTGATTTTTTGATATAAACTTATTAAAAATCAATATTTTTGAATCTCAAACTAATAACTAATATATGAGTTCTATAAAACCAGGAGTTGCAACAGGCGATCAGGTACAAGAAATTTTTAAACTAGCAAAAGAAAAAGGATTTGCACTTCCTGCAGTAAATGTAATTGGGTCTAGTAGTATAAATGGAGTTTTAGAAACTGCTAAAGAATTAAATGCACCCGTTATTATTCAATTTTCAAATGGTGGTGGATCTTTTAATGCTGGTAAAGGTCTAGACAATACAGATCAAAAATCAGCAATAGCTGGATCTATTGCTGGCGCTCAGCACGTTCATACAATGGCAAAAGCTTATGGAGTTCCAGTAATTTTACACACGGATCATTGTGCCAAAAAATTATTACCATGGGTAGACGGTTTAATTGAAGCCAGTGAAAAGCATTTTAAGGAAAAAGGTTATCCACTTTTTAGCTCTCATATGATTGACTTGTCAGAAGAGCCAATTGAAGAAAATATCGCTATTTGCAAAAAATATCTAGAGAGAATGTCTAAAATTGGAATGACTTTAGAAATCGAACTAGGAATTACAGGTGGTGAAGAAGATGGTGTTGACAATACAGATGTTGATGATTCAAAGCTATATACTCAGCCTGAGGAAGTTGCATACGCATACGAAGAATTAATAAAGGTTAGTGATAAATTTACCATAGCTGCAGCATTTGGAAATGTTCATGGGGTATATAAACCTGGAAATGTAAAGTTAACTCCAAAAATTCTTAAAAATTCTCAAGAATACATATCAAAAAAATATAACCTAGAACATAATTACATAGATTTTGTTTTTCATGGAGGATCGGGATCAACTGTTGAAGAAATAAGAGAGGGAATTAGTTATGGTGTTATTAAAATGAATATTGATACAGATATGCAGTACGCATACATGACTGGAATTAGAGAATATTTTAATAAAAATTCTGAATATTTAAAGGCTCAAATTGGTAATCCTGATGGTGGTGATGTTCCTAATAAAAAATATTATGACCCAAGAAAATGGGTTAGAGAAGCAGAAGTAACTTTTGTTGATAGACTAAAACAAGCATTTAAAGACTTAAATAATGTCAACACATTATAAAATTATTTAACTTAGTTAATTACTAAAGATTAAAAAATGGCTTGGTTTAAAAGAAAAGATAAAGGAATACAGACCCCTACTGAAGCAAAAAAAGATATTCCTAAAGGACTTTGGTATAAATCCCCCACTGGTAAAATTGTTGATACAGAAGAGTTAGAACAAAACTATTATGTAAGTCCTGAAGATGGTTACCATGTAAGAATTGGAAGTAAAGAATATTTCGACATTTTATTTGATGATAAATTCAAAGAGTTAGATGCTAATCTAAGCTCTAAAGATCCTTTAAAATTTGTTGATAATAAAAAGTATTCTGACAGATTAAAAGAAGCTACAAAAAAAACAAATCTAAAAGATGCCGTTAGAACTGCTGTGGGTAAGTCTAAAGGAAGAGATATAGTTATTGCTTGTATGGACTTTAGGTTTATTGGTGGATCAATGGGTAGTGTTGTTGGTGAAAAGATTGCCAGAGCAGCAAATTATTCACTTAAGAAAAAAATACCTTTTTTAATCATTTCTAAATCTGGTGGTGCAAGAATGATGGAAGCCGCTATCTCATTAATGCAACTTGCTAAAACATCTGTAAAATTAGCACAATTAGCAGAGGCTAAAATTCCTTATATTTCATTATGTACAGATCCTACTACAGGTGGTACTACTGCTTCTTTTGCAATGCTTGGAGATATAAACATTAGTGAACCTGGTGCTCTTATTGGTTTTGCAGGACCAAGAGTTGTTAGAGATACTACAGGAAAGGAACTCCCAGAAGGTTTTCAGACTGCAGAGTTTGTTTTAGAACATGGGTTTTTAGACTTTATTACTGAAAGAAATAAATTAAAAAATAAAATTAATTTGTACTTAGATTTAATTTTAAATAACCCAATAAGAAATTAACTAAATACTCGTTTTTTAATTACAAATTTAAAGAAGAGTTCTTGATTACAAATAATTCTGATTTTAATCTAATTTTTCACTATATTTGCCGCTCTATTTTAATTAATAGTAAATCATACATAATAATCATTTAAATAATATTGGAATGTATTTAACAAAAAAATCAAAAGAAACTCTATTCAAAAAACACGGTAAGAACGAAAAGGATACCGGAAGCGCTGAAGGTCAGATCGCTTTATTCACACTAAGAATCAACCATTTAACAGAGCACTTAAAAAATAATCGCAAAGATTATAATACTGAAAGATCTCTTGTTAAACTTGTAGGTAAAAGAAGGTCACTTCTAGATTATTTAACTAAAGTTGATGTCTTAAGATATCGTGCAATTGTAAAAGAATTAGATCTAAGAAAATAATTTAAAAGAGGCCCTAGAGCCTCTTTTATTAATTTTTAAATAAAATTATATTAAAGCTAGTAAATAGTTTTTCATTGGTAAACAACAACAACAACACAACAACCATTGTATAATATTTAACTTAAAAAAAATTATGAAACCAAAAGTTTATAAAGAAATAATTGACCTTGGTGACGGTAGAGAAGTTTCTATCGAAACAGGAAAATTAGCAAAACAAGCACATGGCTCAGTTGTTGTTCAAATGGGTAAAGCAATGCTACTATGTACAGTAGTATCTAATTACAAAAAAAGTCCAGTAGACTTTTTACCGTTAACAGTTGATTATCGTGAAAAATTCGCAGCGGCAGGGAGATACCCGGGTGGATTTTTCAAAAGAGAAGCAAGACCTAGTGATGGAGAAGTTTTAACCATGCGTCTTGTAGATAGAGTATTAAGACCTTTATTTCCTAAAGATTACCACTCTGAAGTACAAGTAATGATACAATTAATGTCTCATGACGAAAATGTGATGCCAGATGCACTGGCTGGATTAGCTGCTTCTGCTGCAATTCAATTAAGTGATTTCCCATTTGAATGTCCAATTTCTGAAGCTAGAGTAGCTAGAGTAAATGGAGAGTTTGTTATCAACCCTTCAAGATCTCAGTTAAACGAAGCAGATATGGATATGATGATTGGAGCTTCTGCAGATTCAGTTATGATGGTAGAAGGAGAAATGGACGAATGCAGTGAAGAAGAAATGGCAGATGCTATTAAATTCGCTCATGAATCTATTAAAGTTCAAATTGCTGCGCAGATTAGACTTGCCGAAGCAGTTGGCAAAAAAGAAGTAAGAGAATACGAAGGGGCAAGTGAAGATGAAGAATTAGCTAAAAAAGTACATGATGCAACTTATGATAAATGCTACTCAATTGCTAAGAAAGCTTCTGCCAAGGCTGAAAGAAGTTTAGCATTTTCTGAAGTAAAAGAAGAGGTTTTATCTTTATTTAGCGAAGAAGAATTAGAAAATCAAAAAGATTTAATTGGGAAATATTTTAATAAATCTCAAAAAGAAGCAATTAGAGAATTAACTCTAAGTGAAGGAGTTAGGCTAGATGGAAGAAAAACAACTGATATCAGACCAATATGGTGTGAAGTTGACTATTTACCATCAACACATGGTTCTTCAATTTTCACAAGAGGTGAAACTCAAGCACTAGCAACAGTTACTCTTGGTACTTCTAGAGATGCAAATAAAATTGATATGCCTTCTTATGAAGGAGAAGAATCTTTTTACTTGCACTATAACTTCCCTCCTTTTTGTACCGGTGAAGCTAGACCATTAAGAGGAACATCCAGAAGAGAAGTTGGTCATGGTAATTTAGCTCAACGTGGTTTAAAAGGAATGATACCGGACGATTGTCCTTACACTGTTAGAGTTGTAAGTGAAGTATTAGAATCTAACGGTTCTTCTTCAATGGCAACTGTTTGTTCTGGAACAATGGCACTTATGGACGCTGGAGTTAAACTTAAAAGACCAGTATCTGGTATAGCTATGGGGCTTATTTCTGATGGTGACAGGTACGCAGTACTTAGTGATATTTTAGGAGATGAAGATCATCTTGGAGATATGGATTTTAAGGTAACAGGAACAAGTGAAGGTATTACTGCTTGTCAAATGGATATTAAAATCAAAGGATTATCATATGAAATTTTAGTGAAAGCACTAAAACAAGCTAGAGACGGACGTTTACATATTTTAGAAAAACTAACTGACACAATTGCAACACCAAATGGTGATGTAAAAGCTCATGCACCTAAAATGGTAACAAGAACAATTCCTAACGAGTTTATTGGAGCAATGATTGGACCAGGAGGTAAAAATATACAAGAACTTCAAAAAACTACAGGATGTACTTTAGTAATTAATGAAGACCCTGTAACTGAGGAAGGTATTGTTGAAATATTAGGAACTGACCAAGAAGGAATCGATAAAGTAATTGCTAGTATAGAATCAATGTTATTTAAGCCAGAGGTTGGTAGTGTTTATGAAGTAAAAGTGATTAAGATTTTAGATTTCGGCGCTGTGGTTGAATATCAAGAAGCTCCCGGTAATGAAGTTTTATTACACATTAGTGAACTAGATTGGAAAAAAACTGAAAAAGTTACTGATGTCCTTAACATGGGTGATGTTCTAGATGTTAAATACTTTGGAGTTGATCCAAGAACTAGAAAAGATAAAGTATCAAGAAAAGCTTTAATTGAAAAGCCAGAAGGATATGTTGAAAGACCTCCGAGACCTCCAAGATCTAACGATAGAGGACGTGACAATAGAGGAAGAGACAATAGAAATAGAAGATAGATTGTAATGTGCTAGTTTTTTTGTAAATTCTAGCACTTTATAATACTTTAACTAAATTTTCAAAATTAAATGAGACAACTTAAGATAACCAAACAAGTAACTAATAGAGAAACTGCTTCTTTAGATAAGTATTTACAGGAAATTGGAAAAGTTGATTTAATTACTGCTGAGGAAGAAGTAGAATTAGCTCAAAAAATTAAAGCTGGAAGTCAAATTGCTCTTGAAAAGCTAACAAAAGCAAATTTGCGTTTTGTGGTTTCTGTTGCTAAGCAATATCAAAACCAAGGTTTGACATTACCAGATTTAATAAATGAAGGTAATTTGGGGCTTATAAAAGCAGCTCAAAGATTTGATGAAACTAGAGGTTTTAAGTTTATTTCTTACGCAGTTTGGTGGATTCGTCAATCGATATTACAAGCACTTGCAGAACAATCCAGAATTGTCAGGTTACCACTTAACAAAATTGGTTCTATAAACAAGATTAATAAGACCTATGCATTTTTAGAGCAATCACATGAAAGACCTCCAAGTGCAGAAGAAATTGCAAAGGAATTAGACATGACTATCAATGACGTAAAAGAATCCATGAAAAATTCTGGACGTCATGTATCAATGGATGCACCACTAGTAGAAGGAGAAGATTCTAATTTATATGATGTACTAAGAAGTGGAGAGTCACCAAATCCTGATAGAGCATTATTACATGAATCGTTAAAGACAGAAATTGAAAGAGCTTTAGAGACATTAACGCCTAGAGAAGCCGATGTGATTAGACTATATTTCGGTTTAGGGGAACAACATCCAATGACACTAGAGGAAATTGGAGAAACATTTGACTTAACAAGAGAAAGAGTTCGTCAAATTAAAGAAAAAGCTATTCGAAGACTCAAACATACCTCAAGGAGTAAAATTCTTAAGACGTATTTAGGATAAAACTTAAAAAAAGGCCAATATTTAAAAATATTGGCCTTTTTTATTTAAATTTATTATATGAAAAAACATCTGATTGCACCATCCGTTCTAGCTGCTGATTTTAGTAATTTACAAAGAGACATAGAAATGATTAATGAAAGTGATGCCGATTGGTTTCACATAGATATAATGGACGGAGTATTTGTTCCTAATATATCCTTTGGTATGCCAGTTTTAAGAGATATAAAAAAACATGCTAAAAAGACATTAGACGTACACTTGATGATTGTCAACCCAGATCAGTATATAGAAACTTTCGCAAGTCTAGGTGCTGATATTTTAACCGTACACTATGAAGCTTGCACACACATGCACAGGACTATTCAAGCGATAAAAGCAACTGGCATGAAAGCTGGGATTGCACTCAACCCACACTCTAGTGTAAATCAGTTAAGAGATATAATAAAAGATATTGACCTTGTATGTCTAATGAGCGTTAACCCTGGTTTTGGGGGACAATCATTTATAGAAAATACTTATAATAAAGTAAAAGAATTAAAAGAATTGATACAATCGACTGGGTCTGTCTGTCAAATAGAAATTGATGGGGGAGTAACTAATAAAAATGCTAAAAAACTAGTAGAGGCTGGTGCAAATATCTTAGTTGCAGGTAGTTATGTATTTAAAAGTGATAATCCAACTGAAACTATTTCTAAGTTAATTAAATTGGATTTTTAAAATATAAGACATTTAGAAGCTAATTTATAATATTATTATTAAATGTCAGACATTTAATAATAATAACCTTCTTTAGATACCCGACATACTTAAAATTATACAAGACATGCTATTTAAAAAATAATATGTACATTTGCTTAGATAAATGAATTATTATGTTAAGTAGATTATCATCAGTATTCAAATTAATTGCTTTAATTTTTTTATCCACACACGTTGTGTTTGCAATTGACGAAGAGCCTTGGTCAAGTGAAATTATTACAAAAGATTTTAATGGACAAATTGATGATAAAATTGAAAAATATCATTATAATCATGAATCTACTTCTCTCTACTATCTAAACAGCTCATTAAAACTTAACATAATTAACTTTAAATCCAATAAAGTAAATATAATTCCCTTAAGC
>CABXVR010000022.1 GCA_902515565.1 uncultured Bacteroidota bacterium | reverse complement strand
CATGCAAAATATATCGCAGTTAATTGTGGTGCAATCCCAGAAGGGACTATTGATAGCGAATTATTTGGTCATGAAAAAGGAGCATTTACAGGTGCAACTAGTGATAGAAAGGGATACTTTGAGGTTGCTGATGGTGGGACTATTTTTTTAGATGAAGTAGGTGAACTACCTCTAACTACACAAGTAAGATTACTAAGAGTTTTAGAAAATGGAGAATTTATCAAAGTGGGGTCAAGTAAAGTTCAAAAAACTAATATTAGAATTGTTGCAGCCACCAATATGAATATGTTTGATGCAATAAAAAATAATAAATTTAGAGAAGATTTATACTATAGATTGAGCACTGTAGAAATTAAATTACCTGCTTTAAGAGATCGCAAAGAAGATATTCATATTCTATTTAGAAAGTTTTCTAGTGATTTTGCATTAAAATATAAAATGCCTTCAATAAAACTGGATAAAGATGCTTTAGAGTTACTTATAAACTACAATTGGAACGGAAATATCAGACAGCTTAAAAATGTTGCTGAGCAGATTTCAGTTTTAGAACGTGAAAGAAATATCAATAGAGAGACACTAATAAACTATCTACCAAATAGTCAAAATTCCAACTTACCTGCAATAATAAAAAAGGATCAAGATAGTAGTGATTTTAGTAACGAGAGAGAAATTTTATACAAAGTTCTATTTGATATGAAAAATGATTTGAATGATTTGAAAAAGCTTACAATGGAGCTTATGAAAAATGATAATATGTCAGAATTTCAAAAAAATAATGAAAATTTAATTCAAAAAATATATGACCAAGATAAAGAAGCTGAAGACTATCCAATAATTGATGTAAATGATAGTCAGACAAAACAAATTAAAGATAACAATTACCAATATGTTCAAGAACTAGATTCACAAGAAACATTATCTTTACATGATAAAGAGTTAGAGCTGATAAAAAAATCTTTAGAAAGACATGAAGGCAAAAGAAAATTGGCAGCAAAAGAGCTCGGAATCAGCGAAAGAACTTTATACAGAAAAATCAAACAATTTGATTTATAAATAATGAAGCATTTAAAAATAATCTTATTTAGTTGTTATTTATGCCTTTTTTCAGGCTGTAGTATTAAATACTCATTAACTGGAGCTTCAATTTCAACTGAAACTAAATCATTCCAAGTAAATTACTTTCAAAATGCAGCTGCATTGATAGAACCCGGAATTGAAAGAGATTTTACTAATAGCTTAATTGATTTATTAATAAATCAAACAAGTCTAGATTTAGTTAAATCCAATGGAGATTTAACTTATGAAGGAGAAATAACAGAATACAGAATATCACCAACAACAGCAACAGCTAATAATACAGCAGCTCAAAATAGATTAACTATTTCTGTAAATGTTAGGTTCTTTGATAAAAATGACGAGGAAGCTAATTTTGAAAAGCGATTTTCTTTTTATTTTGATTACGCAGGAAGCTCTCAGCTAATAGGATCCCAAAAAGATGCTGCAGTTGAAGAGATATTTGAAAGAATTACTCAAGATGTATTTAACGCATCATTAGCTAAATGGTAAATAATATATAAATATGGAATTTACTAAAATACTTGAAAAGCCAAATCAATTAAACAAAAGTCAAATAGGCTATTTAAAATCTATAATTGATGACTTCCCTTACTTACAATCAGCTAGAGCAATTTACTTAAAAGCATTAAAAAATTCTAACAGTTTCAAGTTTCATAGTGAATTAAAAATCACAGCAGCGTACTCTAGTGAGAGAAATGTATTATTTGACTTCATAACTGATCAAGAGATAATTGAATCTAAAGTGACTTTAGATAAAGTAGATATGACTAAGGACAGTATTGAAGAAAAAAAATCTTTTGTTGACTGGTTAAGTATTTCAAATTTTAAGCCAATTGATCGAAGCTCTAAAATTGAAGACAATGATACTTCAAGCAATTTGATAATAAACAAGTTTATTGAAAGTAATCCAAAGATTGGCCAGACTAATAACGAAATAAATTCAGAGTTTAATTATTTATCTTCAAATGTGTTTAAAGAAGATGCTTTAATGACAGAGACCCTTGCAAAAATATACATGAGTCAAAATAATTTTGATAAAGCAATCCAATCTTATAATATTTTAAGTTTGAAATATCCAGAAAAAAGTAGTTACTTTGCTGACCAAATAAAAAAAATAAAAAATAAAAAATAATTACCATGGGTTCTTTTTCAATACTCTTAATACTTATAGTTATAGTTGCTTTTTTTCTAGTAGTAGTAATCATGGTTCAAAATCCTAAAGGTGGTGGACTATCTTCATCTTTTGGTGGTGGCGGAACTCAACAGCTTGGTGGTGTTCAAAAAACTACTGATTTTTTAGACAAATCTACTTGGTTTTTGGCCATCTTTTTAATAGCACTGATTCTTGCATCAAACTTCGCGATTGATAATTCAAATGAATCTTTAGAGTCAAAAGCATTAAATACAGAAGAAGTTGAAACTCAAGCTTTGCCTTTCGACAATTCTCAAGATTTAAGCCTTCCATTAAAAGAAGATTAAATTTTATTTAAATTTTTCTAATATGTAAGTTTGTCAGTAATTAGCTATTGGCACAATTTGTGTATTTAACTTATTAAATTAAAAAATATAAAAATTATGGGATTAAATATAAAACCACTTGCAGATAGAGTTCTAGTAGAACCTTTAGAGGCAGAGACAAAAACAGCTTCAGGACTAATCATTCCAGATACAGCTAAAGAAAAACCACAAAAAGGAATTGTTCAAGCAGTTGGAAACGGAACTAAAGAAAATAAAATGACAGTTAAAGTAGGTGAAACAGTTTTATACGGAAAGTATGCTGGAACTGAATTAAAACTGGATGGAAAAGATTATTTAATAATGTCAGAAAGTGATATTCTGGCAATTGTTTAACAAAAAAAATAAATAAAATGGCAAAAGATATAAAGTTTGACGTAGAAGCTAGAGATGGCTTAAAAAGAGGTGTTGACGCATTGGCTAATGCGGTTAAGGTAACCTTAGGCCCAAAAGGTAGAAATGTAATTATCAGTAAATCATTTGGTCCTCCACAAGTCACTAAAGATGGTGTAACTGTAGCAAAAGAAGTTGAAATTGATAATGAATTGGAGAACATGGGTGCTCAGATGGTAAAAGAAGTTGCTTCTAAAACTAATGATCTAGCGGGAGACGGAACTACTACTGCAACAGTTTTAGCTCAAGCAATTGTAAAAGAAGGGTTAAAAAATGTTGCCGCTGGTGCTAATCCAATGGATTTAAAAAGAGGTATTGATAATGCAGTTAGTGCTATTGTTAAAGATTTAAATAAACAATCAACTCAAGTAGGAAATTCATTAGATAAAATCAGACAAGTAGCTTCAATTTCAGCTAATAACGACAATACTATTGGTGATCTAATTTCAACAGCGTTTGATAAGGTTGGCAAAGAAGGAGTAATTACTGTTGAAGAAGCCAAGGGTACTGATACTTACGTTGATGTAGTTGAAGGAATGCAATTTGACAGAGGTTTTTTATCTCCTTATTTTGTTACTAATGCTGATAAAATGATTGCAGATTTAGAAAATCCATATATCTTATTATTTGATAAAAAAATATCTAATCTACAAGAGATTTTACCAATCCTTGAACCTGTATCTCAATCTGGAAGACCATTGTTAATTATTGCTGAGGATGTAGATGGTCAAGCATTAGCAACCTTAGTCGTTAATAAGTTAAGAGGTGGTTTAAAAATTGCAGCTGTTAAAGCTCCTGGATTTGGTGATAGAAGAAAAGCAATGTTAGAAGATATTGCAATATTAACAGGCGGGACAGTTATTTCAGAAGAAAGAGGTTTTTCACTTGAAAGTGCAGATTTAACTATGTTAGGAACTGCTGAAACTGTTACAGTTGACAAGGATAATACTACGATTGTCAATGGGGCTGGAAAAGAAAATGACATTAAAGCAAGAGTTAACCAAATTAAAGCTCAAATTGAAACAACTACTAGTGACTATGATAAAGAAAAGTTACAAGAACGTCTAGCAAAGCTAGCCGGTGGGGTAGCTGTATTATATGTTGGTGCTGCTAGTGAAATTGAAATGAAAGAGAAAAAAGACAGAGTAGATGATGCTCTTGCCGCTACTAGAGCTGCCGTAGAAGAAGGTATTGTTGCTGGTGGTGGTGTTGCTTTGGTTAGAGCTAAAGCAGTTCTAGAAAAATTAAATGGTGAAAATAATGATGAGCTTACTGGAATTCAAATAGTTTCAAGAGCAGTTGAATCACCAATTAGAACAATTGTAGCTAACGCTGGTGGAGAAGGAAGTGTTGTAGTTGCCAAAGTTTCTGAAGGAAAAAAAGACTTTGGATACGATGCCAAAAAAGAAGAGTATGTTGATATGTTAAAAGCTGGTATTATCGACCCTAAAAAAGTGACTAGAATTGCACTAGAAAATGCAGCTTCAGTTGCTGGAATGATTCTTACAACAGAATGCGCATTAGTTGATATTAAAGAAGAGTCTGCTGCAGCTCCAATGCCACCAATGGGTGGTGGAATGCCAGGAATGATGTAAAATAACTAAGTTTAATTTATAAAAAAAGGCACTCTGTTATGAGTGCCTTTTTTTATTAGAATAACTAAACGTTTACCAAATTCTTACTCTATTTTCTGGGGCTATATACATATTATCTCCTTCTTTAACTCCAAAAACTTCATAAAATGCATCAACATTTTTAAGTGGTTGAGTTGCTCTGTTATATCCAGGAGAGTGAGGATCAGTTGTAATTTGACTTCTCAAAGCATCTTCTCGAATCAATGTTCTCCAAACTGTTGCCCAAGACATAAAGAAACGCTCTTCAGCTGAAAATCCATCAATTGGTTCTGGTCTTCCGTTTTCTTTAATATGTATTTGTAAGCCGTCATAAGCTCCAAGAACACCGCCTAAATCTCCAATATTTTCACCAAGTGTGAATTTTCCATTGATAAATACTCCGTCAAGAACCTCCAAAGAACTATACTGGTCTGCTAAGGCATTTCCTCTTTTTTCAAATTCTTCTAAGTCACTTTCCGTCCACCAGTTATTTACATTTCCATCACCATCAAATCTTGCTCCAGAGTCATCAAAAGCGTGGGAAATTTCATGACCAATAACAGCTCCTATTCCTCCATAATTTACCGCTTCATCAGCAGTGTAATTGTAAAAAGGTGGTTGAAGAATTGCTGCTGGAAAAACTATCTCATTATTTAATGGATTAAAATAAGCATTAACAGTTTGTGGAGACATTCCCCATTCAGATTTATCAACAGGCTCACCAATTTCTGAGATATTTTGATTAAAATTCCATTTAGAAACAGCAAACATATTTTCAGCAAAACTATTTCCTTTGTTTACTTCTAAATCGGAATAATCTTTCCATTTATCTGGATATGCAATTTTAACTGTAAACTTATCAAGTTTTTCAATAGCTTTAGTTTTTGTTATTTCACTCATCCAATCTAAGTTCTGAATTCTAATTTGAAAAGCCTCTATAACGTTAGCAATCATTTTTTCAGCTTTTAGCTTAGCTTCAGCAGGGAATTTTGCATCTACATAAAGTTGACCAATAGCTTCACCTACACTAGAGTTAACAGTACCTAAAGCTCTTTCTTCAGCTGGCCTTTGAACTTTAGAGCCGTAAAGCCTTTTACTGTAAAACTCCCAGTTTGTTTTTTCTATTTCAGTTGTTAAATAATTAGCTGAATTATCAATTGTAGACCATTTCATTAAAGTTTTCAAATCATTAATTGAAGTAGTTTCCAAAACATTATTTAATTCTTCCATGTATTTAGGCTGCATTACAAGAACTTGATCTAGAGATTTTTTAATTCCCAAGTCTAAAACTAATTTACTCCAATTCATGGTTGGGGTAAGAGATTCTAATTCATCTATAGTCATAGGGTTATTAAAATTTCTTATATCTCGACTTTGAACTTTATCCAACCTTGGTTCAGCAAGTTTAGTTTCTAAATCAAGAATTAAAATCGCTGCATTATCAGCATCAGAAACATTATATCCTATAAACTGAAACATTTTTGAAACATGTTTTAGATAATCCTTTCTAATATCTTTAGTTTTTTCGTCTTGATCAAGATAATAATCACGTTGTAGACCTAACCCACCAGGGAAAACCCATGCAGTGTTTACGCTACTATCATTCAAATCTGGATTAGCACCAATCCCCGCAAAGGGTGCAGAAACCCCTGTAACTGTTGCATATACAGTCTGCAAATCATTAATGTTTTTTATTCCTTCAATAGCATCCAATAAATGCTTAATCGGATTAATTCCAGCTATATTTCTTGCAATAGTGTCAAGCTTTGTTTCAAAAATTAATAACGCTTTTTTTTGATCAGAACCTTCCTTGTAATTATCTTTAATTTGTGCGGTTTTAATTATTTCAAGCACGTCTTTTCTGGTTGTTTTTCTTAATACACCAAACCCGCCCCATCTTGATTCATCGTCTGGAATTGTGTTTGTTTTCATCCAATTTCCATTTACATAATTGTAAAAGTCGTCTTTTGGATCAACACTAGTATCCATATTTTCTAAAATTATACCAGGTATTTTATCAATTTCTGATTCAGAATTTTGACAACTATTAAATAATAAAATAGTTGAGCATAAAATTATAGTTTTAAGTATTTTCATGATTTTAGTTTTTAATTTGAGAGGTATGTTTAATTATTTTTAAATTCTCTATTGGTGATTTTTAACCACCGCAGGATCTCTATATTTACAACAAGGATCTAGAGTGTTGTATGCCTTATCAGTTGCTGTTATTTTATCGGTGTCATGACCTGTCTCAGCTATAGATTTGTGTATATCATTTAATTTAATTTTTTTTTCATTGTATATTAAACTAAGCTGCTTAGTACTAATATCCCATTTAGAAACCTTAACTCCTTTTAGCTTAATAGTAGTAATTTCTATCCTGTCCTTGCACATTCCACAAACTCCATCAACTCTAAAATTTGCTTTCGCATTAGAGTTTTGGTCGATAGTAGATAGTGAAATTAAAACTGAAATTAATATATATTTTATCATCTTTAGTAAATTTTAAATCTTAAACCTGCGTAATACATACTTCCAAATATTGGCCCATAAACAAATGTAGTATCAAAACCTTGATTAAATGGATTTTCACTCATAAATATAGGGTTTTTTTGCTTTGTATTGGTTAAATTTTCTGCTCCAATATAAAATTCAAATTTTTCTGAAAAAACTCTTGTTAGTTGAGAATTAACAGTAGTAAAATCTGGCGTAGGAGCTTGATAGATTGGAATAATTGAAGTTGTGTTTTCAGCAATTGGGTATGGATATCTTTGCTCTCCAATCCAATTAAAGGTTGTGTCAAATTTCCACTGAGATTTATTTTCATTGATATTTGAGTTAACAGAAAAATTTAAAAAAATACGTTCTTTTGGGGTCATAGGTTTTCTCAAACTTCCAGAGTTATAATCTGTTTTGACATCATATAATTTGTAAGCTAATTTTAAGTCAATGTTTTCACTGATGTAATAATTAAATTGAGATTGAAAACTAGAAGCATAACTCTTACCGTCTAAGTTATAAAAACTAATTTCAAAAGGGTTTTCCCAATCGACAACAACTTGATTCGTGAAATTCGTGTAATAATAATCAAAAACTAATTCAGCCTTACTATTAAATAAATTAAAGTTTTGTAAAAATGACACTCCATAGTTCCAAGCATCTTCAGATTTCAAATCATCTGTCGTTAATATAATCTCTCTTGTTGTAGCAAATAAATTTTGATTTTCAGCAAATATATTGGCCATTCTCTTCCCCCTACCAAATGATAATCGAATTACTGACTTTTCAACAGGAGTGTATCTTAAATGAAATCTAGGAGTTAAAAATGTTCCCATTTTATTATGCTCATCAGCTCTAATTCCAGCAGTTAGATTTAGATTACTTAAATTATCAAAATTATATTCAAAAAATGCACCAATAGAGTTTTCTGATCTATCGTTATTAATGAATTCTGTTGCATAGTCATTAGGTGAAATAATAGCTGTATAAAAAGCATTTACAACATTTTCCTTATATCTGTCAGAATTAAAGTTTAGACCAGTTTTAATCTTATGTCTTGTATCACCTAAAATTGAATTATAAATAATATTTGAGAAAATACTTTGATGAGAAATATCGTACTGATTAATTCCAAAATATGAATTTTGACTGTGATCGCTGTAAGCTAATTGAAACCCTACCGTTTGATAAGTAATATCAGGATTTACATAGCCAAATTTAATAGATGTGTCAAATCTTTCAGTATTAACCTCACTTCCCCAATAATTTGTTGTAAGTCTATGTAATTCAGGATCAAAATCTACTTCCCCGGATTGTTTATCGTCCTCTAAATATCTAAAATTTAAAAAACCGACTAAACCTCTTTCTAAATCAGTGTATTGCCATCTGTTCAAAAAATTTATTTGTTTAGATAATGGAAGGTCTAAAAATCCATCCTGATTGGTGTCATGACTTTCATCATGATTATTAAAATGAAAATATAAGCCTGTACTTAATTTATTTGAAATTTTGGTGTTATAATGTGTGTTTAACTCAAATTTCCCCATAGTGTTGAGATAAGTATTGAAAAACAAAGGGAAATCCGAATTAGGTTTTTGTAATTCTGCATTTATTTGACCTGAAATACTTTCATAACCATTGACAACCGAACCTACCCCTTTAGTTATTTGCAAAGACTCAACCCAAGTTCCAGGAATTAGACTTAAACCATAAGTTTGTGAAGCTCCTCTTATAGTCGGTATATTCTCTGTTGTAATTAAAATATATGGGCTAGTTAAACCTAACATTTGTATTTGCTTTACACCGGTAATTGCATCTGTAAAATTTACATCAATTGATGGGTTTGTTTCAAAGCTTTCAGATAAATTACAACATGCTGCTTTTAACAGCTCTTCAGAACTAACATTAATTATGTTTTGAGATGTCAAATAAGAAACTGATGAAGTCTTTGAGATAGCCTTGATATTAACCGCATCTAAAGTAGATTCTGGTTTTAAATAATGCTTAATAAAAGTTTGATTTTCTATATTAATTGTATCTGATTTAAATCCAACATAACTAATTATAAGTTTATTATAATTGCCAGAATTTGAAATATTGAATTCACCATCCAAATTAGTAACTACTCCTTTAGCTGTATCCATCCAATAAACATTAGCTCCAGGTAATACTATTTCAGATTCGGTAGAACTTTTTTCTAGCACGATTCCTGAGATATTAGCCTGAGAAATAATTGTTAATGGAATTAAAAATATTAAGTTTGTTAAAAAATATTTCATTTAATTAAAATTAATAATCAAAAATAACTTATTAAAATTTGATGACTTTAATTTTAACAATTTATTAAACTTGGTTAGTAATTATTAATCAATTAAGTGTAGTTATGAAAATTATAAAAATTCCTTTTTTACTAATCTGGCGCAGTTGGTTTTACATTATGATATTTATAACTATAGTTATTATGTCTCCTGTATTATTTATTTTAACATTAAAGGAAGAATATTATCCAATATTATGGAAAGTAGTAAGGTTTTGGTCTAAAATATTGATTTACGGAATGGGGTTTCGTTTAAACTTTAAATTAGATCAAGAAATTGAACCAAATAAGAGCTATATGTTTTGTCCAAATCACGGCTCATTAATGGATGGATTTGTTTTAGTTGCTTCTTCTAAAAACCCAATTGTTTTCGTTGGCAAAAAAGAGTTAGAAAAAATTCCAATATTTGGTTTTTTTTATAAGAGGGTTGTTATTATGGTTGATAGAAGTAGTGCAGAAAGTAGAAAAAAAGTATATGAAAAGGCAAAAAAAAGACTTAAAAACGGAACTAGTATAGGGATTTTTCCTGAAGGATTAGTACCTACTGAAGATGTTATATTAGCGCCTTTTAAAAATGGCGCATTTAGTTTAGCTATTGAGCATCAAATACCAATTATTCCTCATATCTATTATGATTGTAAACGCCTCTTTTCTTGGGATTTTTTAAAGGGTGGGCCTGGAGTCTTTAGAGTAAAGCAATGTAATTTTGTTAATACTACAGGTTTAAAAAGCAGTGACTTAAATAATTTGAAAGACAAAATGTTTTCTATAATTTATGATAATCTCTTAGCAGATCCAGATTACATGAAAGACACTAATAATTCAAGAAAATAAATAGATCACTTATTAATTAATTATTAGATGTTAATAAGTGGATGATTTAGTTGAAAAAAACATTTCTATTTGCGATAAAATAATCTAATGGTCTTCATTAAATTCATAAATTTGAACTTATAATAAATTTTTGAAAAATGAAGGAAATCAAAATAAAATCTGCATTAATATCTGTCTTTAATAAAGATGGTTTAGAACCAATAATTAAAGAACTAGATAGTCAAGGAGTTATTATATATTCTACTGGAGGTACACAGAAATTTATTAATGATTTAGGAGTTAAAGTGATTAGAGTTGAAGACCTTACCTCTTATCCATCAATTTTGGGTGGTAGAGTAAAAACTCTTCACCCAAAAGTCTTCGGAGGAATTCTAAACAGGCAAGATAATGAGAGTGACAAAAAAGAATTAATAGATTTTGAAATTCCTCAAATAGATTTAGTAATTGTTGATTTGTATCCTTTTGAAGAAACTATCAGTTCATGTGCATCACATTCAGACATTATTGAAAAAATTGACATAGGTGGTATTTCACTTATTAGAGCAGCTGCAAAAAACTATAAAGACGTAACATGTATTTCATCAAAAGATGATTACATGCTATTTTTAAATATTTTAAAAGAAAAAAATGGTACTCTATCAAATAGTGAAAGAAAATTATTTGCTTTAAAATCATTCAATATATCATCAAATTATGATACAGCAATATTTAATTACTTTAATTCAGAAAATGATGTAACGGCATTAAAAATCAGTGATAATAATGCCAAAATTTTAAGGTATGGTGAAAATCCACACCAAAAAGGTTTTTTCTATGGAGATTTTGATAAGGTATTTGATAAAATTCATGGTAAAGAATTAAGTTACAATAACTTGTTAGATGTAGATGCTGCAGTAAATTTAATTCTTGAATTTAAAGAAGAAAAACCAACATTTGCTATACTAAAACATAACAATGCATGTGGGATTGCGACAAGAGATAATATTAAACAAGCTTATGTTGATGCACTAGCTGCTGACCCTGTATCTGCTTTTGGAGGTGTTTTAATTAGCAATTCTGAAATAGGGTCAGATGTAGCCGAACTAATAAATAATTTATTTTGTGAAGTTGTAATTGCTCCAAAATTTTCTGAAGAATCATTAAATATTTTAAAACAGAAAAAAAATAGAATCATATTAGCTTTAAAAGAATTTAATGAACCTAAGTTTATAATTAGGAGTTGTTTAAATGGTTATTTATCTCAACAAAAAGATAAACATACCGACAGTCTAATAGATTTCAAATTTGCAACAGAAACTAAACCTAGTGACGAGCAAATTGAAGATTTATTATTTGCTTCAAAAGTTTGTAAAAACACCAAATCAAATACAATCGTTTTAGTGAAAAACAAGCAACTATTAGCAAGTGGAACTGGTCAAACAAGTAGAGTTGATGCTCTTAACCAAGCAATTCACAAGGCAGTAAGTTTTAAATTTGATTTAAATGGAGCTGCTATGGCTAGTGATGCATTTTTTCCTTTTCCTGACTGTGTAGAGATTGCAAATAAAAATGGAATAAATTCAGTGATTCAGCCTGGGGGATCTATAAAGGATAACCTAAGTGTTGACTACTGTAATGAAAATAAAATCCCAATGGTTTTTACTGGATTTAGACATTTTAAACATTGATGAAATATTTTATTTTATTGTTAAATATTTTATCAGATTTTACGTATATTAGATATGAATAGATTTACTTACTTAATTTTTTAATAAATGTCCTTTTTTGATTTTTTAACTGAAGAGATTGCAATAGATTTAGGTACTGCAAACACCCTTATTATTCACAATGATAAAGTTGTAATTGACAGCCCTTCTATTGTAGCGCGTGATAGAGTTTCAGGAAAGATAATTGCTGTTGGCAATGAGGCTAACTTAATGCAAGGAAAAACACATGAGAATATCAAAACAATTAGACCCTTAAAAGATGGTGTAATCGCTGATTTTGATGCTTCTGAACAAATGATTAGTTTATTTATTAAAAGTATACCTGCTCTTAAAAAAAAGTTTTTTTCTCCAGCATTAAGGATGGTTATTTGTATTCCGTCAGGAATTACGGAGGTAGAAATGAGAGCTGTTAAAGAATCTGCAGAAAGAGTAAATGGTAAAGAGGTTTATTTAATTCACGAACCAATGGCTGCAGCAATTGGAATTGGAGTAGATATAATGCAACCAAAAGGAAACATGATTGTTGATATTGGCGGTGGAACAACAGAAATTGCAGTTATTGCTCTTGGTGGAATTGTTTGTGACAAGTCTGTTAAAGTTGCTGGAGATGTTTTTACAAATGATATAATATATTATATGAGAACTCAACACAATCTTTATGTTGGTGACAGAACAGCAGAAAAAATAAAAATACAAATAGGTTCAGCAACAGGTGATTTAGATGTCCCACCGGATGAAATGAGTGTTCAAGGAAGAGATTTACTTACAGGAAAACCAAAACAGGTTCAAATTTCTTTCAGAGAAATTGCCAAAGCATTAGATAAGTCTATATTAAGAATCGAAGACTCTGTAATGGAAACATTATCACAAACCCCGCCAGAGTTAGCAGCAGATATCTACAATACAGGTATTTATTTAGCTGGAGGGGGATCAATGTTAAGGGGCTTAGACAAAAGACTTTCTAAAAAAACAGATTTGCCAGTATACATAGCTGAAGATCCGCTAAGAGCTGTTGTTAGAGGTACAGGGATTGTTCTAAAAAACTTACCTAAATACAAAAGTGTATTGATAAAATAAGATTAGCTTATGCGTCAAATCATTGATTTTTTTGTCAGAAATAAAAATTTTATTTTATTTCTGAGCCTTTTTTCCTTTTCATTAATTCTAATATTTTCAAATAGTAGATATCATAGTAGTCTTGTCCTAAACTCTACTAATAGCATTACTGGAAATATATTTGAAACTACTAGCTCTATTTCCTCGTACTTTAAATTAAAGAATGAAAATGAAAGTTTAAATACTGAAAATAAATATCTAAAAAAAATTATATATAACTACTCATCAACATCAAATGATAGTTTAAAATATGAAGTTTTCAATTCCAAAATCATAAAAAATAGTTATAGTTTAAACAACAACTACTTAACAATTAATGCAGGTATTATAGACAGTATTGCCGAAGATATGGGAGTAGTATCTAATAAAGGAATAATTGGTGTTACAGACAGAATTTCAAAAAACTACAGCAGAGTAATTTCAATCCTAAATACAAAACTAAATTTAAATGCAAAACTTAAAAAATCGAATCATTTTGGAGTTTTAAATTGGAACGGAATGAGCAATTCTACAATTCAGCTTATGGATTTACCAAAACAAACTAAAATAAATATTGGAGACACCATTATTACAGGTGGTAATTCATTTATTTTTCCAGAAGGTATATTAATAGGCAATGTTTTATCTTATAAACTAGATGATACACAAAATTATATTGAAGCAGAAATAGGTTTATTCAACGATATGACCAGTATTAAAAACGTATACGTGATAAAGAATAATCATTTAGCAGAACTTAAGAAACTCAATGAATAAAATCACTAGAAATATCTTAACAGCAATTTTACTAATTATTGTACAAACAATAATTTTTAACAACATAAATTTATTGGGTTATTTGAATCCTTTTGTATACATAATTTTTGTGGCATATTACCCAATAAAAAATGATAGACTTTTCTTTATTTTCATTTCATTTATCATCGGTCTTTTAATTGATGTTTTTAGCGATACTATTGGGTTACATGCAGCAGCATCAGTAACAATCGCATATTTGAGACCATCTGTGTTAAAGATATCCTTTGGATTGGCGTATATACATCAAGTTATAAAATTTGAAAACATTGATTTTAAAAATAAATTAATATATCTCTCTTTGCTAACTATAATTCATCACACGGTCTTATTTAGTCTTGAGATTTTTAACTTATCTAAAACATTATTTATTTTTGATAGGGTAATTATGTCAAGTATTTTTACAGTTACTTTATGCATTTTATTTAGCTATCTTTTTAAAACAAATGAAAGATGAGAAAATCTCTTCTATACTTCTCAGTAATTTTTGTTGGAATTTTATTCATTTCAAGACTGTTTTATCTTCAAGTTTATTCAAATAAAGAATATAACATATTTGAAGATAATGCAATAAGGAAAGTTTTTACATACCCTAAAAGAGGATATATTTTTGATAGAAACAATAAATTATTAGTTTCCAATCAACCCTCTTATGATGTAATGATTATCCCAAGAGAAGTAAAAACATTTGATACAATTGAATTTTGTAATCTACTCAAAATAGATAAAGATTTTTTAGTTAAAAAATATAATAGGACCAAAAACTATTCCCCTAGAATCCCACAGGTATTTTTAGCTCATTTATCAAAAGAAGATTACGGGTTTTTATCAGAAAAAATAAGGAAATTTGAAGGTTTTTATATTCAAAAAAGAAATTTACGTGAGTATAACACTAACATTGGTGCTAATGTTCTTGGTTATATAGCTGAAGTGAATAATTCAATTATAGAAAAGGATGATTATTATTTAATGGGAGACTTAATTGGTAAACAAGGAGTTGAAATATCCTATGAAGAAGAACTTAGAGGAATTAAAGGGATAAAGTTCATTCAAAAGGACAGGTTTAATAGAGATGTTGGAAGTTTCAAAAATGGTGAACTAGATATTATTCCAATTGCAGGAAAAGACCTAACCATAACAATAGATTCTGAATTACAAGACTATGGTGAGCAATTAATGAATGGAAAAAAAGGAGGCATAGTTGCTATTGATCCTAGCAATGGTGAAATACTTAGTTTAGTTTCTGCTCCATCTTATAATCCAAACTTATTAATAGGGAGAAATAGATCTGATAATTACATGGATTTATACAGAGATAGTATCTATAAGCCTCTAATAGATAAAAGTCTATTAAATATGCATGCTCCAGGATCTCCATTTAAAATTTTAGTAGGGTTGTCAGCTTTACAAGAAAAAGCAATTACAGAAAAAACATCAATCTATTGTAATAACTACTACCAGTATGGAAAAGAAAAACGAACAATGCAATGCCATTGTGGTGGAGGTCATAGAAATTTAACCAATGCAATATCTTTATCATGCAACTCATATTTTGCTAATGCATATAGAAAAACAATTGATACTAAGTCACCCACTAAAGAAGCCTTCGATAAATGGAGTAATCAA
>CABXVR010000021.1 GCA_902515565.1 uncultured Bacteroidota bacterium | reverse complement strand
AAGTCATTAGAATTTGTAAAAAACTTAAGAGTTCCTATGAGAAAGATAGGAAAAACTACAGAAGTATCTGAAAGTATTTTATGGCTTTTAAGTGAAAAGTCTAGTTTTGTTAATGGAGAAGGTTTATTAGTTGATGGTGGCTTTCAAGCTGGGTAAAACATATAAATTTGAGTACAATCAGCCGAAAATTATTTACTAATCTTAAAAAATAAATGATTGAGATTTATTATACAATAAATCCCACTAGGACCTATTATTATACCACATTATTAACTTATTTTTACAAAAAAAAAATTGATGGAATATTTTAACGAAGAACATAATCTTTTTAGACAAAGCCTAAGAGAATTTCTTAAAAGGGAGGTAAGTCCAAATATTGAAGTTTGGGAGAAAGATGGCAGAATACCAAAATCAATATGGAAAAAAATGGGAGATATGGGTTTTTTAGGTTTATCTTTTCCTGAAAAATATGGTGGAAGTGATTTAGATTTCTTTTTTGAAGTAATATTTAACGAAGAGCTAGGAAGGCTAAATAGTGGTGGTTTTGTTGTTACTCAACAAGTGGTTCAATATATGTCTGCTCCATATATCTATAAATATGGTAGTGATAAATTAAAAGATAAATATTTACCTGGAATAATTTCAGGTGACCTTATAAGCTGTATAGGGATAACTGAGCCTGATGCAGGATCAGACACAAAAAACATTCAAACTAGAGCAGAACTTAAAGGCAATGAATATGTAATTAATGGGTCTAAAACATTCATCACAAATGGATTATACGGAGATTTTATTATACTGGTAGTGAAAACAGATCCCAAGGCTGGTTCAAAAGGGGTAAGCTTAATTTGTGTTGATCTTGATCAAAATGGAATTACTAAAAATAAAATTAATAAACTTGGCTGGCACTCATCTGATACTGCTGAATTAAGTTTTGACAATGTAAGAGTTCCTAAAGAAAATTTAGTTGGAGAGGAAGGAAAAGGATTTTACTATTTAATGAATGGATTACAACTTGAAAGACTTTGTTTTTTACCAAGCAATGTCGCAACGATGGAATATGCATTATCGGAATCTTTAAATTATATGTCTCAAAGAAATGCATTTGGAAGAACAATAGACAAATTTGAAGTTTTAAGACATCGAGTATCTCAATTGTCATCTGAACTAGAAGCGCTGAAAGCATTTAGTTATTACTGTTGTGATTTATTTGATAAAGGAATTTATGATGTTAAATCATGTTCTATGGGTAAACTAATTGTTACCGAGTTACATGAGAAGATTTCAACTCAATGTCTACAGTTTTTTGGTGGAAATGGATATACTGAGGATTATCCAATGGCCAGAATGTTTAGAGATTCAAGAATTGGAACTATTGGTGGAGGAACATCAGAGATTATGAGGGAAATTATTGCTAAAGTCATCATTGATGATGTGACATATGAAAAAGCAAAATCAAATGTAAATTCAGAAAGTACTAATTTATCAAATCAGGTCAATATCTCATCATTAGAAAAGATAGACAATCACCATCTAGCATTAGCAACAAAAACTATAATAATTGCTGAGAATGCAATAAATATGACCATCCAACACATTAACCAAACTGACAATAATGGAGAAAGAAAAAGTAGTTCTCAAGTGATAAGACACCAAATTGCTCAGATGGCTTCTGAAATTGAATGTTATAAGCAGTTCATTCATTCAATCAATAACAAATTTGAAACCACTGGAAATCTAGAAAAGGAAATATCTATGGCTAAGTTAACTTCAATGCAGTTAATGGATAAAATAGTCTCAGAATGTTTTGATATGTATGAAAACTATGACAGTCTAGATCAGCATCCATTGGAAAAAATATTTCAAAGTTCAAAGATGATCCAAATTTCTAACAGTAAAAGAAATTTGCACAACAATATTTCAAAACTTATAATAGAGAAATAAAATTTAATTTCATTGATGATATTAGCTAAGAAATGTCTAATCCCTCGTTTGTGGAAATATTGTCGGGTGATATAAAAACATCTCTATCATTTTCATCTTTTGTCAACAGTACCATTCCTTGACTTTGAACTCCAGCAATAACTTTAGGCTCTAAATTTGTTAAAACAACAACTTTAGTACCAATTATTTCATGTGGATCATAAGATTTCGCTATTCCACTAACTATGGTTCGAATTTCATCTTTTATATCTACTTTCAATAAAAGGAGTTTTTTAGATTTTTTAATTTTTTTGGCTTCTAGAATAGCTCCTATTTTTAAATTTAGTTTTGAAAAATCATTTAAATTAATTTCTTGTTTTTTGCTAACTATGGATTTAGATTTTTTTGAAGAATTAAGTTTTGAGATTTGAAAATCAATTTCTTTATCCTCGATTTTACTAAATAATAATTCGGCTTTATTAATATTAACACCAGTTTTTATGAGAGTCATATTTTTAATTACATTATCCCATGTCCATTCAATTTGGTGATCTTTTGAGTTTAAAATATCTTGTAGTTTTTTTGAGGTGTTAGGTAAGAATGGCTCGCTTATTACAGATAAAATAGCTGAAATTTGTAAAGAGACATACATAACTGTTTCAACTCTTCCTTCATCTTCTTTTATTATTTTCCAAGGCTCTTGATCAGCTAAGTATTTATTACCAATTCTAGAAATGTTAATTAATTCATTACATGCCTCCCTAAATCTAAACTTTTGAATAGATTTTTCAATTTTTAAAATAGACAGATCAATCTGATTTAAAACCTCTTTATCATCATCTAAAAAATTATTTTTTTTAGGAATAGCGCCATTGTAATATTTATTTGTAAGAACTACTACTCTATTAATGAAATTTCCAAAAATAGCAACTAGTTCATTATTATTTTTTGCTTGAAAATCTTTCCAAGTAAAATCGTTATCTTTAGTTTCGGGTGCATTAGAGGTTAGTACATAACGTAAAACATCTTGCTGATTGGGGAAGTCTTTTAGATATTCTGGGAGCCAGACTGCCCAATTTTTAGACGTTGATATTTTATCTCCTTCAAGATTTAAAAACTCATTAGCTGGAACATTCTTAGGTAATATGTATGAACCCTCAGCTTTAAGCATTGCTGGAAAAATAATACAATGAAAAACAATATTATCTTTACCAATAAAATGTATTAATTCTGTTTCAGGATCTTTCCAATATTTTTCCCAATTTTTATTATTATTTTTTGCCCATTCTATTGTAGATGAAATATAACCAATTGGAGCATCAAACCATACGTATAAAACCTTCCCATTAGCACTTTCTAAAGGGACTGGAACTCCCCATTCCAGGTCTCTTGTTACTGCTCTAGGTTTAAGTCCATCATCTAGCCAAGATTTACACTGCCCATAAACATTAGGTTTCCAATCTAATTTGTGACTTTTCAAAATCCAATCTTCAAGAAAGGATTGATGGGAATCTAATTTCAAGTACCAATGTGTAGTTTTTTTTAGTTCTGGACTAAGTCCAGTTATTGAAGATTTTGGATTTATTAAGTCTATGGCGTTATGACTGGCTCCACATTTCTCGCATTGATCACCATAGCATTCTGTATTATGACATTTAGGACATGTCCCTATAATAAATCTGTCAGCTAAAAATTGATCCTCAGATTCATCATAAAATTGTTCTGATTCAATTTTAGTAAATTGATTATTGTCATTTAATTTTGTAAAAAAATCACTTGCAGTTTTGTGATGTATTTTTGAAGAAGTTCTAGAGTAATTATCAAATGATATTCCAAAATCAACAAAAGAATCTTTAATAATTTTATGATATTTATCAACCACATCTTGTGGATTAATTCCATCTTTTTTAGCTTTCAATGTAATAGGAACTCCATGCTCATCACTACCACAAACAAATAATACATCATTACCTTTGATTCGTAAAAATCTGGAATAAATATCAGCTGGGATATAAACACCAGCCAAGTGACCTATATGTATTGGTCCATTAGTGTATGGTAAAGCGGCTGTTATGGTATATCTTTTACTCAAAAGGTTAAATTATACTTCCCTGTAAAAGTAAACATTTTATCAGTTAATATAAAAATGATTTTATATTAGTTTATTATATTAACTTTATAATGTTATGAAAATTAAAATTATATATTTTACTTTTATTTATATTAGTATTATTTCTAATATGAACGTTTTTAGTCAGTCAGATATCAAATCATCAAATGTATTGAAAACACAATTAATTCAACCTGAATACCTTAAATCTGGTGATACAATATCAATTGTAGCTCCATCAGGGGTTTTAAATAATTTTGATAATAAAATTACAAAAGCAATAAATATATTTAAAAGTTGGGGGCTTAATGTTGTTATAGGAAATCATATTTTTGATAAAAATGGTCATTTTGCCGGAACAGACAAAAATAGAGAGAAAGATTTTCAAAAAGCTTTAGATAATAAAAACATAAAGGCTATTTGGTGTGCTAGAGGAGGATACGGAGCTGTAAGAATAATAGATAACTTAAACTTTGACAGTTATTTAAAAAATCCCAAATGGATAATTGGATTCTCTGATATAACTGTAATTCATAATAAATTAAATCTTTTAAATAGTGAATCAATTCACGCAATGATGATAACAGGTTTTGATGATATTGACCAAAACAACGACTCACTAAGTAAATTAAAAAATGTTTTATTTGGTGATAATTTATCTTATTCAATTAATTCAAATAAAAAAAATAAAACTGGAAAGTCTGAAGGAATTTTAGTGGGTGGCAACCTAACTCTGATACAATCAACAATTGGTTCAAAAACAGAATTAAAAATGAAAGATAAAATACTATTTATTGAAGAAATTGGAGAATATGCTTACCACATAGATAGGATGCTACACAGCTTAAAAAGAGCAGATTACTTTGAAAATTGTAAGGGATTAATTGTTGGTCAAATAAGTGATGTAAAGAAAAATACTACAGACTTTGGAAGAAGTATAAATGAAATTATTTTAGATATTTTAGATGAATATAATTTTCCTATTTTGTTTGATTTTCCAGCAGGGCATGAAAAAACAAACTTTCCAATTATTTTAGGAAGAAAAGTTATACTAGATGTTTCTAAATCTAAGAGTAAAGTAATTTTTTATGACTAATTTTTTATAGCTTCCAGTGCCAATAAAGCACTATCAATTGAATTAATTTTTTTGATAGTTAATACCAATTTTGAGCCATTTAAAGATTTTTTTTCTTCAAGCTTACAAGTGTTAGGATTTAAGTTCACATAATTTAAAATTGATGCGAAAATATCTGATTTAAAATAATCACTATTTTTATCTTTAATAAAGTATGCTTTAATAATTCGTTTTTTCATAACTACTTTTTCAAAGCCTAATTCAATTGCAATCCACTTTAATTTAACCGTTACTAAGAGATCTTCAACTTGGTATGGTAAATTACCGAATCTATCTTCGAGCATTGATTCAAAACTGTTAAGCTTATCAATATTACTGATTTTGTTGAGTTCTGAATATAACTGTAGTCTTTCATTTACAGATTTTATATAGGAATCTGGAAATAATAATTCAAAATCTGTATCTATAGAAACTTCGTTTATATAGTTTTTAGTTATTTCATCCTGATATAAATGCTTAAATTCATTTTGCTTTAAATCTTCAATTGTCTCATTTAAAATCTTTTGATATGTTTCAAACCCCATATCATTAATAAACCCACTTTGTTCACCACCTAATAAATCTCCAGCACCTCTTATTTCTAAATCTTTCATAGCAATATTAAAACCACTTCCAAGTTCAGTGTGTTGTTCTAAGGCTATAATTCTTTTTCTAGCATCGTCGGTCATTATTGAATAATCAGGTGTTATAAAATAACAGTACGCTTTTTTATTGGTCCTTCCAACTCTTCCTCTCATTTGATGCAAATCACTTAAGCCAAAGTTGTTAGCATTATTTATAAAAATTGTATTCGCATTAGGAACATCCAAGCCACTTTCAACAATTGTAGTACTGACTAATACATCAAAATAACCTTCCATAAAGTCTAACATAAGTTGTTCCAATTTTTTTCCATCCAATCTTCCATGCCCAACTTGAATTCTTGCATCGGGAACTAATCTTTGTATTAAGCCAGCTACTTCGTTAATATTTTCAATTCTATTATGAATAAAAAATACTTGCCCCCCTCTTAATATTTCTAATATAATAGCATCTCTTATCGTAGATTCATTAAATCTAATAACTTCACTAGAAATAGGGTATCTGTTTGGAGGTGGCGTATTAATAATTGATAAATCTCTTGCTGCCATCAGGCTAAATTGAAGTGTTCTTGGAATAGGAGTGGCTGATAAAGTTAAAACATCAATATTTTCTTTGATGTTTTTGAGTTTCTCTTTTATTGAGACTCCAAACTTTTGTTCTTCGTCTACAATTAATAATCCTAAATCATTGAAGTTTATTTTATTATTAACTATTTGATGAGTACCAATAATTATATCAATTTTTCCATTAGATATTTCTTCTATGATATTTTTTTTGTCTTTAGATGTTCTAAACCTGTTTAAATAATCAATTGAAATTGGAAAGTCTTTTAATCTTTTTGAAAATGTTTTATAATGTTGAAACGCAAGAATAGTTGTAGGAACTAAAATAGCAACTTGTTTATTGTTATCAACTGCTTTAAATGCAGCTCTAATTGCTATTTCAGTTTTACCAAAACCAACATCTCCACATATAAGTCTGTCCATTGGTCTATGGTTTTCCATATCCCTTTTTACATCTTTAGTAGAACTAAGCTGATCAGGAGTGTCCTCATAAATAAAAGAAGCTTCAAGTTCGTGCTGCAAAGAACTGTCTCTTGAATATTGAAATCCTTTTTGGTTTTTTCTTTTTGCATATAATTTAATTAAATCATAAGCAATTACTTTTACTTTAGTTTTAGTCTTTTGTTTTAATATCTTCCAGGCCTTGCTTCCTAGCTTATATATCTTAGGAGGTTTTCCGTCTTTACTGTTATACTTAGTAATCTTATGTAATGAATGAATACTTAAATATAGTGTGTCTCTCTCACCATAAATAAGTTTAATTGATTCCTGCATTTTCCCCTCAACATTGATCTTTTTTAAGCCACCAAATTTTCCTATACCGTGATCAATATGAGTAATATAATCACCAACTTTTAATTTGATAAGTTCTTTGATGTTTAAAGCTTGTTTTTTAGCATAAACATCTTTTACTTTATATTTATGATATCTATCAAATATTTGATGGTCAGTGTAGCATACTATTTTATTATCATTATCAATAAAACCTTGATATAATGGAAGAATAATAGGAGAATAATTTACATCTAAATCCAAATTATCAAAAATATCACTAAATCTATTTTTCTGTTGTTCGTTAGCACAACATAAATAGTTTTTAAAGCCAAGTTTTTCGTAATTATTTAAATTATCTATTAAAAACTCGAAAGACTTATTAAATGATGGTTGAGGCTTAATGTCGAACTTGATTTCATTATTATTAAAAATAGAGTTAGAGCCAATTTCAACTAATTTATGTTTATTTAAACTAGATTTAATTTCTTTTGAAGAACTAAATAGTTCTTTTGGATTAAGTTGAACTGTTGAAGTTGATAAATCTTTATAAGAAGAAATAGACTTTTCAAATAATAATTTTATTTCTTTAAGTAAATATTTTGAGTTTTTTAAAAAAATAATTCCATTGGATGAGAGAATATCAAGAAAATTTACTCTGTTTTCTATTTTTATGTCTGATTGTATATTGGGGATTATTTTTATTTCATTAAAAGATTGAATTGAAAGTTGAGATTCTAAGTCAAATGATCTAATTCTTGTGATTTCATCTCCAAAAAATTCGATTCTGTATGGCTTATCATTAGAAAAAGAAAAAACATCAATAATGCCTCCTCTTACAGAAAAATCTCCAGGCTGTGTAACAAAATCAACTCTTGAAAATTCATATTCGAATAATATTTCATTGATAAAGTCTATTGATAATTCGTCTTTCACTTTAATTTTTAAAGTGTTTCTTTGTAATTCTGTTTTTGTAATAACTTTTTCAAATAGTGCTTTATAATAAGTAACAACTAAATATCGATTAGGATTTGTGTTAATTTTATTTAGAACATCTGCTCGCAATAAAATGTTAGAGTTATCAGTATTGCTAGTAGCGTAAGGATTTTTATAACTTTCAGGGTAAAAAAGTACATTATCATTATTTAATTTTTCAAGATCATTAAAATAATATGCAGCAGTTTCTTTATTTTCCAATATCAGTAAAATTGATTTTTGATTTTTTGAAAAAATAGAAGAAATTACAAAAGATAGTGATGAACCTATTAAACCTTTTACAAGTGTATTTTTTTCATTTTTGGCAATAGAATTTTCTAGTTTTTGCGTTTGCAAAGACTTTACAAAAAGTTGCGAGATATCTTTATTACTCACTTTTTAAATTTGATGCAAATATAAAATTTGAAAATTTAAAATTAATTATTAATCATTAAAGATTTTAATTTTTTTACCATGGAAGGACTTCCGCAATAAAAAGGAATTCTTTGATGCAAAGATTTTGGATTAACATCTAATATTCTTGAAGATCCGTCTATAGCAACTCCACCTGCTTGCTCACAAATAAATGCTATTGGGTTACACTCATAAAGAAGTCTCAATTTACCATTTATGTTTTTAGAAGTATTTGGATACATATAAATACCACCTTTAATCATATTTCTATGAAAATCGGAAACTAAAGATCCAATATATCTGGATGTGTATGCAACTTTATTTGTTTCCTCTTGACAATACTTAATATACTTTTTTACACCTTTTGGAAATTGCAAATAATTACCTTCGTTAATTGAGTAAATATTACCGTTTTCTGGAAATTTAATTTCAGGATGTGATAAATAAAAACTTCCTATAGCCGGGTTTAAGGTAAAGCCATTAACTCCAAAACCGGTAGTATAAACTAACATTGTAGAAGTTCCATAAATTATATAACCTGCTGCGACCTGCTTATTTCCTTTTTGTAAAAAATCTTTTAACTCTACTTTGGCACCAGTTTCACTAACTCTCTTGTATATTGAAAATATTGTACCAACTGAAACGTTTACATCTATATTAGATGATCCATCCAACGGATCTATTAATACAACATATTTATTATTATTACACTCATCCAAACTATTGATAGAAATAAAATCTTCCTCCTCTTCACTTGCTATCCCACAAACAATATTTCTATTTCTTAATGCATTAATAAAAATATCATTGGCATAAAAATCTAATTTTTGTTGTTCCTCTCCTTGTGTGTTAATTGTATTGCTGTCTCCGATTATATCAACTAAGCCAGCTTTATTTACCTGAAAATTTACAACTTTTGCAGCAAGTCTTATTGAATTAATTAGTGAAGAGAGTTCACCGGAGGAGTATTGATGAGATTTTTGATTTTCAATAATAAACTCACCAAGGGTCTGATTCTTATTTGTCAAAATTCTATATTATTATTTGTTAAATTTAGATATAATATTTTTATTATATAGCTATATTTGATAATAATATTTAGATTATGAAAATCAGAATTAGGGAGGCTCAAAAGAGTGATATGCCAGATGTAATCAGTCTTATTAAAGAGCTAGCTGAATTTGAAAAAGAACCAGATCAGGTTGAGATTGATTCTACTATACTTATAAACGACGGATTTGAAGAAAATTCATACTTTAAATGTTTTATCGCAGAAAATAATGACTGTATAATTGGTGCAGCGATAATTTATAATAGATATTCAACTTGGAAAGGAAGAACAATTCACTTAGAGGATTTAATTGTTACTGAAAAAATGAGAGCAAATGGGGTTGGAACTTTGTTGCTCGATAAAGTTGTTAACTATGCAAAGAAATTAAATGTAAAAAGAGTCTCGTGGGAAGTTATTAACTGGAATAAAAAGGCTATAAAATTTTATTTAAACAAAGGTGCTCTTATAAAACAAGATTGGAGTATTGTTCACCTAGATAATAATGCATTAAAAAATTATATATAAGCTATGCAGATTCTGAAATTTGGAGGTGCTTCTCTTAAAGATGCAATTAATATTAAAAAAGTTGCTACTATAATAGATGGCATGGATAATAAAGATACAATCATAATTGTTTCTGCCATTGGAAAGACAACAAACGCATTAGAGACTATTGTTGATCTTTACTTAAAAAAAAATAACAACTTATTAAACTGCATAAATGAATTACACGAATTACATATAAAAATTATAGATGATTTATTTATAGAAAATCATGAGGTCTATAAAATTGTTAATACTGATTTTCAGAAAATACGTGATTTTTTTAAAAATAATAAATCACCAAATTATAATTTTATTTATGATCAAATAATTCCATTTGGAGAGTTATTGGCTTCAAAAATTATTAATGAATACTTTAACAGTATTAATATAAAAAGCGGGTTTAAAGATGTTCGAGAATTAATAAAAACAGATTCTTTCTATAGAAATGCAAACATAAATTGGAAGTTAACTCAAGCAAATATTTTAAAAACAAAATTTAATCCCAATATAAGCTTGACACAAGGATTTATTTCCAGTAACGAAGATAACTTTAACACTACTATGGGAAGGGAATCTAGCGATTATACAGCTTCAATATTTGCCTATTGTTTAAATGCTAAATCGGTAACTATTTGGAAAGATGTAGACGGGATATTTAATGCTGATCCAAAGAAATTCAAAAACACTATTTTATTAGAGAAAATATCTTATACCGAAGCAATTGAACTTGCATTTTATGGTGCTTCTGTTATTCATCCAAAAACAATACAACCTTTACAAAAAAAAGAAATCCCTTTGTATGTTAAATCTTATTTAAATCCAAAAGCTTTAGGAACTTGTGTGAGTAAATCTAAAGATATATTCCCTAAGGTACCCTGCTATATATTAAAAGAAAATCAAATACTTATAAGAATTTCTTCATTGGATTTTTCCTTCACAATTAATGATAAAACAAGAGAAATTTTAACTCTATTATCTCAAAATAAAGTTAAAATAAATTTAACTCAAAACTCTGCAATTAGTCTAATTTTATGTCTAGAAGATGATTATAACAATATAGATAAATTAACTACTGAGTTGAAATCTAATTTTAAAATTAATATTGAAAAAGGTTTAAAATTATACACTGTAAGAAATTTTGAAAAAAAATCATTTGCTGCATTTAAAAAGGGCAAAACTGTACTAATTGAACAGACTTACAATAATACATCTCAATTAATTTGTACTTAAAATTTAAGATATTCCTTTATAAAATCTTTACAATATTTTTTTATATCATCTCTTACAACTCTAAAATTTTCTAAAAATAATTTTGATTTTTGATCAGATTTTGAGGCATCAAAGAAATCCTTATGGATTTTAACAGCATCATTTACATCAAACAAAGGACAGCTTTCCTTAGCGTGATCGCAAACAGTTATTATATAATCAAAATCTATATGTAAATATTCATCAACATGGTTTGAAGAGTAGTTTGAAATATCAATTTTGTCTTCTTTCATAATCTTAATTGCTGTCGGGTTAACTCCGTGTACTTCAATACCTGCGCTAAATATTTTTAATCTTGATTTAGCAAAAAATTCCAAGTAGCCGTGAGCCATTTGACTCCTACATGAATTACCAGTACATAATACTAAAATTTTTTTCATTTTATTTAAGTAAAGATTCTATTTTGTCTATAATAATTTGAGATAATTTAACATTACTTTCAAATGTCCATCCAGCAATATGAGGGGTAATAATTACATTTTTTAAATTAATTAGTTCGTTAAAGTATGGATTTAATTCTTTCTCTATGTTATTAAATGATGAACTTTCAATATCAATCACATCTAAGCCTGCTCCTAGTATTTTTTTTTCATTTAAAGCATTTACAAGGTCAGGAGTATTAACTATTTTTCCTCTACTAGTATTAATCAACCAAAAAGGTTTATCAAATTTTTGAATAAATTCTTTATTAAATAAATCAGTATTTTTTATTGTAAAAGGTAAATGTAAACTAACAATATCAGCATTTTTATACAAAAAATCTAAAGAGGATTTTTTGGCGTATTTACTTTTAATTTTTTCATCAATGTCATAAAAAAATACTTTACAGTTAAAACTTGAAATTTTTTTTGCAAAACTTTTTCCAGTATTGCCCATACCAAGTATAGCTACTGTTTTACCTTCAATTTCAAACCCCCTATTTTTTTCTCTAAACCAAAGTCCTTCTTTTACTTGATTTGAAGATGTATTAATATTATTAAGCAGAGATAATAATAAACCCATTGCATGCTCACCAACAGCATTACTATTTCCTTCTGGTGAAGATATTACTTCAATATTTTTACTTTTCGCATAATTACAATCTATATTTTCCAGACCTGAACCAACTCTAGCGATAAATTTTAAATTAGAGGCATTGTCAATAAAATCTTTATCAATTTTAAATCTACTTCTCAAAATTAATCCATCATAGTCTTTTATAATCTTAATTATTTCTTCTTTTGAAGAGGAAATATCAAGGTCATTGATGTATCCATTGTTTTTTAAAGTAGAAATTAATGTTGGGTGATTAGAATCAATATGAAGAATCTTCATTAAATAGGTAAAATTAATTTAGCAATATAAAAATAAATTAAAATGCCAAAAATATCATTACTTGTAGTAATAAAAGGACCAGTTGCTATTGCTGGATCGATACCTCTTTTATCTAAAAAAAGAGGGATAAATGTGCCAATTATCCCTGCAACAATTATAACAATTACAAGTGAAATTGAAATGGCAAGAGCAACCAAATATTCTTCGCCAGAAAACACGATAAACAAAAATAATATTACTGATAAAATGACTCCGTTAAGAATAGATAAAAAAGTCTCTTTAATTAATCTATTATTTACACTTCCTCTTATGTCATCATTAGCAAGACCTTGAACAATAATTGCACTAGATTGCACACCAACATTTCCAGCCATAGCTGCAATTAGAGGAGTGAAATAAAATAAAATTTGATGTTTTACTAATATTTCATCAAAAGCACCCATTACAATGGCCGCTCCTATACCACCTAAAAGACCAAGCAAAAGCCATGGTAGTCTAGCTCGAGATAACTGAACAATTGTATCATCAACATCAACATCTTGTAATATACCTGCTGCTAGTTGGTAATCCTTCTCTGCTTCTTCTTTGATTAAATCAACAATATCATCAATTGTTATTCTTCCAAGTAATATATTTTTATCATCTACAACAGGGATAGCTTCTAGATCATATTTTTGCATAATATTAGCAACACTTTCAGCTTCATCTTTAACATTTACAGAATCAACTTTCGGGATATAAACCGACTTAATATTTGATCTTGGGTTGGCAACTAATAAATCTTTCAAAGATAATCTTCCAATAAGTTTATCTTTATCATCTACAACATAAATAGAATGAACTCTAGTAACTTCAATAGCTTGAATTCTCATTTCCTTAACACACTTTGTTACAGTCCAGTTTTCGTTGACTTTAACTAATTCTTTTGCCATCAAACCACCCGCAGAATCTTCATCATATTTTAATAATTCTTTAATATCAGCCTTGTGTTCAGCATCAATTATTTTTGAAATAACTTTCTTTTGCTTTTCAATAGATAATTCAGAAATTATATCAGTTGCATCATCTGTGTCAAGTTCTTCAATTTCTTTAGCAATTTCTTTGGGGGAAAGATTATTTAAAATTTGCTCTCTAAAATCTTCGTCTAATTCCATAAGAATTTCAGAAGTTTTATCACTTTCTAAAAGCTTAATTATATAGATAGATTGATCAACATTTAATTCCTCTAAAATTTCAGCAATATCAGCATGGTGAAGTTCATTTAATTTAGACAACAATAAAGTATTATGATTATTGTCAACTAAATCAATGACCTGATTTATTAATAAATCAGTTAATTCAAATTTTATATTTTTTTCAACTTTGCTCAAAAGTCTAAATGTTTTTATCAATTAAATCCGTTATATATATGAAATCTTTAACGGATAATTGTTCTGGTCTTAAATCAAAGATAGCATCTTCTCTTAAAATATCACTTAAATTAAAAGACTTTAAGCTATTTCTAAGGGTTTTTCTTCTTTGCTGAAAAGATAATTTAACAACTTTAAAAAAAAGTTTTTCGTTATAATTAATATTTATTTGTTCTTTTCTCACAAGCCTTATAACAGCAGAAATAACTTTTGGAGGAGGTGTAAATACTGAAGCAGGTACTGAAAATAAATATTGTGTATCAAAATAAGCTTGGGTCAAAACAGAAAGTATTCCATATTTTTTACTTCCTTTTTTTTCACAAATTCTTTCAGCAACTTCCTTTTGGAACATTCCAATTAATTCGGGAATATTATTTTTATTTTCTAAAACTTTAAAAATAATTTGAGTTGAAATATTATAAGGGAAGTTACCAATTATAGCAAAATTTTCTGAAAAAATATTTGATAAATCCAATTTCAAAAAATCGTGCTCTAGTATAATTGACGGATCTATAAATAGTTCTGATTTTAGAAACTCAACAGATTCATTATCTATTTCAACAAGTTTTAAATTAATATTTTTTTTTATTAAATATTTTGTTAGAACTCCTGTACCAGGACCAATTTCTAAAACATTTAAATAATTACATAAAGACAAAGAATCAACTACTTTTCTAGCAATATTTTCATCATTTAAAAAATGTTGACCTAAATATTTTTTTGGCTTGACATTTCTCATAATTAATCAATTATAGAGAACCCTGTATAAGGGACTAGAACATCAGGGATTATGATACCGTTTGGAGTTTGATTGTTCTCGAGCAAAGTAGCTAATACTCTTGGAAGGGCTAATGAACTTCCGTTTAATGTATGTGCAAGTTGTGTCTTTCCAGATTTATTTTTAAATCTTAATTTTAGCCTATTTGCTTGGAATGTCTCAAAATTTGAAACTGACGATACTTCTAGCCATTTACTTTGTCCAGCTGAAAACAACTCAAAATCATAAGTCAATGAGGAGGTAAATCCTAAATCTGATCCACATAATTTTAAAATCCTGTAAGGAAGCTTTAATTTATTGATAATAGACTTTACATGTTCTACCATTGTATCAAGAGCAGCATATGAATTATTTGGATGCTCGACTCTTAAAATTTCAACTTTATCAAATTGATGCAATCTATTTAAACCCCTAACATGAGCTCCATAACTACCTGCTTCTCGTCTGAAACATGGAGTATAGGATGTTAGCAATTTAGGTAAGTCAGATTCTAGAATAATTTCATCCCTAAAAATATTTGTAGCTGGAACTTCAGCAGTTGGAATTAAATACAAATTATCTTCATTAATATAATACATCATACCTTCTTTGTCAGGCAATTGGCCAGTCCCAAATCCTGATTGCTCATTAATTAAATGAGGAACTTGAACTTCATTATATCCAGCTTGAGTATTCATGTCAAGAAAAAAAGAAATTAATGCTCTTTGTAATTTAGCACCTTTACCTTTGTAAACAGGAAAACCAGCACCTGTAATCTTATTTCCTAATTCAAAATCAATTATATCATATTTTTTAGCAAGTTCCCAGTGAGGTAGAGGTCCCTCTGTAAGTTTTGGTATTAAACCATCACTAAATATTTCAACATTATCTTCTTCACTTTTACCAACAGGAACTAATTCGTGGGGGATATTTGGTATTTTATTAAGAATACTTTGTAGTTCTTCTTTTGTAGTTATTAAATCTTCGTTTAACTTTTTACTATTTTCTTTTAACTTAACAGTTTTTTCTTTTAAAATTTGGGCCTGTTTTTTAAGTCCTTTTTTAAATAAATCTCCAATATCTTTCGATATTAAATTTAACTGATGTAA
>CABXVR010000020.1 GCA_902515565.1 uncultured Bacteroidota bacterium | reverse complement strand
TTAATAGATGATTGATAAAAAATCAAACAATCGGTATGATTTAAGAGGAGTTTCAGCTTCTAAAGAAGATGTTCACGCGGCTATTAAAAATATTGACAAAGGATTATTTCCAAAGGCATTTTGTAAAGTAGTTCCTGATTATTTATCCAATGATGATGAATATTGTATAGTTATGCATGCCGACGGAGCCGGTACTAAGAGTTCCTTAGCTTACATGTATTGGAAAGAAACAGGAGATTTATCAGTCTGGAAAGGTATTGCTCAAGATGCATTGGTTATGAACATTGATGACTTAATTTGTGTTGGTGCAACAAATAATATCATGCTTTCTTCAACAATTGGAAGAAATAAGAACTTAATTCCTGGCGAAGTGATCTCTTCAATAATTAATGGAACTGAGGAAATAATTAAAGATTTAAAACAATATGGTATAAGCATATATTCTACTGGCGGAGAAACTGCTGATGTTGGTGATTTAGTTAGAACAATAATAGTCGATTCTACTGTAACAGCGAGAATAAAAAGATCGGATATTATAGACAACTCTAATATTGATGGTGGAAATGTAATAATAGGCCTTTCATCATCTGGTCAATCGTCATATGAGAATGAGTACAATGGTGGAATGGGAAGTAATGGATTAACTTCAGCGAGACATGATGTGTTTGAAAAATATTTAGCAAAAAAATACCCAGAGAGTTTTGATCAATCTATACCAAGTGAATTAATTTATTCTGGAAAAATTAAACTAAATCAAAAAATTGAAGGCTCTCCTTTAGATGCTGGAAAATTAGTTTTATCTCCTACAAGGACATATGCTCCTGTAATTAAAGAAATTCTTTCAAAAGTTGACAAATCCAGTATTAAAGGAATGGTTCATTGTAGTGGTGGAGCACAAACAAAAATACTTCATTTTTTAAACGATAACTTACATGTGATTAAAAATAATATGTTTGAAATTCCAGTTTTATTTGAGCTGATACAAAATCAATCTAATACTTCGTGGCATGAAATGTATAAAGTTTTTAACTGCGGGCACAGAATGGAATTATATGTTAACCCCACTGTCGCAGAAAAAATTATAGCTATTTCTAATAGCTTCAATATTGAAGCGAAAATAATTGGTAGAGTAGAAAAATCATCAGAAAAAAAATTAACCATTACTTCAAAGCATGGAGAATTTTCATATAGATAAGCGCTAGTTTTATCATTAAAAAAAATTATTAATTGTTGTATTTTTACATTTCAAATTAAATAATGTTACAAAAAATAAATATAGTAAATCAGAGATTTGATGAGTTGAACGACCTTATAATTCAACCTGATATTATTTCTGATCAAAAAAAATATGTACAATTAACTAAAGAATATAAAGACATTAAGACCATTGTTGATATTGGAGAAATTTATAAGTCTCTTTTAGACAATATTTCAGAAGCAGAAGAAATAATATCTAATGAAAAAGATCCAGAAATGATTGAAATGGCTAAACTTCAATTAGATGATGCTAAAAAAGAAATACCTAAAATTGAAGAAGAAATCAAGGTATTATTAATACCAAAAGACCCAGATGATGCTAAAAATGTTGTTGTTGAATTAAGAGCTGGTGCTGGAGGTGATGAAGCAAGTATTTTTGCAGGAGATTTATATAGAATGTATACAAAGTATTGTGAAGGTAGGGGCTGGAAAATTAATTTAGTTGATTATAACGAAGGTACTTCTGGAGGTTACAAAGAAATTATATTTGAGGTTTCAGGAGCCGAAGTATATGGAACATTAAAGTTTGAAGCTGGTGTTCACAGAGTTCAACGAGTTCCTCAAACAGAAACTCAAGGAAGGGTACACACAAGTGCTGCTTCAGTTATTGTTTTGCCTGAAGCTGAAGAGTTTGATGTTGAATTAAATATGCAAGATGTTAGAATTGAAAGAACCACCTCAACAGGACCTGGAGGTCAGTCTGTCAATACAACTTATTCTGCAATAAAGCTACATCATGAGCCTACAGGAATGATAGTAAGTTGTCAGGATCAAAAATCATCTCACAAGAATTTAGAAAAAGCTTTAAAGGTTTTAAGATCTAGATTGTATGAAATTGAATTAGCAAAAAAGCAAGCTGCTGATTCTGAAAAGCGAAAAAGTATGGTTTCAACGGGTGACAGAAGTGCTAAAATTAGAACATACAACTATGCGCAAGGACGAGTTACCGACCATAGAATTGGTTTAACTTTATATGATCTTTCTAATATAATTAATGGGGATATTCAAAAAATTGTTGATGAACTAATGTTAGCTGAGAATACGGAAATATTAAAAGCTAGTAATGAAAATATTTAGATGAAAAAAGAGGATTTAATAAGTCAAATAAAAATAAAAAAATCTTTTTTATGTATTGGTCTTGATACTGATATAAATAAAATACCCAAATTTTTATTAGATACAGAGGATCCTATTTTTGAATTTAACAAAAAAATTATTGATGCAACCAACTCCTTCTGTGTTGCTTATAAACCAAACATCGCATTTTATGAATCTTTGGGTCTAAATGGCTGGAAAGCTCTTGAAAAAACAATTAATTATATAAACTCTTATTACCCAGAGATATTTACTATTGCTGATGCTAAAAGAGGAGATATTGGTAATACAAGCTCCATGTATGCAAAAGCATATTTTGAAACTCTTAATTTTGATAGTATTACAATTAATCCTTACATGGGTAAAGATTCTGTCGAACCATTTTTAGAATTTCAAAATAAACATACTATTGTTTTAGCATTAACATCTAACGTAGGTGCATTCGATTTTCAAACAAAAAATATAACAGATAATTCTAGTAAACTTTACGAAGAGGTTATTAAAACAAGTACTAGCTGGAAAAATTCTAATCAATTAATGTATGTGGTAGGAGCTACAAAGGCTTCTTATTTAAAAGAAATTAGAAATATAGTGCCAAATAATTTTCTATTAATTCCTGGTGTGGGTGCACAAGGAGGGGATTTAAAAGAAGTTTGTGATAATGGATTGAATGATGAAGTAGGACTTTTAATCAATTCGTCCAGGTCTATTATTTATGCTTCTAATGACACTAATTTTGATATTGATGCTGCAAAAAATGCTAAAGAAATTCAATCCCAAATGGAAGATATTTTATCCTCTAGAAGATTAGTTTAAATAATTATTTTGAATAAACTTATATATTTATTTCTATCACTAACTTTTTTTTCATGTGTAAAACAGGAACTATCCAATCAATTTATTACTGTTTTAGGGAATGTGCAAGATGCTGGTTACCCCCATATTGGGTGCGAAAAATTTTGTTGTAATGAAAATTTTAACTCAAGAACTGTAAACTTTGTAACAAGCTTAGGTATAACCGACTTAGTTGATAATAAGTCTTTTTTATTAGAAGCTACTCCAGATATTAGTATGCAATTAAAGTTTTTAAAAAATAATCATAGCTCATCAACTATAATAGATGGAGTTTTCATTACGCATGCTCACATTGGACATTATACTGGTTTAATGTATTTTGGAAGAGAGGCTTTAGGTGCATACAAAGTTCCTGTATATGTAATGCCTAAAATGAAATTATTTCTTGAATCAAATAGTCCATGGGATCAATTAATTGATCTTAACAATATTCAGTTGAGTGAAATTTTTCACAACAAAAATATCACCATTTCTAATAACTTAGAGATTGTTCCATTTACGGTTCCTCACAGGGATGAGTTTTCTGAAACTGTTGGATTTAAAATAATAGGTCCTAATAAGTCTGCTTTATTTATTCCTGATATTAATAAATGGAATCTGTGGGATAAAGACATAGTGCAAGAGGTTAAAGATGTAGATTATGCTTTTTTAGATGCTACATTTTTTAAAGATGGAGAGGTAAATAGATCTATGGATGAGATTCCTCATCCATTTGTAGTGGAAACTTTAAACCTCTTTAAAAATGAATCTAATGAAGTGAAAAATAAGATATATTTCATTCATTTTAATCATACAAATATAGCTTTACAAGATAAAAATTCTGTTATAGATAGTATTTCAAAGTTGGGATATAACTTTACTCGATTTGGAGATCAGCTATCCCTCTAGAATAATTTTTGTATATTTAGATAAAAGCACCATTATGAAAAATTTATCTTGTAGTTGTTCATGTGAAAATTGTAAAAACGGAGATTGTAAAACTTGCACTTGTATTTCTTGTTCTTCAGAAAATTGTAATTGCTAATTAACCCCAGGTTGTTTAAGCTCCCAATTTGTTTTTAATTTTTCAGAATCCACCATTTTTTTTACCTCCCTAAGTAATTTCTTTGCATCATAAACTACTCCGTCTTTAATGGTGTATTTTACGCCACCAGCTCTTACTACTTCATTATCATCGGTAAGTTTTATTGCACCTGTTCCATATAAAGTTTTAAGGTTTTTTAATGGGTTTTCTTCCACAATAACAAAGTCTGCATATTTACCAATTTGTACAGAACCAATTTTATCATCCATTTTTAGTGCCTCAGCTCCGTTTAAAGTTGCAGATCTAATAACTTCAAGCGGATGAAATCCAGCTTCTCTTAAAAGCTCTAGTTCTCTTATGTAAGCAAATCCGTATAGTTGGTAAATAAACCCTGAGTCGGAGCCTGTTGTTACTCTTCCTCCTCTATTTTTATATTCATTTATAAATGTCATCCATAGTCTAAAATTTTCCTTCCATTCTATTTCTTGCTCTGTTCCCCAATCATGCCAATAAGATCCATGAGATATTTTGCTTGGCTCAAAAAACTTCCATAAAGTTGGTAGGGTATAATCTTCATGCCATTCAGCTCTTCGCGCTCTTTGTAAATCTCGGCTTGCTTCATAAATATTAAATGTAGGGTCTAAAGTAAAATCTAAGTCTATTAGTTCATTCATAACAGAATTCCAGTGTTTTGAATAAGGTTTTGCCGCTTGTTTCCAAAGTTTACCAGCTTCTTCAAATCTGTCTTGCTCATTTTGATAGTTATAATCTAATGGGTAATCTTGAACAGTCCTATCAATAAATAAAGCTTCTGGTAATCCATACCAATGCTCCATTGAAGTTAGCCCAGCTCTTGCTGAATTTAATACATTCCATCTAGCAACACTTAATTGTGCATGATGACAAGCAGACCCTAATCCTAATTTTTTATTTTCGTCCAGTGCAGCAGCCATAATTTCTGGTTCAGCTCCAAAAAATTTAACTCCATCAGCACCTTTTTTTGCATTTGCCCTTACCCACGTTCTTGCCATTTCAGCAGTACTAATTGGAGCACCATTTAATGGATTGAAATTTTTTCCAGTTTGACCAAAACCTGTATACGCAAAAATTCTTGGTGCTATTATTTTATTTTCTGCACTAAGTTTCTTTAAATTTAGTGTCCAATCAATTCCTCTCCCGCTAGGTTCCCTAACAGTAGTTACACCATGAGCCATCCAAAGTTTGAACACGTACTCATAGCTAGCTCCTTGAGCAACTCCACCAATATGACCATGCATATCAATAAATCCAGGCATTAGATACATTCCATTTGCATTAATTTCGACACCTCCATCTTCTAATTTAGGTCTGCTAGATTCATTAATTTCAACTCCTGGATATCCAACAACTTGAATATTTGAAATAATATTTTTTCTTACCTCTATATCGATAGGTCCTCTAGGCGGAGATCCATCTCCATTAATAAGTGTTACCCCTCTTATAATTAGTTGATCATGTTGTTTGTTTTCTATTTCAGATTGTTGCGAAAAACTAACATTAAATAATAGAAAAGTAAGTATGTATGATATTGATTTTTTCATATAATTAAATTTAATTAGTTGGAACATTAATATTATCACCAAAATATATAGCATTTAAAAATAACTTATTGGTTCCATACCAAGAACCTCTAAAATTAGGATTATCAGCAAAAATTACTACTCTGCCAGAACCTAATTTTGAAACAATCAGTGAAGCAGTATTTTTGAAATTATTTTTCATATTTTTTTCTGAAATATATCCGTCAATGTGAGGATCTTTAGAATAAATTCCAACTGAAGAATAATGATCCTTAGTTTTATTAATAAAAACATTGTTGTTTTTGTAAACTGGAATTGAAGAATCTCTGTAGCCAAATGCTAATGGGTGGGTTAAATCTAGATCTACGTTTAAAATAGCACCACCAATTCTTTCTCTACCAATGTTTTCTGCTGCACTTACATAGTTTTTTCTAGAAAAAATTGAATCATTACTTGGTTCCAATAGTGTTTCCTTAACTAATTTTTTTTCAATAACCCAGCTAGATCCTTGAGCAATTGTTATAAGGGTGTTCCCTTTTTTAACCCAGTCATTAATTTTATCAATGTCAATTTTGGTTAATTGATTGTATGATCCAGAAACCATTATTAAAGTAGTATACTTATCCAACGAAATTCTACTAAATTGGCTTAACCTTATTTTTGAAAGAGGCATTCCAACTCTTGTGTCCATTAGATGCCAAACCTCTCCAGCTTCGTATGAATTTACACCCTCTCCAATTAGTAATGCAACTTTTACAGGTTTATTTACTCTGAAATTATTACTACCCAAATCAATTCCTTTAATACTAAAACCGGACTCAGAGTTAAATATTGGCACATTAAATTTTTCCTGTGCTGTTTTAATTATTTCATATAACTTATCTGAAGATATTTTTTGTTTACTTACGGGAATTAAAATTGATCCATAGTTGAAATTTTTTATACCACTTGTTTCATTAACTTTTACTGAAAATGGCTTAAAAGCAGTATATGTAATTAAATTATTTTTTTGTAAATAATTTAATGCTGCTACCGAGTTATAATCGTCCCAATCTAATATGTAAGAGTAATTAGATTTATTAACTTTTATATTTTTCATTAAGTCATTGGTTGATAAAATCTCTGATTGAGTTGTAAATTTTTTAAGTTTTTTAGACTTCATATTATAGAAATTTGACATACTCCATGCCGACGCATCATAAAAAACACTATCTACATATTTATCATAGGTTTCAAAGAAATTTTTAACCATTCTTGACTGTGTTTGATTGACAGGGACAACATATTTTCCTTTACTTTTATAAACCTTTACATTATGAATTAATAATTTATCAATAAAAGCTTTATTTCTATTCTGATCATATAAATCACCAAATTCGTATGCTTTTATTTTTTCATCTTTAAATTCTTTTAATGATGAATCAAAAAACCTTTTTTGATAATCTCTTAGCATTCTTTTATTATCCACAGCGGCTTCAACTGTGGCTATACTTGATAAGTATTGATTTCTAATGGTAAATCCGAAGGATATCGTTCCGTAATTTGTCTCTTGTAAATGCCCTCTTGAACTAGCTTGCTCAAACAATATAGCCAATCCACCTTGAACATCAGGATAGGATGATCCATATCCAGGGTATGTTTCATCAAAAGATTCTTTAGTGTAGTAAAATGAACCAATACTATCCAAAGCTTTTACATAATATTCGGCAAATTTTGGGCTAAGGACATTGTAATTTTCCTCCGGAATCATTGGTTTTAGGGATGCATTTGTTTTCATGGGCTCAAAAAAGTAATTACTATTAGTTCCCATTTCATGAAAGTCAGTTACCACATTTGGATACCAAGTGTGAAACCATTTTAATTTATTGCGACTTTCAGGATTAATTGCTAATAACCAATCTCTGTTTAAATCAAACCAAAAATGATTAGTTCGTCCTTTTGGCCATGCTTCATTATGTTCAGAATCATATTCATCTGCTACAAGATTGATCGACTTATTTTGATTCGCCCATTGAGTGTGTCTATCACGTCCATCAGGATTAATTGTTGGATCAATAAAAACAACAGATTTTTGTCTAAATTTTTCTATTTTTTTATTTTTTGATGCTACAAGTGTATAAGCGGTTAGTAAAGCAGCTTCTGAACTGGAAGGTTCATTTCCATGTACTCCATACCCAAGATTAATAATAATTGGTAGATCATCATTTAAAGAAACAGATGCTCCAGGAATTGTATTTTTTAGATGTTCTTTTTGGATGTCATCTAATCTATTTAAATTACTTTCAGATGTAACAGTCAAAATAATAAGATTTCTTCCCTCGTGGGTCTTGCCATAGTTAATTAAATCTGCTTTATTTGAAACAGTACTTAAGTAGGTTAGGTAACTAACAATCTGGTCATGTCTTGTATGTTGAAATCCTATTTCGTAACCCAAAAATTCCTCTGGTGATAAAATTGAATTATTATATGGTTTATAATTCTCCAGGAAATAATTTTGACTGCTTATTATATTGTTTAACAGCATAAAGACTAGTAATAACTTTAAGTTTTTCATATAAATAGTATTAATTAATGCTTATAAATATAATTATTTATAAATTGTTGGCATGAAAAATCTAGTTGTATTCGTAATTATAATTACTGTCTTGAGTTCATGTAAAGAACAAAAAAGATATATCCCTAATTTGACTGAATTTCAAAAAGAATTAAATTCCTCATTTAAAGATGTAACCAAATCTCCTCTTTCAAAAAATGATAGACAAAATTTTGTTTCGTTAGATTTTTTTGATTTTGACTCTAGTTATGTTATTGAGGCAGTTCTAATTCCTTATACAAAAGATAGCATATTTGATATGAAAACTAATACTGATAGAATGCATTCTTATAATAAATTTGGTAAAATTAAATTTAATCTTAGTGACTCATATTTTGAACTTAATGTTTACGAGGATAAAGAATTAACCAATGAACAAATCAATATTGATGAACTTTTTCTTCCTTTTTATGATAATACTAATGGAATTACCACTTATTCAGGTGGTCGTTATATTGATTTAAAAGTTAGTAAAGATTCAATAATTTTTATTGACTTTAACAAAGCATACAATCCTTATTGTGTATATAATTATAAGTTTTCTTGCCCAATTGTCCCAAGTGATAACTACATAGCATCAGAAATAAAAGCTGGAGTGAAAGATTACAATAAAAAATAATTTTTTTATTTTTTATTTAGCTTATAAATTAAAATAGACAATAAAATAGCTACAAGAACATCATATATTGGTTTAACTTCAGGCCATCCAAAATTCCAAACACAGACAAGTAGTAACCAAAAGAACCAAACTTTATTAAACTGTTTCATTGTTTAAATTTTAAAAGTTAGAATATAAATTCAATTAATATCTCAAATATATTAATTTACTAAGATTAGATTAATTTAAGTTTAATTATTTACTATTAATTAAAAACCATAATTTAGTCATGTAATTTAAAAATATCCAGATGAAAATCAAACTAGTCTTATGTAATCTTATTATATGTTTTTTTCTTTTTAATTGTAATAAAAATGTTGATCGTTTGATCACCTTTGATGAAAATTTTGAATATTCATTAGAAGAATTTTCTGATATCGCAATATTACGATACGATATACCTGGTTGGAATAATCTAACACTAAAAGAACAAAAATTAGTTTATTATTTAACTCAAGCAGGATTGTCTGGAAGAGATATCATGTGGGATCAAAATTACCGCCACAATTTAGAGATAAGGACTGCATTACAAAATGTATATTTTAATTACACAGGTGATAAAAAATCAAAAAATTGGATGTCTTTTGAGATTTACTTAAAGAGACTTTGGTTTAGTAATGGTATACATCATCATTACTCAAATGACAAAATTAAACCAGAATTTGAACTTGGTTACTTAACTCAAATTTTATCATCTACAAATACAACTATAAGTAATGATGCTCTTGATGTTATTTTTAATGATTTAGATTCTAAAAAAGTAAACATAGCCAAAGGAATTGATAATGTGCTATTATCTGCGGTAAATTTTTATGGCCCTAATGTTACTTCTCAAGATGTTTATGATTTTTATTCTAAAGTAAAATCACCAGATCCTCTGAAGCCTTTATCTCATGGGTTAAATTCCAGGCTTGTAAAAGAAAATGGGGTTATTCTAGAACAAGTTTATAAATCTGGTGGATTATATGGGGAAGCAATTGACGAGATTATTAAGTGGTTAGAGTTAGCTCTTGGTGTTGCGGAAAATAAACCTCAAGGTGATGCACTATCTTTATTAATCTCATATTATAAAACAGGTGACCTACAGACTTGGGATGATTATAATGTAGCTTGGACATCTGCCACTGATGGTAATATTGATTATATAAATAGCTTTATTGAAGTCTATAATGATCCCCTAGGCTATAGAGGATCTTATGAAAATATAGTTCAAATTAAAGATTTTGATATGTCTGCAAAAATGGCTGTATTATCAGAAAACGCACAATGGTTTGAAGATAATTCTCCACTAATAGAGTCACATAAAAAAAAGAATGTGGTTGGAGTTTCTTACAAGACAGTAAATGTTGCAGGAGAAGCAGGAGACGCTTCACCAAGTACTCCTATCGGGGTAAACCTTCCGAATGCAAATTGGATAAGAGCATCTGTTGGTAGTAAATCAGTTTCTCTAGGAAATATTATTAATGCCTATAATAATTCTGGTAGCTCAGATAGACTAAAAGAGTTTGTAAATGATGACTTAGAATATGAATTAGAATTAAAATATGGTAAACAAGCAGATAAGTTACATACAGCTTTACATGAAGTGATTGGGCATGCATCAGGTCAATTAAACCCTGGTGTTGGAGAAACAAAAGAAACTTTAAAGACATATGCTTCAACAATGGAAGAGGGTAGGGCAGATCTAGTTGGTTTGTATTATTTGTATAATCCAAAATTACAAGAATTAGGTCTTGTAGATGACTGGAAAGAAATGGGTATGGCTACTTTTGATGGATATATTAGAAATGGACTAATGATGCAGTTAATAAGATTAAATTTAGGAGATGATGTTGAAGAATCTCACATGAGAAATCGTCAATGGGTTAGTGCATGGGCATATGAAAGAGGATTAAAGGACAACGTCATCGAAAAAATTAATAGAGATGGAAAAACTTATTTTAATATTAATGACTACGATAAATTGAGAGATATATTTGGTGAGCTTTTAAGAGAAACGCAAAGAATTAAATCTGAAGGAGATTTTGCAGCTGCAGAGTCTTTAGTTGAAGGCTATGGAGTAAAAGTAGATCAAGAAATCCATTCAGAAGTACTATTAAGAAATAGAAAATTTACCGGAGCTCCTTATCAAGGATTTGTAAATCCAGTTCTTGTTCCAAAGTTTAATAGTGAAAAAGAAATAATTTCTATTTCAATTAAACACCACGCTAGTTTTGAAGATCAGATGCTAGATTATTCTGAAAATTTCGGATTTCTAAAATAGAATTAAAAAACTTACATAAAAGCAAATTTTATCAATGCAATTAGGCCGATAAAACTAACAAAGGCAATTAAAACCATATAGCTTCCTTTATAATATTTGTTATGTAGTTTTGAATCTTTTTTGTAAGCAAATGCTACAAGAATAGAAAATATTATAAAAAAAATGATTCCAAATGTTATTTGTCCGTCGCTAAACATATACCTAAATTTATAAAAACAAAATTATAAAATTATTAATTAACAAATTCTATAAAAAATGCAAAATAAAATGTCCGCGGTTAAGAAATTTCATGAATCTTTTAAAATTGGGTATAGTGATACTCACCTCGCAGATTTGGGTAAAGAAAAAAATAAATTGAGGTACGATCTTATGGCAGAAGAAAATTCAGAATATATTGAAGCTGCAAATAATGGAGACCTTGTTGAAGTTGCTGATGCTTTGGGAGACATGCTTTATATATTATGTGGAACAATTATTGAGCATGGGCTACAAGACAAAATTGAAGATGTATTTAATGAAATACAAAGAAGTAATATGAGTAAGTTGGGTGAAGATGGACAGCCAATTTTTAGAGAGGATGGTAAAGTTCTAAAGGGACCAAATTATTTTAAACCAAACATTTCAAAAATATTAAACTCTTAATCGTCTATGCAAACAGTCCAATTATGATTGTCTGTACACTTATTTGTTTGGATAGAAATTAGTGTTTGTTTTAGTTGATTCGCATACTTATTTTCTATATCTGGTAAATCAAAATATTCATCTAAATGTTCAAAACCAATTACTTGACTAATAACAGCAGCTGTACCTGTTCCAAAGATTTCTTTTAAAGATTTGTTTTTGGCTGCTTCTTTAAGTTCATGAACAGTAATTTTTCTAATTTGAATATCAATATTTAAATCTTTACACAGTTGAATAATACTTTTTCTTGTGATACCATCTAAAATAGTATCACTTGTAGGAGTAGTTATAAGGGTATCGTTAATTCTGAAAAACAGGTTCATTGTCCCAGCCTCTTCTAAATATTTGTGCTCACTAGAATCAGTCCATATAATTTGATCAAATCCCTTTTCTTTGGCTAGATTAGTAGGATAAAACTGACCTGCATAATTCCCTGCGGCTTTAGCATATCCAACACCACCACTTGCAGCTCTGCTAAATTTATTTGCAACGATAACTTTGACTCCTCCAGGGTAATAAGGAGCTGACGGAGAACAAATAATCATGAATTTATAAGTATTTGATGGAGCAGCCTGAATAGCATGTTGATTACCAATCACAAATGGTCGAATGTATAAGGCAGAGCCTTCATCTTTTTTAACCCAATCAATATCTAATTTTAATATTTCTTTAATTCCTTTAATAAAATAATCTTTCGGGATTTCAGGAATAGCTAATCTTTTTGAGGAATTATTAAATCTATCCCAATTGTCTTCTGGTCTAAATAACCATACTTTACCATCGGAATCTTTGTAAGCTTTCATTCCTTCAAAAATAGCTTGACCGTAATGAAAAACACTAGCTGATGGGTCTATCGATAAAGGTCCGTATGGTTTGATAATAGGCTGTTGCCATTTTCCATCAATAAAATCACACTCAAGCATGTGATCACTAAAAACAGAACCAAAAGTTAGAGTGTTAAAATCGACGTCATCAATTTTAGATTTATTAATCTTATTTATTTTTATCGAATCACTCATTTTTCAATTATTTAGATGGCAAATTTACGTAATATTAATGTTAAAAAAAATACATTTATAATATTGAAATTTTTAATTTTACCTTTTTTAAAAGTGAATTGTTAAATGAAAATATTAATCACAGGGGCAACAGGTTTAATAGGAAGGAAATTAACTACTGATTTACTTAGTAAAGGATATAGCGTAAACTATTTAACAACTAGAAAGTCAAAAATCAAATCCTCAAAACAAATTAATGGCTATTACTGGGACCCAGAAAAAGATATTATTGATTTACAATGTTTTAAAAATGTAGATACCATAATAAATCTAGCGGGATCAAATATTGCCAAACGGTGGACCAACTCCAATAAGCTTGAGATTCTTAAAAGCAGAACCCAATCATTATGTTTATTAAGAGATTCAATATTTAAAAATGATTTAAAAATTAAAAAAATTATTTCTGCTAGTGCAATTGGAATTTATCCAAGTTCTTATGAAAGAGTTTACTCGGAAAACAATAATTTAATTAGTGATAACTTTCTTGGAAAGGTTGTAAATGAATGGGAGTTAGCAGTTAGCTCTTTTAATGATTTAAAAATTGAAATAGCTATAGTTAGAATAGGACTTGTTTTATCTAAAGATGGTGGAATTTTGTCCAAATCTTTATTACCTATTAAACTCGGTTTTGGATCATTTTTCGGAAGTGGCAGCCAGTGGCAGTCATGGATTCACATTCAAGATATTTCAAATATATTTTGTCATATCTTAAAAAATGATTTAGTTGGAATTTTTAATGGAGTTTCTCCAAACCCAATTACAAATAAAGACTTTACGATAAAGCTTGCTAAATTTTTAAAGAGGCCTTTGTTATTTCCAAAAATTCCCAAGTGGTTAATGAGTTTAATTCTTGGCGAAATGCATATTATAATTTTTGAAAGTCAAAATATAGCCTGTGATAGATTAAATAAAACTGAATTTAATTTTAAGTTTGATAATTTTGATGAAGCCATTGTAGATTTATTAAAATAATTGATGACATTTTGACATTATTTAATTTATGGCAGTACTTTTGTTATATCATATTTAATAAATATTAATTAATTGAAATGAGTAAAAAAAATACAAAAGTCAAAAAAGAAAATAAGAAGCCAAAATCTAAAGAAAAAGATTTAGATGTTGATGTAGTAAAAAATGATGTTGATGACATTCAGAGGGAGAAGGAAAAATTTTTAAGACTTTTTGCTGAATTTGAAAATTACAAAAAAAGAACTTCAAGAGAAAGAATTGAATTGTTTTCAACAGCGAGTCAAGAGTTAATGACTTCATTACTTCCTGTTTTAGATGATTTTGATAGAGCTAATCAAGAAATAATTAAAAATAGTGATGATGAGATTTACAAGGGTGTTTCTTTAATTCAAAATAAATTATTTGACACTCTAAAATCAAAAGGATTAAACACTGTGGAAGTAAATAAAGGGGATTCATTTGATGCTGACGATCACGAGGCTGTTACTCAAATACCTGCTCCTAATGAAGATTTAAAAGGTAAAATTATTGATGTGATTGAAAAGGGTTATAAATTAGGAGAAAAAGTAATTAGATACCCAAAAGTCGTAATAGGAAAATAATATGAAAGAAGATTACTACGAAACGTTAGGTTTAGGTAAAAGTGCAACTAGAGCTGAAATAAAAAAGGCTTACAGAAAGATGGCGATTAAATACCATCCTGATAAAAATCCTGATAATAAAGCTGCTGAAGAAAAATTTAAAAAAGCTGCTGAAGCTTATGAAATTTTAAGTAACTCTGATAAAAAAGCTAAATATGATCAGTTTGGTCATCAAGCATTTCAAAATGGTGGAGCCGGTTTTGGTGGTGGTGGAATGAATATGGATGATATATTCAGCCAGTTTGGAGATATTTTTGGTGGAGGTTTCGGAGGTTTCGGAGGAGGTTCGAGACAAAGGGTTGTCAAAGGAAGTAATTTACGAGTTCGAGTTAGTCTTACATTAGAAGAAATTGTAAATGGAGTTGAGAAAAAAATTAAGGTTAAAAGAAAGATTAAAGCGCCAGGCAGTACCTTTAGTACTTGTACAACTTGTAATGGAACAGGTCAAGTAACCAGAATAGCAAATACCATACTAGGAAGAATGCAAACTTCAGCTCCTTGTAATGCATGTAGTGGTTCCGGTAAAATATTAACTAACAGACCTAAGGGGTCAGATAGTCAAGGATTAATTATAAAAGAGGAAACAGTTAAAATCCCTATTCCTGCAGGAGTAGTAGACGGAATGCAATTAAAGGTTTCTTCAAAGGGAAATGATGCACCTGGAAATGGTATTTGTGGTGATTTATTAGTGGTTATTGAAGAACTTCCACATGACAAATTACAAAGAGAAGGGGATAATCTTCATTATGATTTATATGTTAGTATGCCTGATGCAGTCTTGGGTGGTTCTAAAGAAATCCAAACTGTTGGAGGTAAGGTTAGAATTAAAATTGAGCCAGGTCTTCAGTCAGGAAAAATTCTAAGATTACGAAATAAAGGTATCCCAAGTATAAACGGCTATGGAACTGGTGATTTACTAGTCCATGTTAATGTATGGACACCTAAAACATTAAATAAAAATCAAAAGAATTTCTTCGAGTCTATGAAAGATGATGATCATTTTAATCCAAAACCTGAAAAAAGTGATAAATCATTTTTTGATACTGTAAAAGATATGTTTTCTTAGTCTTTTTATCTGAAAGAATTGAATAGTTAGTTTTAGAACCTTATATTTATATCCTTAAATTGTATAAATTTTATGGATAATTTGTTAAGTATTGATTCTGTCTCAAAACATTTTGGTGATTACAAGGCATTAAATAATGTTTCTGTTGACATCCCCAAGGGTAGTATTTTTGGTTTGCTTGGCCCAAATGGAGCTGGTAAAACAACACTAATTAGAATAATTAATCAGATCTCAATCCCAGATACTGGAATGGTCATGTTTAATGGTGAGACTCTTAGCCAAAAACATATAAGAAATATAGGTTATTTACCTGAAGAAAGAGGATTGTATAAATCTATGAAAGTTGGTGAGCAAGCTCTTTACTTAGCTCAATTAAAAGGAATGAGCAGAGTAGATGCTAAAAAACAACTTAAATATTGGTTTGATAAATTTCAAATTGGTGAATGGTGGGATAAAAAAATTGTTGAACTCTCTAAAGGAATGGCTCAAAAAGTACAATTTATTGTAACTGTACTTCATAAACCAAGTTTATTAATTTTTGATGAGCCTTTTTCTGGATTTGACCCGATTAACGCAAATATAATTAAAGATGAAATTCTTAAATTAAGAGATGATGGATCTACTGTTATTTTTTCGACCCATAGAATGGAGTCTGTTGAAGAACTTTGTGATCACATAGCTTTGATTCATAAGTCTAATAAAGTGTTAGATGGGAATTTGAATGAAATTAAAAGACAATATAAAACCAATACATTTGAAGTTGGCCTAGTTTGTAATGAACAAAGAGTTATAAAGCAGTTAATTAGTTCTAAATTTAAGTCTGTTGATGCTAATTTTAGATCTTTAGGAAAAGAACTTAAACTAAATATATCCTTAGGACCCGATCAAACTTCCAATGAACTGCTGAATTTCCTTAGTTCTAACGCTGAAGTAAATCATTTTATGGAAGTTGTTCCAAGTGCAAATGATATTTTTATTCAAACTATAAATAATCAAAAATAATGAACCACACCAGATTAATTATTGAAAGAGAGTACTTAACTCAAGTTAAAAACAAAAAGTTTATAATAATTACCTTATTAATTCCATTTTTAATAGTTGGTTTAGGTTTATTTATTTCGTTTCTAACAAATATTAATAATGACAGTGTTAAAAATATAACAGTTGTAGATAACTCAGGAATTTTTGAAAACTCATTATTAGGTTCAGATACTATTAAGTTTTCTTTTTTAGATGATTTAGACGAAGACGAAGCGAAATTAATTTCTCAAGACAGAAGTGATGATGCATTAATATTTATCCCATATGTTATGGATTCTAAAAATATTGATTACGTTGAACTTTCCAAGTCTATTAAACTTATTTCTGAAGATTCCCCATCACTAACCCTGATTAGTAGCATTGAAAGTAAATTAGAGAAAATTTTAACAGATTTAAATTATACTAGCTCTGGATTAGATTTAGACACAATTAAAGAATCTAAAATTTATATTAATCTGGTTCAAGTAAGTTTTGAGGGTGAAGAATCAACAAAAATCGATGGAATATTAAAAATGGCATTTGGATTTTTCTTAGGTATGTTATTATACATGTTTGTTTTTGTGTATGGTGGTATGATCCTTCGAAGTGTTTTAGAAGAAAAAACAAGTAGAATTGTTGAAATTATCATTTCTTCAGTTAAGCCTACACAATTAATGATGGGAAAAATTATTGGGACATCTTTGGTAGCTTTCACTCAGATATTTATTTGGATTGCTTTATCATTAGTTATTTCAACTTTAGTTTCATCCATTTTTGGTGTATCCTCTTCAGAATTTAACTCTTTAGATGTGAGTGATACCCAAGTTAATTCTGGAATTCAAACTTTTTTCTCTGCCTTATTTAATCTACCACTTTTAAATATTTTGATCGCTTTCGTATTTTTCTTTATTTCTGGATTATTCCTTTATGGATCTTTATTTGCGGCTATTGGAGCAGCTGTGGACAGCGAAACAGATGCAAATCAATTTATGTTTCCACTTAGTATGCCACTCATTATTGGACTTTACGTTGGTATCTTTACAGTCTCTGAAGATCCCTCTGGAACTATTCCAACAATTTTTTCACATATACCGTTTACATCTCCTATTGTAATGATGATGCGAATTCCATATGGGGTTCCGATTTACGAGCA
>CABXVR010000019.1 GCA_902515565.1 uncultured Bacteroidota bacterium | reverse complement strand
CACAAAATCATTAATACATCCAAAATACTCTCACCTAGCTGTTGATAATACAAATAATTTTGATTGTGAATACAAGATTTTTAATAGCGATAATAAATTAGTCATTTTTAAGAATGATAAATTTATAGGCTCTTGGAATAATACCGAATTACATGAATTTCAAGGTAAATTTTCTATGGAATTTCTGTGCTCCTCTTATAATAAATCTGAACATGACTGGATGGGTGTTTTCCATGCATCTACTGTTTCAAAAAATAATCATTCCGTTATGTTTACCGGTGATTCCGGAAATGGAAAAAGTACGCTGATTTCTATTTTAATGGCCAATGGTTATAATATCATTGCTGATGATTTTACTCCTATACTAAGATCTGATTTAAAAACTTACTGCTTTCCAACTGCTATTTCTGTAAAAGAAAAATCATTCGAGTTAGTTGAGTCTATGCATCCTGTAATCACAGACTTGAAAGAGTATTATATCAATGAATTAAAAGGGAATGTGAAATACCTAACTCCAATCACAAATAAGGTAAATGCTAATTGCAAGTCTGTAGTATGGGTTAAATATGATAAAAATTCTCTTAATAATTTAGAGGAAATTTCTAAAGCAACTGCTATACAAAAATTTCTGCCAGATGCATGGATATCTAATCAGGACGTAAATGCCATAGCATTTATGAAATGGATTACTAAAACCAATTTTTATGAATTAAATTATTCAGATAATAAAAAATTAATTTCTTTAGTAGATAGTTTATTTTTAGATTAAAAAATTTTATATTTGCCCACCTTGATACATTATTTAAGGGCGCGTAGCTCAGTTGGTTCAGAGCACCTGGTTTACACCCAGGGGGTCGGGGGTTCGAATCCCTCCGCGCCCACATCAATAACCTCAACATCTAGTTGGGGTTTTTTTATAAATTGCAATTCCTATTATAATTTACTATGATTAGAGTAATAGAAAATAAAGATCAAGCAAAAGGAGCTTTTAATAATGGAGAGATATTGGAGAATAAGCCAATTGGTTTTCCTCAAGATGGTGGAGAAACTAAGCCATATTCTAATCTCTTTTACTGGGCTCATGCCTGGACAACTAATAAGTCCAGCACAATCGGATTACATCCACACCAAGGATTTGAAATATGTAGTTTTGTTCTTAAAGGATATATCAATCATTTTGATACAAAGCTAAATTCTTGGATTCGTTTAGAAGAAGGAGATGTGCAAGTGATTAGATCTGGTAATGGTATTTCTCATTCTGAAGAAATAGGTGAAAAATCAGAGATATTTCAAATTTGGTTTGACCCTGATATTTCAAAAACTCTACAAAATGATGCAACTTACGATGATTATAAGTCAAATGACTTTGAAATAATAGAATCTGATAATCATTTTAAAAAAATAATAAAAGGGGATAGTTCACCTCTGAAATTGTTTTCAGAAAACATAAAGATCAATGAATTTTATTTTAACTCTGGTAATTTTGAGCATAATTTAAGCTTGGAGCTGACTAGTTCGATATTTGTTCTTGACGGAGAAGGTCAATTTAATAATCAAAAAATTAAAAAAGGAGATTTTATTATAATTGAAGATGAAGAGACATTAAAAATTAAAAGCGATAGTCATATCAAATTATTCGAAATCACTTCTCCTAAAAACCCGTCTTACCCTACATATTTTCAGAGATTTGGATAGATTTTATTTATCTAATGATTCAAGATATTCATTTGCAATTTTAAAATGATTTGTTTTTTTATCTTCAGACATTTTATCTAGCATACTAACCATAAACTTCATTCGTATATTTTTTACGAATATTTCTCTGTTGAGATTAATAAATCTCCAATATAATGCATCCCATATTTTTTGCCATTCCCCATTTGGGAAATCACTCATTTTTTTTAAATAGTTACTACTTGATATATAAGGTTTGGTTGACATCAAACCACCATCTGCAAATTGACTCATCCCATACACATTTGGAACCATTACCCAATCATATGCATCAATATAATGCTCCATGAACCATCTATATATTTCATCTGGATCAAATTCGCATAGCATCATAAAGTTACCCAATACCATTAGTCTTTCTATGTGGTGATTATAAGCTGTTTTTTTAACTTTTTCAATGGTAATATCAATCGGTAATATTCCAGTCGTTGCATTATAAAATGAAATAGGTATTTTTCTTGTAAAATTAAAGAAATTTGTAGTTCTCTCTTGACTACCTTTTGCTTTATATACACCTCTTATAAACTCTCTCCAACCAATTATTTGCCTTAAAAAACCTTCTAAAGAATTTAAAGGATACTTGTCTTTAAATGATAGTGTTTTTTCAATTACATGTTTGGGGGTAATAAGACCTGAGTTTAATAGTGGGGATATTACACTATGATTTAAAAAAGACTCCTTTTGAACCATTGCATCTTCATATGGACCAAACTCTTGCATTCTTTCCTCTAAAAATATATCTAACCATTTTTCAGATAAATCATGGGAGTGTGGGTATATAGGCTTTTCAGGAAAATCTCCTGGATTATTTTTAAAATGATTTTCTACATACTCTTTTGCTTCTAAAAAAAAGTCATCTGCTTTTAGTTGTTCAATAATAGGAGCAACTTTTGTTTTTGGATATTTTTTTCTGTTTTCAGTGTCAAAACTCCATTTTCCTCCTTCAGCATTACCATCTTCATCTAATAAAACACCAAGTCTTTTTCTTTGCTCGATATAAAAGGATGTTTGGTAAAATTTTTTCTTATCAGCCCTAAAAAAAGATTCTAAATCTTTAAGGCTATTTAGAAACATTGGACTATCATGTGCTATTAAATCAATATTATTTTTTTTAGCACTACTTTCTAGGCGTCTTTCTAAATAATTATCGTCAGTAACTAGGAAATTAACAGTCTTATATCCTTCTTTTTTAAGAAAAGGAATTAGTTTTCTAACATCAGAAATAGAATCTGACTGTTCTATGTAAAGTACTTTTTTATTTTTTTTTAAAAGAAATTTTTCATAAAACTTCATAGATGAACGATGAAATATTAGTTTTTGAACATGAAATTTAAAATGTTGAAAAAACAGTACTTCTTCAACAAGTAAAAAATCTCCTTCACTTTCTAGAAGTGGGTTTAACTTAAAAAGTTGATTAGGGAATATTATATTTATGTTTTTCATTTCTTTTTTTTATTTTTTCTGCATTTTTGACTACAGTATTTTACATTTTCCCATTCTTTAGCCCATTTTTTTCTCCAGTTAAAGGGAAGTCCACAAACTACACACAATTTAAATGGTAAATTCTTTGGCATAAGTTAAAAGGATTTTTCTTTTTTTAATTTATTCCAAAATCTAAAAAATGACGGATAATATCCATTAACGCTACTCATCCAGTCTCTACTATCTTTAATTCCTTTATAGTTATAATTTAGTGGGTGCTCCTTGAAATAAATTTCTGAATCCCCAATTCCTAATTCTTCAAATTCACCAACAAATACCTTGATAAAAGGGATGTTTTTAGAAAGATCGAGCATAAAATTCATAGCCTTTTTCCCAATTGGATATTTGTTAAAAATACTAGGTTCAATTAATAGTATTCTAGTAGCATCTAAATCTGCTCGCCACAAAGGGTCTAAATTATAATAATTGTATATGCAAATTGGTTTGCTATTATCAATAGAAATCTTTTCAAAATCTGGAAATTCAGTTTTAAGAACCTCTTTGCTTACTAATTTGAAGTTTGCAGGCTGTTGAAGATCCATTATCTCTTCGTATGAAGTATCTAAAAAAGTATTTTTTTGATTGCTGTATGTGTACTTATTAATGTTGTCCTGATTTGCGATATATTTTTTGTTACTATTAGCTCCACATACCCATTGCCAGCTTAATGCGTTTGAGGCCCAATCTCCGTCAAGTAAATGGTAGTACATCCATTTTGCTGGCTGTTTCCAGTGGTTTTTTGCAATATTTGTTGATATACTTGCAACATACATTCTTAAATGATTGTGCATATAGCCAGTGCTGTACAAATCCTCTATAGATTTATCAATAGCCTCAATATTTGTTTTAGCATCTACAATACATTGAGAAATGTCATCTTGAGAGACATCAATTTGTGGATTTTTAATATAAAAATTAATGTCTTTTTCTAACCAAATTAGCTGCCAATAGTCTCTCCAAGCTAATTCTTGAATGAATTTTTCTATTTTTTTTGGACTAAATCCTTTTTTGAGGACATGGTTTAAAACTTGTTTTGTTGAAATAACCCCTCTCGAAATATAAGGTGATAACCTAGTTACAGAGCCATCAATAAAATTTCGATTTCTCGCATATTCTAAAGGTTTAATTTGATCTAATTGTTTTAGAATTTCATTGTAATTAGTCTGCATAAATAATCTAAATATTATATAAATTCAATAATTTTTTCTAACTGCATTCCTCTTGATCCTTTTATTAAAATTGAATAATTACTAACATTTGTTTTTGATAAATTATTTATTAGTTCTTTTGTAGAAGAAAAAGATCTAATTCTATCTGAGTGATTTGTATTGCAAAAATATTCACCGACGATATAAATTGTAGAATCGTTTATTTTTTCTAATGAGTTTGTAATTTCTTGATGATAATGGTTTGAATCTTTTCCAAGTTCAAACATATCTCCCAAAATTATCATCTTATTTTTATAGTTTGTTTTCTTAAAGGATTCTAAAGCAAGACTCATACTAGTTGGATTCGCGTTATAGGCATCCAAAATAATTGTATTATTATTTTTTAAAGATATTTGAGATCTATTATTTTTAGGTATATAACTTTCAACTCCTTTTTTTATATTTTTAAAATCTACTTCAAAGTATTCACCTATAGCTATTGCAATACATATATTTTCAAAATTATAATCCCCATATATAGTTGATTTAATAATTTTATTTTGATACAAAACATTCAACGTGTTCTCAGACTCAGATTTGTCTATAATACAATTCGATTTAGAATTAATTCCAAATGTATAGGTGTTTTTGTAGTTGTTAATCAAAGAAGTTTGCATTATATTTTCTGAATTATGGAAAATCAAATTCTTATTATTTTTCAGGAAATCATATAACTCACTTTTACCCTTGATAACCCCTTTTATTGACCCAAAACCTTCTAAATGTGCACTGCCAAAATTAGTTATATATCCAAAACTTGGTTCAGCTATTTTGCATAATTGTGCAATTTCATTTAAATGATTTGCTCCCATTTCAATTATTCCAAACTCAGTATTTTCGTTTATTTTCAGTAATGATAATGGAACTCCTAAATGATTATTTAAATTACCTTTAGTTGCTGTTGTCTTGTATTTGGTTTTTAAAACATTAAAGATTAACTCTTTACTAGTTGTTTTACCATTACTTCCTGTGATTGCTATTATTTTAGTATTTAGCTTTCTTCTGTGATAATTCGCTAATTTTTGCAGTGCTTTAATAGAATCCTCAACATAAATTATTTTTTCTGATTTTTTTGAAATAGCAGGATTGTCAGATATGACATAAGATGCTCCAGTTTTGATTGCCTGTAGTGCAAAATTATTACCATCAAAATTTGGACCTTTAATTGCAAAGAATATATCATTTGGTTTAATACTTCGTGTATCAATTGATACTGATTTATATTTATTAAAAAGCGCGTATATTTTTGAAATATCCATTATATAAATTTAACAAAAAAACCCTAATCATTTGATTAGGGTTTTTAGCTTTTATGAAATTTTTATTAGTTTCTTTTCTTGGTTCCGTATCCGTTTTTTGCACCAACTCTTGACATAGCACATCTAAATCCGATAAAGTCAGTTGATAATTCTTCTGAATAAAATCTTCTTTGAGCTGGATCTAACCAATAAGCTCTGTCTTTCCACGAACCACCTTTATAGACTCTAGCTTGATCATTTATAAGTGATGTTCTTTTGTCAGAGTCATCATACATGAATTCATCTGCATCGTTTAAAGCACGTAAATTTGGAGAATTGTACATTGATCTAGTTTCTTCAGGATTTGAACCTGAAATTGAATCGGTAAATTCCTCTTGATCTAAAAAGTTTCTTGATGATCTTTTGTCACCATCTCTAAAGTTAATGTTATAACTTTCAGAGTAATTAGTTCTAAATCTTGTGTCGTTTTCTTGAACTTCAATTTTAGATATTTCACCAGGTAATCTTACAGCCACTTTTTTGCCGTTTAGAAGAGTTTTATATTCAACTTCATCCTCACCAACAATCTTGGAGGTTTTTCCATCAGCACTAATTTCATTTTTTGTGTAGACGTTTCCTCTGTAGTAATTAAAATCATTAAATTCATCATCAACTATAGGTCTGTAAACATCTGCAACCCATTCAGCTACATTTCCAGCCATATCATACAATCCAAAATCATTTGGTGCGTAAGATTTTACAGCATTAGTAATGTCAGCACCGTCATCAGACCAACCAGCAATACCGCCGTAATCACCATCACTATTTTTAAAATTAGCTAACTGATCTCCTAATATTTGTCTTTCACCAGATCTGGTATACTGTCCGCTCCAAGGATATTTTTTTCTACCTCTGTACATGTTAAAGTCTCTGTTTTCTTGTAATGCAAGTGCAGCATACTCCCACTCTGATTCACTAGGTAATCTATATTTTGGAGTTATTAAACCAGTTTCTCTAGAGGCTGATTTAAACTCTGTGTTGGTAGTGTCTTTAGAATTTCTTTGATTAATTCTACCATTCAATCGGTCTTCATTTCTGTCGCCATAAGTTGAATTTGGATTTAAAACATAAGTTTCAATACTAAAATTAGATTGAATACCTGTAGCTTTTTCTTTAACCTCAACGTCTTCATCATTATTTCTTCGATTTCCGTTTAACTCACGGTTTGTCGCTAAATAACCTTCATCCATCAATATTTTTTCATTATATCTATCAGATCTCCATTTAGCAAATTCGTTTGCTTGAATCCAACTTACTCCAACAACAGGGTATTGTCCATAGGCAGGGTTTCTTAAGTAGTTTTCAACAAGATCCTCTGTATTTCCTAATCTGTTCCTCCAAACTAACGTATCTGGAAGGGCTCCGTTGTATATATCAGTATAATTACTATTTGATGGAGGGAAATTAGTTTTAATCCAGTCTAAATATTCTAAGTACATCATATTTGTAACTTCCGTAGCATCCATATAAAATGACATTACGTGTTGCTGATTTGGAGTATTATTCCAATCATGCATTACATCATCTTGAACCTTTCCTTTTGTGTAAGTTCCACCTTCAATAAAGACCAATCCAGGACCAGCTTCTTGGCCCTTGTAATTAGTGTTATATTGAAAACCACCATCTCTTGAGTTAATAGTCCATCCTGTTGCATTGGACGTATTCTTTGAGGTTTTAGAGTTATTACAACCAAAAAAAGTAAGTGAAATAAGTACTACAAATAATTTATACATATTCATATTTTAATATTATAATTTTTTTAAAATCTTTAATCTTAAAAATTTTAGGTGATGCAATATATGAATTTAACCTTAAATTACAATCATTAATATTTATAAAAAAAGAAGATTATTAACCTTAAAACGATATTATTAATTTTTTATTATTGTAATTTTGAATATTAGTTTAAATAGTAATATTCTTAAGTTTTAGTCGTTTTTTGTATATGAAAATTAATCACTTAGTCGTTTTTTTATTTTTAATTAACTTCTCTACAATTACCTCACAAGAAAAGGTAATTAATATAAATTGGGTTGATGATAAAACTTATTTAAGTGGTTTAAACTCTTTTAATGTCCCATACTTTGATAATTATACTCATAATTTTGAACCAGGTATTGGAGTTGTTCTAACTGCTCAATGGAAAGAAGATTTTCTTATTGATCCTGATTTAGTTAGTATTGAAAAAATTAATTACGTAACTGTAAATGCAAATGAGGCAGGTAATTTAGATATTAACTCTGTGCCTACCAAAATTGATTTTAAATTAAATACTAGTATATCAAAAAACAGTAGAACTTTGTATTTAGAGTTAAATCCTTTTTTTAAACAAAATAATGTTTTGAAAAAAGTTTTGTCCTTGTCTGTTAAATATAAAAAACTAACAACTAAGGGTAATCAAAAACGCTCTTCTGTATCAAGCTCTGTTCTTAGTCAAGGTTCTTGGTATAAATTTGAAGTTGGAAAGTCAGGTGTTTATAAGCTTAGCAAAAATTTTTTAAGTAGCATGGGTGTAAATACTAATAATATTGACCCAAGAACTATTAAGATATTTGGAAATGGGGGAGGTATGTTGCCCTTATCTAATTCTTCAGAGTTTCCATTTGATCCTATTGAAAATGCTATAAAATTTATTGGTGAGGAAGATGGTGTTTTTAATAATGAAGATTATATTATTTTTTATGCCAATGGTCAAGATACCTTTAGTGAAGAAAGTAATACTAATTTAAACTCTTTCACTGACAAAACTTTTTATTTGTTAAATGTAAGTGCAGGATTTGGTAGAAGGGTAGTTAGTTTAGAAGAACCTGATATTGATGAAAATATAATAATTGATGAATATCAAAATTATAAATTTCATGAAGTTGATAATTATAATATAGCTAAAATTGGTAGAAGGTGGTTTGGTGAAAGATTTGATTTTGAATCAATTAAAAATTTCGAATTTGAATTTGAAAATTTAATAACTTCTAAGCCTATTGATTTAAAGGTTTATACAGCTGCAGTTTCTGAAATTCCTACTTCAATGAGTCTAAAAGTAAATAACTTGGATATAGATAATTTTAATTATCAATCTATTAATGATCCAATTTTGGCAAGTGAAGATTATTTCAACAATCAAATATTGGTTTCTAGTTCGCTAATTAACGTAACGCTAGATTATAATAATAATGGTAATCCAAGCTCATATGCTTATCTAGATTATATCTCAATTGAAGCCACTTGTAGTTTGGCCTTTAATGGTTCACAGTTAACTTTTTACAATAATGATGTTGAAAATTTAAATGGTGTAGGAAAATATGTTATTTCAAATTCAAATTCTTTAGACGAGGTATGGAATATTTCTGATATTTCAAATATTGCTTTTAAAGAAAACTCAAATTCAGATATCAACTTTAATATAAAGTCTGATCTTGGCTTTGCATCTAAATATATTGCTTTTTCAAGATCTGATTTATTATCTCCAGTGCCAAATAGTTCAGAAGAATTAGCTAATCAAAATTTAAAAAACAACATATTTCTATCCAATAATAATGATGTTGTTGAAGCTGTTGATTATTTAATAGTAACATCTGAAGAAATGTTAAGTCAAGCCAATAGATTAGCTGAAATTAATAGAAATGTAAATAATCTAAATGTTAAGGTTGTTGATTTAAAAACAATTTATAATGAATTTAATTCTTCTAATCCTGATGTATCTGCAATTAGAAATTTTGTTAAATATGTTTATGATAATTCTGATGGTAATTTGAAATATCTGTGTTTATTTGGAGATGCTTCATATGATTATAAAGATAGGATATCTAACAACACAAATATTGTTCCTTCATGGCATTCTTTGTCCAGTTTTAGTTTATCGAGTTCATTTATTTCTGATGATTTTTTTGGCATGATGGATTTAAACGAAGGTTCGATGAGTTCTTCAGACAAATTAGATATAGCAGTTGGAAGAATTTTAGCTGACACTCCTCAGCGAGCTAAAGAGTTAGTTGATAAAATTGAATCCTATTACAGTGAAGAATCATTTGGAAGTTGGAGAAATAATACCATGGTAATAGCTGATGATGTGGATGAGTCTTGGGAAGACATAATTCAAAGTACATCTGATTCATTAGCTACTTTAATTGAAATTAATAAACCATCAATAAACATCAAGAAAATATATGCAGACTCATATGTGCAAGAATCCACGTCTGGTGGAGAGAGATACCCAGAGGTTAATAATGCAATAGTTGAAGGAATCGAAGTAGGAGCATTAGTTGTAAATTATTTTGGTCATGGAGGAGAAGATGGCATAGCTAGAGAAAGAATTTTTGATAAAATTGATGCTACTGAGCTATTAAATAAAAACAAATTAAATTGTTTTGTTTCAGTAACCTGTGAGTTCACAAAATTTGATAATCCAAATAGAGAAACTGCTGGTGAGTTCTTGTATTGGAATAAAAATGGTGGCGCAATAGGACTAATAACTACTACTCGTCAGATTTTTGTTAGTGTTGGTGTTGATTTTAATATTACGCTGCAACAATATCTTTTCAACCTAAATTCGAATACTACACACAGTATGGCAGAGGCTTTAAGATTAACCAAAAATGACCCTGAGATTTCTAATATTATTCAAAGAAGATTAGTGTTTTTTATTGGAGACCCGGCAATGAAATTAGCTTTTCCAGATCCAAATATAAAAATAACAAGTGTTAATGATATTCCTTTAAATGATTTTAATGAACCTTTGAAGGCTTTAAGCTTAGTTAATATTAAAGGCCAAGTTGAGAGTATTGGAGGTGAAGTATTGACGAATTACAATGGAGAGTTGACTTCTACTGTATTTGATAAAAACATTTTAAGATCAACTTTAGCCAATGACAATGTTTATCAAAATAATGAGCCAATAATTCTTGACTTTACGACTCTTGGTGAAACAATTTTTAAAGGTAAAGCATCTATTTCTAATGGACTATTTGAGTTTAATTTTGTGGTCCCCAGAGATATTGGTATTCCAGTTGATAATGGTAAGTTTAGCTTATATTCAGAAAACGCTAATCTCAATATAGATAACTCAGGAAATGAAATGAGTATACTAATTGGTGGTATTAATGAAAATGCTGAAAATGACAACACAGGGCCCGATATTAATTTATATATGAATGATGAGAGTTTTATCGATGGAGGTATCACTAATGAAAACCCGTTTTTAATAGTTAAATTATTTGATGAAAATGGAATAAATACATCCAGTGGAATTGGACATGACATTACTGCTGTTTTAGATGGAGATAATTCAAATACTTTTCAATTAAATGATTATTATGAAGCAGAATTAGACGATTATCAAAATGGTAGCATTAAATACCCCCTAAGAGATTTGGAGCCTGGTCTTCATACCATAAATTTTAAAGCATGGGATGTGTTTAATAACTCATCTTCTAGTGAAATTCAATTTCACGTTAACGATCAAAATGACAAATTAATTATTTCAAACGTATTAAATTATCCTAATCCGTTTGTTAATTACACTGAATTTTGGTTCAATCACAATAGTAGTGATGTTTTGGACGTTCTAATACAAATATTTACAGTGTCAGGTAAACTTGTTAAAACTATAAGCCAACAAACAAATCTTTCTGGATCATCATCTTTATCTAGGGATGTGATTTGGAATGGCCGAGATGAATATGGTGACAGACTAGCAAAAGGGGTTTACGTTTATAAACTTCGGGTGAGATCTTTACAAACAAATAAAAAAACCCAAAAAATTCAAAAACTTGTCATACTGTAATATTAAAGTATATTTGTTAAATTAAAGAATAAATTAAATGAGGTATCCTATTATATTTTTGACATTACTGATGTTATTCAGCTCTGAATTAATTGCACAAACTGAAACTCAGGTTAACCCATTACCAGATAGTAGAGTAATAACTACTGGGGTTCCTTTTTTATTGATAGCCTCTGATGCAAGAGCAGCTGCAATGGGTGATATGGGTGTTGCAACTCATGTAGATACATATTCTCAGCACTGGAACCCATCAAAATATGCTTTTTCAGAATCCAAATCAGGTTTTGGAATTAGTTATACTCCTTACCTTAGTAAATTAGTAAATGATATTTCACTTGGGAATATTACTTATTTCAACAGATTAAATGAAAGGAGTGCATTTGCGGCAAGTTTTAAATACTTTAGTTTAGGTGAGATAGAGCTTGTTCAGGACGAATTTTCAGACGCACTTGTAACAAAACCCAATGAACTCACCATGGATGTTTCATATTCCTTGAGACTAGCAGATCAATTTTCAATGGGAGTTTCTCTAAGGTACCTAAGATCTGATTTAAAGATTAGTCAAGTTGATGATACTGCAATTGCAGCTAGCTCATATGCTGTTGATCTTTCGGGATATTACCAAGGTGAAGAACAGGCTTATAATGATTTTAATGGTAGATGGAGAGCAGGGTTTATAATACAGAATCTTGGACCAAAAATTAAATATGACGAATCAGCTGAAACTGCAAGTTTTTTGCCAACAATGCTTAGATTAGGCGGTGGTTTTGATTTTATATTGGATTCCTATAATAAGGTTTCTGTAACTGCTGAATTTTCAAAACTATTAGTTCCAACTCCTCCAATACTTGGTACATTTACTGATTATAACGATGCTAATGGTAATGGTATTTTTGATGAAGATGAAGAGCAAATTGGTCAATCTTACCCTGGAATTATAAGTGGTAAGCCAAACGACGTAGACTTTTTAGCTGGAGTTTTTCAATCTTTTTCAGATGCTCCAGGAGGATTTAGTGAAGAATTGCGTGAGTTTACATGGTCATTAGGTGCAGAATATACATATGAAGATTCTTTTGCTCTTAGAGCAGGTTTTTTCAATGAAAGTGAAGATAAAGGAGCTAGGAAATTTTTAGCTCTTGGAGCAGGTTTTAAATTCACAGGTACAAATATTGACTTATCTTATTTATTTTCTGCATCAAAAGTTCCGAGTCCATTAGAAAATACTCTGAGATTTTCTCTAACTTTTAATTTTGGTGATAATGAATATTATGAGTACTAAAAATATTATATGAAAAAGGTCTCAATTAATTCAAACTTTTTAATTTATAATTCAATTGATGATTTGCCAATTCAAGCTGTAAAATTATTTGAATCTGCCAAGAAAATTAGAAAAACAGCTTATTCTAAATATTCAAATTTTTCTGTAGGTGTTTCTGTCATGATGGATAACGGAGAGGTTATAAGTGGAACTAATCAAGAAAACGCAGCGTACCCTTCAGGAATTTGTGCTGAAAGAACAGCTTTATTTTATGCCAATTCAAAATATCCTAATTCTAATATTATTTGTTTGGTAATTGTAGCTGGTTCTAATTCTAAAGTTAATAAAACTCCAATTGCTCCATGTGGTGGCTGTAGACAGGTCATCTGTGAGCTTGAAACCAAACAAGATTCACCTATTGGGATATATTTTATGGGTGAGGAAGGTAAGGTTGTTTTTACTGAATCAATTGAAAATTTACTGCCTTTTCAGTTTGATTCTTCTTTTTTATAAAAAATTCTATTATTTACTTTTTTTAAATAGACTTCAATGGTTATTTTTGTAACTGATTTTACAGATTTATGAAAAAAATAACTAAAGAGACTTATTTGAAATGGTATGAAGACATGCTTTTTTGGAGAAAGTTTGAAGATAAGCTAGCTGCTGTTTATATACAACAAAAAGTTAGGGGTTTTCTGCATTTATACAATGGTCAGGAGGCTGTTTTGGCTGGAGCACTACATGTTATGGATCTATCTAAGGATAAAATGATAACTGCATATAGGAATCATGTTCAGCCGATAGGTATGGGTGTTGATCCTAAAAGAGTTATGGCAGAGTTATATGGAAAAAAAACTGGTACTTCACAAGGTTTGGGCGGTTCCATGCATATTTTTTCTAAAGAACATAGATTTTTTGGTGGACACGGAATTGTTGGTGGTCAAATTCCATTAGGAGCAGGTATTGCATTTGGGGATAAGTATCATGGTTCTGATGCAGTTACTTTATGTTGTTTTGGAGATGGAGCTGCTAGACAAGGATCACTTCATGAGGCTTTTAATTTAGCGATGCTTTGGAAATTACCGGTGGTGTTTATTTGTGAAAACAATGGCTACGCTATGGGTACTTCTGTTGAAAGAACTGCAAATCATACTGATATTTGGAAACTTGGTTTAGGATATGAAATGCCATGTGGCCCAGTAGATGCAATGAGTCCACAAAAGGTTGCGGAAGCATTAAGCCCTGCAATTGAAAGAGCTAGAAATGGAGAAGGTCCAACTTTTTTAGAAATGAAAACTTACAGATACAGAGGTCATTCAATGAGTGATGCTCAACATTACAGAACTAAAGATGAAGTAGCAGAGTATAAAAAAATTGATCCTATAACTCAAGTCAAAGATTTAATCTTAAAGAAAAAATATTCAACTCAAGTTGAATTGTCAAAAATTGATGATAAAGTAAAAAATAGGGTTAAAGAATGTGAGAAATTTGCAGAAGAGTCTGACTATCCAGATACAAGTCTGATGTATGATGTAGTATATGAGCAAGATGATTATCCTTTTTTAACACATAAATTATAATTATGGCAGAATTAATAAAAATGCCTAGACTTAGTGATACCATGGAAGAAGGAACAGTTGCTTCGTGGTTAAAAAAAGTTGGTGATAAAGTAGAGGAGGGAGATATCCTTGCAGAAATTGAAACAGATAAAGCTACAATGGAGTTTGAATCTTTTTATGAAGGAACTCTACTTTATATTGGTGTTCAAGTTGGAGAAACAACAAATGTTGATGACCCTTTGGCTATTATTGGTGAACCAAACGAGGACTATACAAGTTTGTTGAGTTCATCTGACGACTCCAAGAAAGCTGATGAGGTTAAGGAGGAAGACACGAAGGAATTAACTAAAGAAGATTCAAAGAACGTCGAAAATATTTCTAATAATAACAACTCTGTTCCTGACGGTGTAACTGTGGTTACTATGCCAAGACTTAGTGATACTATGGAGGAAGGAACAGTAGCTGCATGGCTAAAGAAAGTTGGAGATAATGTTGGTGAAGGAGATATTCTTGCAGAAATCGAAACAGACAAAGCTACAATGGAGTTTGAGTCTTTTCAGTCAGGAGTTCTGTTATATATTGGACTAAAAGAAGGTGAGTCTGCACAAGTAGATGATTTGTTAGCTATTATTGGTCCTAAAGGGGTCGAAGTATCTCATTTGGTTGATAACTTTAGCATGTCTAATCAAGAGTCGGTTGTTAATGAGACTAAACCAGAAGAAGTTAAGATTGAAGAATCTAAACCAATTATAGAAGAAAAACCTACTGAAGCAATTAAAGTTGAACCTAAATCAGATAAAAGAATATTTATTTCTCCACTTGCTAAAAAATTAGCAGTAGAAAAGAATATTAATATAAATACTATTTCTGGATCTGGAGAAAATGGTCGTATTATTAAAATTGATATAGAAAATTATCAAGTAGAATCTCCTACTAGCGTGGTTTTAGATTTAACGGAATCTTTTGAAGAAGTTAACCATTCTCAGATGAGAAAAGTTATTGCCAAAAGGTTAGGTCAATCAAAATTTTCTGCTCCTCATTACTACTTAAGTGTCGAGTTTGATATGACTAATGCAATATCCTTTAGAAATCAATATAATTCTATACCAGATACCAAAGTTTCCTTTAATGACATTATCGTCAAAGCTGCATCTATGGCATTAATTGATAGTCCTAAGGTCAACTCTCAGTGGTTTGAAGATAGAATCAGATATAATAAACATGTTCATATTGGAGTTGCGGTTGGAGTAGATGATGGATTAATTGTTCCAGTTTTAAAGTTTGCTAACCAGCAAAAGCTTTCAAATATTGGAGCTATGGTTAAAGATTTTGCACAGAAGGCAAGGTCTAAAAAATTAACTCCTCAAGAAATGGAAGGTAGTACATTTACTATATCTAATCTTGGAATGTTTGATATAGAAAGTTTTACATCTATTATTAACCCTCCAAATACAGCAATCTTATCTGTAGGTTCAATCATTGAAAAGCCTGTTGTCAAAAATGGAAACATTGTGATCGGAAATATAATGAAGTTAACTCTTGCTTGTGATCACAGAGTTGTAGATGGATTAACAGGAGCTAAGTTTTTACAGAGCCTAAGAGGGTATGTAGAAAATCCAGTAACAATGCTTGTCTAGCATTTTACTTTAATAATTTACTATCTTTAATCAAAACTAATTTGAATAATCATGTCTAAAAATGTCATTATTACTGGAACTAGTAGAGGGATAGGTCTAGAGCTTATCAAACTATTTTCTAATTCAGGATTTAATGTGTTATCTCTTTCTAGAAATATAACTAACGCAGAAAAATTAAATTTAAATAACACCTCTTTTTTGCCTTTTGACATTACCAAAGAAAATGATCATTTACTCGTAAATAAATTTATTTCGAAAAACTGGAAATCTGTAGATATATTAATAAATAATGCAGGTTTATTGATTAATAAAAGTTTTCAAGAAACTAGTTTAGAGGATTTTAATAATGTTTACAACACAAATGTTTTTGGTGTAGCAAGGTTGATTCAAGTCTGTCTTCCATTTATGAAAAAAAATGGACAGGTAATTAACATTAGTTCAATTGGTGGAGTTCAAGGAAGTGTAAAATTTCCAGGTTTGTCCGCTTACAGCTCTAGTAAAGGTGCATTAATCACTTTAACAGAAATGTTAGCAGAAGAATATAAAGAATTGAAAATAAATTTTAATGTATTGGCTTTAGGTGCTGTTCAAACTGAAATGTTGGAAGAAGCATTTCCTGGTTACAAAGCATCAGTATCTGCAATAGAAATGGCAGATTATATTTATGACTTTTCCACAAAAGGATCTAAAATTATTAATGGAAAAATAATTCAAATTTCATCCAGTATTCCATAGTATGCAATTATTTAAGGACTTCATACCAGCTAACTCTATATCTTATGTCGAAGAACTACTTAACTTATACAGCATAGAAATTAAAATAAAGTCAGAGCGCAAAACCAGACATGGAGATTTTAGAGTTTTAAGTAATGGAAATTGCTTAATTACTGTCAATTCTAATTTAAATAAATATAGATTTTTAGTTACATTAATTCATGAAATTACTCATCTCTATGTATATAAACGTTTTAAAAATACAGTTAAACCACATGGGGTAGAGTGGAAAAATCAATTTAGAATTTTAATTTCACCTGTTTTAAACCCTGATGTTTTTCCAAAAGCAATTCTGCCTTTACTTGCTAATTATTTTAAAAACCCTAAAGCTTCTACAGATTCAGATATTGAATTAGTTAAAGTGCTAAAAAGCTATGATTTATGTGATGATAAAAATTATATATATGAGCTAGATTTAGGCAAAAAATTTAGTATTTACAACGGAAAAATTTTTAAATTGGAAGAGAAATTAAGAAAAAGATATAAATGTGTTGAAATTGAAACTGGTAAATATTACTTGTTTAATGCCAATTCAGAAATTAATTTAAAGTATTAATTATGAGTAAAACTATTGCAGTCAGTGGATATTTTGACCCAATTCATGTTGGTCATTTAGATTATCTGGAAATGTCAAAGAAACTTGGAGATAAACTTATTGTTATAGTAAATAACAACAACCAATGTGTACTTAAAAAAGGCAAACCTTTTATGGATGAACACGATAGGGTTCGTATTGTTGCGGCTCTAGATATTGTTGACGAGGTTTTTTTATCAATAGATACAGACAAAACAGTTTGTAAATCTCTTGAGGCAATTAAACCTGATATATTTGCAAATGGAGGAGACAGAGCTACCTCAGAAGTTCCAGAATCTTTTGTTTGTAATAAGTATAACATTGAAATGGTTGATGGATTAGGAGATAAAATTAGAAGCTCCTCCTCTTTAACTGGATTAAAGCAATTAAAATAATGAATCAAAATAATAATATTTTTGAGAATTTTAGTCAATTATTTTCTGATACAAGAATATATTTGGTAAACCTATTGGATTTTAGAAAAGATGCAGATCAAATTAGTACTACTGAAGCTATAAAAGCAGATATACAGTTTAAAGGTGCTACAGCTTGGATTCTTATATGTTCCATTCTAGTAGCTTCTATAGGATTAAACACAAATTCAATTCCAGTAGTAATAGGAGCGATGTTAATATCTCCTTTAATGGGTCCTATATTGGGAATTGGCTTATCTATAGCTATTAATGATATTGACACCTTAAAAACT
>CABXVR010000018.1 GCA_902515565.1 uncultured Bacteroidota bacterium | reverse complement strand
CGTTAATGGCTTACCGCTCAGTCCTCCAAGTTCGTTTTTATTTATTGATCTTAAATTATCTCTGTTAATCGTAGTATTAGTTGCAATTATCCCATCCAATCCAGCATTTTTAACAATAGAAATAATGTCTAGTAAATGGTTATTATTTAAGTCCGGTGCAATTTTAAGTAAAATTGGTTTAGGTTTATTTTTATTACGGTTAATTGAAATTAAAGAATTAATTAATTTTGTTAGTGGTTCTTTTTCCTGTAAATCTCTTAAATTTGGAGTGTTGGGAGAACTTACGTTTACAACAAAATAATCAACAAAATCAAATAGCATATTAAAACTAGTAACATAATCATCGATAGCTAAATAGTTGGGAGTAATCTTATTTTTACCAATATTACCACCTATTAATGTGCTTTTATTTTTTTTTAAATTCTCAATTACCTCTTCTACTCCAACATTATTAAAACCCATTCTATTAATTATAGCAGAATCTTCAACCAGCCTAAAAAGTCTTTTCTTTGGATTACCTGATTGAGGTTTAGGAGTAACTGTTCCTATCTCAATAAAACCAAAACCAAAACTAGTTAACTCTTCGTACAATTGAGCATTTTTATCAAATCCAGCAGCTAATCCAACAGGGTTCTTAAATTTTATTCCAAATAATGATTTTTCAAGTCTTGAATCATCTATTATATAAAATTTTCTAACCAAAAGTTTAACAAAAGGAAACTTGAACAAAATTTTAATTGAAGAAAATATAATATTATGTACTTTTTCAGGATCAATTAAAAAAAGAACAGGTAAAATAATTTTTTTATACATTATTATATTTTAGATATACAAAAGTAAAATAAAAACAATGAACTAGAAAGTATGCAAGATAGTTCTTGCCAGTTATTATTTAGATACATAATTTTGAGAAAAATGATATTAAATGTTAGATGAAAAAAAAATAATAAATCGCTTTATCTCTTATGTAAAAATTGACTCTCAGAGCGACCCTTGTTCAAACAGCACTCCGAGTACAAAAAAACAATGGAATATTGCAAATAAATTAGTGCAAGATTTAAATGACATAGGTCTAAGTGATGTTTCAATTGACAAAAATGCCTATATATATGCAACTCTTCCATCAAATATCAATAAAAAGTGCCCAACAATTGGTTTTATATCACATTTTGATACGTCTCCAGATTTTTCAGGAACAAATATTAATCCACAAATAATTAATAATTACGATGGTGGTGATATCGTATTAAATAAAAAAAAGAATATCATTTTATCATCCGAATATTTTAAAGAAATAAAACAATACAAAGGCCAGACTATTATAACTACTGACGGAAACACTTTACTAGCTTCCGATGATAAAGCAGGAGTTTGTGAAATCATTTCAGCTATGGAATATTTGATTAATAATCCAGAAATTAAACATGGTGATATAAAAATTGGATTTACCCCTGATGAAGAAATAGGAAGGGGAGCTCATAAATTTGATGTTAAAAAATTTGGTGCAGATTGGGCTTACACAATGGACGGAAGTCAAATAGGTGAATTAGAATATGAAAATTTTAATGCTGCATCGGCTTTAATAAAAATTAAAGGGAAAATTGTTCACCCTGGCTATGCTAAAGGTAAACTTGTCAATTCAATGTATTATGCAAGTGAATTTATTAGTAAAGTACCTTTAAATGAAACTCCAGAAAAGACTGATGCATATGAGGGGTTTTATCATTTAACTTCAATTAAAGGATTAGTAGAAGAAACAGAATTACAATATATCATTAGAGATCATGATTTTAATAAGTTTCAAGAAAGAAAGAATTTTCTAACTAAGCTAGTAGAAATTGAAAACAAAAAATTTAATGAAAGAATATTTGAGATTAAAATAAAAGATCAATATTACAATATGAAAGAAAAAATTGAACCACATATGCATATTGTAGACATTGCAGAAATAGCAATGGTATCTTTAGGTATCGAACCAATTATTAAACCTATTAGAGGTGGCACTGATGGCTCTCAACTAAGTTACATGGGTCTTCCTTGTCCAAATATATTTGCAGGTGGCCATAATTTTCATGGTAAATATGAGTATCTCCCTGTCAACAGTATGATTAGCGCAATAAAGGTTATTTGTAAAGTTTGTGAGATAACAGCTTCAAAAAACATAAATTAATGAAAATATTAAAATTTGTTTTATTAAGTACTTTAGTGTTGACAATAACTTTGATTATTGTTTTTAGTCAAAAAGATATTCCTTTAAACAAACTAAAAGAAAAATATACAAATTCATATTCTTCTTTCATTGATATAGGTGGAACAAATGTTCATTATAGAGACGAGGGTATCTACAATGATTCAATTCCAATTATACTTATTCATGGCACTGGCTCTAGCTTACATGCATATGATATTTGGAGTAAAAACTTAAAAAAAACTAAGCGTGTAATTAGAATGGACTTACCTGCTTTTGGGTTAACTGGTCCGTTTTTAAATAAAGATTACTCCATATCCAATTATACAATATTTTTAGGAGAGTTTTTAGATAGTTTAAACATAACACAATGTATTTTAGTCGGGAACTCTCTTGGAGGGGAAATTGCTTGGAGATTTGCTGTTCATGAACCAATAATAGCAAAAAAAATTATTTTAATAGATCCTGGTGGATACCCAGTAATTTCTAAAAGTGTTCCAATTGCATTTAAATTAGCAAGGGTTCCAATATTAAACAAGCTACTGACATATATTACCCCCCGTTTTCTTGTAAGGTCTAGTATTGAAAATGTATATTTTGATAAATCAAAAGTTTCAGAAAAACTTGTAAATAGGTACTTTGATTTAACTCTAAGAAAAGGAAATCGTGAAGCGATTGTAGATAGGCTTAAGGTTTCTACAACTTTAACAAATGGAACAAATACACATGCTAGTGTAAGAAAAATAAAACAACCAACCTTAATAATTTGGGGAAGTGATGATCAATTAATACCGCTAGAAAATGCATATAAATTTAAAAATGACATTTCAAATTCTAAATTAATAGTAATGCATGAGACTGGACATGTACCGATGGAAGAAAAACCTTTAGAAAGTTTAAAATTTGTAATTGATTTTCTAGATAACTAAAATTTAAATTTACGCTTTAGGTTTCTTTAACTTTTCAGTCAAGTCCATAGAAATAGCTTGACGATCAAATTTTATTTTGCCAGCCTGAGTCTCGATAATACAACTTTCATCCTTATCATTTATTTCAAAAACCTTTCCATACATACCACTTTTAGTTATTATCCTATCACCTCTTTTTAGTGAGGAAGCAAACTTTTTCTCATTTTTAGCTCTAGTCATTGGAGGTCTGATTATAAAAAAATAGAATACTAAAAGTAGTGCAAACGGAAAAATGTAATCCATAATGATATGTACTATTGGTTTATTTTAGGTAAAAGAGGTTGCTTTACAGATCTAGGATTATTAATAAATGCAGATATTCTAACAGTTTCTCTTCCCTTTTTTGTATTGGCTGTTACTGTTACAGTTTTAGAAACTTTATTGGCTCCTTTACCATTAAATTTAACTGTAAATTGTGAAGACTCACCTGGTGATAAAGGTTGTCTACTCCAACCTTGGGGTACTGTGCAGCCACAAGTACTTTTAATATCGGTAACTACCAAAGGGGTGTCTCCTGTATTTGTGTAACTGAAAGTTGTCTCTTGAGCTTGACCATCGTTTATAGTACCAAAGTCATGTGAAGTTTTATCAAAAGTCATTTCAGCAAAATTTGTCGCAACCGCATCTCTCTGAGAAGCGACTTCTACATTTTTAGTTTCAACTTTACTAAAAGGATCATTACCACAAGATGTTAATAAAAAGGCTATTGTAAGAACTACAAAAAAACTTGTAGTTGATGTTATTAAAGTATTTTTTTTGGATTTCATTATATGATGAATTTATTTTTTAATTATGTTGTAAAAATAGAAAAAAAACTTATTCTATCAAACCTCTACCCTCTTTAATAATTAAACTATTTTTTGAATAATCTTTAACAATTGCATCTAGTATTCCATTAACAAAGACATTACTCTTTGGAGTTGAATATTCTTTAGATAATTCAATGTATTCATTTATGGTTACCTTGATGGGAATAGTTGGGAAATTTAAAAACTCACAAATTGCCAAATTTAAAATAACATAATCAATATTGGCAATTCTTTCGGGGTCCCAATTAGAAGTCTTGTTTGAAATTTCTTCATTGTATTGCTTATAATTATCAATAGTAAGTTTTAAAAGTTTAGAAGCAAATTTTTTATCATCAAGATCTTTAAAAAGAGTAGGGATAAAATACGAATCAGGAGAATCCAAATTAGACTTGTTTAACATCTTAACGATAGATGTATTAACTACTGGAAAATCATCACTCCAGGAAATATTTTTATCCTCTAAATAATTGTAGAGTTTTTCATTTGGAACTACTATTTTTTTAAAAAAAGAAACAACAAAAATTTTATCTGAGTTGAAATCATCAGATGAACTAGACAAATAATCTAAATAAATATCGCTTTTTATTAAATCATTGAAAATAACATCTACATATTCGTTATCAAGCTTCCAAACATTTAATTTTCTTTTCTTTAATTCACCTTGAATTAGTTTATTTGATCTTAGTTGAAGAATTATTCTATTACTAATAAACTTTTTGCTAGGGTTTTTATCATCAGAAGTAGCTAAATGTTTCTGTTGAGCTAATTTTAAGTATGATTCAGCTTTAATTTGAATTTCAATTAGAATTGAGATTAAAACTAGGTACAAATCGTAAATATCTTCTAAACTTTTGAATAATTGCTTCTCGGTACTACTATCATAATTGAAGTTAGATATTTTTAATGCATATATTAATTGCATTATTTTTAGACGAATATGTCTTCTGTTTAACATTTTAAAGAACTATTAGTAGATATTAATATTATTTAAAAAACTTTAATCTAATTTTGCGCAATATAATATAAAATATGAAGTATTATTTATAAGTTAGACATTTAAATACAAATCTATAATTGAAAGAACTATCATACATAAATAAATACTTTTCAAAGTATAAAAAAAATTTAATAAGCGGAATAATAATTATAATTGCTGCTAGGATATTATTATTAATAACTCCAGGTTTAATTAGAAATTCTATAAATGTTATTGACAATTATAGAACAGGAACTATTTCAAATTTAGAAATTGTTGAAACTGAACTAATTAATAATATATTTTTAATTTTGCTAGCCTCAGTTCTTGCTGGCATATTCACATTTTTAACTAGACAAACTATTATTAATGTTTCAAGATATGTTGAGTTTGACTTAAAAAATGAAATATATAACCAATACCAAAAATTATCATTAAATTTTTACAAAGTTAATCAGACAGGTGATCTTATGAATAGGATAAGTGAAGACGTATCCAAAGTAAGAATGTATGTAGGTCCTGCATTTATGTACTCAATTAATACAATTACCTTATTAGTTATAGTTATCATTTACATGTACAAACAGTCGCCTATATTAACTTATTACACCCTAAGTCCACTTCCATTTTTATCTATCACAATATATAAATTGAGTAAATTAATAAATAAAAAAAGTATTGTTGTACAAGAAAATTTATCAGAATTATCTTCTTTTACTCAAGAATCATTTAGTGGAATAACTTTAATTAAATCATATTCAATTGAAAACAAAAACTATGAAGATTTTAATTCACTTTCTGAAAAATGTAAACAAAGCCAAATAAGCTTAGTTAAATTACAAGCTTTATTTTTTCCGTTAATGATTTTATTAATCGGATTAAGTAATTTATTTGTGATCTATATTGGTGGGATACAATATTTTGAAGGAAAATTAGAAGGAATAGGTACAATAGCTGAATTTATAATATATGTTAATATGCTTACTTGGCCAGTGGCTTCTTTGGGGTGGATTAGTTCAATAATTCAGCAGGCTGAAGCTTCTCAAAAAAGAATAAATGAGTTTTTAAAACAAAAATCAGAAATAGTTAATCAAAATAATACCAAGTTCAATATTAGCGGCGAAATAGAATTTAAAAATGTAGAGTTTACTTACAAAGACACTGGAATCAAGGCTCTCAAAAATATTAATTTCAAACTTAAGAAGGATGATAAATTAGGAATTATTGGTAAAACAGGCTCAGGTAAATCAACTCTTTTAAATTTAATTGTAAGACTTTACAACATTGATGAGGGTAAAATTAATTTTGATACTAAAAATATAAACTCTGTTGATATTAAATCCTTAAGATCTCAGATAGGATATGTTCCTCAAGATGTTTTTTTATTCTCTGATACTATTGAAAATAATATAAAATTTGGATCAATCAATTCTACTGAAGAAGATGTCATTAATGTTTGTAAAATTGCAGATATTCACAATGATGTTCAAGGGTTTGAAAATAAATATAAAACACTCTTAGGAGAAAGAGGAGTTAATTTAAGTGGTGGGCAAAAACAAAGGATATCCATTGCTAGAGCATTAATTAGAAAACCTAAATTACTTATTTTTGATGATTGCCTATCAGCTGTAGATACTGAAACTGAAGAGAACATCATTAAATCATTAAATAATCTAAATCACCCTACAACCTCCATAATAGTTAGTCATAGAATTTCCTCAATAAAAAATGCAAATAAAATAATTGTTTTAAATGATGGTAAAATTGAACAATATGGAACTCACGAAAAATTAATGGATGAAAATGGATACTATAAGCAAACTTATAATCAACAGTTAATTGAAAAAGAAATTTCTTAATACGTTGTGAAGTTTAGTTTTTTTTATAGATTTGATTAATTAATTAAACTTTTACATTATGGAAAACAATGATTTTAGAGATAGAGAGGAAATATTTTCAAAAGTATTAAGAGCAGGAAGAAGAACCTACTTTTTTGATGTAAGATCAACAAAAGCAGGAGATTACTACTTAACTCTTACAGAAAGTAAAAAATTCACTAATGATGACGGATCTTTTCATTACAAAAAACACAAAATATATCTTTACAAAGAAGATTTTAGCGAGTTTTCAAGCATACTTAATGAAATGACAGATTATATAATAAATGAAAAGGGTGAAGAAGTAATTAGTGATCGTCATCAAAAAGATTTCAAAAAAGAAGACTATAATACAGATAAAAACACAAATAAATCTGATGAAGAAAATTCAACTGATTTTACAGATGTGAAATTTGAAGATATTTAATTTTAATTAATTAAATTAAATTAAAAAACCGTAATTAATCATTACGGTTTTTTTTATATTTAAGCACTAAAATAAAACTACCTATTTATGAAAAATATTATTTATTTATGCATTTTAAGTCTTACATTTATTTCATATGGACAAGAAAATACAAGCTTAGATTACTACTTTTCACAACAAGATATCTCAACTCTTGACAAAGACATCCCAACTCCTGAAAGTGTTATTGGGCACTCTGTAGGAAAATGGCACATAAGCCATGATAAACTGGTAGAATACATGAGAAAATTAGCTTCAACTTCTGAAAGAATTACTATTGAAGAAAGAGGTAAAACTTTTGAAGATCGACCATTAATTTTGTTAACTATTACTTCTAAAAAAAATCATCAAAATATTAATCAAATTCAAAAAAATCACATAGATCAAACTAATGGAATTATAACTCCAAAAACAGATAGCCCATTAGTTGTTTACCAAGGTTTTTCTATTCACGGAAATGAGCCAAGTGGATCTAATTCAGCATTACTTTTAGCTTATTACTTAGCAGCTTCAAATGACGATTTTGTCAATAAGCTTTTAAATAATACAATTATTCTTCTGGACCCTTGCTTCAATCCAGATGGATTGCAAAGATTTGCTTATTGGGCTAATACAAATAAAAACATAAATTTAAACCCAGATTCAAATGACAGAGAGTATAGTGAAGTTTGGCCAGGAGGAAGAACAAATCATTATTGGTTTGATATGAACAGAGATTGGTTACCTGTTCAATTACCTGAGTCTAAAGTAAGAATTAACACTTTTCACAAATGGCTTCCAAACATTTTAACAGACCATCATGAAATGGGAACTAATTCTACTTTCTTTTTTCAGCCAGGTGTACCTTCAAGAACCCATCCTTTAACATCAAAATTAAATCAAGACATTACAAGAAAAATATCAAAGTATCATGTAAAAGCATTGGATAAAATAGGTTCACTTTATTATTCTGAAGAAAATTTTGATGATTTTTATTATGGAAAAGGGTCAACATTTCCTGATATTAATGGAGGAGTTGGGATATTATTTGAACAAGCAAGCTCAAGAGGTCATGTTCAAAAAAGTGATAATGGAATACTAACATTTCCATTTACTATAAAAAATCAACTAACAGCTGGATTATCAACTCTTGACGCAGCTTTAAACATGAGGAATGAAATATTAAATTATCAATATAATTTTTACAAGAAATCCAGAGAAGAAGGGGGTAAACAAAAAAAATCAGCAATAATATTTGGAGATGAAAAAGATGCAGCAAAAACTTATCATTTAGCTGAGATTTTGAAAAGACACAAAATTAAATTTCATCATATAAAAAATAATTTTTCAAAAGATAAAATTAATTACAAAAAGAACTATTCATATGTTGTTCCAAAAAACCAGAAAAACTTTAAATTGATAAATGCTATGTTTGAAAAAAAGAACAACGTTTCAAGATAGTCTATTTTATGATGTATCAGCTTGGACATTTCCTTTAGCATTTAACTTAGACTATAATATGGATATATCGATGGACATGGCTGGTGAAGAAGTGCTAGAGCTAAACAAGCCTTTAGGTGCTGTAAAATTCAAGAGTAGCTATGCTTACTTAATGAGTTGGAATGAATACTATTCTCCAAGTGTTCTTAATGAAATATTAGACAATAATATTTTAGCTAAAGTAGCCCTAAAGGAATTTAAGTTAAATAATAAAAAATATGACTACGGTACAATTTTAATTCCAGTACAAAATCAAAATATTTCAAGCAATTCATTATTTGAAATGTTGAATAGTTTAGCTATAAAAAATAATTTAATTATTGATGGTGTAGATACAGGATTAGCTGATGGAATTGATCTTGGCAGCTCAGAGTTTAAGACTATTAATAAACAAAAAGTTGCAGTTATAGTGGGAGAAGGAGTTAATTCATACGATGCAGGAGAAATTTGGCATTTATTTGACGTTAGATATGGTATTACTATTACTAAATTAGATGTTAAGTCTATTTCAAGATCAAATTTAAATAAATATACATCTATTATTATGCCGAGCTCAAGGGGATTGTCAGATCTAAATACAACTAAAATTGTTCATTGGACTGAACAAGGTGGTAACTTGATAGCTTTTAAAAATTCATTGAATTGGATAAACAAAAATAAGTTACTAGACCTAAGGTTTAAAACTAAAAAAAATGAAACTAAAAATATAAGTTTTGGAGAAAGGAAAAATCACTTTGGCGCTCAAGTTATTGGGGGTGCAATTTTTGAAGCCAAATTGGACCTTAGTCACCCAATAAATTTTGGATACAAAAATAAAAACATTTCACTTTTTAGAAATACAACAATATTTATGGACCAAGATAATATTAGCTATAATAATCCAATAATTTACTCTGAAAATCCTCTTCTTAGTGGTTATATCTCAAAAGAGAACTTAGAGGTAATTAAATCAACAGTACCATTTAAAACTGGTGCTTATAAAAAAGGTCAAGTCACATGTTTTACTGATAATACAAACTTTAGAGCTTTTTGGTATGGAACTAACAAGCTATTAATGAATGCAATTTATTTCAGTAATCAATTTTAAATTAAGCAACCATTGTTCCGTTAATTACTTTTTTAGAAGGTGTTAGCAATGTAGTCTTATCTTTATCAACTGCAGCTAAAACTAGACATGAGCTCATAACTTTTCCTATTTGTTTTTTAGGTAAATTTATTACAGCAGTAACTTGAACACCTATTAAATTTTCAGCTTTATAATTTTTTGTTAGCTGAGCAGAAGATTTAAATATACCTAAGGGACCAAAATCAATAATTAATATATAAGCAGGTTTTTTAGAGGCTTTATTTAAATAAGCTTCAACAATAGATCCAACTCGGATATCTATTTTTGAAAAGTCATCGAAATTTATATCTTTAATCATTTTACAATAATACAATTTTTAATCTCTATAACTATGGCAAGAACTAATTCAAATATGATTCCTTTAGGAAGTGAAGCTATAGATTTCTATTTATACGATACAGTGAGTGAAAGTAAGGTTAATTTTAAGAAGATTAAAGGTACAGTGGGGACTATAATTTTATTTATATGTAATCACTGTCCATATGTGGTTCATATAAATCCAATATTAATTAAAATTTCCAGTAAATATAAAAAGTTAGGTGTAAGTACTATTGCTATTTCGAGTAATGATGTAGATAAATATCCGGAGGATGGTCCTTTAAAAATGAAAAAGCATGCGAAGGAAAATAAATATGATTTTCCTTACTTATTTGATGAAACACAAGAAATAGCTAGAATATATGATGCTGCATGCACACCTGATATTTATTTATATGATAGTAACAACCTACTTGTGTATAGGGGACAAATTGACGACTCTAGACCTGGAAACAATGAACCGCTAACTGGCGAAGATTTAATACATGCAATCGATTGTTTAATAAAGAAAGTAAAGAACACAAAAATTCAAAAACCAAGTATTGGGTGTAATATTAAATGGAAAGATTAATTAGCTACAGAAACTAATTCTACATCAAAAATTAGATTTGCATTTGGCGGAATAACTCCTCCTGCTCCAGCCTCACCATAAGCTAAATCACTTGGAATAATAAATCTAGCTTTATCACCTTCTGATAAAAGAGCAAGACCTTCATCCCATCCTTTAATAACCTGCCCGATTCCTAAAGTAAATTCAATGGGTTCATTTCTTTTAAATGAGGAATCGAAAACTGTACCATCTATTAATTGTCCTTTGTAATGAACTTTAACATTCTTTCCAATAACTGCTGAGTTGCCGTTACCTTTATGAGTAATTTTATATCTTAGTCCTGAACTTGTAACCTCAAATCCTTCAGAAATGTTATTCAAATTTTTTAAGTTATTTTCTTTAATTTCTTTTTCCCTTTGAACTGCAGACTCATTAAAATCATTAAATGATTTAAGTGCATTAAAACTATTCGCTTCATCCCCTACTCTTGAAATTTTAACATCCATAATTTCATCTCCCTGTTCAATAGAATTAACTATATCCATACCCTCCAAAACACTTCCGAAAACAGTGTGTTTATTGTCTAGCCAAGCAGTTGGTACATGAGTTATAAAAAACTGGCTTCCATTTGTGCCTGGACCAGCATTTGCCATAGATAGTATTCCAGCCTTATCGTGTTTTAGTTCAGGGTGAAATTCATCATCAAATTTATAACCTGGATTGCCTGTACCTGTTCCTAAAGGACAACCTGCTTGTACCATAAAGTCATTTATAACCCTGTGGAATTTCAAATTGTTATAGTATGGAACACCTAAATCCTTTGACGAATTTTCCATTTCTCCTTCACAAAGTGCTACAAAATTTCCAACCGTTGCTGGAGTTTTTTCAAATTCTAGATTTAATGTGATATCTCCTTTAGAAGTTTTCAGTATTGCGTACAATCCGTTTTGCATAATATAATTTATTTAGAGCGCGAATATACAATATTAGTTAACCTATTGAAAAAGTCTTTTGAATTAATTTGCAACTTCACTCAAGAATTTAATTCTAAATAACCTTAGATCTTCCTCTTCATATTCACCATCAAATTCTTCAATTGCTAGTTTTAAATCATCAGATTCTGAATCCATGAAGTAATCGTTAAGTTCATCCTGCTGATCTTCATCAAATAAATAATCTATCCAATATTTAATATTTAATTTTGTTCCAGAATAAACTATGACCTCCATTTCTTTTATAAAATCTATCATATCTAAAGATTTTGCAGATGCGATATCCTCCAGGGGAAGTTTTCTATCAATACTTTGAATAATATATAATTTTAAAGCAGAATTTGTGCCTGTAGATTTTACTACTACATCTTCCTCAATTATAATATTATTTTCTTTAACATATTTACTAATTAAGTCAATAAAATCAGGACCATATTTTTTAGACTTACCTTCACCTACTCCGTAAATATTAGACATTTCAGAAATCGAAGTTGGATACTTCAATGTCATATCATTTAAAGATGGATCTTGAAAAATCACAAAAGGAGGGATATTTAATTTATGTGCGATATCTTTTCTTAGGTTTTTAAGCATTTTTAGCAAGATATCATCTCCAGAAATGTTTAAGTTTTTAGAAGATGAACTTTTATTAGATTTGTCTCTATGATGATGGTCTTTAGTCATCATAAATGAGACAGGCTTACTTAAAAATTTAAGTCCTGTTTTAGAAATCTTAACAATTCCGTAAGTTTCTATATCCTTTTTTAAAAGAAGTGCTATTATACACTGTCTTATTAAAGCCATCCAGTAATCATAAGGTTTATCTTTTCCAACTGCAAACAACGAGCTACTAATAATGCTATGAGATTTAATGAGTGCATTTTCTTTTCCAACTAAAATATCTACTAAATCCTTAGACTTATAAATTTCTTTTGTTTCATTGATTATTTTAAGAATATTTAAAACATCTAACTTGGCTTCAAATTGAGGTTTAGGATTTCTCATATTATCATCTAACATACCACCTTCACCAGTTTTATTATCAAACTGCTCACCAAAATAATGTAAAATAAATTTTCTTCTTGAAATAGACGTTTCTGCATAAGAAACCATTTCTTGTAATAATGCGTGACCAATTTCTTGCTCAGCAACAGGTTTTCCGGACATGAATTTTTCTAACTTTTCAATATCTTTATAAGCATAATAAGCTATGCAATTTCCTTCCCCTCCGTCCCGACCTGCCCTACCAGTTTCTTGATAATAACTTTCTATACTTTTTGGAATATCATGATGGATTACAAAACGAACATCAGGTTTGTCAATACCCATACCAAAGGCAATTGTAGCTACTATGACATCAACATCTTCCATTAAAAACATATCCTGATGCTTAGCTCTTGTTTTAGAATCTAAACCAGCATGATATGGTAGTGCATTTATTTCATTTACTTGTAAAAGAGATGCTATTTCTTCAACTTTTTTTCTACTCAAACAATAAATAATACCTGATTTCCCAATATTATTTTTTATGTATTTTATAATATCTTTTTCAACATTATCATTTTTAGTTCTTACTTCGTAATATAAATTAGGTCTATTAAAAGATGCTTTGAAGGTATTAGCACCAGGAATTTTTAAATTTTTTATTATATCCTCTTGAACTTTTTCAGTAGCAGTAGCAGTTAATCCAATAATAGGGATTTTTTTTTCCAATTTATCTAGTATATTTCTAAGATTTCTGTAATCTGGTCTGAAATCGTGCCCCCATTCACTTATACAATGAGCCTCATCAACAGCCATAAATGAAATATTCTGTTTTTTTAAAAATTCTATATTTGACTCTTTAGAAAGTGATTCAGGAGCCATATACAATAATTTTGTCTTACCCATTGAAATATCCATTTTTACTTTGTCTATTTCTGTTTTATTTAAAGAAGAATTTAAAACATGAGCAACTGAAGTTTCGTTAGAAATAAACCTTAGTGAATCTACTTGGTTTTTCATTAGCGCAATTAGTGGCGAAACTACTATTGCTGTGCCTTCATTAATTAGAGCTGGGAGTTGATAACATAGTGATTTACCCCCACCTGTAGGCATTATCACAAAGGTGTCATTTTTATCAAGTAAACTTTTAATTACACTTTCTTGCAAACCTTTAAAGTTATTAAAACCAAAATATTTCTTTAATTCTGTGTGAAGATTATGTTCCAATATTTTTTAAAAATTTAAATAAATCATTATTAATCAATTCTATTTTTCAATATAATAGCTTAAAATAAATTAGAGTCTGATAAAAATTTTGTTTTTTTGTATATACTAAATATAGTGTTTAAGTAAATTATTAAAAAACTAAAACTAAAAAAAATTGAATTCAAATCAATCAATTTTAAAGATTGTCAAACAAACAATTGATTTACAAAGTGATAGCATTAAAAATTTAAATAAATATTTAAATGTTGATTTTGTTAATTGTGTACAACTAATTTTAAAATCAAAAGGAAGAGTTATTGTTAGTGGTATTGGTAAAAGTGCAATTATTGCTCAAAAAATTGTAGCTACATTTAATTCAACTGGTACTCCTTCAATTTTTATGCATGCAGCAGATGCAATACACGGAGATTTAGGCTTAATTCAAAAAGACGATGTAGTTATATGTATTTCTAAAAGTGGCAATACTCCAGAAATAAAAGCATTAGTTCCATTTATTAAAGCAAATGACTCAAATAAACTAATTGCAATAACCGGAGATATTAATTCATTTTTAGCAAAAAATTCAGACTTTGTACTAAATTCTTGTGTTGAAAAAGAAGCTTGTCCCAATAATCTTGCACCTACAACTAGTACTACAGCTCAATTGGTCATTGGAGATGCAATAGCTGTTACTTTATTAAAACTAAGAGGATTTGATTCAAAAGATTTTGCAAAATATCATCCAGGTGGAAGTTTAGGTAAAAAATTATACTTGAAAGTCAATGATTTAATTGATACTAAAAACAAGCCCGTTATACACACTAATGCCAATATAGGTTCAGTCATAGTTGAAATGTCAGAAAAAATGTTAGGTGCAGTGGTCGTATTAAACAATACAAATAAAATAATGGGTATTATTACAGACGGTGATCTAAGAAGACAGCTTGTAAAAAGCTTGAATATTTCAGAAATTAAAGCTGAAGAAATAATGACAAAAAATCCATTAGTAATTAATTCTAACACTATGGCTTTTGATGCTTTAAAACTAATGAAATCAAAAAAGATATCACATTTAATAGTTGAAGAAGATAATAGATATCATGGTATTATTCATATTCAAAATATAATTAAAGAAGGCATAATCTAATTTTATGGATAACAGTAAAGAAATGTCATTTATTGACCACCTGGAAGAACTTAGGTGGAATGTAATTAGGTCACTTATTGCAGTGGTGACTATGGCTTGTGTTTGTTTTATCTTTAAAGACTTTATTTTTGATGTGATAATATTTGGACCAAAAAAACTATCATTTCCTACCTATAAATTCCTATGCAATGTAGCAACTTTTGTAAATATAGAAACTAATTTTTGTGGTGAGGAATTTCCTTTCGTAATACAAAATAGAACAATGGCAGGTCAGTTCTCTGCTCACATATGGACTTCGATAATTGGTGGATTTATAATATCATTCCCATATATAGTATATGAACTATGGAAATTTATAAGCCCTGGAATGCATGAAAATGAAAGAAAAAAATCAAAAGGATTTATCTTTATAACTTCTTTATTATTTTTTATTGGAGTTTTATTTGGATATTACGTCGTAACCCCTTTTTCAATTAACTTTTTAGGATCATACCAAGTTTCTAAAGAAGTTTTAAACGAAATAGATTTAAGTTCTTTTATAGGTTTAGTTAGATCATCTTCTCTGGCTTGTGGTTTAGTATTTGAATTACCTATTATTATGTATTTTTTAACAAAAGTTGGTTTAGTTACACCTGAAATACTAATAAAGTACAGAAAATACGCATTAATCATGGTACTAATATTAGCGGCTGTAATTACTCCACCCGATGTAGCAAGTCAGGTAATTGTTGCTATTCCAATACTTATACTTTATCAAATTAGTATCTATATTTCGAGAATAGTTATTCAAAAAGACCTAAATAAAAATTAATATGATATTAAAAGCTCAAAATTTAATGAAGTCATATAGTGGAAAGAAAGTTGTAAAAGATATTTCTTTAACCGTAAATCAGGGGGAAATTGTTGGTTTATTAGGACCAAATGGAGCTGGAAAAACTACTTCTTTTTATATGATAGTAGGATTGATAAAGCCTAATGGAGGTGAAATCTATTTAGATAATCAGGAAATTACTAAATACCCTATGTATAAACGTGCTCAAAGCGGTATTGGTTATTTAGCACAAGAAGCATCAGTATTTAGAAAGCTAAGTGTAGAAGACAACATACTTAGTGTACTACAACTAACTAGACTTACAAAAAAACAACAATTAGAGAAAATGGAATCACTAATTGATGAATTTGGCCTTAATCATATAAGAAAAAATAGAGGTGATTTACTTTCAGGGGGAGAGAGAAGAAGAACAGAAATAGCTAGAGCATTAGCTACAGATCCAAGCTTCATTTTATTGGATGAACCATTTGCAGGTGTAGATCCAGTAGCTGTTGAGGATATTCAAAGAATAATTTCAAAATTGACTAAGAAAAACATAGGCATATTAATTACAGATCATAATGTTCAAGAAACATTAGCAATAACTGATAGGACATATTTAATGTTTGAAGGGAATATACTAAAGGATGGAAAACCAGAAGAACTGGCAGAAGATGAAATCGTTAGAAAAGTATACTTAGGTCAAAATTTTGAACTCAGAAAAAAACATTTAAACTTTTAAATTAGTTTCTAAAAGCTAAAAAAGAAGTTAAAAAATAAATCAAAAATATTAATGGAATAGAAATATAACTCATTGTGAAAAAGAGTATAATTGAGCTAAATATTATAAAATAACGAGAGTTGTTTAATTTATTAAAATCATAACCATCAAACTTCAAGGAAATAAACTTATAATTCGAATTCATCAAAAAACTTGATATGAGCACAACTGCTATTAACAGAAAATCATTTGTAATTGCATCAACGACAAAATCATAATTACTAGTATTTAATATTAACAATAACGATAGGATTAATATCGTATTAGCAGGTACAGGTAATCCTAAAAAATAGCTCTTAGAATTTTCTTGAATATTAAATTTCGCTAATCTATATGCAGAAGAAATAGTAATTACAAAAGCAAAATAAGCAAACCAGTCATCTGAAATAATTGAAAAAGTCAAATTATTAGGTATCTTAAATAATCTAAAAATGATAATACCTGGAACTAAACCACTGGTGATTAAGTCAGCTAATGAGTCTAACTCTAAACCTAATTTAGATTGAATGTTAAACTTTCTAGCAAAGAAACCATCCAAAAAATCAAAAACTATTCCTGTGAGAATAATTAGTGCAACTAAATAAATATTAATTTCATTTTCAAATAACAAAACTGTAGCTATACACCCACATAAAAGATTCAATAAGGTAAATAAATTAGGTATATGTTTTATCATGATAATAATTTAAATGTAAAAGTAATAAACTAATTTTGTAATTATTATTAAATACACAATAAGCTTTAGTTTAGTCTGTTTATAAAGTATGAGGTTTTTACGATATTTTGTTTTCTTATTTTTTGCGTTAAGCCATTCACAAAATAATTCAAAATACTCAAATGAGTTTTTGAATATTGGTGTTGATGCATCTTCCATTTCAATGAGTGGTGCAGTAACTTCCTCAGTTGACGATGTAAATTCCGGATATTGGAATCCTGCTGGATTAACAGCAGTTGAAGAAGGTGAAATATCCTTAATGCACTCAAATTACTTCGCAAATATTGCGAATTATAATTACATAGCTTATGCCAAACCTATTGATAATCAATCTGCAATTGGATTATCAATGATAAGATTTGGAGTGGATGATATTTTAGACACTACTCAATTAATCGATGATCAAGGAAATATCAATTATGAAAGAATTAACTTATTTTCTGCCGTTGATTATGGATTCATTATTTCTTATGCAAGAAAAATGTTAACTAAAGAAATCAGTTATGGAATAAATACTAAAATAATCAGAAGAATTATTGGTGAATTTGCGTCATCTTGGGGTTTTGGTTTAGATATTGGATTACAATTAAAAACATCAAACAATTGGAGATTTGGTTTAATGGCCAGAGATATTAGTACAACTTATAATTCATGGTCAATTAATGAAGCCAGGTTGATCGATATACAAAATGCTATTGAGGGTCAAAATCAAGATGTACCTAATTCTACAGAAGTGACAATACCTAAAATTCAATTAGGTATATCAAAATTACATAATATTAATTATGATTATAGATTACTTACTTCATTTGATCTAATTATGAAATTTGAACAAAACAACAATCTCATATCAACAGAATTTGTAAGTATTAATCCAGCAGTTGGTTTAGAACTAGGATATACAGACTCAGTATTTTTAAGACTAGGTATTGGAAATTTTCAAAATGAATTAGATTTTGATAATAGTACTAATATGACTTTTCAACCAAATTTTGGTTTAGGTTTTAAATTTAATAATTTAGAAATTGACTATGCGTTCACTGATATTGGTGACCAAAGTGTTGCTCTTTATTCAAATATATTTTCTTTAAAAATTGATTTTGATATATTTAGATAATTATGAAAAGTAAAATTTTTACAATCTTCTTTTTTTTATCAACTGTTTTGGTTGCTGAAACAAATGATTATATCATTAGTGTTCTAACAATCGGTCCAGGTAATTCTTTAAGTGATTCATTCGGACACAGCGCAATAAGAGTTCAAGATAAATCAAAAAACTATGATCTTGTCTTTAACTATGGGGTATATGACTTTAATGACCCTAACTTCTACACAAATTTCATAAAGGGATACCTAAATTACAGCCTAGGAGTAAGTTACTACAAGGATTTTAAATCTACCTATATTTCTAATAACAGATCTATAAAAGAGCAAGTTATATTGTTTCCAGAAAAATTAAACAAAAAAATAGTTGATCGTTTAATTTTTAACTCAAAACCTGAAAACAAAAACTATCTCTATGATTATTTTTCAAACAATTGTTCAACAATAATTAAAGATATTATTGAAGAATCTTTAATCGAACATGATTATAGAAATGATTACTCAGTTGAAAACAAAAGTAAAAATACATACAGAAATTTGATATATGAAAACATTAACAAAAATAGCTGGGGCTCATTGGGAATTGACATATGCTTGGGTTCATATATAGATCAAGTAATAGATGTTAAAAAAAATACTTTCTTGCCAGAATATTTATTTGAGTATTTAAATTCATCATATTACAAACATCCAGACCTTAACAACAATATAAAACTTGTTAAAAAAATTAATTTTATAAATTATGAGAATAAAGAATTTCATAATCTAAGGAGTAACACTTTATTTTATTCACCTTTATTTATTTTTATAGTTATATCTAGTTTCTTATTGTTTTTAAGTATAAGAAATCTTAATAATAAATACTTACAACTAATATTACAATCAACTCACATTATAACTTCAGCAATTGGCTTTTTACTTTTGTTTTTATGGTTTTTTACCGATCATTACACTTCTGCATACAATTACAATTTACTTTGGGCTAATCCTTTAAATATAATTTTAATATTCAAGTCTATCAATAAAAAGTGGAAAATAGCTTTACTAAAATTATTACTACTTTCATTAGCTCTAATTGTGCTCCATTCTATAACAAATGTTCAAGTTTTTAATATTAGTTTATACCCATTTTTTATTTTTTTAACTTTTAGATATTA
>CABXVR010000017.1 GCA_902515565.1 uncultured Bacteroidota bacterium | reverse complement strand
TAGCCTCCATTACCTTTATTTCCAAATAAAGTATGGTTATAGCCTAAATTATTTTCATATTGGTAATACTTTGGAAAGTTAACAGGATTAGCATTCATTACATTTCCAAAAATACCATTAGCAGATTCACTTGGTCCATTATATCTTTCAAATAATGAATAGAATTTGACAGCAATTTTAGTAGTCTCAGTTAAATTTATATTAATATTTGCTCTCAAGTTAGATCTATTGATATCAATATTATTATTAAAGTTATTTAAGGGATCTACTTTTAGCAAACCTGTGTCATTGTTGTGTGATATAGATAAATAATACTGTGCGATTTCTCCACCTCCGTTAACATTTAGATTAGCTTTTCTATTTAATGTATAATCTTTAAACAACTCATTATACCAATTTACATTTGGATATATGTTACGATCATCTGAGTTAATTGTTCCATATATTTTATTAATTGAGTACTGTAACGGAGCTGACGGATTTCTAGATCTAGTTGCTTGATTGTACATATTCATATAATCAACTCCACCTAAAAATTCATTAGTTTGAGTTGGAGAGGAGAAAGAATTTTCATATCTAAACGAAACCTTGGCTTTACCTGCCTTGCCTTCTTTGGTAGTGACTAATATTACTCCATTTGCACCTCTAGCTCCATATAATGCAGTTGCGGTCGCATCCTTCATAATTGAAAAAGTAGCAATATTATCTGGTTCAATCCTAGCAAGATCATCAGTAGAAACTTCAATTCCGTCTATTAATATAAGTGGGTTATTTGCATATCCAAATGAAGTCACACCACGAATAAAAAATTGAGCATTATCTGCACCTGGTTCTCCGGATGTTTGATAAGAAATCATACCTGCCATTCTACCAGCTAATGAATTAGTTAGGTTAGAAGAAGGTATTTTTAATTCAGAAGGGTTAATTGTATTAATAGACCCGATAACACTGTTTTTTTTCTGTTTTTGAAAAGCGACAACTTGAACCTCATCTAAAGACTCTAAATTTTCTTCCAAAATAATATCTATCTGCGACTGATCGCCGACCACAACATCCTGAGTATCAAAACCGATGTATGAAAATTGTAACACATCTTCCTTTTTGCTAACCTTCAGTGCATAATTACCCTCAAATGAGGTAGATGTACCTGTATTTGAATCTTTTACTAATATTGATACTCCTGGAAGGGGTTGACCTTGCTTGTCAACGACTTTACCAGTAACAAGAATAGACTGTGCATAAATAATATTAGAAAACAATAAAAGTATTATTGTTAATTTATTTACATTAATATTTTTCAACATATTTTTCATTTAAAATAATTCTGAATAATTAAATAATATATGCTCTAAAACAACTAGTCAAATTGTATGCCATTGGGTCAATTTAATTTTCTAAATAAAGTTGTATTTAAAGAAAGTTTTTTTAAAATTGGTCATAAAAACAAAGTTATGATATTTTATAAAATAATTAAAATTATGATTACTTTTTAATAATAATTTTTAATTGCTTTTTCAAGTAAACTAGGTTTGCTGCCTGGACCAATAGTTAAAAGTTTTGAACCTGTAATTGGCACTCCATTAAATGGTCTTATAGAAACTTTACCATTTGGAGTTCGTTCAAAATAGACAAACTCCTTTTTATCTCCAATTTGAGTACAACCTTTTATACGCACTATAGTCTTTGGAAGTGCATTGCAAATATCATATATATAGCTTGTGTGTGGTAGGTTAGGTAAATCAATTGAACATGAAGACCAATGGGCTTTAAGATGATCAAATTTTTGAAACTTATTTTTTGAAGGAAGTAATTTAGGAAGAAGAGTAACATCAATTTCATTCATGATTGAAATTTCTGCTGTTGGATTAAATTTATTTAGTTCTTTGATTACAAAGTTTTTTCTTTCTTTAGAAACATTTTCAATATGAGTTAATACAATCAATGAAGAAACTTGAATTTGATTTACCTCTAAATCATTATTCTCATCTCGTGTTTGCCAGTTTTTAACATCAACTACTGATATTTGAATTGGGGGAAGAAATCGTTCGTTTAGACCAACACCAAGAAAACTCATAAGAGAGCAGGCATCAGAAGTCCCATTAGCTTCAATAAGTGTTATTCCTTTAGTGCGCTGTGGAATTCTATTAATGAATTCTCTTAACTCATTTATTCCACTACAACATATACAACTTCCACTAAGTGCCCTGACTTGTTTTGAATCTAATTGATCTAGAAATTGTTGGGCGTCAAGGTTTGCATTTTCATAATCGTTAAGAACAACAAAAGGGCTATATCCTTTACTAGCATAATTATTTATCAAGTGTCTTAATAAAGTTGTTTTACCAGACCCTAAAAAACCAACAACAGTGATTATCGCTTCCATTTTTATTTCTTATTCGATAGTTCTATTAATCGTGCACTTAGGTCTGGCTTAGACATATCTTTATCAAATGGAAACATTGGTCGTTTAATTCTTTTAAAATTTAACCTTTCTAAGTCTTGGTCTACCCCACCAGGTGTTAATGCCATAACCCAATCTCCTCTAATTTCATAAAGTTCTGGAACAAGATATCCAATTTTAACCATCAAAATGTCTACATTAATAGGATCTAATTTAAGATCTGTAAAATCTTTTAAATAATGATAGGGCTTTCTTTTATTTGTAACAATTACACTAATACTACCAGTTTTAACCACAACTTCAACTTCAGCATTAATATCTCCTTTTTTAATCGATGTAATTTTTCCTGACAAAAGAATTGGAGGACTATACCTGTCATCAACAATAGCTCCAACATAACCCTCGACAAAAGAACCAACTTCTAAATCTAAAGCTTTTTTTATAAGATCAGGACCAGGAATTGAAGCATAAATTAGAGACGGACCATTTGAATTTTTAAATTCAGATCGTGATAGTAATTGATTTAGAGTATGAGTGACATCTCCGGCTCCACCAGCAGTTGGATTATCTCCCATATCGCTTATAATAAAAGGGTTTAGTTTACTTTTAAGTGCTAATTTTAAACTTTCATCAAGTGTTGTTGTAGGTGCAACAAATTTAAAATCATTCCTTGATTCCCAAAATTGATTAGCTAATTTTTCTGCACCAGATGTCACAGCCTTTTTATTATCACCTGTCACCATAACTACACCGTGATTTCTAAACTCATCAGCCCAAGGATATCCAACCCAAATTGCAGCGTCAACAATTCCATCATTTTGAGTTACTAATGGTATTTGTTCATAAAGACTTTTTCCTGGTTCTATTCTGGTACTAGTTTTTTCTCCAGGGAGTAATATTGGTACAGGTATCCAAGCTTTATAAGCTGGTTTTCCTTTTTTATTTATTAATCGATCTAAAAGATTAGTTACAGCTCTTTTTTTAGATTCTATAGCATCTTCATGAGGGGCCATTCTATAGCAAGTTATTAAATCAGATTGCTTTGCTAATAATTTGGAAACATTTCCATGTAAATCCATAGAAGTTGAAATTAAAGTTTCAAAACCAACAACATCTCTTACTCTTGTGATTAAATCTCCTTCAGCATCATCAATTCCTATAACACTCATAGCTCCATGAATATCAAAAAACACACCATCATAGGGACCATTTTGTTTTAACATTTTTAAAGATTCCTTCACTAAAGATTCATATGCTTCACTAGTTACAATTCCACCGGGAAGAGCCTTACCGACTAATATAGGAACCCATTCAGCACTATTACGAGCTAAAGAATCCTCATGCAGAAAAGGATACTTATCAAAAATTTCAATTCCTCTTTTAGCATGAAACGCTTCTTTACTTGTTGTAGCTGGAGAAAAAGTACTGGATTCAATTCCAAGACCAATTATAGCAATTCTAGGATTTTTAATTTGAGTGTTTTTTGAACAAGCAAAGATTAATAAAAAGTAAAGTAATAGTGTTTTTTTCATTTCATAAAAATAATAAAACGGTTACACTTTAAAAAAGTATAACCGTTTTATTGTTTTAGTAGATAATTTATTCGAAATATCAAACACAAGTCTGACTCCAAGAGACTTAATTAACACTCATAACATAATGACTCTTATTATGAAAAGTTGAACTAATATGATTATTTTTATAAAAGCAATTTTTTATAATCAATGGCCTCAAAGATCCAAAAAATAAACAACCACGTAATGAAAAAAACTATTCTTATAATGCTAATTATTTCATGTTCATGTTCCAAAGATGAAAATATAAATGATGGAAATAATGAAAATTCACAGGTAGAAAATAGTATAAATTGTATTGGAGAGTATTCAACTACTGGGATATTAGTTGATATAAACGAAGAAATGTATAATGACGATGAATCAGTAAATAATTATAGTAGATATTCATGGTCATCTGATGGAGTTGATAGAATTTTAAACGGAAATGGGATTCCAAATCATGAGGTTGGAACTTTTCCAAATAATGATAATCCAAATACTATAAGTGAGCAAACAGTAAATGAAAGTTTTACACTTTGTCCAATAATAGTTTACGAAAGTGGAATTGAAGCAGGTGGTCCTGGCTCAGCAATTGCTTATGCTTTAAATAGTATCAAATTTGATCCAGCAACTGCAGGAAAATGCAATGACGATGGGGAGTGTTGTTTAGCTCAATGTCAAGGTAATTGGAATATTGAAGCATTAGGGCATGATACTTTCAATTTTGGAGACGATATGAATCATGCACATGTTCAGCCTAATGGAGAATATCATTACCATGGAATGCCAGAATTACTTATGGATTTCTTAGGAGATAATGAGGGGATGACTATAGTTGGGTGGGCATCTGATGGTTTTCCTATTTATGCTAGATATGGTTATTCAAACGCTAGTGATTCTTCTAGTGAAGTTTTAGCATTACAACCAAGTTATAGATTAAAAAATCAAGCTGATAACAATAGACCTACTATATTAACTGCTTTAGTTGGTCCAGGAGGTGGAAATAATCCTAATACACCTATACCAATGGGTGCATTTACTCAAGATTATGAATATGTTGAGGGGCTAGGAGATTTAGATGAATGCAACGGACGCTTTGGGGTTACACCTGAATTTCCTGAAGGTATCTATTATTATGTAGTTACTGATGATTTTCCTTTCTTTACAAGATGTTTAAAGGGTGATGTTTAAAAATAAAACAGGGTTTCAGTCAATGAAATGGGCTATTTTGGCCCACCACACAGGGGGTGACACACCTTTAAAATTTAATTGCCCCAGCAAAAAGTCTCTATAATTTCAGGGTATGTGACTTCTCCCTTGACAATATTGAGACCCTTGGCCAGGGTTTTATCAATGTTACAGCTAGTATTTATTTTAATTCATTGTTATCCTTTAATTTCTAATTCAACTGCAAAGCAACATTCCATAAATCAAAATCACTATTATAATACTGCAGTGAATTACCAAAATGAACAATTACAGTTTCTTTTTCAGGGATAATATAAATATTCTGCCCTAGGTTTCCATTTGCAAAAAACTGAAAAGTTGAATCACAATTAGTATTTCCCCACCATTGATAAGAATAGTAGGTGTGTTTACATCCACTACCTAACCAATCTGGGTAATGGTCACGAGAAATCGTTTTATCCTCTGTTGTTGATTTTACAACCCAATTTTCTGAAATAATTTGATTTCCATTAAAATCTCCCTTTTTTAGAAAAAGGTGTCCAAATCGCGCATAATCTATAGCTCTTGCTATAAGTCTACTCGGCATATATTCAAAGCCAGATTCTTTGCTATCAATTGAAAACAAAGCATCGTACTCCATAATTTGCGACCAAAGTTTTTCTTCTAAGTATTTTGAGACAGTCTTTCCAGTTGCACGTTCAATAATTAAACCTAGGTAACTTGTATTATAGTTATTGTATTCAAATGCTTCACCAGGTTCAGATTCAACTTCAAGTTCTTCGAGTAATATCTTTCGTAGATCAGGATGGTAATAACCTATTACTTCATCGTTCCATGGTGCATGAATGTTGATAAAGGGTAAAAAATCAGTGTTGTATTTAATACCCGAACGCATTTCGAGAAGATTCTTAATAGTTATCTTTTCGAATCGTGGGTCACGTTTGATTAATTCTGGGACATATTGCGTTATTGGTTCATCAACGCTTTTGATTAATCCCCCATCAATAGCGGCTCCAATCAGAAAAGAAATAAATGATTTAGCGACTGATTGAGAATGAAAATAGGAATCTCTTGAAAATCCATTGAAATACTTTTCATAAACTATGGTGTCTCTTCGAATGAAAATCAAGGCAGTAGTTTGCGATTGTTCTGCCCATTCATCAAATGAATTGAAGCCAGATTTTGAAACCCGATCATCAAACACCGATTCTATATAAGCCTCCTCCAGTTTTTCTTCAAAATTAAAAGAGTTTTCAGACCCTTTTATTACCCTGTTTTCAAAGTTTTTGTAGTCATAAACATCTGCCACATTCATTGTAATAGTGCGGTAAACATAAGTTGGCGAATATTTAATTGATAAAAACGCTAATAGTAATAGAATCAGAATTATTGGTGATAATAAGGCTATTTTTAATATCTTTTTCATCTATGATTTTCTTCCCATGATTTTAACCATGTTCAAAAATAAAAAAAACGGTTAACTATATAATAGTATAACCGTTTTATTGTTTTAGTAGATAACTCTATCGAAATATCGAACCACAACATTACTCGTAGGATATTTTTAAAAACACTATTTTTGATTTACTCAATTACTTTAAAACTCAATGAATAAAAAAGTTACTTTTTTAATCGGAATAATAGGGGTTAGTCTTCTTTTTTCAGCTTTTGTTTTAGGAGGACTTTTGATTGAAAATTATGACATATTCAATCAATACATAAGCGAATCATATGCAATCGATACTAAATATGGAATATATTTAAGAGTTTTTGGTTATGCCCCAGGTGGAGTTATGATTTCTCTTTTTTGTTTTCTTGGACTTAACTATTTTCAACCTAATACACTTTTAAAAATAGGGTTCTATGGAATCGGAATTTTTTACGGATTAGGAACAATATTTACTGGAATTTTCCCTTGCGATAGTGGTTGTAATAGAGAATTAATTGATCCTAGTTTCTCCCAAATAGCTCATAATTTTTCGGCATTATTAATGTATGTGCTAACTCCTTTATTTATGATTTTAATTGGACTCGGGCTAAAAAAATCAACCTATATGAGTTTTTCTATTCAATGCCTTTTATTAGGGATAATTAGCTCTTTTTTTGTAATAACCTTAGGATCAGATTTATCATCTGAATATATTGGAATTTATCAAAGAATTATTGAGTTTCTCTTTATTTTATGGGTAGTTTTGTGTGCTTTTGAAATTAAAAAAAACGGCTACACTTTATAAAAGTATAACCGTTTTATTGTTTTAGTAGCGGGAACAGGACTCGAACCTGTGACCTTCGGGTTATGAGCCCGACGAGCTACCACTGCTCTATCCCGCGATATAGTCTACAAATATACAACGCTTTTTAAATTATACAAGGATAATTCATTAAACATCTATAATATTCTTAAGATAATTTAGAGAGGTCGTTTTGAATTAACTCCCAATCTTTCATTAGTATATTTAATTGACTTTTTTTGGATTGATAATTATCAAAGAACCCATCTTCTTTTGCAAATTTATCGTAGTTATCTTCTAATTTATTATCCAAATCCTTAATTTCATTCTCTAGTAAGCCTATTTTTGATTCAACTTTAGACAATTTATTGTTTAAAGATTTTAATTTTTTTTGATTCTCATAAGAAAGCTTATTACTTAGTGGTTTATCAACTTTAATTTTTGTTTTTAATTCTACCTCTCTAAGGTTTTCAACTTTCTTTTCCTCTAAATAATAATCAATATCTCCTAAATATTCTTTTAATTTTTTATCTCTAAATTCATAAACTTTATTCACTAACCCTTGTAAGAAATCTCTATCGTGTGAAACCAATATTAAAGTCCCTCCAAATTTACTTAATGCTACTTTTAAGACATTCTTAGATAATATATCCAGATGATTAGTTGGCTCATCCATTATTAGCACATTAAGTGGTTGCAGCAATAATTTAGCTAAAGCCAACCTATTTCTTTCTCCCCCTGACAATACTCTAACAAATTTATCAGCATCATCACCTTTAAACAAAAAAGACCCCAGTATATCTCTAACCTTACTTCTATTTTTTTCATTTGCAGCATCAATCATTGTATCTAGTACAGTTTTTGATCCGTCCAAGTATTCGGCTTGATTCTGAGCAAAATATCCAATTTGAACATTATGCCCTAATTTAATAACACCTTCAGATTTAATATCCCCTACAATAATTTTTGCAAGTGTCGATTTACCTTGACCATTTTGTCCGACAAATGCAATTTTACTATCTCTATTAACAGAGAGACTAATATTTTGTAAAACACTTAAATCGCCGTAGTTTTTTGAAATATTTTCAGCTTCAACAACTACCTTACCTGGTGTAACAGAAATTGGAAAACTTAATTTCATTACACTATTATCATCCTTATCTACTTCAATTCGGTCTACTTTTTCAAGCTTTTTAATTAACGATTGAGCCATTGTAGCTTTGGAAGCTTTAGCGCGAAATTTTTCAATCAACTTTTCAGTTTGAGCAATTTGTTTTGCTTGATTTTTTTGTGAAGCCAACTGCTGAGTTTTAATTTCATTTCTAAGAACTAAAAACTTGGTGTATGGCTTTGGGTAATCATAAATCTTTCCTAATGAAATCTCTATAGTTCTATTAGTTACATTATCTAAAAACATCTTATCGTGTGAAACAATTACTATAGCTCCCGGATAATTCTTTAAAAAATTCTCTAACCATATTATAGCTTCAATATCTAAATGATTTGTTGGTTCATCAAGTAAAAGAATATCATTGTTTTGAAGAAGCAATTTAGCAAGTTCAATTCTCATTCTCCAACCACCTGAAAAAGTATCTGTTAACTTATTAAAATCTGCACGTAAAAAACCTAGTCCTTGTAAAATCTTTTCTGTAGTACCTTGATAACTATACCCGCCAATAATCTCATATTGATGCTGTAAATCATTTAGATCGACTATTAATTGACTATACTCAGTTGATTCATAATCTGTTCTTTCTGCTAATTGGGTGTTTATAAAGGAAAGCTGCTTTTCAATAGCAATAATTTCAGAAAATGCTAAATAAGATTCCTCTAAAACTGTTCTACCAAATTCAAAATCAATATCCTGCTTTAAAAACCCAATATTAACATCTTTTTCTTTTGCGATTTGTCCAGATGTTGCCTCTATTTCACCTGAAATCACTTTTAACAAAGTTGATTTACCAGCACCATTTTTACCAATTAACCCTATTCTATTTCCATTACCTAATCTAAAAGTAATATCACTAAAAAGAGGTTCTCCTTGAAAAAATATAGAAGCTTTGTGGATATTTAACATAAATATTTATAAAAATCAGTTGCAAAAATAGATTAAATAGTTAATCCTACTAAAAATATGGAATAAAAAAAACGCTTATTATTTAATAAGCGTTTTTTTTATATAAGAGAAGGTAATTACCAACTCCACATATCGTGTTCGAAATTTCTAATCTTTTCTTTTATTCTCTCAGATTCTAAAAGTTGCATGAAAGAGTTTTTAGAGATATACTCTTTTACTTCTCTATCTTCTTGCATATTTTCCTCAAGATAAATAACAGAATTAAATCTTCTAGCATTGATTAATTCATCAAATGACTTTCTTACAGAACTATTCTTTTGACTAAAAACATAAGCATTTTTTAATACGTTTCTAACGTCTGGGTAATAAACCCAGAACATGGGAACTTTTTCAATATCCTCTTCATAGAAAGCATTAGCATCAAGCTCCATATTAGCCACTTGTCTGGTTACTGGTGCAATTGCTAAAGGCCTATATCTTAAATCACTTTGAACTTTGTCAAAATACCAAACTCCTTTTATTAGATACTGAGTAACCATGTCGTACGAAAAGTTATTTATTTCATAATCTCGACCTTTAGTTAAGTATGGTAATACTGCAGCTTTTCTAAATTTTAAATACGAGTTGTAAAGAGGTGCATTTGTTTCTTTTAAAGAATCTTCATCAACGTAAGTAAACTCACCAAAATCAACATTATTATAAAGAGCAAAATCTCTATAACCTCCAAAATCATTCATTTTGTTAATACCTCTTCTTTTAATAACTGTATCTGTTAACTTTTTAAATACACTAGATGAGTCTACCTCAAAATTGAATTTACCGTCATCAAAAATTCTAGCTATCTTTCCTTCTTCAATTCCTTTGATTAAATACCATATAAGTGGTCTTCTTTCTTTACCAACTAAAGTAGTATCAGTAGGATATAAAAAAGGGAAATTAATTCTCTCACTCAAATCAACTATCTCCCAAACAGTTCTTGAAAAAAGAACATCTTTGTCATCAATGTATCCATATTCTAACACAGATTCGTCATCCAAATCTAATTGACTCAATGTTTTAACACCAATTTCTTCAGGATTTTTTGCATTTAAAAGATTACTCTGGCTAAATGTAAAATTGATACTTGCAAATAATAAAAAAATGAATATGAATTTTTTATTTAGTAACATATAATTAATTCTTAAGGGTTACGATTAATGGTGCGGCAGTAGGAATAATAGTACTAGTTCCTCTTCCTTTTGGTGCAATATCAGTAATTGTTATCTGTGAGCCTCTTCTAGCTCCTCTAAGGGCTTGTTTAGCTTGAGCACTCAATTCATCACCTTCACAAATAAATACCCCTTTTCCTTGAATATTTATTTTGAAATTATCAACAGAAAGTGGTAAATCAAAATCAAATCCATTAAACTGAGCATCAATTATTGCCGATGCTAAATCTGCTCTGTTCATAGACATAGAACCCGTTTCGCCATCTATTGATCCTAATGGAGAAGGAATAGGCTTAATTCTAAATGGTACTTCCGTAACAACTCTCTCTCCACTTGGTAAGGTTCCAACAACTTTAACATTTATAGTTTTTTTACCTTTTAATGCTGCAGGCATTTTTCTTAAATCTAATTCATAATCTCCAGCAGATTTTCTTTCTTTTTTACCAACTAATTTACCTTTTCGTAAACCTGGTGTAGCAAGTGGATCAACTTTATTATCAGGAATTCCAGCAAATGAAATTGAAAAAGGGTTTCTAACTCCTTGATAAACAACATTCATTTTATCAGCAGAAACAGTAGCTGAATTTGGTTTAGGAACAACTGCATAGGTACTATTTACTGGAATTGTAATTATAGAATCACCTTCTTTAAATTGAAATTCACCTGTTATTTCACGCTCTCCTACTGGACCAGCCGGGAAATCAAGAATAGTTTGACCAGTTAGCATAGATGACTGGTCTAACTCTGCACCATTGATAAGTACTTTGTCAGCTTTTAATGTTTTATCATTTTTACCTAATATAATTCTACCAGTAAAGTTGTCACCAGAGAAGAATGCAGTTTTGTCTGGGACAACAATCGCATCAAAATTAGTTAATGAAGCTTCTATTTTTAGTTTACCTTGAAGCATTGCTGAGAGTAATTCAGATTCTATAGTTTTTAAATCAGCTTGTAGCATGGTAAATTTTGTTAATGAAGCAACAAGTGGATATCCCATGTAATGGTATTCTATCCAATCTCTTACAACTCCTTCTCTATCAGTCACTTGATTAGTAGAGAATTTTTTAATAACATCATCTGAAATATCTTGAAGAGATAAATTGGTTTTTAGGATTTCAGCAACACCTTCACGAAAAACTTTCATCTGAGATAAAAACTCATCTCCTTGGGGAGTTAGTCCATCTCCGACAAAGAACATTTCGTCTATCGCATCAGGCTTATCCATAACCTCATAGTCTCTTACGTCTTCTAATTGAGAGTAATCTAAAGCAGAAGTTTTAATAGACTCAAGATGGTTGTATAAATTATCAGCCAGATTTGATATGGAATCTGCTTTATTTTTTAACGTTAGATATTTACCAGGTTGTTCATTAGCTTTTTCATCTAATCCTTGTTTGAATTTTTTATTTCTTTCAGTTGCATTCATATTAGATTCAACAACTTGTTCATTCATCAAACCAAATGCTGTTAAAACTTCTTTTGACATATTTAGAGCTAGCATCGCGATAAATACTAGATACATCAAATTGATCATTTTTTGTCTTGGGGTTTCCTTTCCGCTAGCCATATTGGTGTTTTTTAATTATTTATAATAAATTAAAATTATTTTTTGCTGTTCATAGCGCCTAATACACCACCATAAACATTGTTTAAAGACTCCAAGTTAGCTGCTAAAGATGCCATTTGCTTTTGAAGTTTTTCTGCGTTATCTGCAAATTCCTTATTAACTTTTGCTAAACTATCTGCACTATCTGCACCAGACTTAGCAGAAGCTTCCATATCCTTAATGCTACTACTTAAACTACCTACTAACGAAGCGTCAATTTTAGCTTCTTTCAAAATACCATCTAATTTTTTAGATAATAATCCTTGTGGAGATTCTTTTGAACTTCCGGATGCTGATCCTCCTTCTAATTCAGGGTAAACTAATGCCCAATCGGGGTCTTCCTCCGGGGTATCAAATGCAGAAAGAGCAAATATTAGTGCTTCAGTAATTAGACCTATGGAAAGTAAAGTGTTTCCACTTAGTGGACCCAAATCTTTGTGAATAATTTTCATAAGTGCACCAATAATTACAATTGCTGCTCCAAGGCCATAGGCCATATTCATTGTTTTTTTACTTAATTTAAGTGCCATAATATTAGTGTTTATTAAAGTTTATAATTTAGTTATTTATCTTTTTATCCTTGAACTATTTGTTTGTGCATTTGCAGTTAAGTCAGCACCCAAGTAATCATGTACTGTTCTGAAACCAATAAAACTTCTTGGAATATCTTCATATTCGTAATCCCTGGTACTAACTTGTAAATAATACTTAACATCTTTCCAAGATCCACCACGAGTAATTTTTTTCTTATTAAATCGCTTATTAACATTAGGATTTATTGTTGACGAAAAATCATAAGCTTCAGATTCATAAGATGAATCTACCCATTCAGCAACATTTCCTGACATGTTAAATAGACCATAACCATTTGCATCATAAGCATCACCTTCAACTGTATATAAAGCTTGATCAACAGCATAATCACCTCTCATTGGTTTAAAGTTAGCCATAAAACATCCTCTATCATTTTTAGTGTAAGGGCCACCCCAAGGAAATGAAGCTCCTTGTAAACCACCTCTGGCTGCATACTCCCATTCAGCTTCAGTAGGTAATCTGAATTCTGGAACTAAGTCTTTATTTTTTGTTTTTTGAAAAGCATTTTTTTTCATTGTTCTCCATTCACAAAAAGCCTTAGCTTGTTTCCAAGTAATTCCTACTACAGGGTAATCATTGTAAGCATCATGCCAAAAATAATCATTGTGCATTGGTTCATTGTAAGAATACTTAAAGTCCGTAATCCATACAGTAGTGTCAGGGTAAACTTCAATAACTTCATCAGTTATAAAGTTAGATCGTTTAAAACCATCAAATAATAACTCTAGTTCTTCATCAGTCGGATTTAAAATTGGTGGATTATCATTAGCAAGTTGATTAATTAAATCTTCTTTAACTTCTAAATATTCTGCAACTCTACTATCCTTGTATTTGAATTTAAATTGTTTTACATCCCACGTTCTAACATCGTTGAACACCTCATCTTCATCCATAAACATACCCTCAACAACTTCTAAATAAATATCATCTGGGTAATCATTTCTATCAAGTATTAAGTCAACATCCCAATTTAATGGTCTATTATCAAACGTATTTTCTTTTCTCCATTTTTGATAAACCCCTAAGTCAGATGTATCTGCGTCTTTGTATGCATAAAGTGCTATTCCATCACCTTCTAAATCAGCATTTGAGTATTCAGCTTCTTCGGCTAATTTTGTTCTCATTATTGAATCTCTAACCCAGTGAACAAATTGTCTGTATTCAGAATTAGTAATTTCTGTTTCGTCCATATAAAATGATCTAACAGTAACTGTCTTGGTAGGGGCATCATTTATACCAGCTATATCATCATCAGATTTACCCATAATATAAGAACCACCAGGAACAAGAGTCATTCCAAAAGGTTTTTCGGAAAAATATTTTTTTCCTTTGACACCTACTAACTCTCCTTTATCACCAGATCCACAGCTCATTACAATAAGCAAGAGTGCTGTTTTTAAGATAATATTCTTCATATTTTTAAATAATTTTAGCTTTATATTTTCTAAAAGCACGTAAACTTATCCATATAATTTCTAATATACAAATATAAGCAAACCCTTTTTGTGTTTTATTAAACTTAAAATATACAAATTAAATTATATTTTTTTTCTGTGCTTTAAACCATCTTTCAGGAATTACTCCGTTGGTAGCGTCAATATAATCTTCATGCATACATGGTAATAACGAGTGGTCTTCTAATTTATTATTTGAATTTTTTACAAAAGGTATTTCAACCCACCATCTGGAAGATTTAATACTCTTTAGAAATATTAGTTCTTGAGTGTCAACTAATACAGTGAATTTCTGAAAATCATCAACCTTATTAAAATTATTATCAATAATTCTACAGCTAACACCCTCAATAAAGTACCACATTATTTGTGCAATTAACATTTCTGTAGCTTCATCTTCGTTAGATGGCATGTATTCAAATATACCAAATGAAGACACCTTGTTACTTATACCAGCATATCTTGAAACAGCACATATTTCTTTGCCATCAAAACCATTTGGTGAAAACTTTTGTTTAGAACTTAGTTCAGAAGATCTAACACTTTTTAAGTCTAAAGAAACAATATTCGCATCCCTTAAAATTGGCTCAACATTTTGTATGTTATAATTTAATTCTCCTAATCTGTATGCTTCAAAATATAACTTTTCCATCAGGTCTATTTCTTCTTGAGAGTTAAAATATGTTTGATACCCCAAAACTGAGTAATTGAATAAATTATGAGGCTTATCTAAAATAATCTTTCCTAAAAAACTATTGTTTTTAATAGGTTTTGAAGAATCACCTAAATCAAAATTAGAATCTATATTAACAATATTGACTGTTTTTTCTAGAAAATCATAAGACCTGTAATTAGCATAGGTTAAATCTTGTGTCCCCCCAATAATTATGGGTATTATGTTGCTTTTCAAAAGAGGGGTAATAATGCTTTGCATTGCTTGATAAGTATCAGATGCAGTATCGCCTAAAATTAAATCACCAATGTCAGCTATATTTAAAGACCAATTGCCCGGGTATAAATTGTAGAAGGTTTTTCTAACTTCGTTTAAAGAAAAATTATCATTTAGTGAGTTTTCGCCATTTCTGTATTCATTAACTCCAACTATCACAACATCGATATTAGCTAAATCTGGAGGAGAAGAAACATCATTATATACATTTATTCTATTACCTAAAATCAATGATGAATTTAAGTTCATATGTGATAAAATTAAATCATCCACAGGACTTAAAAAGTTATAATTGATCATCTATTATTTTTTACTTTTTGATTTTTTTTTGGATAATTTAGCAATCTTTTCTTTTGCATCCTCTAAAGTTAACTTTTCAATATCGAAAGTTTTTGGAAGCTCAATTTTTATCTTTCCTGAAATTATATTAAATCTACCCCACCTTGCTTTTTCAACCTTAATTTTATCCTCAGACCAATCATATACTACTTTGTCAATGTCCTTTTGAATTTTGGTTTCAATAAGTTCAACTATTTCAGCTTGAGATAAATTATCCCAGTCGTATTTTTTGTTAACGTTAATAAACATGTTGTTCCATTTTATAAATGGGCCAAATCTACCCTTTCCTTTCTGAACTGGCATATCGTTATATGATGCTATCGGGGCATCAGCTTTTTGTTTTTCAACTATAATTTCAATAGACTCTTCTAAGGACACTGATAAAGGTGCAACTCCCTTTGGTAGAGATATAAATTTACTTCCGTGCTTTACGTATGGACCAAATCTACCATTGTTAACTAGAATCTCTTCATTCTCATAATTACCTAAAACTTTTGGAAGCTCAAATAAATCTAAAGCTTCTTTAAGTGTAACTGAAGCAAGTTGCATTTCTGGTGAGAGACTAGCAAATAAAGGTTTTTCTTCATCTTCCACATTTCCAATTTGTACCATTGGACCAAATTTACCAAGTCGAACACTAACATCTCTATTAGATTCTGGATGTACACCTAAATTTCTTTTACCAGACTCTCGTTCAGCATTTTCCTTAACATCTAAAACAACTGGGTGAAAATCTTTGTAAAAAGATTTCATCATATTTGTCCATTCCTTTTTTCCTTCAGCAATTTCATCAAAATTTTGTTCAACTTTTGCTGTAAAATTGTAATCAAGAATATTTTCAAAATGTTCTACTAAAAAATCTGTAACTATCATTCCAATGTCAGTTGGCACTAATTTACCTTTGTCAGACCCATGCTTCTCGGATAAAGATTTCTCTTGAATTGAATTTTCAACAAGAGATATTTGAAGATAGTCTCTACTGTTTCCATCGACAGTCCCTTTTTCGATATAACCTCTATTTTGTATTGTAGAAATCGTTGGTGCATATGTTGAAGGACGACCTATTCCCAACTCTTCTAGCTTCTTTACAAGTGAAGCCTCAGTGTATCTATAAGGAGGTCTTGAAAATCGTTGAGTTGCATTAATATATTTGTTTTCAAGGGGTTGGTTTATTGATAAGCTTGGTAATAAATCATCTTTTTCTTGATTCTCTTCATCAGTACTCTCTATGTATACCTTTAAAAAACCATCAAATTTAATTATCTCACCATTTGAAACAAATAACTCACTGTGCTTGTTTGATTGAATTTTAACATTTGTTCTTTCTAAATTGGCATCAGACATTTGAGATGATATAGCTCTTTTCCAAATCAAATCATATAGCCTTGCTTGATCTCTGTCAATATTTACTGAGTTTGTTGAAAAATTTGTTGGTCTAATAGCTTCGTGAGCGTCTTGAGCACCTTTTATTTTTCCTTTAAATGTTCTTGGATTCGAATACTTTTCTCCATAAGATTTAATAATTTCATTTTTAGCACTTTCTTTAGCGTCGTTTGATAAATTAACACTATCAGTTCTCATGTAAGTAATTAAACCAGCTTCATACAGCCTTTGAGCTAAGGTCATGGTTTTAGAAACTGAAAAATACAGCTTTCTAGATGCTTCTTGTTGTAAAGTTGATGTCGTAAATGGAGGGGCTGGAGTTTTCTTTGTAGGTTTTTTCTCTAAACTTTTAATTGAAAATTCAGAGTCAATATTATTGTTTAGAAAACTAACAGCATCTTCTTTCGAAGTAAAAGATTTTGAAAGTCTGGCTTTAAATGAATCACCCTCAAGTGTTGTAAATACACAATCAATTTTAAAAGATGAAACAGGTGTAAAACCAAGTATTTCACGTTCTTTTTCGACGATTAATCTTACTGAGACTGACTGCACTCTACCAGCTGAAAGACCACTTCTAATTTTTCTCCACAATACAGGAGATAATTCATAACCAACTATTCTATCTAAAACTCTTCTAGCTTGTTGTGCATCTACTAAATTGTAGTCTATCTTTCTTGGGTTACTAACTGCTTTTTTGATTGCAGACTCAGTAATTTCATGAAAAACAATTCTTTTAGTTTTATTTTCTTTTAACTTTAATGAATTAAAGAGGTGCCAAGCGATAGCTTCCCCTTCCCTATCTTCATCACTAGCTAACCATACCATTTCAGATTTACTTGCTAAATCTTTCAGATTTTTAACAACTGTTTTTTTATCTTTCGAAACCTCATATTTAGGAGTAAAGTCGCCATCTACATCTACTCCAAGTTCTTTTGAAGGTAAGTCAGAAATATGTCCAAAACTTGATGCAACAACAAATTCTTTTCCTAAAAATTTTTCAATTGTTTTTGCTTTTGCTGGTGACTCAACGATAACTAAATTCTTTGCCATATTTTAAAATTAAGAAGTACAAATGTAGAAGAAATTTTTATATATATATTTTGAAAATCAAAAATTAGCCTCTAATTAAGTGAATTTTAGTCTTAATCTATCTACTGTAATCTTTTATAATTTTTGATATGACAATTTGTCATAACATAAATTAAATACTATATTTGTAGACTTAATTTAAATTAATAATTAAACATCTGTGGAGAAATTATTAGAAGAAAAAAGACAAGGAGAAGTATTAAAAACTAGAATTATTCCTAAAAATAGCAAGAAACTATATATTGAAAGTTTTGGGTGTGCGATGAATTTTAGTGATAGTGAAATAGTCGCCTCTATTTTATCTAATAATGGATACAACACAACAAGTACCATTGAAGAAGCTGAATTAATTTTAATAAACACGTGTTCTATTAGAGATAAGGCAGAGCAAACAGTGAGAAAAAGACTTGAAAAGTATAATGCTCTAAAAAGAGATAATCCAAAAATGAAAGTGGGTGTTTTAGGTTGCATGGCAGAAAGATTAAAACACAAATTTTTAGAGCAAGAAAAAATTGTAGATCTAGTAGTTGGGCCAGATGCTTATAAAGATTTGCCAAATTTATTAGAAGAAGTAGACCAAGGAAGAGACGCTATAAATGTATTATTATCAAAAGATGAAACTTATGGTGATGTAAGTCCAGTTAGACTAAATTCCAATGGAGTTTCAGCATTTATTTCTATAACCAGAGGATGTGATAATATGTGCACATTTTGTGTTGTTCCTTTTACAAGAGGAAGAGAAAGAAGTCGGGATCCAAAAAGTATTATTGACGAGCTTAATGACTTGGCAAAAAATAATTTTAAAGAAATTACTCTGTTAGGACAAAATGTAGACAGCTATCTGTGGTATGGTGGAGGATTAAAAAAAGACCTTTCTAAAGCTTCAGAAATTCAAAAAGCGAGTTCAATTGGGTTTGCAAAACTTTTAGAGATGTGCGCTGTAACACAACCTAAGATGAGAATTCGATTTTCAACATCAAATCCTCAAGACATGTCTATTGATGTTATAAAAGTCATGTCAAAGTATGAGAATATTTGTAATTACATTCACCTCCCGGTTCAAAGTGGCAGTAATTCTATTTTAAAGGCCATGAATAGGCAACACACAAGAGAGGAGTATATAGATTTAATTAAAAGTATTAAAAAAATAATCCCTGATTGCACCATAAGTCATGACATGATAGTCGGGTTTCCAAATGAAACAGAAGATGATCACAAACAAACTATTTCTTTAATGAATGAGGTAACTTATTTATTTGGTTACATGTTTAAATACTCCGAAAGACCTGGAACTTTAGCAGAAAGAAAATTAGAAGATAATGTCGACGAACAAATTAAAAAAAGAAGATTGCAAGAAATTGTTGACTTACAACAAAAACACAGTCTTATGAGAACAAAAGAGTTTTTAAATAAAAAAGTCGAAGTATTAATAGATAAACAATCAAAAAAATCTGACAAATACTGGGCTGGAAGAACAGAACACAATAAAGTTGTTGTATTCCCAAAAGAGAATTATAAAATTGGTGACTTTGTAAACGTAATCACAGAGAAATGTACAAGTGCGACATTAATTGGGAAAGCAATTGAATAC
>CABXVR010000016.1 GCA_902515565.1 uncultured Bacteroidota bacterium | reverse complement strand
GTATATCCAAATGAGTTTATCTATGAATTACAATTACTTAAAGTTTTAATTAGTAAACTATTAGATAATTCATTAAATGTTAATCCAAGAGTAGGTTATTGGTTAAAGGATGGGATTCAAACCTATATGTTGATTGAATATGTAGAAAAGAAATATCCAAATATTACCTTGGCTGGAAATTTATCTAAATTTCCAGGTTTAAAAAGCTTATACGCTTCAAAATTAAAGTACAATGAAAAATACTTTCTTAGTATTACTCATATGGATAGGATTAATAACACTCAGAGTTTAGATACACCTAAAGATTCATTATTGAAATTCAATGAAAAAATAGCCAACAAACATAAATCAGGTTTAATTTTTTACGATGTTTTTTCAAAAAACAAAAAAGATGATTTTTCTTTAATTATTAAAAATACTTTAAAAACAAAAAACCAAAACTCAGCTTATTATTTTAAAAATGAATTAAAGAGAAAATTTAATTACGACAAATCTTACATTGACTCTATTTTAAAACTTAAAACTATAGACCATTTAAATTATTTTTCTAAAAAAAATGAAGAATCAAATAATTTAAAATCTAAGCCACTCAAGTTGAAAATAGGCAAAGATATTGAGGATCCTGATTTCAATCATATTTATATCACTCCAATTGTAAGCTATAAAAATATATACGATGGAATAAATATTGGCGCACAAATTCATAATAGATCAATTTTAAAAAAGGAATTTAACTATAAATTTAAACCCTTATATAGTGTAAATTCCAAAGAACTTTCTGGGTCAGCAATAATATACAAAACAAAGAATATTCGAAATAAAGATCTATTTATGATAAACTATGGTTTGTATGGAAATATTAGTTCTTATGATCAAAATTCATTAGCAAAAATATATACTCCATTTATCAATTTTAACTTTAGAGAAAGTTCAAATCTTAGAAAGAACAAGTTAAATTCATTGAATGTTCGGTTTTTAAAAATATCAAATGATGGAAATACAGACATCACCCCAGAGTATCAAATATTTAATATAAAATACATGAACTTAAAATCAGGTGTAATAGATCATAAGAAATGGTTTTTAGATTATCAAATTTCCAAAAGTTTTTCTAAAATATCATTTAGCTATGAGTTTAGAAAATTATTTAAAAGTAATAGAGAATTAAACATTCGTTTATTCACCGGATATTTTATTTCAAATAAAAATAGTAACAACGATTATTTTGATTTTTCTTTGGATCGTCCCACAGATTATTTATATGATTATAATTATTACGGAAGATCTGAAAATAATGGATTTTTTAGTCAACAAATAATTATGGCTGAAGGTGGGTTTAAATCGAAATTAATTAACCCTAGAAGTAATAACTTTATTTCAACAATTAACTTGAGCTCTACATTATGGAAGAACTTATTATTATATGTCGATTTAGGGCTCTTAAATTCCAAAACAAATAACACTTTCAGAACAGTTTATGACTCTGGGATAAGGTTCAATATTATTGCCGATTATTTTGAAATTTACTTTCCGATTAAATCAAGTAATGGGCTTGAAATTAAAAGTCCAAATTATAAAGAGAAAATTAGATTTTTATTCACATTTGAACCTGATGTACTTTTAGGATTATTTAGAAGGAAATGGTACTAAAGTTGATTACTGAGATTGCGTAAAAGGTATAGATTAACTACATTTGCAAAATCTTAATCACCTTAATTAATGATGAAAATTTCCAAAGATGCTAATCCAGTATTATCCTACAAAGATTTTGTTGATGAAGTCATTAATGATTATAAAATTGCTGTAACAAGTAGAGAATGTAGTATTCTTGGAAGAAGAGAGGTTTTAACTGGAAAAGCTAAATTTGGAATTTTTGGAGATGGAAAAGAAGTTCCTCAACTTGCAATGGCAAAATCTTTTAAAAATGGTGACTTTAGATCTGGCTATTACAGAGATCAAACTTTTATGATGGCTATTGGAAAGCTAACATCTTTAGAATTTTTTGCTGGTTTATATGCTCACACTGACTTAGATTATGATCCAATGAGTGCTGGTAGACAAATGGGTGGACATTTCACTACTCACAGTTTAGACGATCAGTACGAGTGGAAAGACTTAACTGCACAAAAAAATTCAAGTTCTGACATATCTCCTACTGCAAGTCAAATGCCTAGATTATTAGGTTTGGCTCAGGCCTCCAAAATATATAGACATCACAAAGACTTTGATTCCAAAAAGTTTTCTAAAAACGGAAACGAAATTGCATGGGGAACCATTGGAAACGCTAGCACAAGTGAAGGATTATTTTTTGAAACCATCAATGCTGCTGGCGTATTACAAGTTCCGATGATTACAAGTATTTGGGATGATGAATATGGAATATCTGTACATGCTAAACACCACACTACAAAGGAAAATATTTCTGAAATACTAAAAGGATTTCAAAAAACAAATACAAAAGCTGGATATGAGATAATGGAAGTCAAAGGGTGGGATTACGTTAACTTGATTAAAGTTTATGAGAAAGCTGAAAAAACTTGTAGAGAAAATCATATACCCATTTTAATTCATGTTACTGACCTTACTCAACCCTTAGGGCATTCAACATCTGGGTCTCATGAGAGATATAAAGATGTTGACCGTTTAGATTGGGAAAAGCGGTTCGATTGCAATTCTAAAATGAGAGAGTGGATAATTTCTAATAATATTAGCTCAAATGATGAGTTAATAGAGTTAGAAAAAATAATAAAAAAACAAGTTAAAGAGGACAAAGCAAATGCTTGGAAAGCTATTATGTCTATAAATAAGAAAAACAGAGATGAACTATTAAATTTATTAAACAAAATAGACAATCAATTTATTTCTGTTAAAGTAAAAACATTAATCGATTCGTTAACAATCATCTCTGAGCCTAATAAAAAAGATGTAATTTCTACAGCTAGAAAAGTCATTCATAACTTAAATAAAGTTGATTTAAATGTAAAAAAAGAACTAATTAATTGGATAAATTCTAATGATAACACTAATTACTCTGATTACAGCTCGCACCTTTACAGCGAATCAATATATAGTCCTCTAAACGTAAAGGAAGTAAAACCAAAATACAACCCTGATTGCAAAGATGTTGATGCAAGGATTATTTTAAGAAATAATTTTGATAATATATTAGGTACAAAAAACAATGTAATCATATTTGGAGAAGATACTGGTAAGATCGGCGATGTAAACCAAGGTTTAGAAGGTTTACAAGATAAATATGGAGATATAAGAGTCTCTGATACAGGTATTCGTGAGGCTACAATAATTGGACAAGGTATTGGACTTTCATTAAGAGGTCTAAGACCAATTGCTGAAATTCAATACTTAGATTACTTATTATATGCTATTCAAATTATGAGTGATGACTTGGCTACACTTCACTATAGAACTAAAGGAAAGCAAAAAGCTCCAATGATTATAAGAACAAGAGGGCATAGATTAGAGGGTATTTGGCATTCGGGTTCTCCTTTAGGTGGAATCATTAATTTCTTAAGAGGAATATACGTTTTAGTTCCTAGAAATATGACTAAAGCTGCCGGATTTTATAATACAATGCTAGAAAGTGATCAGCCTTGCTTATTGATTGAATGTTTAAATGCATACAGAGTTAAGGAAAAAGAACCTTCAAACCTTGCTGAGATTAGAACACCTGTTGGTGAAGTAGAAATAATTAACTCTGGAAGTGATATTACAGTAGTATCATATGGTTCAACATTAAACTTAATACAAGAGATAATCCATGAATTATCTGAATTCAATATCTCTATAGAGCTGATTGATATACAAACTTTGATCCCTTTTGATATCGAAAAAGGAATTTCTAAAAGTGTTTCGAAAACAAATAGATTAATTATAATTGATGAAGATGTTCCAGGTGGTGGGACGGGTTTTATTTTAAGTCAATTGATCTCTAAACAAAATATATATAATTTTTTAGACAGCGAACCAAAAATATTAAGTGCTAAAGATCACAGACCAGCTTACGGAACTGACGGAGATTATTTTTCTAAACCTTCAAAAGAAGATATTTTTGAAAAAATTTACGAGATGATGAATGAAGCGGATCCTCAACAATATCCAAAATTAATGTAATAGCTTAAATATTAATTCTTTAAGAATATCTGAATTAGATGTATTATTAGCTCCAAGTCCTTTAGATTTTAAATCAAATTCTCTTAAAATTGAAATTTTAGATGAAATACTTTTCATAGAGTAATTTCTTGCAGCTGAAGAATAATCTTTGACAAAATATGGGTTTACTTTTAGTGCAGATGCTATCGACCTTTCAGATTTATCCGAAAGGCTATGGTATAAAAAAAGTTTAATAAAAAAGTCAAAAACTAATGAAATAACCACAACTAAAGGATTTGATTTAGGGTTTTTAGAGAAGTAATCAATTATTTTCATACATTTAAGTAAATCCCTTTCACCAATTGCTTTTCTTAATTCAAATACATTAAACTCTTTGGAGATACCGATATATTTTTCAATATCATCCTGAGTAATTGTCTTATTTTTTCCTTTTAAAACTATTAGCTTGTCTAATTCATTTACAATTTTATTAATTTCTGTTCCTAATAACTCGGTAATTAAAAAAGAAGATTTTTTATCAATATCGAAATCAAAAGATTTCAAATAAGAAAGGATCCAATCTTGAGCTTGATTTTCATATAATCTTTTACTTTCAAAAATTAAACCATTCTTTAGAATTGCTTTGTAAATGGCTTTTCTTTTATCTAAAGATTTGTGTTTAAAATTTAAAACTAGGATAGTTGAAGTTAACGGATTGTTTACGTAATTAATTAAATCGTCTAATGAGTTACCTTCGGCATCTTTTTTTGATAAATCTTGAGCCTCTTTTACAATAACCAGCTTTCTTTCAGACATTACAGGATATTGCTTTGAAATTGAAATTACATCACTAATTAGAGTATCTTTTCCATAAAGTATATTTAAATTAAAATCTTTTTCATGATCTTGAAGAGAGTTATTTATTATTAATTTTGTCAAATAATCGATATAATATTCTTCTTCCCCCATAAATAAATATACAGGTGAATAAGTATTGTTTTTTATATCATTTTCTATTTGTTTAATTAAATTCATAAAAAAATACGAAATTTGTACTATGTTACAATTAGAGTTTCCAAATTATACATTTAAAATCAAAAATAGTGGAAATGGTGACTATATTTTTGATGAAATAAGAAAAAAATATATTAAGCTAACTAAAGAAGAATGGGTTAGACAAAATTGTGTTAAATTTCTTATAAATGAAAAGAATTTTTCTAGTGTTTTAATTAATATTGAAAAGACAATTAAAATAAATAATCTCAGTAAAAGGTATGACATAGTTGTTTATAAGCCGGACGGGGGAATTAAATTGTTGGTAGAATGTAAATCACCTGAAATTAAAATAAATCAAAGGACTTTTGATCAAATTGCTATTTACAATATGAATTTAAAATCTGAACAACTAATGGTTACAAATGGATTAGAACATTATTATTGTGAAGTTAATTACGAAAAGAAATGTTACACTTTTTTAAAGGATATTAAAAACTAAATGAAATTAGCTATTGTTATAATAAATTGGAATGGTATAAAACTATTGAAAAAGTTTTTGATGCCTTTGGTTACTCACAATAATAACGAAAATGAAATCTATGTAATAGATAATAATTCTAGTGATGATTCAACTCGCTATATCAGATCAAACTTCCCTAATATTAAAATTATTGAAAATCCTAAAAATTATGGTTATGCTAAAGGATATAATGAGGGTTTAAAGAAGGTTAATGCCGATGTTTTATGCTTATTAAATAACGATGTTGAGGTTACCAAAAATTGGATTACTCCCATAATGGATGAATTTAAGACTAATTCTACAACAGCTGCCATTCAACCCAAAATATTAAATTACAAAAACAAGGATTATTTTGATTATGCAGGCGCTGCAGGAGGATATATGGACTGGTTGGGTTACCCTTATTGTGATGGTCGTATTCATAATATATTAGAGAAAGACAACGCACAATATGATTACAATAAAGAAATATTTTGGGCCTCTGGAGCTTGTTTATTTATAAGAAAAGAAGTTTTTATTAATTTGAATGGCTTTGATGAGTCATTTTTCAACCATATGGAAGAAATTGATTTATGTTGGAGAATATTAAAAAGTGGATTTAAAATAAAGTATTTGTACAAATCCAAAGTATTTCACGTTGGTGGAGCTACTTTAAAATATAATAATCCGAAAAAAACATTCTATAATTTCAGAAATAACCTTTTCACAATCACAAAAAATTCAGAAAAAAACCTTTTTATAAAGCTTTTCTTTAAAATGATAGTTGATGGATTAATTGGAATTTACTTTTTGTTGACATTTAAATTTCTACATCTTTTAGCAATAATCAAAGCTCACTTTGCGTTTTATATCCAAATACCAAGATTGATTAAACAAAGACATCATGTAAATTCAAACTTTAAAGGTTTCGAATCTACTTTTTTAATCACAAAGTATTTTAAGTTAAAATTTGTTAAGTTTTTTAGTAATTAAGTTTAGCTTTTTTTTACTTTTACATTATTAGTTTAATTTTTTTAAAAATATCAGATGAAAAAACCAATTTTATTAAGTTTATTAACTGTTTTAATTTTAAGTTCTTGTGTCACCAAAAAAGAATACACATCACTAGAAAATAAACATAGAAAAACTCAGGACTTATTGAATACAGCCACTGTGAAATTAAATGCTTGTATTGAAGAAAAAGCTTCAGCCGTTGCATTATCAACTGCCTACAAAGATCAAGTTGAAGATTTAAGAAGAACTACACGTGATTTAATGGTCAGTACTAAAGATTTAACAATATTAACTTCAAAGGGTGCTGATAACTTAGAAAGATCCTTAGAGAGCATGAAAGAGAAAGATCTTAAAATTTCAAGACTTCAAGATGCGGTGAATAAAAAAGATAGTGTAACCTTAGCTATTGTTACGAGTTTGAAAAAAGAAATTGGTATTAATGACCCAGACATTGAGGTTAATGTTGAAAAAGGAGTTGTATTTATATCTCTTTCTGATAAACTTCTATTTAAAAGTGGTAGCTATGTAGTAACTGAAAGAGCTAAAGAAATTCTAGCTAAAGTTGCTACAGTTGTTAATGCAAAACCAGACTTCGAATGTATGGTTGAGGGTCACACTGATAGTCAGTCTTTCCAAAAAGGAGTTTTACTTGACAATTGGGATTTAAGTGTTAAAAGATCTACATCAATTGTACGTGTTTTAGAGACGTTAGACGTTAATCCTCAAAAATTAATCGCAGCTGGTAGAAGTTACCATGTTCCTCTAGTTGACAACGAAACAGCAGCAAATCGCTCTATAAACAGAAGGACTAGAATTGTAATTATGCCAAAAATTGATCAGTTTTATGACATGATTGAAAAAGAAATGAAAAATATGACTGAATAATTTTTAATTAAAAATTAATAAAAAAAAGGTTTAACAATTGTTAAACCTTTTTTTTATCCTATAATCTTAAGTTTTGCGAATCTCAACAATAATTTCTTTAAACCTCCATTTTCAAATTTAATTTCAGCTTTTATATCCGCTCCTCTGCCTTCAATATTTACAACTTCACCTTTTCCAAATCTAATATGTTCAACTATATTGCCTACCACCAGTTTATTGTCAAATAGGTTGCTTTTATTTGAAGTTTCTAGAAGTTTCTTGAAATTACCCTTAGGTTTAGCAGTAACCTTCTTAAACCTAAGTTTATTAAAGCTAGGTTCGTTATTAGAGGTTGAACGAATTAAAGGCTTAAATTTGTTTTCATTAATTGAGGTTAATATATCTAGATACTCTTCATTGATTTCATCGATAAATCTACTAGGTTCAGAATCAGTTAATTTACCCCATCTGTATCTAGAAAGAGCGTATGATAAATAAGCTTCTTTCTCAGCTCTAGTTAATGCTACATAAAATAATCTTCTTTCTTCCTCTAAATCATTTCTTGAGTTTAAATTCATTGCACTTGGAAAAAGGTTTTCTTCTAAACCAACTATATAGACGATAGGGAATTCTAGTCCTTTGGCCAAGTGAATAGTCATTAGGGCTACTTTATTTGTATCTTGGTCGTCTTTGTCTAAATCAGTAGCTAAAGCTACATCCTCTAAGAATTCGCTTATTGAGCCCGTAGACTCAGGAATTTCCTTTTGAATTTCAACAAAATCTTTAATACCATTTAACATCTCTTCAATATTTTGAATTTTTGCTTGATCCTCTATAGATGTTAATGCACTGTAGGTTTTGATGATTCCCGAACTATTTACTACTTCATTAGCAATATCAAAAGCATTTTTAGTCCTTGCTGAAATTTTAAATGATTCAATAAGATTTATAAAATTTGAAACTTTTAATTTAATAGTTCTACTAATGTTTACCTCAATCCCATCTAGTTCTTTACATAAACTATATAAAGACACATTTAAAGTATTTGCCTGTACAACCAATTTATTAATTGTAGTTTGACCTATTCCTCTAGCAGGAAAATTAATAACTCTTTTAAAAGCTTCTTCGTCATTCTCGTTTATGATTAAACGCAAATAAGCCAAAACATCTTTTATTTCTTTTCTTTGGTAAAATGAAAGTCCTCCGTATACTCTGTAAGGAATATTTCTTTTTCTTAGTGAATCTTCAAAAGCTCTAGATTGAGCATTTGTTCTATATAAAATAGCAAAATCTTTGTTTTGTAACTGTTGAGAGTTTTTATTTTCAAATATAGAACTTGCAACAAATCTACCCTCTTCACCATCTGTTAAAAGTCTATTGACTTTGATCTTACTTCCTTCATCATTATCAGTCCAAACAACCTTTTCTAATCTTTTTTGGTTTTTTTCAATTAAGCTATTAGCAGCTTTAACTATATTCTTTGTAGATCTATAATTTTGCTCCAATTTAAATAATTTGACATCATCATAATCTTTTTGAAAATTTAAAATATTATTAATGTTTGCTCCTCTAAAGCCATAAATACTTTGTGCATCATCTCCAACGACACAAATATTCTGAAACTTATCAGAAAGAGCTTTAACAATTAAATATTGTGAATGATTTGTATCTTGATACTCATCTACCAAAACATATCTAAACATATTTTGATATTTTGACAAAACTTCAGGAAATCTAGACAATAATTCATTAGTTTTTAAAAGTAAGTCGTCAAAGTCCATTGCGCCAGATTTAAAACATCTATTAACATACTCTGAATATATGTCAATTAGTCTGGGTCTACGAGCTTGTCTATCAGATTCAATTAGCTCATTGTTAGAATTGTATGCTTTAACAGTAATTAGACTGTTTTTATAGCTTGATATTCTAGAGTATATCTGCTTATATTTATAAATTTCTTTGTCAAGATTCAGTTCAGAAATAATTGAAGAGACGAGCTTTTGAGAATCTTGAGTATCATAAATAGTGAAATTTGTAGGGTAACCTAATTTATCTGCCTCAATTCTTAAAATCTTAGCAAAAACAGAATGAAAAGTTCCAATCCATAAATTTTTAGACTCATTATCATCAAGCATAGACGATATTCTTTCTTTCATTTCTCTGGCTGCTTTATTTGTAAAGGTTAGAGCTAAAATATTAAAAGCATCTACTCCTTTACTCATTAAATAAGCAATCTTGTAGGTTAAAACCCTAGTTTTTCCAGATCCTGCTCCTGCAATAACAATCATTGGTCCATCTGTTTGTAATGTAGGCTCTAACTGAGATGGATTTAAATTCTGTAGTAAATTGTTCAAATATTATATTTTAAAAAGTGAAATTAGATAATGTATTGGATATTTTAATAATATATATCTAATAATTATAAACAATTTAATATGAACAAAAAATAATGAATTAAGTAAAAAAATATTATTTTTATTTCGATGAATCATAACTTACTAAATACTCCAATTGATTACTTAAAAGGGCTTGGGGTAAACAGGTCTGATATATTAAAAAAAGAATTAAAAATTTTTAATTATAAGGATTTGATAAACTTATTTCCCAACAGATATATTGACAAGTCTAAATATTACAAAATTAAAGATCTTCCTAATTTTAGTTGTGATGTTCAAATAATTGGTAAAATTTCAAATATTAGTGAAATAGGTGTTGGAAGAAAAAAAAGATTAATCGCACATTTCTCTGATGATGAGGAAGAAATTGAACTAATTTGGTTTAAATCTTTAAAATGGCTAAAAAAGAGTTTACTAATAAACACCAAATACATAGTATTTGGGAAATTAAATTTTTTTGGTAATAAAATATCAATTCCACATCCAGAACTAGAAGTATTTAAATCAGATAGTCTAAGTAGAAGAGTGAAAATTCAACCAATTTATCCATCAACAGAAAATTTGATAAAAAAAGGAGTTAGTAATAAAGTAATTTCTAATCTCATGAAGGCCTTACTTTTCGATATAAAATTGAAGTTTAGTGAGACTATTCCTGGTTACTTAATTAAAGAATTAAAATTACTAGATAAAAACACATCTATTTATAACATTCATTTCCCAAAGAATAACGAATTATTGGAGGAATCAATTAGAAGGTTGAAATTTGAAGAATTACTTTTCCTTCAGCTACAATTATTAAAAAAAAATATTAATAGAAAAGACAAAATTAAAGGATATAACTTCAGTGTTGTTGGAAATAATTTTAATAAGTTTTATAAAAAAGTCCTGGCTTTTGAATTAACTAATGCCCAAAAGAAAGTTTTAAAAGAAATTCGAAATGATTTAGGAAGTAATGCTCAAATGAATAGGCTACTTCAAGGTGACGTTGGTTCTGGTAAAACTATAATTGCTTTTATGACTATTCTAATCGCATTAGATAATGGCTATCAAGCATGTTTAATGGCGCCGACTGAAATTTTGTCAGTACAACATTTTGAAGGATTTAAAGAAATGTCTAAATTACTTAATATCAATATAGTAATACTTACAGGTTCAACTAAAACTTCACGTAAAAAAGAAATATATGAGTCACTGGAGAGTGGTAAAATAGATATTATTGTCGGTACACATTCTTTAATTCAAGACAAGGTTAAATTTAAAAATTTAGGGCTTGCTATAATTGACGAACAACATAAGTTTGGTGTTGCACAAAGAAGTAAGTTATGGGCAAAAAGCAACACCCCTCCACATATATTAATTATGACCGCAACTCCAATCCCCAGAACACTAGCTATGAGCGCATATGGTGATCTTGATATATCATTAATTGACGAACTACCACCTGGCAGAAGAGAGATAACAACCGTACATAGACTTGACAGCAACAGATTAAGTGTTTTTAAATTTATCAAAGAACAAATAAATGAAGGAAGACAAATATATATTGTATACCCGTTAATTGAAGAAAGTAAAAACATGGACTTCAAAGATCTTATGGACGGACACGAAAGTCTTTCCAGAGAATTTAAACAACCTAAATACCAAATATCTATTGTACACGGAAGAATGAAAGCCCAAGATAAAGAGTTTGAAATGAAAAGGTTTGAAAATAAAGAAACTCAAATACTTATAGCCACTACAGTAATTGAAGTTGGCGTAAATATTCCAAATGCCTCAGTCATGATTATCGAAAGCGCAGAAAGGTTTGGACTTTCTCAATTACATCAGCTAAGAGGTCGTGTAGGAAGAGGCATACACAAAAGTTACTGCATATTAATGTCTGGAGACAAGTTAAGTAATGAGAGTAAACTAAGGCTCAAAACAATGACACAAACCAACAATGGATTTTTAATTGCAGAAAAAGATCTTGAAATTAGAGGTCCAGGGGATGTAATGGGAACTCAGCAAAGTGGAGTTATTGATCTTAAAATAGCAGATTTAATTTCAGATAAAAAAATATTAACTTATGCTAGAAAATTTGCAAAGAAAATTTTAGAGGATGACAAAAATCTTTCCAAAGATAAAAACAACAATTTGCTGAATACATATAACCATTTATTAAAAAATAAAGACCTTTGGAGCTATATCGGATAAATAATAAATTTTAATCCCCTTGCATAAATTTTATTGTACTATTAAATTCGTTAATAAATTCAGTGTATTTTTCTCCTGTTGCTGGTCCATTAAATCCAGTATGAATCTTTATCACATCCTTATTTTTGTCCAAAAAAATTGTTGTAGGATATGAAATTATATTATTAAGCATAGGGAATTTTTCTAATGCCCTAACCTTATCCGAAGTACCATATTGTGCTAATAAAATTGGATAATTAATACCTAACTGTTTTTTTAATTTTAAAATACTATTTAATGCATTATCCTTAGTTTTTGCGTACTCAAATGCTAAAGCAACAAACTCAATATCGTTGAGTTCATTTTTATTTATATAATCTACATAAAACCTAGATTCGTCAAGACAATTAGAACACCAGCTACCCATCAATTGTATTACCATAGACTTCCCATCATAAAACTTATCATCAATTGAGATTAATTTTCCTGTTGTGTTTTCAAATAAAAAATCAAACTTTTGGTTTCTACCCTTTATTGAAGTTAAACTGTATTCATTTGATAACTCAAAATCATTATCTAGAACACCCTTCACAATTGTTTTTGAATGGTTTCCTGCGTACATCACCCCTTCAATAGTGTCATTATTAATTTCAGCTTCAAAAAGATAGGCTCTTGAGCCGTTAAATGTTGATAAAACTATTTTATTTTTTTTATAACCACCATGCATATATCCATAATCTCCGGTAGTTGTTCTAAAAGTTGCACTAATTTCATTTTGTCCAATAGAATTAAATATTCCTACAGAGAAAGATGAATTATCCATATTAGGGTTAAAAACAAACTTCCATCTGTTTAGGGTTAATTTTTTATTATCCTCAAAATCAATATTAAAACGATTATTGCTTTTGTAAGAAGTAAAAGGTACAGATCTGTCTAAACTCTCAATAACAAAAACTCCGTTAATTTTGTTATCATCTAAGACCCCTTTAATAAATCCCTCAAACACTTTTGATTTAATAAAAATTGAGTCTTTAGAGTAAACAATCGAAAAGTCAACAATTTCTGATGAATTCTGAACAACTAATGTACTATCATTTGTTACAGAAAAATTAAAAGGTAAGTATTTATTATTTTCAACCTCTAGCCTGCCCACATAGTCAACTTGCTGCAACTTTTCACTAACCTTTGAATTACAAGAAATTACAAAAACCAAACCAATTATAAAAAGAGATAAACGCATCAATATTTTTATTTTAAATAACATAAAAAACTTATAATTAAAAAAACTTAATCAATTTCATTACAAACTTAGTATTATTATATTTGTATTCTTAAATATACATAATGAAAATATCTTACAACTGGATAAAGCAATTTATTAATCTTAAAGACACTTCTGAAGAAACTGCAAAACTTCTAACTGAACTTGGACTTGAAGTTGAGGGTATTTCCAAATTCGAATCCATAAAAGGGGGGTTAAAAAATGTAGTTATAGGTAAGGTTATTTCATGCGAAAAACATCCTAATGCCGATAGACTTAAGTTAACTTCTGTCGATGTAGGTGAAAAAGAAAATCTTCAAATAGTTTGTGGAGCTCCAAATGTTAAATCTGGACAAACTGTTGCTGTAGCAAAGGTTGGTGCAAAACTGTATTTTAATGATAATGAACTAACAATTAAAAAAAGTAAAATTAGAGGAGAAAGTAGTCAAGGAATGATATGTGCAGAAGATGAACTAGGCTTAGGAAATTCTCATGATGGAATTATTGTATTTAAAAAAGAACATAAACCAGGAACTTTAGTCAATAAAATATATGAGATTGAGAATGATGAAGTTTTTGATATAGGCTTAACTCCAAACAGAGCTGACGCGATGAGTCATCATGGAGTTGCCAGAGATTTAAGAGTTGGATTAGCTCAAAAGGGGGTTAAATTAGAACTAATTACTCCATCAGTTAGTGATTTTAATATTGATAATAGAGCAATAAGTTTAAAACTGGATGTTAAAAACTCAATTAAAGCACCTAGATACTGCGGAATAGTAATTAATAACATTACTGTCAAAGAATCTCCTGAATGGCTAAAAAACAGATTAAAATCTATTAACCTCACACCTATAAATAATATTGTTGATATAACAAATTACGTTTTACACGACTTAGGTCAGCCTTTACATGCTTTTGATTACGACAGCATTGTCGATAATAAAATCGAGGTTACAACATTAAAAAAAGGTACAAAATTTACATCTTTAGACGGAATCGAAAGAGAATTAACTGATTCGGATTTGATGATATGTAGTGGGGATAAACCATTATGCATGGCTGGAATATTTGGTGGTTTAAAATCAGGAGTTAACACATCAACAAAATCCATATTTTTGGAAAGTGCCTACTTCGATCCAATTTCAATTAGAAAATCTGCTAAATATCATGGACTTAATACAGATGCATCATACAGATTTGAAAGAGGAGTTGATCCTAATATTACAAAATACGCCTTGAAAAGAGCTGCAATTTTAATTAAAGAAATTAGTGGTGGAGTTATCTCTAGTGAAATCGAAGATTTGTACCCTAAAAAGTTTAATGATTTTGAGATGCTATTAAATTATGATCAAGTTGATAAACTTATAGGTCAAAAAATAGATCACGAAACAATAAAAGAGATTTTAACTTCATTAGATATAAAAATAAATAGTATAACAGAAACAAGATTAGGACTCAGCATTCCTTTTTATAGAAATGATGTCCAAAGAGAGGCTGATGTTATTGAGGAGATATTACGAGTTTATGGTTACAATAACATAAAATCAAACCATAAACTCAACTCTTCAATCAGTGATATCAAACTTTTTTCAGAACACAATGTTCAAAATTCGATAAGTGATGTGTTAGTTTCTCAAGGTTTTTATGAAATAATGACAAACTCACTAACCTCTCCTGCTTACAGTAATTTAAGTGAAGATGATGAGGCAAAAAATGATATTAAGGTATTAAATTCACTTAGTTTAGATCTTTCTGTATTGAGACAAAACATGTTGTTTTCTGGGCTTGAAGCTACTTCTCATAATATAAATCGAAAACAATCAGATTTAAAATTATTTGAATTTGGTAAAACCTATAAATTAATCAATCAAGATAGAATTGAAGCAAAAAAACTATCTCTTTTCATCACTGGTAATTTATCTAAAAAAACCTGGAATTCAGATAAAGTTAAATCTGACTACTACTACACTAAGGGTATAGTCAAATCAACACTTGAAAGAATAGGCATAAAAAATACTTTATCAAAACCAACTACACTTTCTAATTTATTTGAAGGTGAATCATTGTTTTTAGGTAAAAAAGAAATAGTTACCTACGGATCAGTTAAACAAATAATCTTAGATAGTTTTAATATAGATCAAGAAGTGTTTTATGTTGAATTCAAATGGGATTTAATTATTTCGATGATTAATAACAAACCTATTCATGTAAATGAAATACCTAAATTCCCTGAAGTTAGTAGAGATTTGTCTTTATTATTAGATAAGAATGTAAATTTTGAATCAATTTACAACAGCTGTATAAAAGTTGACAAAAAATTAATAAAAGATGTTAGCTTATTTGACGTGTATGAGGGTAGTAAATTACCTGCAGACAAAAAAAGCTATGGAGTTAGTCTAAATATTTCTAGTAATGAAAAAACTTTATCAGACAAAGAAATTGACAATTTAATGAACAAGATAATTAAAAGCTTAAATTCAAATTTTGGTGCTGAACTAAGAAATTAATTATTATACATTTTATTTCTTAATTCTTTAATTTTATTATTCTGCATATACTCATCAAACTTCATAAATCTGTCAATAACTCCATTTGGTGTTAGCTCTACTACTCTATTAGCAATTGATTGAGCGAATTGATGATCATGTGTTGTAAATAAAACTGTTCCTTTAAATTTACTCAGAGAATTATTAAAAGCGGTTATACTTTCTAAATCAAGATGATTAGTTGGTTCGTCTAACATTAAAACATTAGCTCTAAACATCATCATTCTGGATAACATACATCTAACTTTTTCACCTCCAGATAATACATCACATTTTTTTAGCGCCTCTTCTCCACTAAAAACCATTTTACCTAAGAAACCTCTAAGATAAACTTCTTCTCTTTCCTCTTCAGTTGTAGCATACTCTCTCAACCATTCGACTAAACTCAAATCCTTGTTAAAAAATTCATGATTATCGATTGGTAAATACGATTGAGAAGTTGTAATACCCCAATTAAATTTACCAGAATATTTACTTTCGCTTGAATTGATTATTTCATAAAAAGCAGTAGTAGCTCTGGAATCTTTAGAAAAGATAACAACCTTGTCACCTTTGGCGATATTGATATCAATTTTATCAAAAAGCTTGTTATCATCTAGTGAGTAGGAAAGGTTTTCGATATTTAATATCTGATTACCAGCATCTCTATCCCTTTCAAATATAATGGCCGGATATCTCCTACTCGATGGTTTAATTTCCTCAATATTAAGTTTATCGATCATTTTTTTTCTACTAGTAGCCTGTTTACTTTTAGCTACATTAGCACTAAATCTTGCGATAAATTCTTGTAATTCTTTCTTTTTTTCCTCTGCTTTTTTATTTTGCTGAGTACGCTGACGTAATGCTAATTGAGATGATTCGTACCAAAAAGTATAGTTTCCTGAATAATGAGATATTTTATTAAAGTCTATATCTGAAATATGTGTACATACCGAATCCAAAAAATGCCTATCGTGAGAAACTACAATGATACAGTTGTCAAAATTTGCTAAAAAATTCTCCAACCAAAGAATAGTTTCGTAATCTAAATCATTTGTTGGCTCATCCATAATTAAAACATCTGGATTACCAAATAAAGACTGTGCTAGTAAAATTCTAACTTTGAGCTTAGCGTCCACATCCTTCATTAAAGTATAATGAAGATTTTCCGAAATACCTAAATTTGACAATAAAGCTGCAGCAGAGCTTTCTGCATTCCATCCATCCATTTCTTCAAACTGCTGTTGCAATACTCCAATTTTATCCGCATTTTCATCGTTATAATCAGCATATAAGTTATCCATTTCAGTTTTAACATTATACAAAGGCTTATTACCAATAATGACAGTGTCTAAAACATTTTTATCATCGTATATATTGTGGTTTTGTTCTAAAACAGACATTCTTTTCCCTGGTTCTAAGTGTACATTTCCAGACGTAGGGTCTTGCTTTCCAGCTAATATTTTCAAAAAGGTGGATTTTCCAGAACCATTAGCTCCAATAATTCCATAACAATTTCCGTTGTTAAACGATGTATTTACATCATCAAACAAAATTCTTTTACCAAATTGAACTGAAAGATTCGAAACAGATAACATATACAAATAATTTATTTTTTTGCAAAAATATAAAATCTAATTGCTAAATACTTAATCTTGATTAATTAAATAGATTTAATTTAACAGGTAATTAACATAAATAAAGACTTTGTATATATATTTTTGATTAATTATATATATAGAGTGAAAAATACTTTTATCTTTTTTTTAGTTTTTATATTCCTCTTAGGGTGTGAAAAACATGAAGAAACAACTCATAGTTATCTTGGTGGTGAAATTATAAATCCTAAAAACACTAAACTTACTATCTTTAAGTCAAATAGTATAATAGATTCTATTAGACTAGATTCTGATAATAGGTTTTTAACAAAAATTCAATCTACAAAATCTGGATTTTATGGATTTTCACATGGAAACGAATATCAATTAATCTTAATTGAACCTAATGATAGTATTGCCATCAGAGTAAACACCTTGGATTTTGACGAATCTTTATCGTTTAGTGGTATTGGATCAAAGAAAAACAACTATTTAATAAGTTTATTTACAAAATATGAAAATTCTAAAAAAAATAGCTCCAACCTGTACAAACTAAATCCAGAAGAATTCAAAAGAACAATTGACTCGTTAAAGAGTGATGAAATTAATTTACTTAATAAATTTTCATCAAGTGCAGACTTAAGTTCGAAACTATTTGAAGATATTGCTAAAAATACAATAAATTATATTTTTAATTCCAAAGTAGAAGCTTATCGTTTTATTGAATACAATAATTCTGAAAAAAAATATCCAGAGCATTTTTACGATTTTAGAAAAAATATTAATTATAATAATTCCCTATTTGAAGAATTCTATCATTATTATAATTTTTTATTTCCTCACTTTGATAATTTAGCTTACGAAAAATTTATAAAATTATACAATAAAAAGTCATTTACTAAAGATAATATTGATTACAATTTAATAAAGTTAGAACTAATTGATAGTCTTGTTCAAAACAAAGAAATAAAATCCAGATTAACTTCATTCATAACAAGGAAATTTTTATCGTTTTGCAAAAAACAAGATGAAGCAAATATTATTTATAATTTTTATTTAGAGATTAATAAAACTAGTGATGAAAACTCCAAAAACTACCAACAAAAAAGAGTTATTAATCTTTACAACAGTTTAAAAAATCTTAAAAAAGGAAATAAATTACCAATTATTGAGTTAATCAATGCAAATAAAAAATCAATCAACATCAACAAGGTTATTAAGAATAAAACTCTAATATATTTTTGGAGTAAAAACTCTAAAAATTCCTATAAGTATAGTCATGAAAAGGTAAAAAATCTTAAAAGCAAGTACCCTGAAATTGATTTTATTTCCGTGAATATTGACATAATCAGTAATGATAATTGGTTAAAACAATTAAAAATCAACGTAAATTCTAATATATGTACTGGTTGCAAAATTAATTTAGCTAAAAATGAATTTAAATTACGCAATCCATATATAGCCAAAAAACTTCTAGGAATTCAATATATTAGAAAAACTATAATAGTAGATTCAAAAATGAACATAATTGAATCAAATGTGAATCTATTTAGCGATAACTTAGAAAAAATTATTAATTAATTTCCCTTTTTATAATCACTCAGAAATTTCTCAAGTCCAATATCTGTCAAAGGATGTTTTAACAAGCCTGCAATTGAACTTAAAGGACCTGTCATAACATCGGCGCCAATTTTCGCACAATCAATTACGTGCATTGTATGTCTTACTGAAGCAGCTAGAATTTCTGTAGTAAATCCATAATTATCATAAATTAATCTTATCTCAGCAATTAAATTTAAACCATCAGTAGATATATCATCTAATCTTCCAATAAATGGAGAAACATAAGTAGCTCCGGCTTTAGCAGCTAATAATGCTTGACCAGCTGAAAACACTAAAGTAACATTAGTTTTAATTCCTTTATCGCTGAAATATTTTGCCGCTTTAACACCATCTTTTATCATAGGTAACTTTACCACAATCTGGCTGTGTAAACTGGCCAGTTCTGTGCCTTCAGTAACCATTTTATCAAAGTCTGTAGCAATAACTTCTGCCGAAACATCACCATCAACAATTTCACATATATCTTTATAGTGTTGTAAAATATTATCTCTACCTGTAATACCTTCTTTAGCCATTAATGATGGGTTAGTAGTAACTCCATCTAAAACACCTAAGTTTTGAGCTTCTCTAATTTGATCTAAATTTGCTGTGTCTATAAAAAATTTCATCTGATGATTTTTGGTTTAATCTAAACTACAATAAATTAACTCTTAAAAAATATAATTGAAATAAATATATTAACATATTTAAAAATCGTTTTAATAATTCCTCATTATTAAATTTTCAAAAACTTTTTGAGGTAGAAGAAGTTTTAAGTAAGGAGCTATTTTTTCTACAAAAGAACCTGCTATATATTTCTTTTTTGGATTTTTAGAATTTATGATTTTTAAAATTAATTTCCCAATTAGCTTAGGGTCTGCCCCTCCGTCAACGTGATTATTCATTAGTTTTAAAGCTTTAGAGTAATTAAAATAGTAGGGTGAGGATTTTTCAGATGATGCGTGGTATCTTCTTGATGCTATATTAGTAGAAAATTCACCTGGAGCTACTGTGACTACTTTTATATTAAATGGTTTAGTTTCCATGTTTAAAGTTTCAGAAACTAAATCTAAAGCAGCTTTACTTGCACTATAAACTGACCTGTATGGAGTACCAACATATGCTGCGAGTGACGTAACATTAATGATCAATCCACTTTTTTTGGATCGCATAACAGGGAGAACTTTTTTTATAATATTTAATGGACCAAAAAAATTAGTTTTAAAATTATTCTCAATTTCTATTTCAGGTATTTCTTCCAATGGACCTGTGATACCTACACCCGCATTATTAATTAAAACATCTATACTACCTTCAATTTTAATTATTTCATCAATACATTTATCGATACTAACATGGTTATTTACATTTAAAGCTAATAATTGAAAATTTGAATTAATATAATTGGAAGGATCTCTACTTGTACCATAAACTTTAAAGTTTTTGTTACATAACAAATCTCCAATTGCTTTTCCTATTCCAGAAGAAGCACCTGTGATTAATATAACTTTTGACATCTAGTAAAATTATAATGGGAATATATAAAAAAAAAGGCAAGCTACCTACATCACACTGCTACAACCGTGTACCTTTGCTGTGTTCCCACTCTGGAGGATTAAACAGGAGCTAGTTGTGTAGGACTTGCCAATGCAAATATACAAATGATTTATAATAGTTAAGATTTTTTTAAGTTAATTTAAATAAATAAATTGCCAATATTCTAATGATTATGACTTTAAAAATATTTCAAAATTTTCTACTATTATTTTTAATTAATTGTGGTAATGTTGAATATTCTAATTTAGATATCACCTCCAATTTTAAAAATAAGATGAAAATAGACGAAACCTTTATTTTCTCAATAAATGAAGCATCAGATTCTATTAAGGTATTTAACAGAAGTAATTTAATTTACAAAAACAAAGGCAAAAAAAGTATCGAGATTGACTTAAAGAACTTTAGATTAGGTAAAAATAACCTCAAAGTTATTTCTTATTATAAAAGTACAATTAAATCTAAAAATATTGATTTTGTTGTTCTAAATGACAAAACTCCAGAAATTTACGACTATAAAATAATCAACACATATCCACATCAAATTAATGCTTACACTCAAGGTTTAGAATTTAATAATGGATATTTATATGAAAGTACAGGTAAATACGGTAAGTCAAAATTAAAAAAAGTCAACTTTAAAACTGGCGACTCATTTGAAGAGGTTAATATATCAAACAAATACTTTGCTGAAGGAATAACTATCATAGATAATAAAATAATTCAACTTACCTGGAGAGAAAATACTGGGCTTATTTATAATCTGCAAACATTAGAGTTAATTGGTGATTTTAAATATAATAAGAGTAAGGAAGGTTGGGGATTATGCAATGATAAAAATAAAATATTTAAAAGTGATGGAACTGAAAATATTTGGATATTAGATTCTAAGACATTTGATGAAGTTGATAATTTTCAAGTTTACACAAATAAAGGGAAAGTTAATGGACTAAACGAACTTGAATGGGTTAATGGGAAAATTTATGCTAATCGTTATGGCTTTAATGGAGTCGCAATTATCAACCCGAATAATGGGGCTGTTGAAGGAGTGATTGATTTTTCAAGTTTAATAGAAAAAGTACAAAAACATGATAGTTTAGATGTTTTAAATGGTATTGCATATAACAATGCAACTAAAACCTTATTTGTCACTGGAAAAATGTGGAATAAGATATTTGAAATTGAAATTTTTAAAAAATAAAGATGAAAAAGATATTTTCATTATTGTTAAATATTATTGTTATTATTTTCTGGAGTTCTTGTAGAGATGATTTTAATTTTAACATCACAGAAACTCAATTAAAATTTTCAAAGGATACTGTCTATTTAGATACTGTTTTCTCAAATATCGGATCTAGTACTTACAATTTAAAAGTTTATAATACTTCAAATGAAAATATTTTAATCCCCTTCATAAATCTAGAAAATGGACAAGACTCTTACTATAGGTTAAATGTTGATGGTATATATGAAAATCAGGGAAACTCTAGTAATTACTTTGAAAATGTTGAATTACTTGCCAATGACAGTTTATTTATTTTTATTGAAACTACAATAGATATAAATAATTTACCAAGCGAATCAAATCAATTTTTATACACCGACAAAATACAGTTTGATACAGGTTATAATCTTCAAACAGTAGATTTGATAACATTAGTTAAAGATGCAGTATTTATTTATCCAAATAAATATACAGACAATAGTACAGGAGAAACAATAATTGAAACACTAAATTTTGATATAAACAATGATGGTATTTCAGACGAAACAAATATTCAAGGACGATTTTTATCGGAAAACGAATTAAACTTCACAAATGAAAAACCATATGTGATTTATGGATATGCAGGTGTGCCTAATAATAGTATTTTAACAATAGATAAGGGTGCTAGGGTTCATTTTCACTCCAATTCAGGAATACTAGTAACTAGTGAAGGGTCTATACAAATTAATGGTGAATTTAGTCAAGATCAAGAAGTATTAGAAAATGAAGTTATTTTTGAAGGAGATAGACTTGAAAATAGCTTTGCAAACACACCTGGTCAATGGGGTACTATTTGGCTACTTAGTGGAAGCACCAATAATATTATAAATTACTCTACAATTAAGAATGCAACTATAGGTATTTATGTAGAAGATCAATTAAGTACAAACACCTATCAGCTAACCATAAATAATTCTAAAATATATAATTCAAGTAATTTTGGAATTTTAGCAAAATCATCATCTATTACAGCTAGTAATTTAGTTATTAATAAAAGTGGACAATCTTCATTTGCAGCTACTTACGGAGGACAATATGAATTAAATCATTGTACAATAACAAATTTTTGGAATAATAGTTTTAGACAATTTCCAAGTTTATTAATAAATAATTATTGGATTGATAGTAATGGAAATGTACTAAATAACTCAAACCTAAATTTTAATATTACCAATAGTATTATTAGTGGTAATGAAAACATTGAATTTTTAATAGAACAATTTGATGATTCAAATCTGAATTTTAAATTTAAAAATTGTATGATTAAGTTTAATGACTACAATGAGATATTTACAGGACAAAACAATTATGACTTTTTAAATTTAGAAAAATATGAAAATATTTATCTGAACTTAAATACAGATTTTAAAAATGAATATAATAATGAATTATTTATTTTACAGAACTCTGAAGTCATTAATCTGGGAGATCAACAATTAGCAGCAATTTACCCATTAGATTTACTTAATATAAATAGGGAGAATTCGCCTGATTTAGGCGCCTACCAACACGTCATAATAGAAGATTAATTTAAACAGAAAATAGAGGGAATTTACTCATCATAGAATTTACTTCATTACAAATATCCTTTAATTTAGTTTCGTTATCATAATTCATTATAGCCTGATCTATAAAATTTACAATTCTCAACATATCATTTTCAACAAGTCCTCTTGTAGTAATAGCTGCAGTACCCACTCTAATACCTGAAGTTATAAATGGAGATTTATCATCAAAAGGAACCATATTTTTATTTACTGTAATATCTGCTAAACCTAAAGCATACTCAGCTGTCTTACCATCAATATTTTTATTTCTAAGATCAATTAACATCATGTGATTATCAGTTCCATTTGAAATAATATTATATCCTCTTTTAATAAACTCATCAGCCATTACATGAGCATTTTTTTTAACTTTTAAAATATAATGCATAAAATCATCTTGAAGAGCTTCTTTAAACGCTATAGCTTTAGCAGCTATTACATGTTCTAGCGGACCACCTTGATTTCCAGGAAATATAGCTAAATCAAGTAAGGAGGACATTTTTTTTAATTTTCCACTTTTAAATTTAATTCCAAAAGGATTTTCAAAATCTTCACCCATTAGAATTAATCCTCCTCTAGGTCCCCTCAAAGTTTTATGAGTTGTGGTTGTTACAATATGACAGTGTGGAATGGGATCATTTAAAATACCCTTTGCAATTAAACCAGATGGATGAGAGATATCTCCTAGTAATATTGCATCGACACTATCAGCAATTAATCTAAATCTCTCATAATCAATATCTCTTGAATAAGCAGAAGCACCAGCAATAATTAGTTTAGGCATTTCTTTGGTAGCAATTTCTTGTATTTTGTCATAATTTAAAACACCTGTATCTTTATCAACTCCATAAAAAACTGGATTATATAGTTTTCCAGAAAAATTAACAGAGGAACCGTGTGTTAAATGTCCTCCATGTGAAAGATCAAAACCTAAAATTTTATCACCAGCATTCAAACAAGCAAAA
>CABXVR010000015.1 GCA_902515565.1 uncultured Bacteroidota bacterium | reverse complement strand
AACCAGAAATAGGCATTTTCATGAAAAAAATTTATTTCAAAGATACTATTCTATTCATAATTAATTAACTAATAATAAACTTTCAATTATTTATGGATATTTATATTAAATATGCTATTTTGAGTCGAATTTAAAAAAAACATAAAATGAGTAGCACAGATACATTAAACTCACAAAAGCAAATATTTGGACATCCAGCTGGTCTGTATGTATTATTTTTTACTGAAATGTGGGAAAGGTTTTCCTATTATGGAATGAGAGCAATTTTAGTTTTATACTTGGTTGCTGAGTCTACACCTGATACTATTAATCCAGGATTAAATTGGGAAACTGGAGCTGCATTATCTCTTTATGGTACTTATACTATGTTAGTATACGTTGCATCCATTCCAGGAGGTTGGATAGCTGACAACATATTGGGTCAAAAAAAATCTGTTCTTTATGGTGGTATATTACTTGTGTTAGGTCATTCAATTTTAGCTGTAGAAGAAATGTGGGCCTTTTATACAGGCCTGGGTCTTATTATTGCTGGAGTTGGAATGTTAAAGCCTAATATTTCGTCCATGGTTGGAGGTCTCTATGCTCAAGGTGATGTTAGAAGAGATAAAGGTTTTATAATTTTTTACATAGGAATTAATGTAGGAGCTTTTTTATCTAGTTTAATTGTTGGTTATGTTGGAGAAACTTATGGCTGGCATTATGGGTTTGGTTTAGCAGGAATCGGAATGACTCTTGGTCTAATTCAATATCTATTTGGTCAAAAATATTTAAGTCAAGTAGGTGATTTTATAGGCAATAACAAATCTGACCAAGGAGAAGATCTGCTAAAAAAACCATTAACTTCTATTGAAAAAGATAGGTTAGTAGTTTTGTTTTTATCTTTTATTCTTGTTATTGTTTTCTGGGGTGCTTTTGAACAAGCAGGTGGTTTAATGAATATTTATGCATCTGAAAAGACTGATAGATTATTTATGGGCTGGTTAGTTCCAGCTTCATGGTTTCAATCATTAAATGCTATGTTTATCATATTTTTAGGAACAGCCGTAGCAGGGTACTGGGCTAAACGTAAATTAAAAAATCAATTATCATCTTCTTTATTTAAAATGATTATTGGACTTATAATAATGGGAACTGGATTCTTTTTTATGTCAGCAGCAGCTACACAATATGAATCTCAAGGTAGTTCAGCTATGTATTGGTTAGTTTTAGCATATCTATTTCATACTATTGGTGAATTATGTATCTCTCCAGTTGCATTATCGTTTATTACAAAATTAGCCCCTTTAAAATACGCTTCTCTAACAATGGGTGTTTATTTTGCAATGACAGGCTTTGGAAATAAACTAGCTGGTATGCTTGGCGAAGCTTCACAAAGTATGGGCGAGTTTACTATATTTACTGGCATAGCAACGTTCTGTGTTGTTTTCGGTTGTTTAGTTTTATTATTTAGAACTAAACTTGAAAAACTTACTCATGGAGCTGAAGACGACAATTAAAATTGAATAACATGAACAACACTTCTTCAACTGATCATTTTTTTCAATCTACCGTTTTAGGCCATCCTTCTGCTTTATTTGTTTTGTTTTTTACAGAAATGTGGGAGAGATTTTCTTATTATGGCATGCGCGCACTGTTAGTTATGTTTTTTACTGCCGCATTAATGGATGGAGGCTGGGGTTGGCCTAGAGAATATGCGTACGCAATATTTGGAACCTATACATCTCTTGTATATATATCAACTTTACTAGGTGGGTATATGGCTGATAAAATTATTGGTTACAGACATGCTGTTTTAATTGGTGCTTTTTTAATGACTTTAGGTCATGGAGCTATGGCATTTGAAACCCCATTTTTTATATACTTAGGATTAACTTTATTGGTTTTTGGAAGTGGTTTTTTTAAACCAAATATTACCTCAATTATATCTGGTATGTATAAAGGAAATGATGAAAAAAAGGATGGTGCTTATACTATATTTTATATGGGCGTAAATGCTGGAGCATTTTTAGGGATTCTACTTTGTGGTTATATAGGCGAGCAGGTTGGTTGGAGATGGGGTTTTGGTTTGGCTGGAATATTTATGTTATTTGGTTTATTACAATTTTGGCTTGCTCAAGAAATATTTGGAGATATAGGAACAAAACCAGTAACTGATGATGTTCAAAATTCAATAATTAATGAAGACGAACCAAAATTAAATCCTTTTACTAATTTTCAATTGATACTTATAGTAATTGCTGGTATATTAGGTCTTTCATGGATTATAAATGACCCTGTCTCAAAAATTTCTGAGGGCGCGTACAATCTTTTTAATTTTAGTGTTTTAGGCATAGATGGATCTAACTTTGCTATAATTAGCGCGTTAGTAATTTTTGTAATGTTACTCGTTATAAGAATTCCTAAATATGATAAAATTACTAGAGATAGAATGTTAGCAGTAATTTTCTTTGCTTTCATTACTATATTCTTTTGGGCTCTTTTTGAACAAGCACCCGGATCGTTAACAATATTTGCACGAGATTATACTCAGCGTGTTTTAGAGGGCAATTCTGCCTTTATTTTTAAAATAATTAATTCCTTAATGACAATAATTCCATTAGGCATCATAACGTGGGTTCTCTGGATGTTATTTAAACAAACCTTTTCAAGGATTGCTAAATCAAATATCTTTTTAACACTAAGTTTTGTTATAATATGGATTATTGCAATTTGGATGTTAAAAGAGCAATTTAACGATGAAGTAACAGAAGTCCCTGCATCTTGGTTTGGTGTATTAAACTCTTTATTTATTATAGTGTTTGCCCCTTTGTTTTCTAAGTGGTGGGAGAGTAAGTATAACCCTAATGCTAACATTAAATATGCTTTGGGTATGATATTGTTAGGTTTTGGAATGGCTTGTGTTGCAATTGCATCATCAGATATTTCACCTGGAGCTAAAACAGCCTCTGTAAGTATGATTTGGCTAGTACTAGTTTATTTTTTCCATACTATGGGTGAGTTATGTATTTCACCGGTAGCTTTATCTTATGTAAGCAAGTTGGTCCCCGGTCGCATGATTGCCATGATGTTTGGTATTTGGTATTTAGCAGTCGCAATTGGCATGAAACTTGCAGGTGTTTTTGGTGAAGCTTCAGAAAGTATTGCTAAGGATGAAGGGTTGAGTTATTTTTTCTGGCTTCTTACGGCTATTGCTTTTAGCCTTGGACTACTTTCTGCATTATTGTATCCAGTTGTTAAAAAATTAATGCATGGAATAAAATAAGTTTATGAGATATTTATTTATTATATCATTTTTATTTGGATTCAATGTTAATGGTCAATCCATTAATTGGATAAGTTTTGAAGAGGCTTTTAAATTGCAGCAAACAAACCCTAAAAATATTATCGTTGATGTTTATACTAATTGGTGTGGACCATGTAAACTTTTGGATAGAAACACTTTTCAAAATAAACAAGTTGCAGATTTTATTAATAAAAACTTTTATGCTGTTAAGTTTAATGCGGAGGGAAATGCCGTGATTAAATTTGATGACAGAGAATTTACTAATCCTAATTATAGGCCTGAAATGGCTAATAGAAGAAATGGCAATCATCAACTTACTAGATATTTAGGTGTAAATGCATACCCAACCGTAGTATTTATAGATGATAATTCAGATATTATTTATAAACTCAGAGGTTATAATACCCCTGCTCAAATTGAAATTTGGCTTAAGCTATTTAAAGATCAAAAATATAAATCTATTAAAAGTCAAGAAGATTTTGATAATTTTCAAAAATCTTTTGTAGCTGAATTTTAATTTTTAGAATACTTGCTAATTAATTCTGCTGTTTTTTTACTAGCGCCCTTACCCCCTAATTTCTTGTGAAGCAATTCATATTCTTTTAACATTAAAGACCTTTCTCCTTTATTTAATATTTTTTGGAGTTCAAATACTAGATTGTCTTTATTACAATTGTTTTGAATTAATTCTTTAACTACGTGTTTGTCTAGAATTATATTAACTAATGAAATATATTTTAAATTACGAATTAAAAGCCTTCCAATTAAGTAAGAGATCATGCTAGTTTTATAACAAACTACTTGTGGAACTTTAAATAACGCAGTTTCTAATGTTGCTGTTCCAGATGTAACAATTGCAGCGCTAGAAATTCTTAAAATGTCATATGTTTGATTGCATATTACTTTTATTGAACTTCTAGAGTCTTTATTAGATAATATTATTTTTTCATAATAATTTATAGTTTTATTTGGTGCTCCTGCAATTACAATTTGATAATCATTAAAATTAGATACCACGTCAAGCATAATAGGTAATAGTTTGATTATCTCTTGATTTCTACTGCCTGGAAGTAGAGCTATTACTGGCTTTGAAGAAAGTTTGTTTTCAGAAATAAATTTTTGTTTACTAAATTCTTTTTTATCGTCAATTGCATCTAATAAAGGGTGTCCAACAAAGTCAACATTGTAATTGTGTTTATTTTTATAAAAATCTTTTTCAAAAGGAAGAATTACATACATTTTATCAACTACCTTTTTAATCTTTTTAACTCGATGCTCCTTCCATACCCATACCTTAGGAGATATATAAAAATGATTTTTTAATTTTTTTGTTTTTGCCCATTCAGCAATTTTCATGTTAAACCCTGGATAATCAATATATATAATAACATCTGGGTTGTATTCTTCAATATCTTTTTTACACAAAGAAATATAACTTAAAATTTTTTTCGCGTTAACAATAACTTCTAAAAAACCCATGTAAGAGAAATCTTCATAATGCATTACCAGTTTGTTACATTGGCTTTTCATCAAGTCTCCACCCCAACATCTAAAAGTTGATGAAGGATTGATATTTTTTAGTTCCTTGATTAAATTCGAACCATGTAAATCACCTGAAGCTTCACCTGCAATTATATAGTATTTCAATTTAAATTTAGTTTAAGATTATTGTAAATATTGCTAAAAAAATTGTAAAAAGTAGAACACCTTTCGCTCTTTGGTCTTGATTTTTTTTTATAAAAACAAAGAATACTAAAACATTTAATATTGCACCAAGACTGATTAATTTGCCTAAAAATTTTTCATAATATGAATTTTTTAAACTCTCAATAATAGAATCATTTTCAGATAAAAACAAGATTGCTAGAATCAATCCTGACAAACTAGATAAAAGAGCAAACATTACTCCTTTTACAACTTCTTTTTTATTATTCAAAATTCCATGATTTTAGATTTTTTAAATAATTATGAGCGGTCAAGTCAAATTGAATAGGTACAACTGATATATAGTCATTTTCTAAAGCCCAATGATCTGTATCTTGACCATCATCAAGGTTTACAAAATTACCAGTTAACCAATAGTAGTTTTTACCAAGAGGACTAACTCTTTTGTCAAACTTCTCATTCCAATTTGATTTTGCTTGTCTGCATATTTTTATACCATTAATTTTTTCTTTTGAAATCTTTGGAAAATTAACATTTAAAACAACTCCTTTTCTTAGACCATTATTAAGTACATTTTCTACAATTGTTTTGATATAACTATCAATTTGACTAAAATCAGCATTCCAGTTATAATCTAATAGTGAAAAACCTACAGCTGGAATGCCTTCGATACCCGCTTCTATAGCCGCACTCATTGTTCCAGAATATATTACATTGATAGATGCATTTGAACCATGATTAATCCCTGAAACACAAATATCAGGCTTTCTTCCCAAAATTTCATTTACAGCAAGTTTCACACAATCTGCAGGAGTTCCAGATGTACTATATTCTGTTTGAGGGCCATCATCAATCTTTTCTTTTTTGCAAAATAGAGTATTGTTTATGGTAATAGCATGTCCCATAGCACTTTGTGGACTATCAGGTGCTACAACTATAACTTCGCCAATTTTATTCATCACTTTTATCAATGACCTTAAACCTGGTGCAGTTATACCATCATCATTAGTTATTAATATTAAAGGTTTCTTTTTCATTTTATTTATATTAATAACAAAAGTAGTTATTTTCTCAAGAAATTTATCAAATATATTCTTTAACAAAAATTTAGTAAAAAGTAATTATTTTAAGGGGCTTTTTTTGTTTAATTTGTAATAAGTTTAAATTCGGCTATGACAAATAAATATATTATAATATTACTTACTACAATTTTTGCCTTAGCATCTTGTAGTTTTACTTCTAATTCCTCTAAAGAATCTGATAAAGATCAATTATTATTACAGTTGGTATCTTATATATTGGATGAAGGTCATTATGTAGAAAAAGAATTGGACGATGATTTTTCATCTAAAGCCTTTCACTCATACATTGATATGATAGATCCATACAAAAGATATTTATACAAGTCTGATATTGAAAAGTTTAAAGAATTTGAATATTTAATAGATGATCAATTTAAAAATGCTGATTTAACTTTTTTCAACCTAACCTATGAAACACTAATTAAAAGAATTAATGATTCTAAAGAAATTTATACAGACATATTTAACACTCCATTTAACTATAAAATTGATGAAATTTTAGTTGTTAATGATTCTATAGATTTTGTTGAAAATGCATTTGAAATGAAAGATCGATGGAGGAAAACGTTCAAATACTACACTTTAAATAATTTAAATGATTTACTTTCTGAAAATGATTCCATAAAAGCTTTGTTAAAAAACAATAAAGATTTTGATTCAACAATTAAACCGTTTAAAGAAAAATCCAGAAAATCTTCACTCGAATTTTGTGATGATGTATATCAATATTATTCTGATCGTTCAAGACAAGAATGGTTTAGTATTTATGTGAACTCATTAGTTTATCAATTTGACCCACACACGTCCTATTTTAATCCAGATGATAAGGATGATTTTGATGTAGATATGTCTGGAAACTATGCAGGAATAGGCGCAAGACTTCAACAAAAAATGGATAAAATTTCAGTTGTAGAACTAATTTCCGGGGGACCAGCATGGAGACAAAATAAATTAGAAGTTGGTGATGTTTTATTAAAGGTTCGACAAACTGACGAAGAAAATCCGGTTAGTATAGTAGGAATGAGAATTAAAGATGCTGTTAAGTTAATTAAAGGACCAATTGAGAGTAGTGTTATATTGACCATAAAAAAAGTTGATGGACAAATAACAGAGCTAAAGATACCTAGAGATATTGTTCAATTAGAAGAAACTTATGCTAAATCCTCTATTGTTGAGAGGTCAAATTCAAAATATGGGCTAATTAACTTACCAAAATTCTATTTTGACTTTGAGGATTATTCTGAAAGAAATGCTGCTAGTGACATAAAAAAAGAAATTATTAGACTTAAAGAAGAGGGCATGGAAGGTTTAATTTTAGATCTTAGAAATAATGGAGGTGGAGGTCTTAAGCCTGCTGTGGATATGGCTGGATTATTTATTGAAGATGGCCCTATAGTTCAAGTTCAATCTTTTGAGAAAAAGAAAGAAATTTTAAAAGATAGAGATAGATCAATTGTATGGGATGGCCCATTAGTTATTCTTGTAAATGAACTTTCTGCTTCATCTTCAGAGATTTTAGCCGCTGCAATGCAAGATTACAAAAGAGCTATTATTATCGGAAGTACTCAGACTTACGGAAAAGGAACAGTTCAAAATGTATTAGATTTAAATAGAATGATTAAAGCAAATACTAACGGAGATATGGGAGCTTTTAAATTCACAATTCAAAAATATTATAGAATTAATGGAGGTTCTGTTCAACTTGAGGGTGTGAAAAGTGATGTAGTAATACCTAACAGGTACAGTTATATAGATTTCGGTGAAAAAGAACAAGACAATCCTCTTGAGTGGGATAAAATAACCGCTGTTGAATATACTCCTTGGTCTAGTAATTTTGATTATTCTAGTGCTATTGAAAAAAGTAAATTGAGGATTAAATCTAACGAGTATTTAAAATTAATAGATGATAATGCTAAGTGGATAAAATCTGTCAGAGATAACGAAGAATTTACACTTAATTACTTTACTTATGTTGATAAAATTAAAGAGGATGAATTAACGTCTAAAAGTTTTGATAAATTAAAAGAATTTAAAACTAACCTTGAGTTCAAATCTCTTCCCTATGAAATGAGTTTATTTGAAAAAGATTCTACCTTAGAACTTAAGCGTAACAGATGGCACAAAAATTTAGCAAAAGATTTATACATTGAAGAAGCTTTAAATGTCTTAAATGATCTTAAAATAAGTTACAACAACTAATGCTCAAAGCAAATAAATTTTAATTTATTGATTAAAAATATAAGTATAGCGTACATTTTACTAATAGCTTTTTTATCAATTTTTGCTTATTTTTTTATACCTGATAAATCAACTAATGCAAATCAAATGCATTTGTCTATCCACTCCAAATCACCAGGATTCAAAGTAAATTTATTACTAATTGAAAATAATATCAATTATAACCAATCTCTATTTGAAAAATTATTTTTTGGTAATAAAAACTCACCCACTGAAATTGCCTTGCAAAATTATGACTATAATAAAAATATCTTTTATTATAATGAGTATGGTGATTTTTCTAACGAATTTAATAATAGTATTGATATAGAAAACATTGATAAATTCCTTAGTAATAATTTAATTAATAGAGTTTTTTTACTTGGAACTGACAAGTTTGGTAGAGATGTTCTTAGTAGATTAGTTATCGGTGCTAGAATATCTTTTTTTATTGGGTTTATTTCAGTGTTAATTTCTTTAATTATTGGTGTGCTTTTAGGAAGTTTATCAGGTTATTATTCAGGAAATATTGATAGATTAATAATGTGGGTAATAAATGTTACATGGTCTATTCCTACATTGTTATTAGTAATTGCGATCACCCTAGCATTAGGTAAGGGTTTATGGCAAGTGTTCATTGCTGTAGGACTTACCATGTGGGTTGATGTTGCCAGAGTAGTAAGAGGTCAAGTAATGATAATTAAAGAAAGACAGTTTATTACTGCAGCTAGAGTATTAGGATTTAGTGATTTAAGAATTTTGATAAATCATATTTTGCCTAATATAGTATCTCCACTCATAATTATTTCTGCAGCAAATTTTGCTGCATCAATATTAATAGAAAGTGGACTTAGTTTTTTAGGTTTGGGAGCTCAACCACCAATGGCTAGTTGGGGGTCAATAATTAAAGATCATTATAATTACATAATATTAGGTAAGCCTATGCTAGCATTGATTCCTGGTATTTGCATAATGTCATTGGTGATGGCCTTTATGCTTTTAGGAAATAAGTTAAGAGATAGATTAGATGTAAAAAACTAACTTATTTAACAGGGTATTGTAATAAGATTTTATTAACAAATGATTTAATTTGCTCTTCTTTCTTAGATGTTTTTTCTGAAATATAGCCTTTACCTATTCCTTGCCAAACTAATTCATTTTTCTTATAATCTACAATGTCAACATAAAGTATCCCCTGGGTGGTAGATGTATTGTAATTAAAATTATACCAAGGACCATAACTATAACCCAGATAATTGTAAGAGTTATTAATATTTATTTGTTCGTTTACTCCCGTAAAAATACTAACTACTACATCTGGATCAATAGAGTTTTTTCTTAGACCTATTGATGATAGTTCAATTTCTAATGCTTTTAAAATCCTTTTTTTATCAAGTTCGTTAATTTGAGCCTTATCAATTCCTTTTTTTGAAAACGCATAAGTCTTGTATGAAGAAAAGTCTATTTCACTATTATAATCTGTAGTTACTCTAACTGAAGAGCATGATAAAGATGTTAAGGAAATTAATAAGATTAGTAATTTTTTGAAATTTTTCATATTATTTTTAATTTAAATGTTTAATGTCAACTTCGTTAGGTAAAGTTACTTTTAAATCTGGATTAAGCTTCATAGCTTGTTTAATTGCAAAAATTGCGCCTTTATTTCTAGCCCAACTTCTTCTGGCAACTCCATTGTTAACATCCCAGTGTAACATTGATTCAATTTTTTTATCGCACTCTTTACTACCTTCAATTACCATGCCAAAACCACCATTAATAACTTCTCCCCAACCAACGCCACCACCGTTGTGAATACTCACCCATGTTGCACCTCTAAAACTATCTCCAATCACATTTTGGATAGCCATATCAGCTGTAAATTTTGAGCCGTCATATATATTTGAAGTTTCTCTGTACGGAGAGTCTGTTCCTGACACATCGTGATGATCTCTCCCAAGTATAATAGTACCAATTTTTTTCTCTGCTACTGCTTTGTTAAATGCTTTTGCAATTTCAACTCTCCCCAAAGAATCAGCATATAAAATTCTAGCCTTAGATCCAACAACAAGTGAATTGCTTTTTGCAGCTTTTATCCAGTCAATATTGTCTTGCATTTGAACTTTAATTTCTTTCGGAGAATTAATCATTAATTTCTCAAGCACTTCACATGCTATTTCATCGGTTATATCTAAATCATCTTGTTTGTTAGATGCACATACCCATCTGAATGGACCAAATCCATAATCAAAGCACATTGGCCCCATAATGTCTTGTACATAGCTAGGAAATTTAAAATTGACTCCGTCATCTGAAAAAACATCTCCACCAGCTTTAGAAGTTTCTAGTAAAAATGCATTACCATAATCAAAAAAATACGTTCCTTTTTCACAATGCTTATTTATAAATTCTGCATGCAAAAGAAGACTTTCTTTAACTTTCAACTTAAATAAACTTGGGTCATTTGAAATCATTTCATTTGCATTTTCAAAATCTATACCCTCAGGGTAATACCCACCCGACCATGGATTATGTAAAGAAGTTTGATCACTACCTATATCTATAAAAACATTACTCTTGTAAAACTCTTTCCATATAGTTATTATATTTCCATGATAAGCCAGAGAAACAACTTCTTTGTTTTTTTTGGCAACTTTTACCCTTTTTATCAGTTTATCAATGTCGCTAAATACTTCATCAACCCACCCTTGCGAATGTCTTATTTCAACAACTTTTAGATTTACTTCGGCACAAACAGTAATACACTTAGCAATATTTCCAGCTTTAGGCTGAGCTCCACTCATTCCTCCTAATCCAGAAGTAACAAATAACCTTCCCAAAGGATTTTTATTAATTTTTCTAAAAGCATTTAAAACTGTAATAGTTGTCCCATGAACAATTCCTTGTGGCCCGATATACATATAGCTACCTGCTGTCATCTGACCATATTGAGTTACACCTAATGCATTAAATTTTTCAAAATTTTCTTTTGAAGAATAATTAGGAATCATCATTCCGTTAGAAACCACAACTCTAGGAGCAAGTACATTTGATGGGAAAAGTCCAAGTGGATGTCCAGAATTAATAACTAAAGTTTGATTATTGCTCATTTCAGACAGGTATTTCATGCATAATCTGTATTGAGCCCAATTTTGAAATACAGAACCATTACCACCATAAGTAATTAACTCGTGGGGATGTTGAGCTACTTCTTTGTTAAGATTATTTTGAATCATTAACATAATAGCACCAGCTTGTTTAGTTTTAAATGGATATTGCTCTAGTGGTCTGGCATACATCTCATAAGAGGGTCTGAATCTGTACATATAGATTCTGCCATATTGATCTAATTCATCTTTAAATTCTTTATACAAAGTTTCGTGATGAATTTTATCGAAATATCTTAGTGCATTAATGATGGCTAACTTTTTTTCATTAGCAGATAATACTTCTTCTCGTTTAGGGGCATGATTAATTGTTGGATCTAAATTTATTTTTTTAGGTAAATAATTAGGAATACCTTCTTTAATTTGATCTTTGAATGTCATAAATTAATTAGTTTTTGGATCATAATCGTAGGGGCAGTGTTTACAATTACTTTGACAGCAATATCCTCTTTTCAAATGATATTTTTCGGTAAAACATTTATATCCTTCTTTTGTTATGTAGTAGTTTTTCTCCATAATTGATAGAAAATAATTGTTCTACACAAATATAAAGCAATTTCAATTATCTTTGATTATATGAACGTGATTTTAAAAAATAGTGTTAATGAAAAGGTTCATTTTGTTAATAATAATGGATTGCAATTATTTTTTAAAAGAGAGGACAAAATTCATAGTATAATTTCAGGAAATAAGTACAGAAAATTAAAATTTAATCTAATCAAAGCAAAAGAATTAGGCTACAAAGGGCTACTGACTTTTGGTGGAGCATATTCTAACCATATTCCAGCAGTTGCATACGCTGCAAAAAAACACGGCTTCAAATCACTTGGCTTTATACGAGGTGATGAATTAGTAAATAATTTTTTAGAAAATCCAACTCTCAAATACTCACATAATTTTGGTATGAACTTTAATTTCTTGTCTCGTTCAGATTATAAACTAAAAACAAATGAAAATTATTTAAACAGATTAAAAAATAAATTTAAAGATTATTATTTTATTCCTGAGGGCGGAACAAACTTATTAGGAGTTTTAGGTTGTGAAGAGATTTTAAATCACAAGGATAAAAAGTTTGATTATGTATGTTGTTCTGTAGGTACTGGTGGTACAATTAGTGGTTTAATAAACAGCTCTTATGAGAATCAACAAATTATAGGATTTTCATCTATAAATAAAAAGTATTTATTAAATGATATTACTAAATTTGTAACTAATAATAATTGGATGATCATTGATGATTTTTCTTTTGGTGGTTATGGAAAAGTTAACAACAAGTTAATTGAATTTATAAACAACTTTAAACATAAATATGATATCTTATTAGATCCGATTTATACATCAAAACTGGTATATGGTGTTTTAAATTTAATAACCAATAACTTTTTCAAACCTAATTCTAAAATATTAATGATTCACACAGGTGGACATCAAGGAATATTACCTATGAATAAATATTTAAAAGATAAAAATTTAACTACTATTAATTACTAATGATAAAATTCAGAATACTTATAGTTTTATTTATTTTTAGTTGTGGGACAAAAAAAGTTATTATTAATTCCCCAGCAGAAAATGATAATATTCAAAGAGTTGACAAAAAAGTTAATAGTAAGTCTACAAATGTAAATAACAATTCTTTACCTATTATAAATAATGTTAATGATTACATTGATTATTTTAGTGGAGTTGCGATGGATGAAATGAGAACATATAAAATACCAGCAAGTATTACTTTAGCTCAAGGAATTTTAGAGTCTGGATCTGGAAAAGGAAGATTATCAGTTGAGGCAAATAACCATTTTGGGATTAAATGTCATGATTGGAAAGGACCGAAAATATTTCACGACGACGATGAAGCACAAGAGTGCTTCAGAAAATACAGTGCCCCAGAATACTCCTACAGAGATCATTCTATTTTTTTAACTTCGAGATCAAGATATTCTGGCCTTTTTGATCTTTCAATAAGTGATTATAAAAATTGGGCTAAGGGTTTAAAAAAAGCAGGTTATGCTACTGATAAAAACTATCCAAATAAATTAATTAATTTGATAGAAAACTATAAGCTATTTATTTTTGATGAAATAGTATTAAATAAAAAAAATCGTAAAAATAGAAGTCTAAGAGATAATACTTTAAAACATGAAGTAATAAAAGGTGATACATTATATTCAATTTCAAAAAAATATAATATTTCTATTAAAGAACTATTAAAAATCAACAAACTAAAAGATAGAACATTAATTATTGGTCAATTATTAATAATAGATAAATGATATATCAAAGAAGTAGTGCATTATTTAAAGAAGCCCTAAAACACATTCCTGGAGGTGTTAATTCACCTGTTAGAGCTTTTAAAGCTGTAGGTGGAACTCCAATATTTATTAAGGAAGCAAAGGGTGCTTACTTAATAGATGAAGATGATAATAAGTATATTGAATACATAAACTCATGGGGACCTATGATATTAGGCCATTCTTATCCTAAGGTCGTAGATGCAATAATTAAAAAAGCACAAAAAGGTACTTCATTTGGGGCTCCAACTGAAATTGAAAATAGTATTGCTAGGCTAGTAGTCAAAATGGTGCCAAATATTGATCAAATTAGATTTGTAAACTCCGGAACAGAAGCTTGTATGAGTGCAATTCGGTTGGCAAGAGGATTTACTAAAAAAGAAAAAATAATCAAGTTTTCAGGATGTTACCATGGTCACAGCGATTCATTTTTAATTCAAGCTGGAAGTGGCAGCGTTACTTATGGAGAGCCAAACAGTCCTGGAGTCACCACAGGAACTGCAAAAGACACCTTAATTGCTCAGTATAATAATCTTAAAAGTGTCGAAAATATTATTTTATCAAATAAAAATGAAATTTCAGCTATTATTCTTGAGCCAATAGCTGGAAATATGGGGTGTATTCCACCTGTTGATGGTTTTTTAAAAGGATTAAGAGAATTATGTGATGAACATAATATATTGTTAATATTTGATGAAGTTATGACCGGCTTTAGAGTTGCAAAAGGTGGTGCACAAGAACTTTATGGAATTTCAGCAGATATTGTATGTTTTGGGAAGATAATTGGAGGAGGGCTCCCTGTCGGAGCTTTTGCTTCTACAAACAAGATTATGTCTTATTTATCTCCAAACGGACCTGTTTATCAAGCTGGTACATTAAGCGGAAATCCATTAGCTATGGCAGCAGGATTCTCAATGTTAAATGCTATAGATAATGATCCTGAATTATATCAAAGGTTAGACAAAAAAACAAATTATTTAGACACTGGAATTTCTAAAATATTAAAAAGAAAAGGGGTTAAATTCTCAACTAATAGAGTAGGTTCAATGTTTTCAATTCATTTTACAGAAAATAATGTAATAGATTTTGATTCAGCTAAAAAAGCTGATAACAGATTTTTTTCAATATTTTTTCATGAATTGTTAAAAAACGGTATTTATATAGCGCCTAGTTCCTACGAATCTTGGTTTTTAAGTGATGCTTTAACATTTAATGATTTAGATAAAACAATTGCTGTTGTAGAAAAGATATCATCTAAGCTCTTGTAATTAGAATATTTTCTTTATTTTTAAAAAAAAATCATCATATCATGAAAAAAACATTTTATACTTTTTTAATTTTCTCTTTCATAAGTTTAAATATCAATTCTCAGACTCAATACAGTTCAATTGATGATGTTAAGAGATTGAATTATGAACTTTTTGAAGAAATTGGGTTTGATGATTCTAAAATCAATATTGTATCTAGATTAATATACTCTACTAACAAAAAAGCAACTTACATATCAAAAAAAGGAGCTTTTCCACAAAAAGATATACTTGATGGAGAGTTTAATACAACTTTTTTGAAGCTTCTTTCGGAAGAGGATTTAGCTAAATTTAAAACTATTCAGCACAAAATAAAATAGATATTATTTAATTTCAACAAATAATCCAGTATCACTTTTTGACACCTTTGCAAGGTTGTTTTTTGTCAGTCCTTTTATTCCCTTGTCCCATGCTTTATTACTCAAATTCGATTTAGATTTTAATTCAGAAAGTTCAATTTTTTGATTTTCTTTTAATATTTTGAAAATAATTTTTTCGTTATCGTTTAAATCTAAAGGTTTTTTTTCTGGCCTCATTTGAGGGAAAAATAATACCTCCTGAATTGAACTATTATTAGTCATTAGCATAACTAGCCTATCTATTCCAATACCTATTCCAGATGTGGGAGGCATTCCATACTCAAGTGCTCGCAAAAAATCATTATCTATAAATTCAGTAGCTTCATCATCTCCTTTTTTAGACAACTCTAGTTGATCTTCAAATCTTTCCCTCTGGTCTAAAGGATCATTTAATTCACTGTAAGCATTAGCTATTTCTTTACCATTGATAATTAACTCAAATCTCTCAGTTAATTTTGGATTTGTTCTGTGTTTTTTTGTTAGAGGACTCATTTCTTTTGGGTAATCTGTGATAAAAGTTGGTTGAATAAATTCTTTCTCACACTTTTCTCCAAAAATTTCATCAATTAATTTACCAACACCCATAGTCTCGTTGACTTCAATACCCATAGCTTTTGCAGTATCTCTTAATTCTATTTCGTCCATATTAGAAACATCAATACCAGTGTGAATTTCTATTGCCTTTAATATTGGTATTCTAGGGTAAGGAGCTTTAAACTCTATTTCATTATTACCTACTTTAAGTTTTGATTTGCCATTTGTTTCTATTGCTACTTTTTCGAGTAAACTTTCTGTTGTTTCCATCATCCAGAAATAGTCCTTATACGCCACATATAATTCCATAATTGTAAATTCAGGATTATGTGTTCTATCCATTCCTTCATTTCTAAAGTCCTTCGCAAATTCATAAACACCATCAAAACCGGCTACTATTAACCTTTTCAAATAAAGTTCATTTGATATTCTTAAATATAATGGAATATTTAATGCATTATGATGAGTTAAAAAAGGTCTTGCTGCAGCTCCTCCTGGAATCGACTGTAAGATTGGAGTTTCAACTTCTAAATAGCTCTTTTCATTAAGAAAAGTTCTTATTGTATTGTTTATTTTAGTTCTTTTTAAAAATGTTTCTTTAACTTTTGGGTTTACAATTAAATCTACATATCTCTGCCTGTATCTTAACTCTGGGTCATTAAATTCGTCGTAAACATTGCCTTCACTGTCTTTTTTAGGTAAAGGTAATGGTCTTAAAGACTTGCTTAGTAGAGTAAAATTATTTACTAATACTGTTTTTTCTCCTACTTGAGTTTCAAATAAACTTCCTTCTATTCCAATTATATCACCAATATCTAAAAGTTTTTTGTATACTTCGTTATATAGAGTTTTATCTTCACCTGAACAAATCTCATCTCTGTTAAAATAAACTTGTATTTTACCGTCTTTGTCCTGAAGTTCAGCAAAGCTAGCTTTACCCTGAATCCTTCTGGACATTAATCTACCTGCAATAATAACATTCTTATTTTCTTTAAAGTTTTCTTTAACGTCTTTTGAAGTATTGCTTACAGGAAATAAATTTGCAGGGTAAGGGTTTATTCCTAGCGAGACTAATTTTTTTAACTTTTCTCTTCTTATTAATTCTTGTTCTGAAAGTTCACTCATCGAAAATATATTTAATAAAACAAATATAATTCTTATTAATAAGGATATCAATAATAAAAAATGAAAACTCAAATAAATCTAATCAAATACTATTATTTATCTTTGATTAAATAATGAGTTTAATTAGAGTCCTTTTAGCAATATTGTTTCCGCCATTATCTGTTTTTGACAAAGGATGTGGTTCATTTGTAATAGTGTTTATTTTGACATTATTGGGCTGGATACCTGGTGTTATCGCCGCGCTTATAATCTTAAATAATCCAAATAATGAAAATTAAAAATAAATCTGTCATAATAAAAGATTTGGGTGTAGTTGACTATAAAGAGTGCTGGGATTTTCAAGAGGAGTTATTTAAAAATGTTGTCGATGTAAAAATTAAAAACAGAAGAGATTCATTAAACAAACCAACTTCTAATTATTTATTATTTGTTGAGCATCCACATGTTTATACTCTTGGAAAGAGTGGAGATATGAGTAATTTATTGGTTAGTGAAACTGAGCTTATCAAAAAAGATGCTAAATTTTACAAAATTAATAGGGGTGGAGATATTACATATCATGGACCTGGGCAAATTGTGGGCTATCCAATATTAGATTTAGATAATTTTTTTACGGATATTCATAAATATTTAAGATTTTTAGAAGAGGTTATTATACTTACTCTTGATGATTATGATTTAAAAGCGTCTAGAAACCCTGGTAAAACTGGTGTCTGGTTAGGGGTTAACACTCCATTTGCGAGAAAAATATGTGCAATGGGGGTGAGAGCAAGTAGATGGGTTACAATGCATGGATTTGCATTAAACGTAAATGTTGATCTTAGTTATTTTGATTGTATTGTCCCTTGTGGTATAACAAATAACTCAGTTACATCTTTAAATAAAGAACTGGGAATAGAGTTTATTGATGCTATAGAATTAAAGAAAAAAATAAAAAATAATTTTTCAAAGTTGTTTGAGGCAAAGATTAATTGATAGTATAACAGCTAATAAACTTATTTTTATTTGAAATAATTATTTCAACTTTCTTGTCACTATTCATATCACCTATTTCCATCGGAATTAATGAGTAAATTGGAAAAGAAGTATCTAAAATGAGGTTTTTATTAAACAAATAAGATTTGTTGTTTTGGTTGTCATAAATTGTTATTAATAAATTTCTATTGATCTTTAATAGTTGTGGACTATCATAATTACCAAATGGAATATTAACAATATCAGAACTTAATTTAATCGAATTGTCATTTAAAACAACAAGATTTGACCCGTCAGAATTTAGTGATAAGTTTTTTAAATTACTTAAATTTACTTCACCATTAATATCTATTTGAACTAGTTTTTGATCCGTAGTTGTAGAAATTAATTCATTATTATACTCAAAAATATTTTGATTTGAGAAATTAATATCATCACTAACATTTATCCTTTCTCTTCCTTTTCGATTTAGAATTTTAATCTTATTTTCAATTTTAAATACAATGAAATCTTTATTTAAAATTCTAAAATGTTTAGGTTTTGAAGAGATGTTATTGCTAGACTTTTTATATTTAAATCCGCTGACCTTTTTACCATTCTTATCATACATAAGTAATTCTCTCCCTTGAGTAACTAGTAGTCTGTAGTTCTTATTATTGTCATAATCAAATACTGCTAATGGTTGAGTAATTGGATCGTTGAATGTTTTTGGAAATTGCTTTACATTATTTCCGTTTCTATCTAATAAATAAATTTTGTTTTTCGTGTTAAAAATAAGTTGAAGTCTTCCGTTTTTATAAATATCAATTTGAGAAATTTTACCTAAAATTGGTTGGTCGATTTTCTTCTTCCAAATAACTTTTCCATCTTTCGAAATTAGATATAAGTTGTTTTTTGCATCCTGCACAACAATGTCTAATTTCTTTGTGACATGATTTTTTACAAAATGAGGATTCATTGTGATCTCTTCATCAATTTCAACATCAAAAAGTTTGGAAATCTTTAGATTCTCATCTTCTTTAGTTCCTTTACTAATTATTGCATTAAAGTGAATGATACCATTATCTTGTACTAATTGAAAACTATTTTCAGTAAAATCATTTTTAGAGTTTAATAAATTAAGTTCTTTGAAAAAATTATAATTAGACCCTGAAAAGTAGTTATTATTTAAGGTATTAAAATTACTTATTGATGAAAAAAGTCTGATAAAGCTTGAGTTACTTTTTAGAGTATTTTTGTTTAGGTTATCATTAACAAATTGTTTTAAGATTTGTTCATTATTTGAAAAAACTAAATAATCTTTGTATATGAGTATTTTTTCTTTGTTATTGAAGTTTGCAAATGAAATAAAAGGATTTATATCTAGATCTGTGTTATTATATATTTCAAAACCTCTATGTTTTGTACTCAAAGAGTTCTTTTCGATTAAGTAATCCTTAAATAATTTAATTTCATCAAGTCTAAAAATAAAAACTTCTTCTTTGCCTATTTTGAGTTCTGTTATTTCAATTGAATTATTATTTAAAATTATTGAAAATCTATTTTCATTTGTACTATCTGTTGATTTTTTTTTTAAATAATTGTTTTGATTTTTAAAATTGTATGATTTTAAACTTGTAGTGTTTTTTGGAATAATTTCATAATTCTTCATCTCACTACTATTGCCACTATATTCTTTAAAAACATTATTTGATATTTTTAATGAATCATCCAAGAAACTTAATCCATTTAACAAAATCTTATCGTTAAATATGTTAACTCCAAAACTTAAGCAGTTTTCTTGAGTTTTGTAATTTGTTTTAAAAGTAGAGTTTAAAAACTCTTTGGTTATTTCTTTATCTAGTATTATCGAGAAGGAATTGTCTCTATTAAATGTTTTTTCATATTTCTTAAACTCGTAATTGATATTTGTTTGTATATCATTTATGTTTTTTGAAGAGTTCGAATAAATATTTACGTTATCAATTCTTTTATGAAATACATCATATTTTTTAATACTGTCTTTTGTGATTATCGTAAAAATATCTTCATTTATATTTTTAGAGAGACATATCAATAATTCAGTTTCATCATTTAAGCTATTGATTAATTTTAGTTGTTTTTCTGTGTTGTATTTTAAATTTCCAATTTCATTTAATACTTCATTGTTTTTGATATCACTTTTAAATTTCCCTAAATTATGAATCTTTATAATTATTGAAGAGTTTTCTGGGATGAATTCTTCAATATTTTTTGGTCTATCATGAATTAAATTACACCCCCACAAAAACAAGAATACATAGAAATACTTTTTCATTAATTTTTATTTTTTTTAAAATTATAATTTTAGTTTGAATTGTTCATCAAATAGTTTGAAAGATTTTCTGTGATATTTTGTTATTCCGTATTTTAAAATCGCTTCTTTATGAAATTTTGTTGGATAACCTTTGTTTTTATCCCATCCATATTGAGGATATTCATTATGAATTTTTTTCATATAATTGTCTCTCTCAGTTTTAGCAATGATGGAAGCAGAAGCAATACTTAAGAATTTTTCATCTCCCTTTATTATGGTTTGATGAGGTATGTTTTTGTAACTTTTAAACTTATTTCCGTCAACAATAATGAAATCAATTTTTGTCGCTAATTTACCAATCGATTTTTGCATTGCGAGAATTGAAGCATTTAAAATATTGATTTCATCAATTTTTTTTGGAAATATATGAGCGAAAGAAAATTCTAATGCTTCAAGTTCAATTATTTCTTTAAGTTTATATCTGTTTTTCTTAGAAATTTTTTTTGAATCATTTATATCATTATTTAAAAAATTTTTTTTAAGTATAACAGTGGCCGCTGTTACAGGTCCTGCTAAGCATCCACGACCAGCTTCATCAGTCCCGCATTCTATTTTATGATCTGAGAATTTTAACTTTAACATATAATTATAGACTCAAATAATGTAGTTTATATAAATGTATTTATTTTTGTGAAATAAATTTAATTAGAATATGAAAATTTCTCTATCCATTGTATTTGTTTTTTCATTATCGATTAATTTATTTTCTCAAAATATTGATAAGCCAAATATGAGTTTGAGAGAGCTGAAACAAAACTTTGATATAACTCAATTGTCAGATTCTTTGATGGATTCTTTTACAATTCAAAAAAGTACAAAAATCGTAAAGAATTTAGAGGCTAAAATTGAAGATTACACCATTATAAATCAAAGAAATGATTCACTAAAAGTTGATACTAGTCTGACAATTGATAAGTATTATAAATTAAACTATTTAAGAGCAGATAACTTTGAGTTAATTGAATTTTCTAATACTGGACACACATATAATACATTGAGTCTTGTTCAAAGTAATGAATTGTTTCCTCAGATTGGTTCAAATGCTAAGCACTATAATTACCTCAAAACAAATGATATTGACTATTACCATGTTGCGACTCCATTTACAGAGCTAATGTATAGATCAGCTTTTGTTCAAGGTCAACTTTTGGATGCGCTATTTTCAGTGAATACATCACCAAGATTTAATTTCACAATCGCAAGAAAAGGATTAAGGTCATTAGGAAATTATCAGCATTTTTTATCAAGCTCATCTAATTTTAGATTTTCTACAAATTATAATTCTAGAAATAGTAAGTATTTTTTAAAAACACATTATGTTAATCAAAATCTTTTCTCTGAAGAAAATGGAGGTATTAGAGAAGATGATATACTAAACTTTGAATCTGGAAATACTGAATTTATTGATAGATCTGTATTTGACCCACAATTTGAAAATGCAGATAACACATTGCAAGGTAAGAGATTTTACTTCAATCAGAAATATCTTATCAAAAATTCATCAGATTCTCTAAATACACGAAAATGGTCTGTTGGAAATATTATTACTTTAGAAAACAAGTATTATCAATTTAAACAATCAACACCAAATGAATATTTTGGTGAATCTACAGGTTTTAATCAAATCAACGATAAAGTATCTTTTGATAGTTTTCTTGTAAATTTTAATACATCTTACAGCTCATCTAAATTAGGAATGGCTACTTTTTTTATGAATTATAGAGACGTTAACTACAGTTATGAAAATCTTGCTGACATTGATAATAACAATTATTATGAGTCAATTATTGACGAAAATCTTTCTTTTGGATTTAATTACTTATTTGAAAAGGAAAACTATGTTTTAGATTTTCAATTTGAATCTATGTTGACTGGAGATGTTGAAGGAAGTTTAATAGGAGCTGGTCTATTATTAAATATTAATTCCGACTCAAATATTAAATTCAGTTTCATTAATTCTGATAATTCACCTGATTATAATTACATTTTTAACAACAGTTCATACTCAAATTACAACTGGAATAATTTATTTGAAAATATTAATACAACTAGATATATTCTAAATTTTAGCTCTAATAAATTATTCAAATTTAATTTTGAGTTCAATAATATATCAAATCATACATATTTTTTTAAAGATGTTAGTGGAATTGTTTTACCAGTGCAGGAGTCCAATAATTTAAGTATGTTTAAAATGAATATTTCAAAAACAATTTCCTTTAAAAAATTCGCTATTGACAACAAAGTTCAGTTTCAAAAGGCTGGGGACGAAAGTTTGGGCATTATAAATATTCCTGAATTAATACTAAGAAATACTTTTTACTACCAGAACGAGTTGTTTAATAAGGCTTTATTTTTACAAACAGGCTTTACGTTTAATTATTTTTCAGAATTTTTTATGAATTCTTATGATCCATTACTATCTGAATTTTACATCCAAAATAATAAGCTTATTGGGAATTTTCCGAGAATTGATTTTTTTGTTAATGCTAAAATTCAACAAACACGAATCTTTTTAAAGGCAGAACATATTAATTCATCCCTCACTGGATATAATTATTATTCAGCTCCAAACTATCCTTACAGAGATTTTTCTATTAGATTTGGATTAGTTTGGAATTTTTTCATGTAATTTTTTTAGATCTAATTAATTTATTTCTAGTGCTTTAAGAATTAAATTAAATCCTTCGTGTAAAATAATTTTAAAATAGTTTTGTCAATAGTAAAAAGGTTCTATATTTGCACCCGCTTAGAGAAATAGATATTATTTCAATTAGCAACGTTCATTAAAAAATATAACTAAAGACAAATTTTATCATAAATAAGTTTTGTTGTATAAAAAAAGGGTTTTATATTTGCACCCCGCTTAAATTTTAAGATAAAGCGAATATTAAAAATAAGTTCATTTAAAATATTGATTGACAGCGTATTACTAAATCTTACGATTTAGTATTACAGAGAATAAACCATTTTGAGTAAATAGAATTATAATTTCTTTAGTTGCTAAATAGTATTTAAAATTTAACGATGAAGAGTTTGATCCTGGCTCAGGATGAACGCTAGCGGCAGGCCTAACACATGCAAGTCGAGGGGTAACATAAAGTGCTTGCACTTTGATGACGACCGGCGCACGGGTGAGTAACGCGTATACAATCTGCCTCATACTAGGGGATAGCCCAGAGAAATTTGGATTAATACCCTATAGTATCATTTAGAGTCATCTCTTTATGATTAAAGGTTACGGTATGAGATGAGTATGCGTTCTATTAGTTAGTAGGTGAGGTAACGGCTCACCTAGACCACGATAGATAGGGGCCCTGAGAGGGGGATCCCCCACACTGGTACTGAGACACGGACCAGACTCCTACGGGAGGCAGCAGTGAGGAATATTAGACAATGGGCGAAAGCCTGATCTAGCCATGCCGCGTGCAGGATGACGGCCCTATGGGTTGTAAACTGCTTTTATACAGGAAGAAAAAACTCTACGTGTAGAGTCTTGACGGTACTGTAAGAATAAGGATCGGCTAACTCCGTGCCAGCAGCCGCGGTAATACGGAGGATCCAAGCGTTATCCGGAATTATTGGGTTTAAAGGGTCCGTAGGTGGACAATTAAGTCAGAGGTGAAATCCTGCAGCTCAACTGTAGAATTGCCTTTGAAACTGGTTGTCTTGAGTCATTATGAAGTGGTTAGAATGTGTAGTGTAGCGGTGAAATGCATAGATATTACACAGAATACCAATTGCGAAGGCAGATCACTAATAATGTACTGACACTGATGGACGAAAGCGTGGGTAGCGAACAGGATTAGATACCCTGGTAGTCCACGCCGTAAACGATGGTCACTAGCTGTTCGGACTTCGGTCTGAGTGGCTAAGCGAAAGTGATAAGTGACCCACCTGGGGAGTACGTTCGCAAGAATGAAACTCAAAGGAATTGACGGGGGCCCGCACAAGCGGTGGAGCATGTGGTTTAATTCGATGATACGCGAGGAACCTTACCAGGGCTTAAATGTAGAGTGACAGGTCTAGAGATAGATTTTTCTTCGGACACTTTACAAGGTGCTGCATGGTTGTCGTCAGCTCGTGCCGTGAGGTGTCAGGTTAAGTCCTATAACGAGCGCAACCCCTGTTGTTAGTTGCCAGCGAGTAATGTCGGGAACTCTAGCAAGACTGCCAGTGCAAACTGTGAGGAAGGTGGGGATGACGTCAAATCATCACGGCCCTTACGTCCTGGGCTACACACGTGCTACAATGGTAGGTACAGAGAGCAGCCAATGCGTGAGCATGAGCGAATCTATAAAACCTATCTCAGTTCGGATCGGAGTCTGCAACTCGACTCCGTGAAGCTGGAATCGCTAGTAATCGGATATCAGCCATGATCCGGTGAATACGTTCCCGGGCCTTGTACACACCGCCCGTCAAGCCATGGAAGTTGGGAGTGCCTGAAGTCCGTCACCGCAAGGAGCGGCCTAGGGTAAAATCGATAACTAGGGCTAAGTCGTAACAAGGTAGCCGTACCGGAAGGTGCGGCTGGAACACCTCCTTTCTAGAGAAAGACGACTAAAGTGATTACTATTGAAAAAAATAGTTTGTTCTCATTGCTGTTAATTATAATAATAAAGTAGAGTCTCATAGCTCAGCTGGTTAGAGCGCTACACTGATAATGTAGAGGTCGGCAGTTCGAGTCTGCCTGAGACTACTATTTACTTAATACATATTATTAAGTTAAAGGAAATTTTAGAAGTTGAGTAAATGATATAATTCATTTATAGAGTTATTTAATTACTCATTTTTATGGGGGATTAGCTCAGCTGGCTAGAGCGCCTGCCTTGCACGCAGGAGGTCATCGGTTCGACTCCGATATTCTCCACTAACAGTTTATACTGTATACGTTCATTGACATATTGAAAAAGATACATAAAAATTTAGATTATTTATAATCTAAAGTAATTCGATTAATTGTAGCGCGAGCGACAATTAATCAAAACTCAT
>CABXVR010000014.1 GCA_902515565.1 uncultured Bacteroidota bacterium | reverse complement strand
CTGCAGGATTAGATTCTTTAGTTATACCCCCACCAACATAAATTTTAATAGAGTTATTTAATACTTCAGCACATCTTAAATTTACATACAGCTTAACTGATTTTTTGTTAGGAGAGATGACTCCTAGATAACCAGTATAATAAGATCTATCATAGCATTCATTTGAACTTATAAATTCTTTGGACACATCTAAAGGAATACCACATACAGCCGGTGTAGGATGGATTAATTTTATAATATGTTTATAATCATTGAAAGATTTTAAACTACCTCTAATCTTTGTGCATAAATGATATAAATCACCAGATTTTATATTAACTAATTCATCAGAAGATAGATTGTCTACAACATTAATTAAAGAATCTAAAATATAAGATTTTACATATTGTTGTTCTTTAATCTCCTTATCCGACCAACTAACCAAACCATCTGAACCTTCTCTTGTTGTTCCAGCAAGAGCTACAGTCTGCATAAAATTATCTTGTATAGCCAATAGTTTTTCAGGTGATGCACCAAGCCAAAAACCTACTTTTGGATGAAACCAGATATAAACAAAAGAGTTTTTATAAAAAGAAAGTAGCTTTTGAAATACTATGGCTAGGTCAATAGATGTAATTGACATAGCTTCTACTCTAGATAAGACAACTTTTTTTAAAATACCATCCTTTATAGCTAATAAAGATTTATTAATTAAATTAACATGAGCACTTTTATTTAATTTATTATCTGAAATCTTACTTTTGAGATTTGATTTAATAGCTTTATCAAAATAGATTGATTTATAAGATTTACAGTTATCAAATGGCATGTAAATCTTATTGAATTTTTCTGAGTCAAAAGGAGCAAATACAAAGGCTCCATTACTTAAATCACAATCAGTTTGTAATTTGTCGTTAATTTGAAGTTTAGCAATTATCTCTTCAGAATAAGGTTCATTATAAACTACAAAAGGTAGGCCCTTATCTTTGTGATTGTTAATAATTTTAAATAAATCGGATTGATTCATTAATCTATTTAGATTTAGTTAAAGATATTGTAGTTAACTTACAATGAGAGATTAAATTATTAGAATCATCAGTAATGTTAATTGAAATAAGTTGCGTAGTTCTACCCTTATGAATAAAAGTAGCTTTTGCATAAACATAACCTTCTTTAACACTTTTTAAATGATTAGCTGTAATTTCTATACCTCTTACCATAAAGTTGGAATCTTTAAATAACATGTGTGTAGCCATACTTCCTGCAGATTCAGCCAAAGCAGCTGTAGCCCCACCATGTAGTACTCCGTCTGGTTGATAAACCCTGGAATTAACAGGCATTCTTAAAATCAAAAAGTCTTCACCAAAATCAACTGGTTCAATATTAAGTGTCTCCATTAAAGTATTCTTACAAACTTTGCTGGCTTCTTTTAATATTATATCTTTATTTTCTAACATTGTTTTTTTTTCAAAAATACAAAACCAAGTTTAAAATGAATTCAACTGAAAAAGAAATTGTTTATAACATCTCTAATTCTTACACCACATTAAACTCTTTAACTAAAAAAACAAAAAATGTAATATTTGCTTGCCACGGAATGGGATATTTAAGCAGGTATTTTTCAAAATACTTTAAAGGACTAAATAGTGATGATAATTATATAATCATTCCACAAGCTCAAAGTAAATATTATGTAGCTCCAAAAATGAAATATGTTGGTGCATCATGGTTAACAAAAGAAAATACAGCTAAAGAAATTAAAAATGTTATGAATTACTTTGATAGTGTTTTAAATAATGAAAAAGTTAAAAACTTAAACTTTATTTTTTTAGGATATTCACAAGGAGTGTCAGTAGCGATGAGATATTTAGGAAAAAGAAAAATCATAGTATCTAAATTAATTCTAATGTCTGGTGGTATTCCTAAAGAATTAACAGCAAATGACTTTAAATATTTAGAAAACAAAGCTACAATTTACTATGTGTATGGAGATAACGACGAATATATACATGGGGATTTCTTAAATTCAGAGAAAAATAAGATTGAACATCTGTTTTCAAATATAAATTACATTGAATTTAAAGGCAAACATGAAATTAAAACGGAGATAATTGAATCTATTATAAATTAAAAAAGGATGCATTTATTATGCATCCTTTTTTATATTGTAAAACTAATTAATTCTTAGTCTTCTTTAACTTCCTCAAAATCAACATCTTCAACATCATCCGAACCAGCATCTTTATTTTGATCTGTTTCATTCGGAGCGCCCTGTTGAGATTCTGATTGAGCTTTGTACATTTCCTCACTAGCAGACTTCCAAAGTTCATTAATTTTTTCTAATGCAGGGTCGATAACTTCGATTTCTTTAGTTTCGTAAGCTTTTTTCAACTCTTCCAAAGCATCTTCAATTGGCTTCTTTTTATCATCTGATAATTTATCGCCAAATTCTTTTAACTGCTTTTCAGTTTGAAAAATCATAGCATCAGCACTGTTTAGTTTGTCAACCTTTTCTTTAGTTTTCGCATCTGCTTCAGCATTGGATTCAGCTTCTTGCTTCATTTTTTGAATTTCTTCTTCAGTTAAACCTGAAGACGCCTCAATACGAATGTCTTGAGTTTTGTTTGTTGCTTTATCGGTGGCAGAAACTTTAATTATACCATTTGCATCAATATCAAAAGTAACTTCAATTTGAGGAGTTCCTCTTTGAGCTGGAGGTATTCCATCTAGATGAAATTTTCCAATTGTTTTGTTATCAACAGCCATAGGTCTTTCTCCTTGTAAAACATGAATTTCTACAGAAGGCTGATTGTCAGCAGCAGTTGAAAATATCTGTGATTTTTTTGTAGGAATAGTTGTGTTAGACTCAATTAATTTAGTCATAACATTACCCATAGTTTCAATACCTAGTGATAATGGAGTTACATCTAATAATAGAACGTCCTTCACATCACCAGTTAAAACCCCACCTTGAATTGCTGCTCCAACAGCTACTACTTCATCGGGGTTAACACCTCTGTTAGGCTTCTTTCCAAAAAACTTTTCAACAGCATCTTGAACAGCAGGAATTCTTGTTGAACCTCCGACTAATATTATTTCATCAATATCGCTAGTAGATAAATCTGCAGCTTTTAATGCTGATTTACATGGAGCTATTGTTCTTTTGATTAAATCATCAATTAATTGCTCAAATTTAGCTTTTGTTAAAGTTCTAACTAAGTGTTTAGGACCGCTTGCTGTTGCAGTTATATAAGGTAAATTGATTTCAGTCTGAGGAGAGGCTGAAAGTTCAATTTTAGCTTTTTCAGCAGCTTCTTTTAATCTCTGAAGAGACATAGGATCTTTTCTTAAATCCATATTTTCTTCTGACTTAAACTCTTCAGCTAACCAATTAATAATTTTTTCATCAACATCATCTCCACCTAAGTGTGTATCACCATCAGTTGAAAGAACCTCAAAAACACCATCACCTAATTCAAGTATAGAAACATCATGCGTTCCACCACCAAAATCAAATACAACAATTTTTTGATCTTTTCCTTTTTTATCCATACCGTAAGCTAATGCAGCTGAGGTTGGCTCATTAATAATTCTACTAACTTTTAAACCTGCAATTTCACCTGCTTCTTTTGTAGCTTGTCGTTGAGAATCATTAAAATATGCTGGTACAGTAATAACAGCCTCACTAACAGAAGATCCTAAATAGTCCTCTGCTGTTTTTTTCATTTTCTGTAATATCATTGCAGATAATTCCTGAGGAGTATATAATCTACCATCAATATCTACTCTTGGTGTATCGTTATCTCCTTTAACAACTTTGTAAGGGACTCTGCCTGTTTCTTTAGAAGATTCAGAAAACTTATTTCCCATAAACCTTTTAACAGAATAAACTGTTTTAGTAGGATTTGTTACTGCTTGTCTTTTCGCTGGATCACCAACTTTAATTTCACCACCTTCAACAAATGCTATAACTGAAGGAGTTGTTCTTTTACCTTCTGCATTTGGAATAACTACTGGCTCATTTCCCTCCATAACAGAGACACATGAATTTGTAGTTCCTAAATCTATTCCGATAATTTTACTCATATTATATTTATTTAATTATTAAATTCATTTTTTAAATTCAACAATTGTTATTCAATGATTGTGCCAATAGAAATATTTATCAAATTTGTCATTTATTTACCAATAATTATGCCATTTTGTCATTTTTTGTAAAGATTTAAGATGGAAACAATTTTTAAAAATAAATTTTAACTATGTATATATTTATTACTTTTACACTTTAAATCAATCACAATGTCAATACACAAAGAAGTATATAAAAGAATAACTGTCAAGACTTTAACTGATATGAAGTCTAAGAACGAAAAGATTTCCATGTTAACTGCTTATGACTACACTATGGCTCAAATAGTTGATGGATCAGGTATTGATGTTATATTGGTAGGTGATTCTGCAAGTAATGTAATGGCTGGACATGAAACTACTTTACCGATTACATTGGATCAAATGATATACCATGCTTCTTCTGTGATAAGAGGGGTTAATAGATCACTAGTAGTTGTAGATCTTCCGTTTGGAACATACCAAAGTGATTCAAAAGAAGCTCTAAGGTCAGCTATAAGAATTATGAAGGAAAGTGGAGCACACTCAGTCAAACTTGAAGGAGGAAAAGAAATCAAAGATTCTATTAAAAGAATTATTAATGCTGGAATTCCAGTTATGGGGCATTTAGGTTTAACCCCTCAGTCTATATACAAATTTGGAACATACACAGTTAGAGCAAAAGAGGAAGCTGAAGCAGCAAAATTAATTCAGGATGCAAAAATGTTAGAAAAAGTTGGGTGCTTTGCAATAGTTTTAGAAAAGATACCTGCAAAATTAGCGGCTACAATATCTAAAAGCTTAAGTATTCCTGTGATAGGTATTGGGGCGGGTAGTGAAGTTGATGGTCAGGTGCTTGTTTTACATGATATGTTAGGAATGACCAAACAATTTAATCCTAGGTTTTTAAGAAGATATTTAAGTCTATACGATGATATGTCTAAAGCTATATCTCAGTACAGTAAGGATGTTAAGACTAAAAATTTTCCTAACAAAGAAGAACAGTATTAGATTATAATGGTCAACAGAAGTAATGAAAACAATTTATTGATTCTCCATGAAGACAATCATATCATTGTAATAAACAAAAGGTGTGGAGATATAGTCCAAGGAGATAAAACTGGTGACACTCCCCTACTAGACCATGTTAAAAAATATATAAAATTTAAATACAAAAAACCTGGAGATGTTTTCTTAGGAACAGTCCACAGAATTGATAGACCCACCAGCGGTGCAATAATTTTTGCCAAAACCTCAAAAGCATTAACAAGATTAAATAAAATGCTTGTTGATAAAGAAATCAAAAAAACTTATTGGGCAATTGTAAAAAATAAACCAAAGAAAGATTACGGAACAATTGTTAGTTGGCTTAAAAAAAATCCAAAAAATAATAAATCTACAAGCTATACAGAAGAAGGTAAAGATAAAAAAAAGTCTATTCTTGACTATGAAATAGCTAAAAAACTAGACAATTATTATTTATTAAAAATAATCCTTAAAACAGGAAGACACCACCAAATTAGATGTCAATTAAGCTCTATAGGATCTCCTATAAAAGGAGATTTAAAATATGGCGCCAAAAGAAGTAATAAAAATGCTGGAATAAATTTACACTCTAGAACATTAGAATTTATTCATCCTGTGACCAAAAAATATATTAATTTAATTTCCCCAACCCCACAAGATCCTATATGGGATTCTTGCCTTTAAATATATCTTATGTTAAATTTGGATTTTTTTAATAAGCAAAAAACTTTTTTTCTTTCTGGAAAAACAAGAAGTATACAAAAAAGAATTCAAGTACTAGAAAAACTTGACTCATCTATTACAAGTAACGAATCAAAAATTTTTGAAGCCCTTAAAAAAGATTTGAACAAATCTAATTTTGAGAGTTATTTAACTGAAATTGCTATTTTAAAAAGTGAAATTAAGTTAATAAAGAAAAAACTTAAGAAATGGAGTAAACCTAAAAGAGTAAAGTCTACTTTAGCAAGTTTTCCTTCCAAGGATTACTTATTTTTAGAACCTTACGGGATTACTCTTATTATTTCTCCTTGGAATTACCCTTTTCAATTAGCATTACTACCACTTATTTCTTCAATAGCAGCAGGAAATACAGTTGTTATCAAACCTAGTGAACACTCTCCTCATACTTCAAAATTAATTCAAGAAATTATTTCAAGTATATTTTCAGATGAATATGTAAAAGTAATTTTAGGAGATTCAAAGGTTGCTTCAAAACTATTAGAGCTTCGTTGGGATTACATATTTTTTACTGGTAGCGTAAATGTTGGTAAAATTGTTGCCAAAGCAGCTTCTAAATTCTTAACTCCATTAACTTTAGAGCTTGGAGGTAAAAATCCATGCATAATTGATAAGGATACAGATATCAAACTTACAGCAAAAAGATTAATCTGGGGTAAATTTGTTAATGCGGGTCAGACTTGTATCGCTCCCGATTATTTAATAGTCGAAAAATCTATTAAAAAGAAATTGATTGATGAATTAATTTTAGAAATAGAAAGAGCTTATGGTAAAAATCAAGAAGATTCAATGGATTATCCTAGAATTATAAATAAACAAAATACAGAAAGATTAATTTCTATGCTTAATGATCAGGAAATTATTTATGGAGGTAATTACAATATTGATAACAAATATTTATCCCCTACAATAATTAATAATCCTGATTTAAAATCTGATTTAATGAAAGATGAAATTTTTGGACCAATACTTCCAATACTAGAATTTAACGAGAAAGAAGATATTTTTAAATTAATTTATAATTACGAAAAACCATTAGCTCTTTACGTGTTTAGTAAAAATTCAGACTTTTATAATGATATCATTAATAAGTTAAGTTTTGGAGGTGGAGTAATTAATGACACAATGATTCAATTTGGAAATCACAGACTTCCATTTGGAGGAGTTGGAGAAAGTGGAATGGGTGCATACCATGGTGAATCTGGATATAAGTTATTTTCTCATCAAAAACCTATTGTTAAAAAAGGTAATTGGTTAGATATAAGTACCAGATATGCACCGTATGAAGGAAAATTAAAAAGTTTAAAAAAGTTACTTAGATTTTTAAACTAAAACGGAGATGAGAATCTTTTTTTAATTGCGCCAAGGAATTAATTGATTTTTCATCTACTTGAAGTATTCTTGGGTAACCTCCGGTTGTTTGACAATCTTTCATTAAAATTATCATTTTTCCTGCTGGCGTTAACTGAACTGTACCAGGCATAACTATAGAAGTTATTATAGGGTCTAAATTATTAATTAATAAATCAGACAATTGAATAGCCATTCTATTGTAATTATTAGAAATTATAAATTTATTAGATAAAACAAAATCTTTTTGATTAGAATCTAACTTATCAAATTCAGGGCCTTTGTAAGCTTTAATTTCATTATCAATATTTGATATTTTATGTAAATTAATTTTTGATGATTTAAAAATAATGTCTTCATTAAAATTTAAAACATCATTCTTGGCTAATTTTACGGCTTTTGTTAAGTTTTTGAACATACTTCTGCTTCCAAACACTTTTTCAGTCTTAAATCCACCTAAAATAGCTATATAGCTTCTTAAACCGCTTTTCAACACCCCAAAACTTAAAACATCATTAGGTTTAACATAAATCGGGTTATTCATTTTAATAATTTTATTATTCAACAAGGGAGATAAATTAGCACCAGTTATACATATAAAAGTTTCATTAATAAACTCTAAAACAGGACCTACCATTGTAATTTCCAATACAGCTGAATTGATTGAGTTATTTAAAATTTTATTTGCTAAATCAGATGAAAAACTATCCATTGAGCCAGAACATGGAATTCCATAAGATTGTTTACCCTTCCTTCCCATATCTTGAATAGTAGAATATAATCCAGGTTTAATAACTTTAATCATTACTCACCTCCGATTCTATTATATAGCTATCTAAATTATTTGAAATATAATTATGTTCCTTAATATCTATTGGATAAAAATTTATTGAATCTCCAGGACTTGCAAATGAAATTTTATGAAGCTTCTCTTTATTTATGAAATCAATAGGAGAATTTCCAATAATATTCCAACCACCAGGGCTATTTGAAGGGTAAACTCCCGTCTGATTTCCTCCAATACCAACAGAACCTTTAATGATATTTAAATCTGGTTGAACTTTTCTCGGAAAATACAATCTCTTATTTAAATTACTTAAATATAAAAAACCTGGTAAAAAACCTAAAAAACAAACTCTATATGTATTTTTATAGTGAAGCTCTATAATTTCATCTTTGTCTATATTTTTATTATTACTAATATTTTCCAAATCAGTAGCAAAATAATCATCATAACAAACTGGAATTTTCCAAATAATTTTACTCTCATTAATGTCATAATTTATGTCTAAATATAACGTCTTTAAGCTCTTAATTTCGTTATAGATATTATCTATAGTTATATCGTAAACAACTAATAATGAGTTATATGCAATGATAACCTCAACTAAAGGTTTACCGCTCAAGTTAATTGATTTTTTAAAAGATAACACGTCGAATAAAACAGCATTTTCAATCAAATTTGGCCAAGAAATCAAAATAGATTTTGAATCAAAACGACGATAACTTAAGTTGAATTCAGGTCTTATCATTAAAGAAATAGTTATCGTAAAAATTATTTAAAAGTATATGCGAATTATTTGTATCTCCATGAATACAAAACGTATCCCCCACCATATCGATAAAATTATTAGAAATAGTTTTAACTTTAGACTCATTGAGGATCATTTTATATCTACGTGACATTTCTAATCCATTTTCAATCATGGAATTTTTCTTATCTCTTGACACTAAGGTGTAATCATCATTATAATTTCTATCTAAAAAAACCTCATAATCAACTTTAATATCATTTTCTTTAGCAATTTTTGATACAACTGATTTGTAGGGAGCTAAAATTTTTACATTTTCAAACAACTTAACTATCTCCACAAAGGATTTAGCAACCTCAACATCATTAAAACATTTATGATATAAAGCTCCATGGGCTTTAATATGATCTAATTTATCCACACCGAGTTTATTCAAAATCAATAAAAGGGATGATATCTGATCATGTAATGATTCTTTTAAATCATTTAAGCTAATAACCATTTCATTTCTACCAAAATTGATTTTGTCTGGGTATGAGGGATGCGCACCAATACTAACCCCTTTAGAAATTGCTAATGTGGCTGTTTTGGTCATTGTCTCTTCGTTACCATAATGACCACCACAAGCAACAGAACAAGACTTTAAATACGGCATTAAAGCAGCCTCATTAACTACTCCCTCTCCAACATCTGAATTTATTTTTAATCTTTTCAAATTATCCCGATTACAGATAAAACACTCTTAATTCCAATAAACATAGTAAACACAATAATAATTAATGATATTAAATTAAGCAAATAACCATTACTATGATTTTTTAACAAACGATTATTATTAGCTACTATTAACAAAAACACTGCAATCACAGGAAGCAAAATACCATTTGCAACCTGCGCAAATTTTATAATCTCGATAGACTTAAAGTCTAAACTTGAAAATAAAACACCCATAAACAACACAACAACCCAAACCACTCTAAATCTTTTTGACCTTACATTTGCATTCCAACCCATACATCCACAAGTAACATAAGCAGCAGCTAATGGTGCGGTTACTGAGCTAGTCAAACCAGCAGCAAATAAACCCAAAGAAATAATCAACTTAGAAAAACTACCAAACAAAGGTTCAATACCTAAAGCTAAATCAGATGCGCTTTGAATTTTAACATCTCCGATTGCAGAAGCAGTTACCATTACAGACATTGAGATAATACCACCTAACACAACAGCCAACAAAGTGTCTGTTTTTACAAATTTTAAGTCTGATATTCGACTCCATTTATCACTAACCAATGATGCGTGTAAAAAAATATTATATGGAACAACTGTTGTTCCAATTAAACCTATGATGATGAACAAACTTTTCTCTGGAAATTTTGGAATAAACAAACCTTTTAATATTAAATAAAAATCAGGTTTAACAATTATCGCGGAAGTTAAAAACGCCAAACTCATTATCAAAACCAGACCAATTAAAACCCTTTCAATTAACCTCCTACTTCCAGTAAATAAAATAACAAAAGCCAACAAACCAACTAATATTGAGTAAAAGTTTATACTAAAATCAGTGTATGAATATGATAGTTGACCAAAAATTGAACTTACTCCTAAAACACCACCACTAATATTACCTGCTTGATAAGCGGTATTACCGACTAATATTGCTGATAAAACTAATGCCACGGCTAAATATTTTAAAATTTTATTATCAAAACTTTCCAATAAGTTGGCTGAAAGACCTTTTTGAGTAATCAATCCTATTTTAGCAGCAGTTAGCTGTAAAATAGTAGTAACAAACAATGAAAATAGTAAAGCCCACATTAAATCTAAACCATATTCGGCTCCTGCAATTGAACACATTGTAATGGTACCTGGACCTATAAAAGCCGCAGCAATAACAGTCCCAGGACCTATGTTTTTCAGAGATATCAAAATTTATTATAGCTAATTTTTAATATTTTTTTTGAAGATTCGGTTATTTTATACCTATCATCAATTCTATGGTTAATTACCCAAATTATTTCATTGTTGCCATTAATAAGAATAAGAATCCTTTTTTTATCAGTCAAAGATATTTTTTCATCTTTCAAAAATTTACTCAAAGATTTTTTCCCTTTCATACCTAAAGGAACAAACCACATACCAGAAATATATGAGGTCACTTTGAGAGGATAAATCAAACAACTTTCATCCACAAACACATTAGATTTATCATTATCACAATCTAAGCTATTAATTGAAATAAAATTCAAATATCCATTAGGTAGACTTAAAGGAGACAAATCACTAGCAACATAAACGGGGTCAAAAGATAAATCAGAAATCTTTTCTAAAATAAGACAACTCCTGTCCTTAACCAATCTATGAGTTTTAGATAAAACATACTTACCTGACTGAGAGGTGAGAATATTTTTAATATCAATTAAATTAGTAAATCCATATTTATAAAAAAACTCATGCAAATAAATATCTAAATTGTTTAAGTCTAAAATTTTATTAATATCGTATTTAGTTTGATAACTATCTTTAGTTGTAATCAAATCAAAAACTTCATCAATTTTTTTATTTAAAATTGATTTTGATCCTTGCAAAAAAGATAAAGTATTGTTAAAACTTTTCAATAAACTAGGGTTAAGTTTTTTGAAACGAGGGATTATATTATTTCTTATATCGTTTCTTAAATAGTCATTTGAATCATTACTTCTATCCTCCCTCCAATTGATATTATTGTCTTTAGCAAATTTTAAAATTTGATCCTTTGAAAAATTTAATAATGGACGAACTAATTTGTTGTTAACGGTAGGTATTCCAGAAAGTCCATCCAAACCACAACCTCTTGATAGATTTATAAAAAAAGTCTCCAGTTGATCATCCAAATGATGAGCTGTTAGTATATAATCATAATCAATTGAAATAGTTTCAAACCAAGCATATCTAAGTTCCCTAGCTGCCATTTGTGTAGACAAACTATTGTCTTTCTTATATTTAAGTGTCTTAAAAGTTTTAGAATAATATTTTACATTTAATGACTTGGCAAAATTTTTAGAAAACTCAGCATCTAAATCACTTTCATTTCCCCTTAATAAAAAATTACAATGCGCAATTGAGAAATTTAAGTCTAATTTATAGCATAAACTACATAGCACAACACTGTCAACACCAGAAGAGGTAGCAATAATAATTTTACTATTGTATAAAAAAGGGAATTCACTCAGTAAATGAGACTTAAAGTCATCTAACATTATATCGTAATATTTATCACAAATATAATAAAGATCTGTTCATATAGTTATTTAAATATGAAGAGCTCTATTTTCAGTAGCAGCTAGGGCCGCTTCTTTAATCGCCTCTGAATAAGTGGGGTGAGCATGTGATATTCTAGCAATATCTTCGGCTGACGCACGATACTCCATTGCAATAACTGCCTCAGAAATTAAATCTGCACACCTAGCACCAATCATGTGCACCCCAATAATTTCGTCAGTATTTTTATTTGCAAGAATCTTTACAAAACCATCTAAATCAGAACTTGCTCTACTTCTTCCTAATGCTCGCATTGGGAATTGTCCAACCTTGTATTCAATATTATTTTCCTTTAAATAATCTTCGGTTTTTCCAACAGAAGCAACTTCCGGCCATGTGTAAACGACACCTGGTATCAAATTATAATCAATATGAGGTTTTTGTCCGGAAATGATTTCCGCAACCAAAACCCCCTCTTCTTCAGCTTTATGAGCCAACATAGCTCCTTTTACTACATCTCCAATAGCATAAATATTGGAATGTTTAGTCTGCAAGTGATCATTAACTTGAATTTGACCTTTATCATTTGTGTCTAAACCTATACTTTGAAGATTTAACCCATCAGTATAAGCAGACCTCCCAATACTAACCAAACAATAATCGCCATTAAATTCAATAAGTTTGCCGTTTTTATCTTCAGCCATCACTCTAACATTATCATTATCCCTTTCAACAGACGTAACTTTGTGAGAAGTATGTATTTTTAACTTCTGTTTCTTAAAAACCTTTGTTAATTCTTTGGACAAACCCGAATCCATAGTTGGAATAATTTTATTCATGTACTCAATAATAGAGACTTCAGCACCCAATCTTTTATAAACTTGACCTAACTCTAGGCCAATTACTCCACCACCAATTATAATTAGATGTTTAGGGATTTCCTTTAAACTTAAAGCTTCAGTAGAGGTAATTACTCTCTCTTTATCTAGATTAACAAAAGGTAAAGAAGCAGGTTTACTTCCAGTTGCTATTATTATATTTTTTGACTCAATCACGATCTCTTTGTCAGCAGAGGTAATCTTTACTTTATTTTTATCAACAAAAGAACCAAATCCATTATAAACTTTTATATTATTTTTTTTCATTAAAAATTCAATTCCTTTGGTAGTTTGAGATACTACATCATTTTTTCTAGAAATCATTTTACTAAAATCTAAAGAAATTTCACCATTAATATTGATTCCATGATTAGAAAAGTTTTTGGAAGCTTCTTCAAAATGATGAGAAGAGTCCAACAAAGCTTTGCTCGGAATACAACCTACATTTAAACATGTGCCACCCATTGTGGTATATTTTTCAATTATAGCAGTTTTCATACCTAATTGAGCACACCTAATAGCCGATACATAACCACCTGGGCCAGAACCAATAACTACAACATCATAAGAATCCATAATAATATAATTAAAATACTATGTAAAAATACAAATGTTTTATGTCTATGCAATGAATATTTAATCAATTAATTTAACCAATAAATTAATTTTAAATAAAATAATATTCCATATATTGTGATATTGTTAAATCACTCTTTAATTATAAAAAAAGAAAAAATAAATCAAGGTTTACAATTATGAGTAACTCAAAAGAGATTAGCTTAAACACCTCTGTCTTTCCAATAATTTTACTTGTATCTATGTTGGTGTACAATATTTTCAACAATGAGTGGCTTGGAACTTATACTTTTCATTTTATACTATTAATAACATCAGTAATAGTTTCTATTATAGGATTAATCAATAAAGTCACTTTAAGTCAAATTCTTATCAAAATTTACAATAGTGTTAAAAGCATAAAAACTCCAATTATAATTTTACTTCTAGTAGGTGCTTTAGCAGGAACATGGAAAGTTAGTGGAGTTATCCCTGCTATGGTATATTATGGTATTAATTTCATAGACCCATCTATATTTCTTCCACTAACACTATTAGTAACTGCTATTGTTTCATTGACAGCTGGAAGCTCTTACATAACTTCTGCGACAATTGGAGTTGCACTAGTCTCTGTAGGCAATGCATTTGGGATCTCCCCAAGCATGACAGCTGGAGCAGTTATTTCAGGAGCATATTTTGGTGATAAAATGTCACCACTAAGTGATACTACGAATTTAGCTTCTGCTATTTCAGGAACTGATCTTTATACTCATATCAAATATATGATGTATACCACATTTCCAACTTTTATAATAACATTTGTTGTGTTTTGTATAATAACTTTAAATTTAAGCAGCTACACTTCAAATGATGCCAATGAAATAAGTGTAATTTCAGAAATATTAAAAGAAGATTTTTATATCTCTCCCATACTATTTGCAATACCCGCATCCGTTTTGATATTAGCTTACTTTAAAGTAAAACCCGTGATTGCATTATCCATTGGAGTATTATTTGCTGTAATTTTTTCTGTTATTTTTCAAACTAATATTCTTGATCAAATTGACATATCAACATCAAATGCAATACTTAGTTCTGTATTTACCTACACTGAAATTCCTTTGGAAGTTAGTATCAATGAAAATACAAAACTTTTAGAAGGAATAACTGATTTATACACCAGAGGAGGTATGGAGTCAATGCTTTGGGTTATACTTTTAACTACATGCGCTATGATTTTCGGAGGAGCTATGGAAGCCATAGGGGCATTAAACAAAATAACAAATGAATTACTTAAACTCGCAGATTCTGCTTTTGGACTTATAGCTAGTACTGTGGCCAGTTGCCTTGGAGTAAATTTATTTGCTTCAGATCAATACTTAGCAATTATTATCCCTGGAAAAATGTTTAAAAACGCTTACAAAGAAAATGATTTATCGCCAGAAAACCTGAGTAGAACATTAGAAGACTCGGGTACGGTAACTTCTGCTTTAATTCCATGGAACACTTGTGGAGCTTATCATTACGGAGTGCTTGGAGTAAGTGTGGTTGATTATTTTATTTATGCAGTTTTTAACTGGTTAAGTCCTATTATGACATTAATTTATGCAGGAGTTGGCATAAAATTAAGATCCATATCCAGACAAACCAATCACTAAAAATTAAATTAATTATAGTAATTTGTAAGTTAAATCAATTGTTTTAAAAATGTCTAAATCTAAAGCAAATAAAAAAAGTAAAATATTCTCATTTAAAAAAGAGACTAAAAAAACTTAACAGTTCACAAAAACTTTTTTTAGGAAGTACATTAATAGTAATTTCTTTCGTGCTATTAATATCATTTACATCTTATTTTTTTACAGGAGGATCAGATCAAAGTACATTAATACAATTTAACAACAAAGATGTAATTCCTGAAAACTGGATGAGTAAAGTTGGGGCTTTTTTGGCGGACTTATTTTTACATAAAGGTTTTGGAATTTCATCTTACATAATTTGCTTTTTGACTTTTATTTCTGGTCTTTTTGTTTTGATGGATTCCAATAAAGCTAAATTAATTAGACATTGGTTTTGGGGTATTTTAATAATGATTTGGGCTTCCTTACTCTTTGGTCTAATTAATCTTGAAACTGGAAAATTTTCAGGAATTGTAGGTTTTGAATCAAATCTGTTTTTAAAAAGCTACATAGGTAATATCGGCACTTCATTTCTACTCATTCTATCTGCCATCTTTTACTTAACCTTCAGGTTAAAAGTTGGTATTGATTCTTTTAAAAAATGGTCGCCTTTTACAAAGAAAAAAACAGATGAAGATTTTATAACAAATTTAAATGATATTGAGTCACAAGAAACAATAGCTAAAATTGAAAATAACAATGATGATCAAATTTTAGACACAGATGATAGTGATCATAAAGAAGTAATTCTAGACAAGAACTTAATTGATAAAAACAATGAAATTTCATCTAGTGATGAGATAAAGATTGAAATAAAAGAAACATTTGAAGAAGAATCTGAAACGGACAACTTATCTAAAAAATTAGTAAAAGACTTTGGCTTATTTGACCCTAAATTAGAATTAGCTTCTTTTAAATTTCCAAATTTAGATATTCTTAAAAAATATGATTCTGAGGGAATAACAATTAACAAAGATGAATTAGAGGAAAATAAGACTAAAATTGTAAATACACTAAACAATTACAAGATTGGTATTGAAAGTATTAAAGCTACAATTGGCCCTACAGTCACACTTTATGAAATTGTTCCTGAGGCAGGTGTAAGAATATCTAAAATTAAGAATTTAGAAGATGATATTGCTTTATCATTATCTGCTCTCGGAATTAGAATAATAGCTCCAATTCCCGGAAAAGGCACTATTGGTATAGAAGTACCCAATAAAAATTCTACGATAGTTTCGATGCATTCTGTTATTTCATCTCAAAAGTTTCAACAATCAGAAATGATACTTCCAATTGCTCTTGGAAAAACAATTAGCAATGAAACTCTAGTAGTTGATTTAGCAAAAATGCCTCACTTACTTATGGCTGGAGCCACTGGACAAGGTAAATCCGTTGGTTTGAATGCTGTATTAACATCTTTACTATATAAAAAACACCCTGCTGAAGTTAAATTTGTTCTTGTAGACCCTAAAAAGGTTGAATTAACACTATTTAATAAAATAGAAAGACATTACTTAGCCAAACTTCCTGATAGCGAAGAAGCAATAATTACAGACAACACTAAAGTGATAAATACACTTAATTCATTGTGTATCGAAATGGACAACAGGTATGATTTATTAAAAAATGCGCAATGTAGAAATATCGTAGAATACAACAAAAAGTTTAAATCCAGAAAGTTAAATCCAAATGATGGTCATCAATTTCTTCCATACATTGTTTTGGTAGTTGATGAGTTTGCTGATTTAATAATGACAGCTGGAAAAGAAGTAGAAACTCCAATTGCTAGAATAGCCCAGTTGGCAAGAGCCATAGGAATACATTTAATTATTGCTACACAAAGACCATCAGTAAATGTTATTACTGGAGTAATAAAAGCTAATTTCCCTGCTAGAATTGCATTTAGAGTGACTTCTAAAATTGATTCAAGAACAATATTAGATAGTTCTGGAGCTGATCAACTTATTGGAAGAGGTGATATGCTTTATACACAAGGAAATGAATTAATTAGAGTTCAATGTGCTTTTGTTGACACTCCTGAAGTTGAAAAACTTACAGATTTTATTGGTTCTCAAAAAGCATATGCAAGTGCGCATGTACTACCAGAGTATATTGGAGATGAAAGTGGCACAAGTCTTGATATAGATATTTCAGATAGAGATAAATTATTTAGAGAAGCAGCAGATGTAATTGTTATAGCGCAACAAGGGTCTGCCTCTTTATTACAACGTAAATTAAAACTTGGCTATAATCGTGCTGGTCGACTTATCGACCAACTGGAGGCAGCAGGTATTGTGGGTCCTTTTGAGGGAAGTAAAGCCAGACAAGTAATTATACCTGATTTATCTGCTTTAGACAGACATCTTGAAAATGAAAAAAACATATAAAATGAAAAACACATACATACTTCTATTTTTAATATTTAATACATTAATAATTAGCTCACAAAATGATCCACAAGCGGAAGATCTTCTTAATAAAGTGTCTGAAAACATAAAAGCATACGAAAGTATGTATATAAATATTAATCATAATTTATCTAATGAAGAAGAGGATATAAATCAAACTAACAAAGTTAGTTTTGTGAAAAAAGGAGATAAATATAATGTCAAATGGAATGACATTACTTTTATATATGATGGAAAAAAACTTTATACTATAAATCCTGATGATGAAGAAGTAACTATTTCAACTGAAGATTTAGATGAAGAAACTACAATAACACCAAACAAAATTCTAACATTTTTTGAAGAAGGTTATGAATTTAAAATGGATATTACTAAGGATGTTACTGTAGTTGATTACTATGAGCAAAGAAAAAGAAAATTATTACAATACATAAAGCTTATCCCAATAGATTCTGAATCAGAAATTGACTTTATATTATTGGCAATTGAGAAAAAAAATAATAGAATATATAAAAGTATTGAAAAGGGTAAAAATGGAACAACAACTACTTATACCATAACCTCATTTGAAATAGATCTTCCCTTAAAAGATGATCTATTTTTATTCAATAAAAAAGATTACAAAGACTACTATATTAACAATATTGATTAATTAAGTTGAAGATTTTAGATAAATATATACTGAAAACATTTATTAAAACATTCTTAAGTGTTTTTTGTATAATAATGTTAATTTTTTTACTTCAGTCTGTTTGGTTATATATTTCTGAATTAGCAGGAAAAGATTTAGATATATCCATAATAATTAAATTTCTTTCCTATGTCTCGCCGAGACTAGTCATATTAATACTACCATTGACAATTTTACTTTCAAGTATTATGGTTTTTGGAAACTTTGCGGAAAATTATGAGTTTGCAGCCATGAAATCTACTGGAATTTCTCTTCAAAGAGCCATGAGAAGCTTAAGTATATTTATTTTATTTGTTGCTATACTAACATTTTTCTTCTCCAACAATGTAAATCCAGTAGCTGAATATAACTTTCACAACTTAAGAAAAAACATATCCAAGGTTAAACCCACAATGGCAATCGCTGAAGGGCAATTTAACCAAATTGGTCAAATTAATATTAAGGTTAAAAATAAATCCGGTGACAATGGACAGTATTTAACTGATGTAATAATTCATCAAAAAAAGAATAAAATAGGAAATTACACTGTTATAAAATCAAAAACTGGTGAGATCTCAAGTAGTTTAAATTCGGACATTCTTAAATTAAAACTATTTGACGGTAATTATTATGACGAAGTTATCCCTACAGATTATAAACAAAGAGATAAAAAACCTCATTTAAAAAGTTATTTTAAAGAATATATTTTGAATATTAATTTAGCTGAAATTAACAACGTTGATTTTGATGATAAAGATGATGTAAACAAGTATACTATGCTAAGTGTTGCAGATTTAGATATTACTATAGATTCATTACTTGAAAAGAGAAAAGAGGACTACAAACTTATCTCTAGTAAAATGCATAACAGATCGAATGCTCTTGTTTTAAATGATAATGTCAAAAATAAGATTGTAGACACCATTTATAAAGGTGAAAATTTTTATGATTTATTTAAACTTAAAAAGCAAGTTCAATTATTTGACTTAGCAATAAGCTCAGTCAACAGTACTAACAGCATTATAAAATCAAATAAAATAATTCAAGCCTACAGAGAAAAAAATATAAATAAACACATAATATCCCTACATGATAAATTCTCTATTTCATTTGCATGCATAATATTATTTTTTATTGGGGCTCCGCTAGGTGCTATAATTAGAAAAGGTGGGTTTGGTTTACCTCTTGTTATCTCAATAGTACTTTTTTTAGTCTATCATTTTATTGGGATTTTCACAAAAAATTTAGCTGAGGATAGTAGTATTAGCCCTATTCTGGCTAGTTGGCTATCAACTATTATTATGCTTCCAATTAGTATTTATTTAACAAATAGAGCTACAAGAGATAGGTCTATATTTAACTTCGACAATTTCTACATTATCATAAACAATTTTTTTAATAGAAGTAATAATACTTGATTGAAAAAACAGTGTATCTTTACAAAAAACAAGTTAGAATGCCTAAGAAATTGAATCAAAAACTAGACAGTATTGAATCTGCAATTAACGATATTCGTTCTGGAAAAGTCATTATTGTTGTTGATGATGAAAATCGAGAAAATGAAGGTGATTTTTTAGCAGCAGCTGAAACTATAACACCAGAAATTATAAATTTCATGGCTACACATGGGAGGGGTTTAATATGTGCACCCATTACAGAAAAAAGATCAAAACAATTAAAACTCAACCCTATGGTTGGTAATAATACCGACCCGATGGAAACAGCATTCACTGTTTCAATTGACCTTATAGGTGGCGGAGTAACAACTGGAATTTCAGCATCAGACAGGTCTAAAACTATAAAATCATTAATTGACAAAAAAACTAGACCACATGATATATCAAAACCAGGACATGTTTTTCCTTTAATAGCAAAAGAAGGTGGTGTACTTAGAAGAACTGGGCATACTGAAGCTGCAATTGACTTCGCTAGACTGGCTGGATTTGAAGCTGCTGGAGTAATTGTTGAAATAATGAATGAAGATGGATCAATGGCAAGGTTACCTCAGCTTTTTGAAGTTGCTAAAAAATTTAATCTTAAAATAATTTCAATTGAAGATCTTGTTGCTTACAGAATGGAACATGACTCTTTAATAGAAAAAAAAGAAGATTTTCAAATCGAAACTAGGTTTGGAAGTTTTAGGCTTAGAGCTTATCAACAAACTACAAATGATAGACTTCATATTGCATTAACTAAAGGAACCTGGGATCCTAATGAACATGTTTTAACCAGAATTAACTCTAAACTTATTAATAACGATATATTAGGCACTCTTACTAACAATATTGACAAAAAACTTGATGACATGTTTGAATTAGTAAATAATGCAGGAAAAGGTGCTATAGTATTTATCAATCAACAAAACAAACCACTAAGCACTCTTAATAGATTGAAAACATTAAAAATGAGTCAATTAAAAGGTAAAATTGTTAAAGCACCCAGAATTGAAATGGATAATAGAGATTTTGGGATAGGAGCTCAAATACTTCATGATTTAAATATTCACAAACTAAGATTGATATCAAATGGTACAGCTACTAAAAGAGTAGGGATTATTGGCTATGGTTTAGAAATAACTGAATATGTCAATTATTAGTCATTTTTCTTTTGACTATAAATCCATTTAAAAAAATCTTTTTCCTTAAAAGCATTAGTCCAACTATCATGATTAACATTATCGTAAAGAGTGAATTTAGGCTTCCCTCCCGCTTTAATTATAGCTTCAACCATACTAACGGAATATAAAGGATGTACGACGTTATCTTTAGCACCATGAAAAATCCAAACAGGTGTATTTTTTGCAAATAATTTAGCAGTTTTTGGATTAGCACCACCACAAATAGGAACTCCAGCAGCAAACATATTTGGTCTTCTGTATAGCATTTCAAAAGTGCCCATACCCCCATTAGATAGGCCTGAAACATATATTTTATTTTTGTTTACATTAGTTGTATTTGATAATGAGTCCATTAATTTCATGACTAAATTAAGAGCTTTAGTTTGTTTTTTATTTTCATCGTAAAATTTATAATTCATGCCATCTTTAGATTTTACAAGTTTTCTATTTGTCCATGAGTCATCGTCTGGACATTGAGGAAACACACCATAGGACTTGTAAAGATTTCGATTTCTTTGGTTTATAAACAGACCCGCAATATATTTTAATTGTTGTTTATTATCATTTCCTCTCTCCCCAAATCCATGTAAAAATAAATGTAATGGATATTTACCCTTTTTTTTTGAGTTTTTTAGGAATTAATAATCGATAATTTAAAGTGTCATTTCCATCAATAAATTTTTTATGTAAGAAAATGCTTTCATTTTGAGAAATTGATAAATTAAAAACAAGAAAGATTAAAAGTGAAAAATGCATTTGTTATTATTTAAATTCTATAGTATTGTCATTAATATCTTTTCTAACCTTTTTAAAACTAGAAAACTGGTCATCTACAGATCTATAGCCTACTGGCATAACTAAAACTGACTTTAAGTTTTTAGATTTAAGGTTTAAAATTTTATCATATTTTTCAGGCAAAAAACCTTCCATAGGACACGAATCAATTCCTTCAACGGAACAAACGGTCATCAAATTACCTAAAGCTAGATATGCTTGATTTTTAGACCAGTTTATAATTGAAGTATTAGACATATCATTAAATTCATTTATTATCGATTTTTTAAAAGATTCCAAAACTGTTGGATCTGTTTTTCGAATATCTACTACTCTTTTAAAATACGACTCAATGTAAGATTTATTTATATTTGATTCAATACAAATAATTAATAAATGTGAACATTGAATAACTTGTTCTTGATTCATCGAAGACTTTAAAAGACTATTTTTGATATCTTGATTTGAAATTACAACTAGTTTGATTGGTTGTAAACCATAGGAGGATGCAGTTAAATTAAAAGCCGTTTTTAAGACATTAATTTGATTCTTAGAAAGTTTTCTTTTTGAATCAAATTTTTTGGTTGCATATCTCCAATTTAAACTATCAATTATATTCATTTTTCTAATTGTATGTGTTGTAAAATTAATGAAAGGCTTTAATAACTTGCAAAATTAATTGAAATAAATATAAATAATCTTGAATGAATAAAAAAAGGATATTATATTTGCCTCGCTATTGGAGAAATGGCAGAGTGGTCGAATGCGGCAGTCTTGAAAACTGTTGAGGGTCACACCTCCGGGGGTTCGAATCCCTCTTTCTCCGCTTAAATCCTTGCTAGTTTATATTAGTAAGGATTTTTTTTACAATCCACAGCAAGATTACTTATATAAATAAAACACAATCAGCAACTTAAAAATTATAATTTGTTATATTTATTTATCAATAAGTTACATTTATAAGTTTTATTTTATTGTAATTTAACAAAAAAAAGTAATGCCCCTAACTACCTCTAATTCAATTTTAGGTAAAAAAAACGCTAAACACCTTCTAAGAAGAGCCTGTTTTCATTATTCTAAAGAAGTTTTGGATGATATTTCCATAATGACTCCGTTAGAAGCATTAAGTTTTTTAGAAAATCATCAACCAAACACTTGGGTCGAGCCTTATGATCCTTTACCCTATGATGATCCTCATGGTTATTGGATTAGCTCTGACAATCTTCCAAATACAATTCCTAACCAAGGTAGAAAAAGATCTTTAGTTGCAGGCTGGTGGTGGTATAATATGATAAATAGAAATAGCTTAAGAGATAAGATAACATTTTTTCTACATACAACTTTTACCACTTCAAAAGATGATGGAACCGGAGCATCGACTTATTATTTTGATCATTTAAAATTATTGGAGTTTTATTCAAATGCAAGTTTAAAAGATCTTTCAAAAAAAATAACATTAGATAACGCGATGTTATTATATCTTGATAATACTACCAATAATGCAAATAATCCAAATGAAAATTATGCTCGAGAATTCTTAGAATTATTCACAATTGGTAAAGGTGAGCAAGTTGGTGATGGGGATTACACAAACTATACTGAAGTTGATGTACAACAAGCTGCCAGGGTCTTTTCAGGTTTTAAAACACAGTTAGACAGATCTATCATTGATCCTGACACCAACATTCCGATGGGTAGAACAAATACTAACCAACACGATAGTGGAGATAAACAGTTTAGTAGTGCTTTTAATAATTACATAGTTACTGGTTCAGAAACATCTGAAGGTATGTTTGATGAAATTAATCAGCTTGTTGATATGATTTTTAGCCAACAAACTACAGCATTAAATTATGTTAAGAAGATTTATAGGTTTTTCGTAAAAAGTGAGTGGAGTCAAGAAATAGAAGATACAGTAATTAATGATTTAGCTCAAGAATTAATTTCAAGCAATTTTCAGATAAGCCCAGTTATAAAAACATTACTTACTTCTACACATTTTTACGATTTAAATGATGAAAATTCAGATAATGAAATTATTGGTAGTATTGTGAAAAACCCACTACAACTGATGAGTGAAATGGTTAGTATATTTAATATAGAAATTCCAAATCCTAATTCAAACATAAATGGGTTTTATAGATTTTGGCATTTTTTAAATCACAATAACTTTTTACCAATGGCTGGAATGAATATTTATGCACCTGATACAGTAGCTGGATATCCAGCTAATTATCAAAGCCCTAATTTTGATAGACAATGGTTTTCATCAAATACACTTCTTGCAAGATATCGCTTAATAGAATGTTTAATTTCAGGCAGAAATAAATTAGCTACTAACGGTTTAATAGGAACAGAACTTGATAGTGTAAATTTTGTTGAGTTAATTTCATCTGATCCTGGTGACTTATATTCTTTAGTAAGTGAAATTGCTGAATTATTATATCCATTTAATATCGGCTATGACAGAATTAGTTATTTTGTTCAATTAATACTATCAGGATATCCATCTTATTACTGGTATGATAGCTGGCAAGAATATCTTACTTCTAGTGATGATACTATTGTAAGAAATAGACTTGACTACTTAATTACATCAATGGCAAATGCTGCAGAAAATCAATTAATGTAAACAAAATGAAAAGAAGAAATTTTATAAAACTTACATCTACTGCTTCAGCAATTAGTTTACTTCCATCGCAAGTAACAGCCTCTCTAAATATTGCTAAAAGTTTTTTGGATTGTACAATTTCAAATAGAAAATTAGTTTTAATTAATTTAGCTGGTGGAAATGATGGCCTAAACACAATAATACCTATTAATTATTATGACATTTACTCAAATTTAAGACCTAGTATAAAAGTACCAAGCAGTGGTATAAATTCATATATAAATCTTGATGAAACATTAGATGAAAATCAACAAATTGGTCTTCATCCATCACTTACTGGAATTAAAAATCTTTATGATAATGATTTACTAAGAATAATTCAGTCAGTTGGCTATCCTTCACAAAACAAAAGTCATTTTGCATCAACTGATATATATTCAACTGCAAATGATGGCAATAGCTGGGATAATGGCAACAATTCTGGTTGGATTGGAAGGTTTATGGAATCTTATTATGCAGATTTAATACAAAACTCTTACCCTTTAGGAGTTGAAATTGGATCTAAAAGTAATTCTTTAGGTTTTCATGGTGAGAGTGAACATGGATTGTCTGTAAATATTAATGGACAAGATCCATCAGGATTTTATTCATTAATCAGCGGAATGGCTGGTGAGCCCCCTAGTAATATTCCAATTTCTGACTATGGTCACGAACTTGAATATATAATTCAAACTGACGCTTTATCAAATATGTATTCAGAAGCCATATCAAATTCTTTTAATAATGGTCAAAATGCAGTAAGCTACCCAGATACAGATATATCTAATCAGTTAAAAACTGTAGCAAGGTTGATTAGCGGCGGACTTGAATCTAAAGTTTATATGGTTAAATTATCTGGTTTCGATACTCACTTTGGTCAAAATCAAGCAGAAAATGATATACTAGGTGATCATAACGACTTATTAACTAAACTATCTTCAGCTGTAGCAGCTTTTATGAATGACCTTAGCGCCATGAATCTTAAAAATGATGTCGTAGGGTTAACTTACTCAGAATTTGGAAGAAAGGCTGCTGAAAATGGAAGTCTCGGTACCGATCACGGAGAAACAGCTCCTATGTTTGTATTTGGTGCTCCAGTAAAAGGTGGAGTTTCAGGGTTAAATCCTGACTTAAATGAAGCAAATGAAAATAACGGATATCAAATCCAAACTGTTCAGTTTGATTATAGAGATACACTCGGAACTTTACTTCAGGATTATCTTGGAGCAGATAATTTAGCATTAGATGCAACCTTTTTTAACAATACTTTAAATCAAAGTTTTTCAGAAACTAAAATTGACGATTTAATAAAAAGTGAGTTTTCTGTAGCTACCAACTGCTATTCAAATAGTTTGACGAACAATAGTGACAGAAAAAAAATATTTTACATAATCAACCCTGTTTACAATGATTTAATTATTAAATCAAAAAATCAAGAATATTCTAGTTTTAAATATGAATTATATGATTTGAATTCTAAATTGGTTTCAAAAGGTAATTCAATAATTAATGAATCCATATCAATAAGTCATTTAATAAATGGCATATATATTCTCAATATATCAACAAATGAAAAATCAGAGGCTCACAGAATAATAAAACGGTAATTAAAATTTATTAAAAAAGGCTTCATTTTTATTAGCATTAGCTTCATTATTTGCATTGATATGCTTTTTATATTTAAAATAGTTTTGTTAAATTTCAATATAAATATTACTAATGTATTACTTAGGTTATGATTTAGGAAGTTCTTCAATTAAAGTGTCAATAGTTTGTTCTAAATCGGGGAAAAATATTCACACACTAAATGAGCCATCTGATGAAATGGAAATCATTTCAAATCAAAATGATTGGGCAGAGCAAGATCCTGACCTCTGGTGGAGTCATATTTGCAATGGAACAAAAAGAATTTTAAAAGAATCTAATGTAAATAACAAAGAAATTATTTCCATTGGAATTTCTTATCAAATGCATGGCCTAGTTATTATTGATAAAGAAGGTAACTCATTAAGAAATTCAATTATTTGGTGTGATAGTAGAGCTGTAAATATTGGAAATAGTGCATTTAATGATTTAGGATTAAAAAAATGTTCTGAAAATTTATTAAACTCCCCAGGAAATTTCACAGCATCAAAACTAAAATGGGTAATGGAAAATGAACCAGATACTTACAGAAAAGTTTATAAATTTATGCTCCCTGGAGATTACATAGCATTTAAAATGAGTGATATAGTTAATAGCACTAGAAATGGATTGTCAGAAGGAATATTATGGGATTACAAAGAAAATAAAGTAGCTGAATGGTTACTTAATTATTACAAAATAGACACTTCACTAACTCCAAAT
>CABXVR010000013.1 GCA_902515565.1 uncultured Bacteroidota bacterium | reverse complement strand
TTTGTATTTACCTTTAAATACAAAAAGACTACCGGCAGCAGCTCCTATAATTTTGAATTTACTAATTAAATCTTTTATATGTTGTATGCTACCAGCACCACCAATAACTGTAATGGGCAAGCTGCATTTGTCCCTTATACTTTCAATTAAAGGCAAATCGTATCCTTGCATCACACCATCATTATCTATGGAATTTATCACAATTTCACCTATTCCAATTTCTTCAAGCTTTGAGATAAAATCGTTTAATTTCCAGTTGCTTTTTCTAGTCCCGTTATGAGTGTAAATATCGTAACCTCCAAAGATTTTTTTCTTTTTTACATCCAGTACAACAACAACACTCTGATTGCCTATAACATCACCAATCTGTTGACATAAACTTATATTATTCAAAGCTGAGTATGATAACGCTACCTTCTCGGCTCCTAAATTTATAATTTTTTTTGCCTGTTTAACTGTTTTTATTCCTCCTCCATAACAAAATGGCATTCTGCACTCATCTGCTAAGCCTTTAATCATTTTTATATTTGGCTCTCTATTTTCTTTAGTAGCGTCAATATCCAAAACAATTAATTCATCTACTTCCTTTTCATTAAAGATTTTAACTGCATTAATTGGGTCACCAACATATTTTGGATCTTTAAAATTAACAGTTTTAACTAATCCTTTATTTTGTATTAATAAACATGGAATAATTCTTGATCTTAACATAATTATAATTGAGCAAAATTTTTAAATAACATAACACCATTTCCATGACTTTTCTCAGGGTGAAATTGTGTTCCAATTATATGATTTGAGTATATAGCAGAAGTAAAATCAGTTCCATAATTTGAAGTTGTCAGTATATTACCCTCACTCTCGCATTCAAAATAAAAGCTATGAACAAAATAAAAACCAAACTCATTATCGATTCCTTTAAATAAATTATGATTTTGAATATCTTTAATTGTATTCCAGCCCATATGAGGCAATTTTGGCTTAGACTCAATTTTATTTATATTAAATTTTTTTACTGTTCCTGGAATCCAACCAAGACCCTGTAAATCACCCTCATCACTACCAAAACCCATAACTTGTAAACCAACACAAATTCCTAAAATTGGAACTTTTTTGTTAATCACTAAATTATTTAATTCATCTCTTAATCCAGAATCAATTAATTGTTGCATTGTTGCATCAAATGCACCAACTCCGGGTAAAATAAGTTTATTTGCTTTTTTTAAATCATCTGGATCGGAAATTACTTGATAATCGATATTTAAATTCTTGTATATAGTTGCAATAGCCTGAACGTTTCCTGAACCATAATCTATTATTCCTATCATCTTTTACCTCCTTTTTCCAAACCAATTAAACGCATAACTTTTGCTCCAATATTATAGATATTTTCTTGTGACTTATAATCTTTATATGTTTTGTTTGGTGCATCCATATATCCTTGTAATTCTTTTACTGATATACCTAATTTAGTTGCAATATATTCAAAATCTTGGCTAATAGTTTCTGGGTTATAAGCTGGGTGTTTTAATTTTTCGAGTGCATCTTCACGTTTCATTTGTTTAGTTAATATTAAACTTGAATATTGAACTTTTCTAGTATCGAATCCAAATTTTTTAGGTAACCAGTAGGATTCATAAAATCTGGTAAATCTTGATTCAAAATGTTTTTGAGGGTATTTTTGATAACCATACTTATCCACTAATAATTGCATTGCCTTATCCTTTTCATAAGGAATATAATCTAGAGGTTTGATTAATTTAATTCCTTTTATATATGGCAAATAAAACTTATGCCATAATATTGTAGTTAAAGGGTAGTTTTTAAGCTTTCCTGTGCCATGCTTTTTATAAATATCTTTTAATTGTACAGAATCCGATTGAAAATACATCCATTCTTTTGGATTCCTTATGCACTCAGTAGAATAATTTCCTCCAGTTAAAATATGTTTTATATTGTGTTTTGATGCAAATTTGTACATAGTTGCAAAAAAAGCATGATCTTGAGGCACATCTATATGGGGAACGCCTGATTTAAAAAATGCCAACTGTAAATCTTTTATTTCTTCCCAGTTTATTACCTCTGTGTAAAGATCAAGCCCTAATCCATCTACAAGCCTTTCAATATTATTAACAGCAATTTGAGAATTCCATCCAGCATCTACATGGAAAACCAAAGGTCTTAAACCATATTTTTCAACCATAACATAAAGAAGGTATGAACTATCAATTCCACCACTCATACCCATTAAACAATCAAAATCCTTACCTTCGCCCTCTTTCTTGATTTTTTTAACAATCGCTTTTAAAGCTCTATCGCCCCTTTCATCTGTATGCCATTTTGGTAATATATCTGAGTAAAAAGTATTACAATGATCACAAACGCCTTTATCATCAAAGACTATTTTCGAGTCTGTTGTGTCCATTACACAGATGTTACATATTTTATATTCCATTTTAAAGTAATTTTTGAAGTATATTAAAAGTTTTATTCCAATTATTCATATTAATGAGTCTTAAAATTAATTTTCTTTAAGTTTAGCAATTATTTCTATAATTAAATAAATTTTAATTTTAAGAATTTAACAAATAAGTGAAATCTGCTAAGCCATCATAATAAATCAAAATATAATGGTTAGCACGTAACATCGAATCAATTTTTTCAAAATCAGATTTTGCTTTTTTACATGGAAAATTTAATCCATCGAATTCTACGCAAATTTGATTTGGATAAATTTGATCCAAAAGCATTTTTTCTAAAACTTCGATTTCTGCACCTTCTATATCTAATTTTAATAACTCAATTTTATTTATTTTGTACTTATCCATTATTTCAGAAATAGTTATAGTATTAACTTTTATATGCTCAAATTTATCATCTATTTGATAAGAATTCTGGAAATTAACTATGGAGTGAGAAACATGTTTCTTATTTATTGGCAAGTAAAAATTTAAAGTAGTTTTTTCAGTCCACAATGCAAACTTTTCTAAAATTAATTGTTTTTCTTTGATTTTGGAAAGGTTGTAACTATTATTTAATATATTTTCCGTCTTTAACTTAGCAAGCTTCTTTCCTTTGTTTTTAATTTTTTTAATAATTGTATTGTAGTAATCTATCGCTCTGGGAGTAGGGTCCACAATTACAACTGTTGCATTGTATTTATTTGCAAATTCAACATCGAATGAAGCATCTTCACCTAATCCACAACTTATTATGTTTGCATTATTAAGGCTTGGCAAATCAAGAACACCTTTTCCTCCGTAATAATTTCCTAAGATTGTAGCTTTATAATTTTTATTTATTACAATATTGGGTTTGTAATATTTGAATTTTATTTTTGTTATAAAATTCTTAAATAGCCCATTTATTCCATCTTTTCTATATCTGGAAACAAATTTCAACATTATATTTAAATTTATCATTTTTATTTATTTTGTTCTAATTTTTAGAAGGTTATAGTATTTAGAGTACTTTTCTTTTACTTTCATTTTTTAAATTATAAGTCTTTTAAAATTAGATTTTGATACTTTTTAAAAACATCTATCCAACTCATTATATTCATCAATTGAAACTGACCTAGGGTTTGCATTTTTTTTATTTCATTTTCATCACTAAAACTAATTTCAAGTTTTTCTAAAATGTCTAATTCATCAAATGGATTGAAGTATTTGGCTGCATCCCCACAAACAGCACGCGAGAAATCCATATCGGATGTAAAAACTGCTTTATTATTATGAAATGCTTCAATATAAGGCAAACCATATGTTTCTAATAATGTTGGCATTAGCAAACCATCAACCTGGCTGTAAAGTGATGAGATATATTTAGTCTCAATAGGTCCAATATTTACAACTATGTCATTTAAGCCATTCTCATCTAATTTATTTAAAAACTTAATTGCTCTTTTGTTTTGACTTCTATCTATAGTTATAATTATTTTGAAATCTAGATTTCTTTGTTTTATTAATGTTCCGAGCTTTATGAAAATTTCAAAATTTTTATGAGGATAATAATAGGATAAATAAAGCATTTTTTTTCCTGAAGGTAATTTAAAATCAAAACTATCTTTATGACCAAAACTTTCCAATGTTATTGCATTTGGTATTACAGATATTACGGAACAATTATAAAAACTTATTAATCTTTTTTCAATGACGTCAGATTGCGCAATAAAAGAATCTACATATTTTAATAAATGATTAAATATGTAAAGTTTGAATTTCCTACTGAAAAAATCTTTATAGCTCATTAGCTTCCAGACTGGACTATTAGGATAAACTGCGTAAGGCCAATCAAATAAAAAAACTTGATAAGTTTTAGTAGCAATGGGAATATCTGCAAAATTAAATATAGAATCTATGTTTAATTTTTTTACTATGTTTTTTAAAACAAACATGTAAGTAAATGGCAAAAGGAACTGTTTTTTATAAAACAATGGTATATCAATTATATTGATATTGATGGATTGATATTCTAAATAATCGTATTTATAAGGAGTTAAAACATAGTACTTGTTTTTATCTGATGAATTTTTGAGTATTTTTAAATAATTATTTAAAATACTCTTTCCTCCCCCAGATTTAGCATTTAGTCCATTTATTAAAATTTTTTTCATTTAATTTGATTCAATTGCGTTAATAAAACCATTTGCCATATTTTTAATGGTACATTTTTCTGTGTAATACATATACGCATTTTCTCCTAATTGTCTTGAGAGACTTTCGTCGTTAGATAATGTTTGTAATAAGTCAACTAAAGATCCTATGTTGTCTTCACATAAATACCCATTGTAACCCTGAATTATATTTGTTTTTTCACCACCAGATATTGCATTTATTTTAGTAATAAATGGAACTCCAAAACCCATTGATTGTAAAACAGATAAACCAGCTTGACCATAAGAAACACTAACAATTGACCTCTTATAAAATTTTATTAATTCTTTATTGTCATTTAAAGCACCTTTAAATAAAACCCTATGTGTAATTTTAAGATTATTAACTAAATTTTTGATTAGGTTTAGTTCTTGACCATCTCCTATCAAAACCAAATTTATATGATTTGGAATTCTATTCAATGAGTTGTGAAACGCCATAATCAAAACATCTAATTGTTTTCTTTTATTAAACGAACCAACGAATAATATTGAATCTTTAATAACATGTTTATAACACTTATATCGTTTTCCAACATCAAATGTATTGTTAGCTAGAAATAGTTTTTTACCATCAATTTCTTTTGATTTGAATCTGTTCAATTCATCTTGACTATAAAAGATAGTGGTAGATTTCCTTGAAAAGAATAATTTTAAGTGATCAATGATTATTTTATTTGTTAACCATGGTCCCCACCAAATAAACCGTTTATTGCTAACAATAAAATAAGCCAAAATATTGTTTATAAAATGTAAGTCAGCCATAACAATTATCTTATAATATTCAGACTTTAAAACTTCTTTTAAAATTTTATTTTGAATAATAAAACCAAAAATATTATACTGTTTAACTATTATCTCATTGTATGTGTCAGTATCTAACACGGACTTATTTCCACTGTGAATTACTGTAATATTATAATTTTTTGATAATTCATTATACAAACCCTTTCTATAGTGAAGAATTTTATTTTGTAGTATGAGAACACTCTTCATTTACTATAACAAATAAAATTAAAAAAGCAAAGAGATTTAAGATTGAATTTAGAGTTACAGTAGTAAAACATTTATAAATTTTTAACGTTTTTTAGTGTTTAAATATTTCAAATAACTAAGTTATATGATTTTGGTAATAAAGAGAATTGTTTTTAGAATTATATATTAAAAAAAAGGCAACTATACCATTTATAGACCATAATGAACAGAAAAATAAAAACAATAATAAAGTATATTTTAAATAATCTAATTTAATTAATCCTTGAATTATCCTAAACAATAAAATTAGAATAAATAGTAAACCAAATCTTAAGCCTAAATCTGGAATAGTTTCATGAAGGTTATAATATGTAGATGAGTTTATTTCAGATTCAGAAAAAGCAGTAGAATCGTAAGAAACTATTAATTCTCCACCACTATCAAACAATCCTGAAGCCAAACCGTCACCTAGAATTAAACTAAAAAAGTCTCTACCAAAAAAAAGTTTGTATTCAATGTACCTAACAGGGTCAAGTGTCTGAATTAAATTATTTAAAGAATTTGATTCTAATATCTGAATAATGAGAGCTGTACTTTTGTTACCAATTAAAAAATCATAATCAAAAGGAATTAATAAAACTACTATAATTGAGAGGAATAGGTATTTGAGATTTATCTTTCTGAGAAATGATAAAATTAAAGCTAAAAATAAAACAACAATCATCATTCTTTGTCTATATTCTATCACAACAATTAAAGTGATACATAAAATAATTAAAAAAAAAATAAAATTTTTTAAACTCTGAAGTTTTGTAGAAAAGTAAAATAAAGGAAAAACTACTAGTGTTTTTAATGAATGGTATGAAAGGTATTCTCTTTCATATAAATCATGAAAAAATACATAATTAATGAATTCGCTTAATAAAAATGGCAAAATACCTAAAGCCAACAAATGATAATTAAATTCTATTTTTTTACTAATTGAAAAGAAAAGAATTATAAAAATTAATATTTGTATGCTCCTTGAAAGCGTATTATGGTCAAATGTTTGGTCGTTAGAGATTGTAATTATAAAATATATAACTATTATTGGTATAGTTACTAACGCTTTTTTTAAATTAATTTTTGTAATTAAAATTAAGAATAATATTGGATATATAATTGCAAAGTATTTAAATACAAAATGAGTTTCGTTATAAAAAAAATCTGCACCACCATTATCTGTCATCAAAAAAATTGATAATAGAAAAAGTGAATATTTCTTACTTAAATCCTTTTCAATAAAAATTATTGGATATAATAAAATAAAAAAATAAGGAGATAAATCTTGGAAAAGAAATCTTTGAGCTGATAGAAAACTTATTATAGCTACAATCCAAATATAATTATATTTTATGCACTTCATTTAATTTTTTTTTAGAAATAAAATATGAATCGATTAAAAGAAATACGTAATTAACTATTTGAACACTTAATATTATAAAAATATAAGAATTTAAAGAAAGTCCAACGGGTGAAAAATAAAATAGCACTAATAGAATTAGACTAAAAAATACAGAAAAAATCATAAATCTAAATGTTTCATCAAATCCAACATAAAGAATACCTACCAAAGATTTTATATTTATAAGAAAGGCAATAATAGATAATTCTAAAACAATATTAATAATACCCAAGTATTGATTATTATAAAGTAATTTAATTAAGAACGGAGAAATAAAATAAAATATTATACAAAATAAAAGAATTGGAAGAGTAGAAAAAATAAAATATTTCTTTAAAACTTTTATTAGCTCCTTAGTATTTGTTCTTTGAGATTCAAAAATCATTGGTCTTAAAACTTTTACAATCTGAGTTTGAAAAATGGAGATAATTAGTATCAACTGCATCCCTGCAGAGAATAATCCTAGACTTTCATAATCCATCTTGTCTTGTATGAAAATTTTACTAATTCCACCATATGCATATTCAGAAAAAAAAATTAAAGTAATGTATAAATTATTTAAGATAGTTTTATCAAAGATGTGTAAAAAATTTAATTTGAAAGAGTGTATTAAATCTCTATTAAAATAAGACTGAATTGATAAACTTATAGATGAAGAAATAATTAAAGTCAATAAAATAAATTCTACAGAAATATTATTATAAAAAATACTTAGAACAATCAGTATAAAATAAAGTATTTTTTCAATCAAAAATATGATAGAAAAATTAGCATTTTTAAGATTAATTTCATAAATAAAACCAAAATTAAAAGATTGTATATTAAGAGCTATAATGGCTAATAATAACATCTTAGAGTTAAAGAATATTAATGTAATTAGTAATGATGATATAAAAAAAAATAATCGAATGTTAGTTACATAATTGAATACTTTTTTAATATTTTTTAAATTCAAATAATTAACTGTAGCTATTCTATCGGTTCCGAAATTTATAATAATTGAAAAAATAGATGCAATAGAAATTAAATAATGGTATTGCCCAAAATTGTCTGCACCAAGTTCATTAGCAATTTTTATATTTAAGAAAAAACTAAATGCAGCAATAACAATATTGTTAATTGTCGAAATGCTTATTTCCTTAAAAATTACATTATTTGATGTATAAATGAACATAAAGAATATGTATTAATTTATAAAAATTTTGGAAAAATTTTGATTTAGATTCTCTAAGTTTTTGTAGGGTTTATTTGAATGTTTATTTATATGAACAAAATAATCTTCAATTCTAAAAATTAAACTTTCAATATCAGAGTAAAATGGATTATAATTAAAATAATTACTATAAGAAGTAAAACCTTCAATTTCCGACAGCAAACATGCTTTTTTACATGAAAAACTTTCGAAAAGAACTGCGCTAGTTCTATACTTAAAAGATTTAGGATAACTCAAAATAATTAAATTAGAAGCTAAGAATAGACTTTGATACTCTTCGTCTGAAATATAACTCTTGAGGACTAAAATATTTTCATTAGAATTTTCAATATTTTTGTCTTTTATGACTACCAACAATTTTTCTTTTTTTAAAAATTTTGTAAAAATGCTACTCTCTACGGTATTTTTAATAAAACTATCCCCATATTTCTGTCCAGTGGGAATGAATATTATAGCGTTTAAATCTTTCTTAATAAGTTTTTTACTAATACCCAATAATATTTGTTGTTGTTTTTTTCTATCAATAGAATATGATTTAGACAATCCAATTTGCTGAACTTTTACATTTTTAAGACCATATTTTTCTGCTGCTCTTTTTATAAAGTCACCAAAAACAATATTAATTGAATATTTAGCAACTTTTCTTATGAAAAACCTCTTTATAGGGTTCTCTAAACCTCCAATATTAGCGTGATTCACAAGGATCAAATCACCCCTTAGTCCTGAAAAAAATAAAGAGATTTCCTCGTAAGATGAGAAGAATATATAATCATATTTTCTAATATTAACTTTAAACCTTAATAACAAAAGCATAGCAAAAATATTCACTCTACTTAGTACTGAGCCTGCACTTTTTTTGTAAAACAAATCCGGAACCGACCATATCACTAAATTTTTATCAATTCCTATATCGTCATTATATCCTTTTTTCAATACAAAATCTAATTCATATCCAAGACTATTAAATTGATTAATGAAATTCTTGTTCAGATTAATATGTCCATGCGGGCAATAAACGTCTAAAAAAAGTATTTTCTTCATTATGCAATTATGTTCACTTATCTTAATATTAAGCCTGCAACATTATATCGGCAAGTTCTTTAAAATCTACTTTAGGATTCCATCCAAGTGATTTAATAAGAGAAGGATTAGATATTAACTTATCGTATTCAGTATTAAAATTCTGATCCTGCTCAACGTAATATTTCCAATCTTTACCAATTTTGCCAAAACAATATTCTAACCAATCTTTTATACTATACGCCTTACCACTACCAATAATAGCCTCGAATATTTGATCTTGATTTATCAAAATCCACGCTGCATTAACAATATCAGCGGCATAACTAAACTCCTTCTTTATTTCAATATTTCCCAATTTTAGTTTTTCGGTACTTCCAAGGGCTATTCTATTAACTGCTTTAACAATTTTTTGGTTAATATGCATTTCTGATCTTAAAGGACTGTCGTGATTAAAAAAGTATCCGATATAAATTTTTAATCCAAATTCTTCTCTATAATATCTTGAAGAAAAAACAGAATCAATTCGAGAGACTGAATAGGCACTTGATGGTACAAATGGTGAATTTTCGTCAATTGGTAAACCTTTGTTTTCAAATTGCATAGCTGAACCAGAAATGAAAATTTTCGTATTTGGAGAAAACAGCCTGACCGACTCAAGAATATTTAATGTCCCTGTACTTATTGACTTATGATTTTCAAATAATGCATAATGTTTAGTAGTAGAATTAGCTGCAAAATGAAAAATATGAGTAGGCTTATTAAGCGATATTATTTCTTTAACAAATTCAAGATCTCCAACATCACCTTTCACATCTTCAATGTTTCTAGAAACGCCTATAAAATCAATTTTTTTATTTTTTAAAAGTTGACCCAAATAATGTCCGTCTTGGCCGCTAAAACCAAAAATAATTACTTTGTAATTTTGGCTCATAATATTTATATAATTTCAATTTCGGGTAAAGGAAAAATAAACTTTCCACCATTAGCTAAAAACTCTTTTTCTCGAGATAAAATATTATTTTTAAAATGCCAAGGGAGAACTAAAAAATAATCTGGATTCATTGCTTTCGCTTCATTTTCTGAAATAATTGGAATATGGCTTCCTGGAGTATAACTACCAAATTTTTCCTCATTGACTTCAGCAATATAAGGGATTTGCTTACTGGTTAAGTTGCAGAATTGTAATAAAACATTTCCTTTTGTACTTGCCCCATAACCAAACACTTTCTTTCCATCTTTAACTAATGCATCAATTAAAGCTACTAAGTTTTTTTTATGATTAAAAGCTCTTTCTGCAAATTCATTATAGGGTTTGGGTGTATCGAGACCCATTTCATCTTCTTGGTTTAAAAGCCAATTGATGATAGGTTCATTTGAACTATGACTAGCTTTTTCTTTACAAGCTGTTACTGCAAAACTTCCTCCATTAATAGAGTTCATTTGAACATCCATAATTCTTAATCCAGATTTCTCAAGCATTTTCTTTACAACTTTTAAAGAATAAAACTCTAAATGTTCGTGACAGATTGTATCATAACTATTTGTTTTTAACATGCTTGGCATATAACTTTGTTCAAAATGCCAAATACCTTCATCGTCCAAGCAAGATGCAATATCACTTACAAAGTCAAGAGGACTTTCCAAATCATAGAACATTGCAATGGAAGTAATGATTTTGGCTTTTTCATCAGGAAATAGCTTTCTAAATTTGTCCGCTGTAAAGAAATCAGCTATTAGTGTAATGTCATCAGTGTAAAACTCCTTAAATTTACTCCCAGTTGGATCTATTCCTACTTTACGATGGTTACCATTATACGATTTTAAAGAGGTCGCATCATTACTTCCAATATCAATAACTAGGTCTGAATCATTTAATTTAACAATATTTTCAAGAGTCTTTATTTTTTGTTTTAGATGACTGACCATTGAAGAATTTAATCCTGATCGATAACCATAGTTATCTCCGTACATCTCATCGAGATTATATGTCTGCTTCATTTGTAATAACCCGCTATCAGGGCACCACACAAGATCTACAGGTCCATTAGTTACTTTTTCATCCTTAGTTTTTGGAAAAACTCCAGTAAGATCCATATTTCCAAGTGACAAGACAGTAGTCAAATTTTTACTATCACTAATACGGCATTTTGTAATTTCTGTATATGTTTTTTTCATTTAATTGTTAAGTTAATTTTTGTTTATAAAGTTGAATAATTATGAATTAGAAGATTAAAGTGTTTTTTTAATATTGTTATAATCATACTGAACCATAATTTTTACTAATTCTTTAAATTTAGTTTTCGGTTCCCATCCAAGTTTTTTCTTTGCTTTTGAGTAATCACCAATTAAAATATCGACTTCTGTTGGTCTAAAATACATTGGATTTATAGCAACAACTACTTTACCAGAAGACTTTAAAATTCCTTTTTCATGTATTCCAATACCTTCCCAAACTATTTCCTCATTAAAACATTTAAAAGACTCTTCAATGAATTCTCTTACTGTATGTGTTTCATTTGTTGACAAAACAAAATCATTAGGTTCTTTTGCTTGTAAAATACGCCACATACCTTCAACATATTCAGGTGCATATCCCCAATCTCTTTTAGAATCAATGTTTCCTAAATATAATATATCTGTCAAACCTAAAATTATTTTTGCAACATTAACACTTATTTTTCGTGTTACAAAAGATTTACCACGTCGTTCACTTTCATGGTTAAAAAGAATACCATTACTTGCGAAAATATTATATGCTTCTCTGTAATTTCTAACTATCCAGTAGGAATATAGTTTAGCAACGGCATAAGGGCTTCTTGGATAGAAGGGCGTAGTTTCAGTTTGAGGAATCTCTTGAACTTTACCATATAACTCTGAGGTTGAAGCTTGGTAAAATTTTGATTTAACTCCGGTTTCTCTCAAGGCGTCTAAGAACCGTATTGTTCCAACTGCATCAACTTCTGCAGAATATTCCGGAATTTCAAAGGATACTTGAACATGACTTTGGGCTGCTAAATTATATATTTCATCAGGATTTGTTTTTTCAAGAATTCGATTTAGATTACTAGAATCTGTTAAATCACCATAGTGTAAAAATAGTTTGTGTTGATAGATATTCTTATCTTTTGTTAAATGATCAATTCGAGCCCGATTAAAAGAACTACTTCTTCTAACTATTCCGTGGACTACATAACCTTTTTGCAAAAGTAATTCAGCAAGATAACTCCCATCTTGCCCCGTTATTCCTGAAATTAATGCGATTTTTGACATTTTTTTATTTAATTTATAATTCTTTTTTATAAAAGATATCAACTAATAAATAGAGATATCCAGTAATTAATGTTTTTTTGATTTACTTATTTTTTGACACCACAAAAATCCAATGATATTTTTTCATCAGAGATATCTAAATTTAAAAATTCTTTGTGTGCTACTAAAAAAACTATGATATCTGATTTACTAATAGCTTCGTTATAATCAGTTAATTTATAAACTGAATGATATTCAATATTTGGTTCAACTATATAATGTTCTTCATTGTTTGAGTTCTGTAACACTTTTTGTGCAATATATTTAGCAGGAGATTCTCTTAAATCATCAATATTAGGTTTAAATGCTAGTCCCAATAAAGCAGTTATTGGCTTTCTGCCGTATTTTAACTCAAATTGAAGTTTTTCGTTTTGAATTTTCTCAGCACACCAAAAAGACTTGTAGTTATTGACCTCTCTTGCTGTACCTATCATTTTTGACTCCGCTGGATAGTCAGAAACAATAAAATAAGGGTCAACAGCAATACAGTGCCCTCCTACGCCACAACCTGGTTGTAAGATATTTACTCTTGGATGTTTATTAGCTAGAATTATTAATTCCCAAACGTTAATATCAGCCTTATCGCATATTAAAGAAAGCTCATTTGCAAATGCTATTTGAGAGTCTCTAGATGAATTTTCTACTAATTTACACATCTCAGCAGTACGAGCATTTGTTGCATGCAACTCACCTTTCACATACTTACTGTAAAATGAGATTGCTTTTTGAGTAGAAGCTTCATCTACACCTCCAATAACACGATCATTTTCAACAAGTTCATGCATGACATTCCCTGGTAATACTCTTTCAGGACAGTAGGCGATATGAATAGCTCCTTCGAGCTCTGGTCTAGATTCATATATTAATTTCTGCATTTTTTCAGTTGTGCCTATTGGAGAGGTCGATTCAATAATATATAAGTCGCCTTTTTTTAGTAATGGAATAATTCCTTTTGTTGCAGCCTCTACAAAAGAAATATCTGGCTCATGGTTTCCCTTAAATGGAGTTGGAACAACTATTAGATATACTTCAGCAGGAACTGCTTTGGTTGAAGCCTTTAAATTTCCTTTTAAAACAGCTTTTGAAACAATGTTTTCTAAATCAGGCTCTACAATATGAATTTTTCCTTCATTAATAGTATTAACAACTTGTTGATTTATATCAACACCTAAAACATTTGTTGCGTGCGATGCTATTAATGCTGATGTTGGTAATCCTATATACCCTAATCCTATAGTTACTACTTTTGGGTTCATTATTTTATATTTTTTATAAAATTTACAATTCTTTTTGATGCCAGCCCGTCTCCATAAGGATTATGCAGCTTTGACATTTTAATAAAATTATCTTGATTATTGAGTAAGTCCAATGCTTTAGAAACAATCAACTCTTCATTGGTTCCAACTAACAAAACTGTTCCTGCTTCAACAGCCTCTGGTCTTTCAGTGGTATCTCTCATCACTAATACAGCTTTCCCTAAACTTGGTGCTTCCTCTTGAACACCTCCACTGTCTGTAATAATAATCTTAGATCGATTCATTAACCAAATAAAATCTTGATACGCTAAAGGATCTATTAAAATTACATTACTAACTCCCGACAAGATTCTGTTTACAGGTTCCTGTACTTTTGGGTTCAAATGAACAGGATAAATAATTAAACGATTTGTATCGTCTTCAGCAATTCGTTTTAAAGCTTTACAAATCCTTTCAAAACCACCTCCGTGATTCTCTCTTCGATGTCCTGTTACTAAAACGACTTCATGGTTTCCTATTTGTTTTGAGAGGTCTTGAATTAATTGACTTGGATTTTCATTAACTTTCTCTACAGATTTAATCAAAGCATCAATCACCGTATTTCCAGTAACTAAAATTGAACTATCAGAAATATTTTCTTTAAGTAAGTTCTTTTTTGAAGTTTCAGTAGGAGCGAAATGATAATCACAAATTCTACCTGTTATTTGACGATTTATTTCTTCTGGAAAAGGGGATAATTTATTATTAGTTCTAAGCCCTGCCTCAACGTGACATACTTTTGCTCCAGAGTAAAAACTTGCTATAGATCCTGCCATAGTCGTCGTAGTATCTCCGTGAACAAATACATAGTCCGGGGTGAATTCTTCAAGAATTGGCTTTAGAGACTCAATAATAGCGGCTGTTAAGCTATATAAATTTTGTCCTGGTTTCATTAAATCTAAGTCGTAATCAGGTTTGATTTCAAAAAAATCTAATACCTGATCTAGCATTTCTCGATGTTGCGCAGTTACACAAACTCTAGTGTCAAAAAATTCTGGATATTTTTGAAATTCTTTGACTAGTGGAGCCATTTTAATTGCTTCTGGTCTAGTTCCAAAAATTAATAATATTTTTTTCATTAACTCTTTGTAAATTTATTCTCTACTACCAGCTGTAGTCCCTAATTTTTAAACTTTAGTTTTATTTACAGCTACGCTGTTGTCAGTCACATTAAAATTGAATTATATCTTTAATTTCTAAAGGTCAAATTTAGTTTAATTTATACTAAAATTTTTAAGACATAACAATGTCTGTCATTTTAGTAATTATCCATTAAATCAAACTTTATGATACACTTTAAACCAGTTAATAAATTCCTTTATCCCCTCATCTAATGATACATTATTTTGAAAATTATAATCCTTCGTTATTTTTGAAATACTAGCACATGTTTTTTTAACATCTCCATCTTGCATAGGAAGCATTTTCTTAATAGATTTTTTACCTAAATATTTTTCTATTGTTTCAATAAATTTAGTTAACACAACAGGTTTATTATTTCCAATGTTATATAACTCGTTCCCTTTTTTAGTCGAAGAATCCGTTAACAATACTGATTTAACTCCAATTACTATATCATCTACATGAGTAAAATCTCTAGATAACTCTCCATTGTTAAATACTTTTATTGCTTTATCATTTGTAATAGCATCTACAAATAAATAATATGCCATATCGGGTCTTCCCCAAGAACCATAAACAGTAAAAAATCGAAGTCCAATTGTATTTAGTTTAAACAAATGACTATAAATATGAGCCATAAGCTCATTGGACTTTTTACTGGCCGCATAAAGACTTATTGGATTGTCGGTATTGTCTGTTTCTTTAAATGGTATTTTCTTATTATCTCCATAAACACTAGAACTACTTGCATACACTAATTTCTTAATATTTTGATTCCTGCAGCATTCTAAGATATTTAAAAAACCAACTATATTGGAATCAATATAAGTCTCTGGATTTTCTATTGAATACCTTACCCCTGCTTGAGCAGCTAAATTACATACCACATCAAATTTCTGATTTTTAAACAGTTTAGGTAAGTTCTCTCGATCTTCTAAATTCATTCGTATGAATTTGAAGTTTTGGAATAAAGTACTACCATTTAAGCTAAGAAAATCTTTAGCACTATCCTTATAAATTCCTAACTCATTTAGTCTGTCAAACTTTAAATTAGTACTGTAGTAATCATTGATGTTATCAAGACCTATTACATCATGATTATCTTCAATTAAAGTTTTAACTAAATGATAACCTATAAATCCAGCAGCTCCTGTAACTAATATTTTCATTTAATTATGATTAAAATAATTAATTGTTTTTTGAAGCCCAGTTTCTAAATCAATGATTGGGCTCCAATCCAAAATAGACTCTGCTAAACTAATGTCTGGTTTTCTTCTTTTCGGATCATCATCTGGTAAATCTTTATATATAATATTAGATGAAGAATTGGTAAGCCTAATTACCATGTTAGCTAAGTCCTTCATGGATAATTCTATTGGGTTACCAAGGTTAACAGGCCCTACACTATCACTATTCATCATTTTTAATAATCCCTCAACCAAATCATCAATAAATTGAAAGGATCTAGTTTGTGAGCCATCTCCATATACAGTAATATCTTTACCTTTTAAAGCTTGTAAAATGAAATTTGAAACCACTCTACCGTCATTTTTAGTCATGTTAGACCCGTAGGTATTAAATATTCGGACAATTTTAATATTTAAATTATGTTCTCGCTTGTAATCCATAAATAAAGTCTCCGCGCATCTTTTCCCTTCATCATAACAAGACCTGTAACCAAGAGTGTTTACATTACCATTATAATCTTCTTTTTGTGGATGAATTTCTGGATCACCATAAACTTCACTTGTGCTGGCTTGCAATATTTTTGCATTGTTTTTTTTAGCTAGCCCTAACATGTTTATAACTCCAATGGTACATGTTTTAACCGTCTTAATTGGATTAGATTGGTAATGAATTGGAGATGCAGGACATGCAAGATTATAGATTTCATCTATATTATCTCTATAATATGGCTTTGTAATATCATGATTGACAAACTCAAAATTGTTATTATTTTCAAACTCCTCAATATTTTTCAAAGTTCCAGTAAATAGATTATCTAAACAAATCACGTAATGATTCTCATTTAAAAGCCTTTTACACAAATGTGATCCCATAAACCCTGCTCCGCCAGTAACTAAAATTGTTTTCTTTTTCATAAAATTATACAACCGCTCTACCTTTCATATTTTCCCAATCTTTATTGGATCTAACTTCTTTATTTTTTTCATTTGTTGCGATAAGCATTTTTGGTGAAATATTATTATTTATAGCAACACTAATAAGTGCATTTATATCTTTAGGAAAACAATGTCCTCCATAGCCAAAATCTCCATCTGGACCAGGGACCTTCCAATGTGAAGAGCCTAACCTCTCGTCCTGAATTGTAGATTCTATAACTTTATCATAATCAGCATTAACCTTTTTACATATTTGATAAATTTCATTTGCAAAGGAAACTTTCATCGCTAAAAAAGAATTAGTAGTATATTTAACCATTTCAGCATCAGTTGAATTGGTGTTAATTATTTTTGCATTTGGAAAAACTTTAGAAAAAATAGAATTTAATTGGAGTGTTTCATTTTTAGGACCACCAAGAATTACTCTGTTTTGGTTTTCATAATCCTTAACAGCGTTTGCTTCGGTTAAGAACTCAGGATTAAATACAAGAATTAGATTATCAAACTTATCATTCCATTTTTTTGTAGTACCGGGTGGAATAGTAGATTTTACAACTACTATTTTAGATTGAGAGATTTCATTTGAATGCTTATCTAACTTAGTTAGCAAATCTTCCACAATTCCTATGTGACAACTTCCATCCTTATTCATTGGAGTAGGTAAACAGACAAATATATATTTACACTCATTATTAATCTTTTCAAATGAAGAATTACAAAGCGTTTTATCTAAGTCAAACGTCAATACATTATAATAGTTTTTAAATTTATTAAAAACAGCATTACCAACAAACCCCTGTCCTATTATACCAATATTCATATTATTATTTACTTTTCTTTATTACTATTATTTATAATAGAGTCTGTTATCAATTTCTTAAACTTAGTAGTACTCCAACCATGATCCCTTTTTAAAAATATAATTCTAGGTGGTAATCCATACCCCGTATAATCAGTTCTATTAATATAATCCTCCCCTAAAAATCTTATTTCTGGATTAATTACACTGATTAATTTTAAAAGTTCTTCTTCAGAGTTATAGGGTGATACTTCTGTAATTCCTTTTAAGGCCATCAGAGTCATTTTTCTTTCTGCAAGGCTTAAAAGAGGTTTGATTTTTTCTGGTCTGTCTAGAGAAGGGTCATTATGTAATAAAACATGAATCTTATTAACATGCTTTTTCATATCATTGAACATTTTAATATATCCAGGATGGATTATATCAAAATTACCCGCTATTATTCCTGTCATTTTCAACTTGTTTATTCTATGGCTTCGCCATTGTCAATTACAAAGTAACTGACTCAATTAATGGATAAAAATTATGTCTTTAAGCTATTTTTAACTTAATAACATAACCCAAATTTTTTAATACAACCCATATTTGGTTGGTTGATATTTTTTTTATAATTCCAATCTGGTTCTCAAAGCCAGGAACATTAATGTTTTCACCTACCTTTAGAGTCTCGGTGTTTTGACTAATAATATTATTCTGACTGAGCAAAGATTTTAGAGAAGCAACCTCATCATCCTTTACTATTGCATGTTTTTTTAGCCAAAACATATAACGTACAACACCAGGAATATCAAAAACTTTATTTCTTTCTTTTTCATCAATATTTACTAAGACCATGGATGGCAAGACAGGAACAAGTATTTTCTTCTTTCTATCTGACCATTGTTTAACCTCCTGTTTAACCGGACAATAAGCCTCTATTCCAAAATTATTAAGCCTCTCTTCTACCATCTTCTCTGCCCTAGGTTTAGTATATATTACATGCCAACTTCCCATCCCTTAAATTTTGTCATTATTATAGATAACTAAACTTTCCTTTGGCAAAATTTCTACTATTTTAAAAGATACTTTTCTAGTGATTTTTTTTTCAATTTTCACAATTAAATCTTCTAAATAATTGACATTTATTTCAGTTCCAAGTAATACAATTTTTATTAATCCACTATCAATTCCTTTAGCATAATCACCAACTATTGCTACAGAGTTAACGTCTCCAATTTTGTCCAAGATAGAATCTATAATTTCTTCTATACCTAGATGCTGTCTAATTATTTTTTGTAGAACTTTGAAAAGAGGATGTGCTTTGTTTGCATTGTAGATTACCTTATTGTTTGATTTAACTTTAAGTAAATAGCCTGCAGCACTTAAATTATTTAATTCCTTACGAATGGAATTCGTAGATTCATTGAATTCATTTGCCAAACCATTTAAATAGCCCTTATTTGCTGTATTAATAAAAAACTTAATAAGCATTCTAAGTCTAGTCTTAGAAGTAATTAAAGAATCTAACATAGAAATATATCTAGTAACAAAAGTACTTAAAAAAAATAAATAAACAAAGGTTTGACTGCTTATAAAATCTAACTTAAAAAAAAGCCTTTCTAAAATTAGAAAGACTTTTTTTTAAGTTGGCTTTAGATTAATACCTGTAATGTTCTGGTTTGTAGGGTCCAGCTTGGGTAACACCGATATAATCTGCTTGATCTTTACGTAATTCCGTTAGTTCAACACCAATTTTTGCTAAGTGTAAAAAAGCTACTTTTTCATCTAAATGTTTTGGTAACATATAGACTTTGTTCTCATAAGCATCTACATTGTTCCAAAGTTCTATTTGAGCTAAAGTTTGGTTTGTAAATGAATTGGACATCACAAAACTTGGATGACCAGTTGCACAGCCTAAATTCACTAAACGTCCTTCTGCTAATAAAATAATATCTTTTCCATTGATATTATATTTATCTACCTGGGGTTTAATTTCTATTTTTTCACTATTAGCATTTAAATAAGGAACATCAATCTCATTATCGAAATGACCAATATTGGCAACAATTACTTTGTCTTTCATTGCTTCAAAATGTTCTTTACGAACAATATCTTTGTTTCCTGTTGTTGTAATAATAATATCAGAATTTGCAACAACAGTCTCTAACTTCTTCACTTCAAAACCATCCATTGCTGCTTGCAATGCACAAATAGGATCAATTTCTGTTATAGTTACAATACTTCCTGCCCCAGCAAATGAAGCAGCAGTTCCTTTACCAACATCACCATAACCACAAACTGTAACACGTTTTCCTGCTAACATAATGTCTGTTGCTCTTCGAACTGCATCAACTGCAGATTCTTTACAACCATATTTATTATCAAATTTAGATTTTGTTACAGAATCGTTAATATTAATTGCTGGCATTGTTAATGTTCCATTTTTAACACGTTCATATAACCTATGAACACCAGTGGTAGTTTCTTCTGATAAACCATTAATTCCTGCAGATAATTCAGGGTAACGATCTAAAACCATATTGGTTAAATCTCCACCATCATCTAAAATCATATTTAATGGTTTTTTATCTTCACCAAAAAATAAGGTCTGTTCAATACACCAGTCAAATTCTTCTTCGTTCATCCCTTTCCATGCATAAACAGCTGTTCCGGCAGCAGCAACTGCAGCGGCAGCTTGATCTTGAGTAGAAAAAATATTACATGAACTCCAAGTAACCTCAGCACCCAAGGCTTGCAAAGTTTCTATTAAAATTGCAGTTTGGATTGTCATATGTAAACAACCTGCAATTCTTGCTCCTTTTAATGGCTGGCTATCTGCGTATTCTTCTCTTAAACTCATTAAGCCTGGCATTTCTGCTTCGGCTAAGTCCATTTCTTTTCTTCCCCAATCTGCTAGTGAAATATCTTTCACTTTGAAAGGTACAAATGTTGTATTCTTGCTCATAATTATGTATTAAATGTTAAATTTATTTTTTATTTTTTCTACGTAATCTAATTTCTCCCAGGTAAATGTTTCTACTTCCTGAGATACTGTTTCTCCCATTGGATTGGAAAACGTTACTGTTTTTACCTCAGATGTTCTTCCCATGTGACCATATGCCGCTGTTTCAGAATAAATTGGAGATCTAAGTTTTAAGCGCTTTTCAATAAAATATGGACGCATATCAAAAATAGATTCTACTATTTTACTTATTTCCCCATCTGTAAGATTTACTTTTGCAGTGCCATAAGTTTCCACATTAATACTAGTAGGTTTAGCGACACCAATCGCATAGGATACTTGTACTAAAACCTCTTTACAAAGACCTGCGGCAACTAAATTTTTTGCAATGTGCCTAGTTGCATACGCTCCAGATCTATCAACTTTAGAAGGATCTTTTCCAGAAAAAGCACCACCTCCATGAGCTCCCTTACCACCATAAGTGTCTACAATAATTTTTCTTCCAGTTAAACCAGTATCTCCATGAGGTCCTCCTATTACAAAGACACCTGTTGGATTAATATGATAAGTAATCTCATCTGTAAATAACTCTTGAATATGACTGGGTAATTTTAATACAAGTCTAGGAATTAAAATTTCTACAATGTCTTTTTTAATTTTAGCCAACATTACTGCGTCAGATTTATCAAAATCATCATGTTGTGTAGAAATAACAATTGCATCGATTCTTTGTGGCACGTTATCATCAGAATATTCTATAGTAACCTGAGATTTTGAATCTGGTCTAAGATATGTAATATCATTATTCTCTCTTCTTAATGCCGCTAACTCAATTAATAATTGGTGTGACAGCTCTAATGCCAAAGGCATATAGTTTTCAGTTTCATCAGTTGCATAGCCAAACATCATTCCCTGATCACCAGCTCCTTGATCTTCAGGGTTAGCTCTAACAACTCCTTGATTAATATCAGGAGACTGTTCGTGAATTGCAGACAAAACTCCACAAGAATTACCATCAAACATATACTCGCTTTTCGTATACCCAATTTTGTTGATTACGTCTCTAGCAATCTTTTGAACATCTAAATAGGTATTAGACTTTACTTCTCCAGCTAAAATTACTTGACCAGTAGTCACTAAAGTTTCACAAGCAACTTTACTGTTTTTATCAAATGCTAAAAAATTATCGATTAATGCATCAGATATTTGATCTGAAACTTTGTCTGGATGGCCCTCTGAAACACTTTCAGATGTGAATAAATAACTCATATTTTTAATTTTTAATTTTTAATTTTTAATTTTTAATTTTTTTCTAAAATATTGCAGATGCTATTTTTTTTATATTATCTGATTTTCCCATAGAGTAGTAATGTAAGACTGGAACTCCTGCATCTAATAGCTCTTTAGATTGTTGAATTGCCCATTCTATTCCCACTTGTCGTACATCTTTATTTGTTTTACATGATTCTACGGCTGATATTAGTGACTCAGGTAAATCAATACTAAAAAATTGAGGTAATAATTGTAAGTGACGTTTTACTGCAATTGGTTTTAAACCTGGGATAATAGGCACATTAATTCCTTCTTTTTTAGCAGCTTCAACAAACTGAAAATATTTCTGATTATCAAAAAACATCTGAGTAACAATATAATCTGCACCGGCATCTACTTTTTCTTTCAAATGCTTTAAATCTGTTTGTAAAGACGGAGATTCAAAGTGTTTTTCCGGATATCCACCCACTCCAATACAAAAATCAGAATTATGATTAGTTTCAATTACGCCATGTAAGTATTTACCAGAATTTAAATCCTTAATTTGAGAAACTAGTTCTGTAGCAAAATTATGACCACCTATTGAAGGTTCAAAGAACTTTTGATGAGCCATAGAATCACCTCTTAATGCCATTACATTTTGGATTCCTAAATAATCACAATCAACCAATAAATATTCAGTTTCTTCTTTTGTAAATCCACCACATAATACATGCGGAACTGTATCTACATCAAATTTATGTTTGATAGCAGCACAAATTCCTAGGGTGCCAGGCCGTGTTCTTGTTATTTTTCGATCTAATAATCCATTACCATTATCTACATAAACATGTTCTTCTCTTGAAGTTGTTACATCAATAAAAGGTGGGTTAAATTCCATTAATGGGTCAATATTGTCATATAATTCCTGAATGCTATTCCCTTTTTTAGGGGGGATGACTTCAAAAGAAAATAAGGCTTTATTGTTCGCTTTTTTTATGTGATCTGTAATCTTCATTTACAAAATATTTATTTTATGTCTGTTATTGTTGAAATACTATCTAATTTTTCCCACATTTTATCGGAATTTAACCTAAAGGACCCTAAGTGATGAAAAGAACATTGATTAGGTGAAATAATTGATAAAAAAGATTCTTTTTTTCTATTATTATATAAATGGTAAACTTCACCAATATTAGGTTCAAAGCTAAATTTAGAGTTATACACTAAATCATTGTACTCAAATTTTTGTAATAATTCTTCATATTCTTTTCTGACTTCGTCAAACTTGGACTTAAATTGTTTATTTACACGCTGAACACCATCATTACGCCAAGTTGCCGTATTTAAAGGTTTAATTACAGGTGAACTTGCAGATGTTCCGTACGGTTTTAAGGCCCCGTCATATTGTTGTGTTTCTTCGTTAAACACCACTAAGTCAGGTTTTTTTTTGGCATTTTTATCCATCGATGCAAAATTAAAATATAAATGTCATTTATTTTAAATAAAATGTTAATTTTTTAGTAACTAGTATTATAATGTAAATCTATAAAATATTTAAATAACTACTGGTTTGCTAAATTAGGGTGTAGCCATTTTTTGGCTTTCTCATTTGTAATTCCTTTTCTATTGGCAAAATCAGTTACCTGATCATCTGTAATTTTTCCTAGACCAAAATATTTTGCTTCTTTATTGGCAAAATAATAGCCAGAAACAGAGGCTGCTGGCCACATTGCTAAGCTTTCTGTAAGTGTGACTCCAATATTTTCTTCAACTTTTAAAACCTCCCAAATAGTTTCTTTTTCTAAATGATCAGGACAAGCAGGGTAACCTGGTGCAGGTCGAATTCCTTTATAACTTTCCTTGATTAAATCATCATTTGTTAAACCTTCATCATTATCATAGCCCCAGTGCTTAGTTCTTATTTCTTTATGTAAATATTCTGCAAAAGCTTCTGCAAAACGATCTGCAATTGCTTGTGCCATAATTGCATTGTAATCATCTTCTTTTGACTTGTAACTGTCTGCTAATTCTTGTGCACCAAAGATTGTAACACAGAAAGCACCCATATAATCAGTTTTGTTTATGTCTTTTGGGGCTATAAAATCCGCTAGAGCGATATTAGGAATTCCTTCTCTCTTTTGAATTTGCTGACGCAAAGTTCTAAATACAGCTATTTCTTTACCTTTTATTTGAACAGAGATATCGTCTTCGTTTATAGAATTTGCTTCGAACAAACCAAAAACAGCTTTAGGTTTTAATAATTGTTTTGCAATGATTTCTTTGATCATTGATTGTGCCTCATTAAACATTATAGTTGCTTGCTCACCAACTACTTCATCGGATAGAATATCTGGGAACCTACCATGTAAATCCCAACTTCTAAAAAAAGGACTCCAATCAATAAATGGAAGTAATTCTTTTAAACTTAATTGTTTCAATACCTGAACACCTAATTCTTTTGGTTTAACAATTTCTGAATTTTTCCAATCAATTTTATATTTTCTTTTTCGTGCTTCTTTTAGAGAAATATAAGATTTTTCTTTTCCACGTTTTGAAAACTTGATTCTAAATTGATCGTAATCTTCTTTCAAATTTTTGATATACGAACTATTTGTTTTCTTGTTTAGTAAATCTCCGACAACAGTTACAGCCCTGGAAGCATCATTCACGTGGACTACCGCATTTTTATATTCTGTGTCAATTTTTACAGCAGTATGTGCTTTTGAAGTTGTTGCCCCACCAATTAATAGTGGAACTTTAAAGTCTTGTCTTTCCATTTCTTTAGCTAAATACACCATTTCATCTAAAGAAGGGGTTATCAATCCACTCAAACCAATAATATCTACTTTCTCTTTTATAGCAGCTTCTATAATTTTTTCTGGCGGCACCATTACACCTAAATCAACGATTTCGTAGTTATTACAACCCAAAACTACACTAACAATATTTTTACCTATGTCATGTACATCTCCTTTAACTGTAGCCATTAGAATTTTACCTAATGCTTTCTGTTCTTCACCCTTTTCTTGTTCTATAAATGGATTCAAATATCCAACAGCTTTCTTCATTACACGAGCAGACTTTACTACTTGAGGTAAAAACATTTTTCCAGCACCAAATAAATCACCTACTACATTCATCCCAGTCATTAAATGCCCTTCTATTACTTCTATTGGTTTATCAGTTTCTAATCTTGCAATTTCTACATCTTCAATAATAAAAGTATCAATTCCCTTTACCAAGGCATGGGTAATTCTATCTTGAATTGAGTTTTCTCTCCAAGATAAATCTAATCCCTTTTCAACCTTTGAACCTTTTACAGTTTCTGCAAAATCTAATAATCTTTCTGTAGCATCCTCTCTTCTGTCTAAGATAACATCTTCTACATATTGTAATAAATCTTTCGAAATATCATCATAAATTTCCAAGAGAGCAGGATTTACAATTCCGATATTCATACCAGCATTTATGGCATGATATAAAAACACTGAGTGCATTGCTTCACGAACACCATCATTACCTCTAAAAGAAAAAGACACGTTACTTACACCGCCACTTACAGAAACATTTGGCAAATTTTGTCTAACCCAGCGGGTAGCGTCAATAAAATCAATAGCATTTCTTTTGTGCTCATCCATGCCAGTTGCTACGGGGAAGATATTTAAATCAAAAATTATATCTTCAGACGGAAAATTTACAACGTCTACTAATATTCTATAAGATCTCTCAGCTATTTCAATTCTTCTCTGGTAATTATCTGCCTGACCAACTTCATCAAAAGCCATGATAATTACTGCTGCTCCGTATCTTTTTATTTGTTTCGCTTCCCAAATAAATTTTTCTTCACCTTCTTTTAAAGAAATTGAATTTACAACACACTTCCCTTGCACTACTTGTAAACCTGCCTCAATAATTTCCCATTTAGAACTATCTATCATAATAGGAACTCTACAAATATCTGGTTCTGCGGCTATTAAGTTTAAAAAACGTATCATCGATTCTTTTCCATCAATCAAACCATCATCAAAATTAACATCTATAATCTGTGCGCCACCATCTACTTGATGCCTTGCAATGTCTAAAGCTTCATCAAATTTTTCTTCTTTTACTAAACGTAAAAATTTTCTTGAACCTGCAACATTAGTACGTTCTCCAACATTAATAAAATTGCTGTTTTCATTTAAAACCAAAGGCTCTAAACCAGATAATTGCATGTATTTTGTTTGTTTTACATTCATTATCTAATAGTTTCTCGGGTTATATTTAGAAGCAATATCAGCTATCACCTTAATATGATCTGGAGATGTACCGCAGCAACCTCCAATAATATTTATCAAATCTTTCTTTAAATATTCTTCAATCTGTTCACCCATTTCTTCTGGTGTTTCGTCGTACTCTCCAAAAGCATTTGGTAAACCTGCATTTGGATGTGCAGAAATGGCAAAAGGAGTTTTATTAGCTATTGCCTCTAGGTGGGGTTGTAATAAATTCGCTCCCAAGGCACAGTTAAATCCTACTGAAAGCAATGAAATATGAGAAACAGATATTAAAAAAGCTTCAGCGGTTTGACCAGACAATGTTCTACCAGATGCATCTGTAATAGTACCGCTTAACATTATCGGAATCTCAATATTTATTTCGTCTTTTACTTCTTCTATAGCAAACAATGCTGCCTTTGCATTTAAAGTATCAAAAACAGTTTCTATTAATAAAATATCAACTCCTCCATCAATTAAAGCTTCTACTTGTTGTTTATATGCAACTCTTAAATCATTAAAAGTAACCGCTCTAAAACCAGGATCATTTACATCTGGTGACATACTAGCAGTTCTATTTGTTGGTCCAATAGAACCAGCCACAAAGCGGGGTTTATGTGGTTCTTTTAATGTAAATTCGGTTGCGACTTCTTTAGCAATCTTTGCTGATTGATAATTTAATTCATAAACTAAATCTTCTAATTGATAATCTGCCATTGCAATTGTAGTTCCAGAAAAAGTATTTGTTTCAATAATATCTGCACCAGCCTCAAAGTATTTTCCGTGTATAGTTTTAATTGCTTCAGGTTGTGTAATAGATAACAAATCGTTATTACCCTGTAGTGGTGTGGGATAATCTTTAAATCTTTCTCCTCTAAAATCTTCCTCAGAAAATTTATAAGCTTGCAACATAGTCCCCATAGCCCCGTCTAGCACTAAAATTCTTTTTTTTAATTCCTTTTCAATACTCATAATATAAAAGACTTCTTTTTCTAACTAAAAAAACTTGAATTATTTAAATTAATTATTACATAGCATTACTATTAAAAGCGACAAAACAAGTGTTTTAAAAAAAAACACTTCGCAAATTTAATAAGTTTTTTAATCAAGTAATTAAAGAAATAACAATGTCTATTATTATTATTATTTTTTGAGTTAGACTAGTAAATTATTTAGAACCACACTTTTCAATTCCAATATTTAAAAGTTTCTCAAAGATTTGATTAAAAAACAAGCAATAAAAGTACTCAATTTATATTTAAATAAAACGATTTAATAAAAAAAATTATTGCAATTAAGTTGCGTTTATCCATAATTATTTAAAAAATGTGATTTACATTTGTAAATTAATTAAAAAAAAAAAAAATGAAATATACACTTAAAACTTTATGGTTACTATCAGTATTAATAACAATCACAACTTGTCAAGATGAGAGTAGTGACGATTTAAACCAACAAAAAACTTGGGTATTTGTTGCCTGTGAAGGAAATTTTGGAGCAAGTAATGGATCTATATCAATGATAAATGAGTTGGGAGAGGTTTATAGTATAGATAATGTTGGTGATGTAGTACAATCTTTAGAAGTATACGAAGACAAGCTTTTTGTTATTGTGAATAACAGTAGCATAATCAAAGCTTATGACATAACAGAGGAAGGTTTAAGTCTTCCGGGTATCGAACTTTCAACAGATGGTTCAAGTCCAAGAGAGATGAAAATATTTAATAATAAATTATATTTTACAAACTGGAATACCAACGATATAAAAATATTAAATTTAGATAATTATGTAATTGAAGGCTCTATTCCAGTAAATGGAAAACCTGAGTCAATTGAGATTTATGAAAATCATATATATACTGGAATTCAGCTTAATGATGATTATTCAGATGGAAACCAACTTGTAAAAATAAATATTGATTCAAATTCTATTTCAGAAAGTTTCGAAATTGGTAGTGGCCCAACATCAATTAAAATATTTGATCAAAAGATATATATAGCTAACACTTTTTACGATTCTAGCTTTAACGCGTTTTATGGATCAAGTAGAATTGACCTATCAAACGGTCAAGTTTCAGTCAATAATTACGGCTCCGGAACTGTTTGTGGTGGATCAGTTCTTAAATATGATAGTAGTATTTACAGATCTTATGATGGAGGAATTGCTATACTTGATGAACAATTAAACATCTTAGATGAAACTAAAATTGGATCTTACAACCCATCACAATTATATTCAAGTGAGGTGATTGGAGATTTAATTTACTTTGGAATAACTAACTACAACGACATCAATCAAGTTAAGGTGGTAGATTTTAATAATAATGAAATCGCATCTTATGAGGTAGGTTTATTCCCTGGAGATTTTGCTTATTGGGAATCTAACTAAAGTAAGCTGTTTATTTTTTTGCAATAAAATAATTGTTAATTAAATTTTCTCTATTGTAAACAATTGGCTTCATCGTTTTTAAGTCAAAAACTTTGAAGCCGACTTGTTCACATATAACTTGTCCTGCAGCTGTGTCCCACTCCATACATGGTGAAAATCTGGGATAACAATCTGCTAATCCTTCAGCTAACAAACAAAATTTGAGTGAACTACCCATAGGAACTGAAACTACTTTTAAGTTATTGACTTTCAAATTATCTATATAATCCAAGGTCTTATCATCTAGATGAGATCTACTTGTAAGAACTTTATATTCATCGGATTTTTCAACTAATGGTAAACGAAAAACTTTAGATTTATCAAATTTATCTAAAGCGGTAATCAGTATTTTATAAGTTCCTAATTTTTTTTCAGAGAAATATAACACATTTAATGCAGGAGCGTATATAACACCAATCACTGGTTTTGAGTTTTCAATAAGAGCAATATTAACTGTAAACTCATTATTTTTTTTAATGAATTCTTTTGTACCATCCAGTGGGTCAACTATCCATAACTGTTTTAAATTCTTTCTATTATTAAAATCTAAAATATTTCCCTCTTCAGATAAAATAGGAATATTAGAAGCTTCTAAAATATTCTCGATAATTTTATTTGATGTGGTGTCTGCTAAAGTTAAAGGAGAATCATCCAATTTATATTCCAAATTAAAATTATCAGAATTATATATTTCTATAATTTTTTTTCCAGCCTGAATACTTGCATCTATAGCTAACTTTAAGTTTTTAGATAATTTCATTTAAAATATTTAAATAATCATTCCTGCTGCAATAGTGGCATTAGTATTCGGATCAATTAAAATAATACTACCAGTATGTCTATTTTTTTTATAAGAATCATAAAATAGCGGTTTTGAGCTTCTAATTTTAATTCTACCTATATCATTTAGTTTAAAATCTTCAAAATCTTTAATACTATGAAGGGTGTTAATATCCAATTTGTATAAGATATCTGTGATCATTCCCATACACTCGTTAGTTGTATGTTTAATAATTACTTTTTTTCTGGGTTTTAAATAAGCGCTATCCATCCAGCATATCATAAGATCTAAATCTTGAGAGATTACGGGTACATTATTTTCTTTTACTATCATGTCTCCCCTACTAACATCCAAGTCATCCTTTAAAGTAACTGAGACTGACATTGGAGAAAAAGCCTCTTCAATATTTTTACCATTAATTTCAATAGCTTTTATAGTAGTCATAAAACCTGATGGCAACAATTTAATTCTATCACCTTTTTTAAATGCACCACCTTCAATTTTACCTGCATAACCTCTGTAGTCTCCAAACTTATGAGTTTGTGGTCTAATAACGTATTGCACAGGAAGTCTTGCATCTAAATGGTTAACATCACTGGATATATACAAATTCTCTAAATTATACATAAGAGTTCCTCCATTATACCAGTTCATCTTTTCAGAATTATTTACAACATTATCTCCATTAAGTGCTGATATTGGAACAAACCTGACATCGTGAATATCTAATTTTGAAAAGAAATCCTGATAGTTTTGTACTATTTCATTATAAACTGACTCTGAATAATTCACCAAATCCATTTTATTAATACATACAATTAAGTGGGGAATTTTCAAAATTGAAGCAATAAAACTATGTCTTTTAGTTTGTTCTAATATACCCTTTCTTGCATCTATAAGTATGAGTGCTAAATTTGCAGTAGAAGCACCAGTTATCATATTTCTAGTGTATTGTATATGACCAGGTGTGTCAGCTATTATAAATTTTCTTTTAGGTGTAGAAAAATATCTGTATGCAACATCAATAGTAATTCCTTGTTGTCTTTCTGACTTTAAGCCGTCTGTTAGTAGCGAAAGATCTATATAATCAAATCCCTTTTTTTTACTAATTTGTTCAATAGATTCTAACTGATCAAAGTAAAGAGATTTAGAATCCAATAAAAGTCTGCCAATAAGGGTGCTTTTTCCGTCATCAACGCTTCCTGCAGTAGTAAATCTTAAAATTTGAATTTCACTATTCATAATTTAAAAATATCCTGTAATTTTTCTGTCCTCCATTGCAGATTCACTTCTTTTGTCATCTGCTCTTGTTCCACGTTCTGTAGTATTTATTAAAGAAATTTCATTAATAACTTCCTTAGTATTAGAAGCAATTGATTCAATAGCGCCAGTGATGGTCATATCTCCACACGTTCTATATCTAACAGTCATTTCTTTTATTTTGTCACTTTCTTTTAATTTTATATAATCTGATTTGGCTAAAATCATGTTATCTCTAATTATACAGTCTCTTTTGTGAGAAAAATATAAACTTGGCAATTCTAATTCTTCATTATTAATATAATTCCATATGTCTAATTCAGTCCAGTTGGAGAGAGGAAATACCCTAAAGTGTTCTCCATGAGATTTGTAAGAATTAAACAAACTCCAAAGTTCTGGTCTTTGATTTTTTGGACTCCACTGTCCAAATTCATCACGATGAGAAAAAAAACGCTCCTTCGCCCTAGATTTTTCTTCATCTCTTCTAGCTCCCCCAATCGCAACGTCAAACTTATGTTTATCAATCATTTCTAAAAGCGTAATCGTTTGAATTGAATTTCTGGAAGCATTAGCTCCTTTTTCTTCAATAGAAGGGTCTTTATTAATACTATCTTGAACATATCCAACTACTAAGTCTAGATTCATATTTGAAATAAGATTATCTCTAAACTCTAAAGTTTCGGGAAAATTATGCCCAGTATCAACGTGCAATAATTTAAAAGGAATTTGAGCGGGATAAAAAGCTTTTTTAGCTAAACGAGTTAAAACAATAGAATCCTTTCCACCTGAAAATAATAATACAGGATTATCAAATTTACTAGCTACTTCTCTTAGTATAAAAATAGCCTCAGCTTCTAACTCATCAATATGATTCAAATAATACTTATTCATTTACAATTCTAAGTTTATCATTAATTAATCTATATAATAACTTAACTGTGTAATCAAGTGTATTTGATTCTGATATTTCAATATCATGTGAAGTAGGTATTTCGTATTTAGAATCAATCCCTGTCATACTTTTTATTAAACCAGATTTTGTTTTTTTATATAGACCTTTTGGGTCTCTTTTAATACATGTTTCTAGACTGGTGTTAACAAAAACCTCTATGTAATTATTTTCTCCAACTACGTCTTTTACTATATCTCTATCTTTTTGAAAAGGAGATATAAAGGAAGCTAAAACAACATTACCAGCATTTATTAATATTTTAGACACTTCCGCAACTCTTCTAATATTTTCAGATCTATCTTGATCAGAGAAACCTAAATCTTTGTTTAATCCATTTCTAACACTATCTCCATCGAGAGTAAAAGTATTTACTTTATTAGTATTTAATAATTGTTCTAAACTATTACAAATAGTAGACTTTCCAGAGCCTGACAAACCAGTGAACCAAATAACAAAAGAATTATGTTTGTTTAGATTATTTCTAGACTTTTGATCTATTTTAAAATTATATTGTACTGTGTTAGTCAAGTGATTTTATTTTTACAAGTCACGAATATAAGAAACAACGAGAAAATCTAATAAAAAGTATATGAATAAGTAAAAAAGCTATTTGTTTTTCTCCCATATCCAAGCAGTCTTTAAAGCAGACTCAAAACTCATCACTGGAAACCAATTTAGCTCATTATTAATTTTGGTATTATCTGAGTAGATTTCTTCCACATCTCCAGCTCTTCTAGGACCAATTTTATATGAAATTTTTAAATCGTTAATTTTCTCAAAAAAGTCTATAACTTCTTGTACACTAACTCCTTTTCCTACTCCAATATTATACGCAGTTTTAATTTTTTTACTATCTAAAATATGGTTAAGTGCCGCTAGATGTGCTTTAGCTAGGTCCACTACATGAATATAATCCCTTACACAGGTGCCATCAATTGTTTTATAATCATTTCCAAATATTTGCATAGTATTTCTTTTACCACCTGCTACTTCACAAATAATTGGAACTAAATTGTTTGGCTTATCTGCAGAGCAATCTCCAATTAAACAAGTATCGTGAGATCCCACGGGATTAAAATATCTTAGAGATATACTATTTAAATCTACTTCATCAATCAACTTTTCACATAACTGTTTCGTTTCTCCGTAAGGAGATTCTGCTTTTTTAAATGGAGCTGATTCACTAACCGGTAAAATATCTGGACTTCCATATACTGTACAAGATGATGAAAAAATAATATTATTAACATCATACTTTTTCATAATTTTTAATAAAACTTCTAAGGAACCAATATTATTATCATAATATTTTTTAGGTTCTCTTACCGATTCTTCGACCGCTTTAAAAGCAGCAAAATGTATCACAGCCTCTATATTATTTTCTAATTCAAATAATTCATTCATTTGATCTTCATCAGTACAATCAAACTCATAAAAAGTAATCTTATTTTTAATTATATTTTCAGCGCCTTTTATATTTTCTAAAGATGTGTTAGACAAATTATCTACTATAATTGGTCTGTATCCTGAGTTGTGTAACTCCACTAAAGTATGAGAGCCTATGTAACCAGCTCCACCTGTAACTAAAATATCTGTTTTTTTCATTTAAAAAAATTTAACACGTTATCAATAATATATTTTTGAAATGAATTTTCAACTTCTGTATGTATAGGCAAAGATAAACAAGTAGCTGACAATAAATTTGTATTGGGAAGATTATAAGTTGAATCTACAATTTTTGAAAACACTTTTTGTTTATGTAAAGGTATAGGATAATAAATCCTATTATCAATACCCTTTGCTTTTAAATACAATCTTAAAGGGTCCCTGTAAAGAGGATGAACTCTCAAAGTGTATTGATGGTAAACATGAGTAGAGTTATTATTTAGCACAGGTATATGTAATTTTTCAACAGAGCTAAAAGCTTTGTTATAATTCTCGGCTATTTGATTTCTAGCCTTATTATAATCACTCAAGTACTTTAGTTTAATATTCAACACCTCTGCCTGAATCGAATCTAATCTTGAATTACAACCAATAATTTTGTGATGATATTTTTTTGATTCTCCATGATTAGCTATCATTATTAGCTTTTTAGCTAACTTATCATCATTAGTAAAAACTGCTCCACCATCCCCATATGCACCTAGATTCTTTGTTGGATAAAAGGAGGTAGTTCCGATATCCCCCATAGTTCCTGTGTGTTTTTTATCTCCATTAGAAAAAGTATACTCACTACCTATTGACTGAGCATTATCTTCAATTACTTTTAATTTATGTTTTAACGCTAACTTAAGAATAGGCTCCATATCACAGGATTGTCCATATAAATGAACAGGTATAATTGCTTTAGTTTTATTATTTATTAATTTTTCAACATTTTCTGCTGACATATTAAAAGTATTTCTGTCAACATCACAAAAAACAGGTTTAATTCCCAATAAAATAGCAGTTTCAGCAGTGGATATATAAGACCATGATGGACATATGATTTCATCTCCCTGTTTTAGACCTAAAGCCATTAATGCTATCTGTAATGCATCTGTTCCATTAGCACAAGGAATAACATGGTTTACATTTAAAAAATTGGATAGATTTTGGCTAAACTCTTTTACAATAGGTCCATTTATAAACTTACCTTCTTGTAACGAATTAATAATATTTTGATTTATTTCGTCCTTAATCTTTTCATACTGACCAACTAAATCAACCATCAAAATTTTTTTATCACGCATTTTTTAACTTAAATTATTTCTAACTAAAATGGATATTGTTTTTCCATCTGCCTTTCCGGCTAATTTTCCAGAGACTACTCCCATTACTCTACCCATGTCTTTCATACCATCAGCTCCTAAACTAGCGATTGTTTCTTTAACGACAATTTCAATTTCAGATTCTGACATAGCAGCAGGTAAAAATTTACTAATAACTTCTACTTCCTCTAATTCTGGCTTAGCTAAATCTTCTCTGTTTTGTTTACTAAATATATCGGCACTATCCTTTCTTTGCTTCACCAGCTTTTGAAGTAATTTCATTTCGTCTTTCTCGCTCATCTCAGATGAACTGCCAGTTTCTGTTTTTTGAATAATTATTGCAGACTTAACTGCCCTTAACGCTCTTAATGCAACTTGATC
>CABXVR010000012.1 GCA_902515565.1 uncultured Bacteroidota bacterium | reverse complement strand
CGGCTTTTGATATATTCACAATCCCGTCCAATATTATTGAATTTCTAATTCCTGTAACTATACTTTTAACAGCACTTAACAATGTAATCGATTCAAATTTAACAGTTAAAAGCTTTAAAATGAATAAGAACTATAGTATGGCTTTATTCTTTGGCTTTATACATGGTATGGGGTTTTCTAACTATTTCAAAGCACTTCTTATGGAATCTTCAGCTGTTGCAATGCCTTTATTGGGATTCAATATTGGGATTGAACTAGGGCAGATTATGGTTGTGTTTATTATAGTCAGCATAGCTTATTTCTTTGTGAGTAAACTTGGAGTAAAGCATCGTGAATGGAATATTTTTATTTCGGGCGCTACAGCTGGTATGTCACTTATTTTTATACTTGAAAATAAAATCTGGTAAAAAAGGGAATTAATAAAAAATTTGATTACGTTGTTGTCTAAATATAAATAAAAGCTAATGAAAGCAAAGTCCACATTTTCCTAAAACTAAAACATGTGAATTGGTTATTTTTCGATTAGGCATCTTAGGAATATTTACTTTCACATCTAGACATTCAACAATTCCACAATCTGTGCATTGAAAATGGGGGTAAATATCGTAGTCATTTGTTTTGGAACAACACTTACATTTTGCAAACCATTTAACTCCGTTCATATCTAAAAAATAATGCAATAAACCATCATCTGCTAATTTATCTAACAGGCGATATACAGTAGTCTTATTTATTTTACTTTTCAAACGTTTAATTAATTCAATAGCAGAAATAGCATTAGAATCCTTTTTGAATTCATTTAATATTAATTTTGAAGCTTGAGTTTTTCTTATAATTCCCACAAAACAAATTTATTGTTTTATACTTGCATAAACAAATTGTATAGCTATATTTGCAACTAAGTTGCATTTAAATTAAAAAATAATGAATATTACATTTCAAAAACCTGATACTGTTGGTGCTATAGCAAGTAGTTTATGTGTTGTACACTGTCTTATGACACCACTCTTATTTGCAGCGCAAAGTTTAACAGCTACACATGACCACTCTGCTCCTATTTGGTGGCAGAATTTAGATTTTTTGTTCATAATAATTTCTTTTATTGCTATACATCAATCAACAAAAAACTCAAACAATATTTCTATAAAATACGCATTGTGGATTAACTGGTTTGCACTGTTTTGTTTAATTTTAAATGAGAAAACTGAATGGTTTTCGTTAGCTGAAATAATTACATATATTGTTGCATTTACACTAGCTAGTTTACATATTTATAATTTAAATTATTGTCAGTGTAAATCAGAAGATTGTTGTAATAATGAATCTTAGTAAGTTCACATTTTAAATAAGATTTAAAAGTCAACATCCGGAATTGGACTTCCATGCGGATCAATTTTTCGATTATTTACCATTTTTTGTACTTTTCTAAAGAATTCAGGGCTTTCTATATGTTCTATTTCCTCAGCAATATCATGAACATTTTCAGAATCAAAACCCATTACTTCGACTAGAAAAAGTTCAATTAGACGATGTTTTGCTACAATAGTACGTGCAAGTTCTCTTCCATCTTCGGTAAACTCGATAGCTTTGTAAGGAGCTGAATTTAATAAATTCATAGTTACAAGCTTTTTAATCATATTTGAGACAGATGATTTTGAAACTAATAACAACTTTGATAAACCAGAAACTGATATTTGTTTATTATTAATTTCTAACTTATAAATTTCTTTTAAATAATGTTCTTTTTCTTTAGTTTTTTTCATTAGTTTTGCGGTGGTGAACAATTTAATCTAATTACACCTAAACTTACAAAAATGAGACTAAAAAGTAGCATTAATCTTTTCATATTTTTTCTTTTAAATAATTTTTTATTTGCTCAAAATATTAGTGGAATAATTAAGGATACTGAAAACAATCTAATTTTTGGTGTAACTATATATAATAGTTCAAATACAAAAAATGAAATCAGTGATGCAAATGGAAATTTTTCTATAGAATCTAATCATAGTGAAAATAAGTTAACTATATCACATGTTGGTTATATCTCAAAAAAAATTAATATTGAATCATCAGGAAAACCAATAGATATCGGTTATATCACGCTCGAAAATAATAGTCTGGATGAAATTGTAATTTCTGGAACACTAAAAGAAGTATCTAAGCTGAAAAGTGTTGTTCCTATTGAACTTTACAGCTCAGATTTTTTTAAGTCTACCCCCAAAACAAGTTTTTTTGAGGCTATTGAAGCTGTAAATGGTGTTAGATCACAATTAAATTGTAGTGTGTGCAACACTGGGGACATTCACATAAATGGTCAAGACGGTGCAAATACAATGGTGTTAATTGATGGGTTGCCTTTGGTTAGTGGATTGTCATCCGTATATGGGCTTTCGGGAATACCTCAATCATTAATTAAACAAATCGAAATTATTAAAGGTCCAGCATCCACACTTTACGGATCTGAAGCAATTGGAGGAGTGATTAATTTAATTACAAAATCGCCAGAAAATACAGATAATTTTAGTATTGATACATTTACTAGTTTTTGGGGAGAATTAAATATTGATCTTGGATCAAGATATAATTTTAAAAAAAGTCAAGGAATAGTAGGTGTAAATTATTTTAATTATTCAAATCCTATCGACAATAATGGAGATGGATTCACTGATATAGCTCTTCAACATAGAATTTCAATTTTCAATAAAATAAACTCTAAAAATAATAGCTTAGCGTTTCGCTACTTTTATGAAGATAGATGGGGAGGCCAAATGAATTGGGATTCTAGTTTTAGGGGTGGGAATCAAATTTACGGAGAAAGTATTTACACAAGTAGATTTGAAGTGTTTGGAAAGTATAATTTATCAAAAAAAATATTTTTACAATACAGCCTTAATAGTCACGACCAAAATTCGGTTTATGGAATTACTTCTTACAAAGCATTACAAACAATAGGCTTTATACAAGCTGTCTACACACAAAAAATTCAAAATCATAACTTATTATTTGGAGCAACATATAGACATACAATTTATGATGATAATACTCCTGCTACTGAAGAAAGAGAAAAAACATTACTGCCAGGATTATTTATACAAGACCAATTAACATTAAGTAAGCTTGAGACATTACTTTTTGGAATAAGATATGACAACAACTCAATTTATGGTGATATTTGGACGCCAAGGATAAATTATAAATTATCCAGTAAAGATGAAAGTTCAATTATTAGACTTGGATTTGGAACAGGTTACAGAGTTGTTAACGTATTTACTGAAGATCACGCAGCGCTTACTGGAGCAAGAGATGTTATCTTTTTAGAGGATATTCTTCCTGAAAAATCCTGGAATTTAAATTTTAATTGGAACAAAAAAATATATACAAAACATGGAACTATTTTTGATATGGACTTTAGTGTCTTTAATACAGTATTTTCTAATAAAATTATTCCTGATTATGACACTAATCCAAATCAAATAATTTACGGTAATCTTGATGGAAAAGGGGTAACTCAAGGAGCTACAATTAATTTAAATAGTCTATTTGCAAATGGGCTTAAAATAATCATGGGAGCTACATTTATTGACTCAAAAGTAACCAATAATAACACAAATGAATATCCTTACTTAACTGAAAAGTTTTCGGCAAATTACAAAATAAGTTACAGCTTATTTAAACCTAAAATTGCATTTGATCTTTCTGGAACTATAATTGGACCCATGAAACTTCCTCTTTTAGGAGATTTAGACACAAGAGACCCATACAGTCCTTTGATTAACATTATCAATTTACAAACAAGCTATACATTTAAAGAAATTGAAATTTATGGAGGAATTAAAAACATTTTAGACTTCAAACCTCCATCCGATAGTATAGCACGTGCTTTTGACCCTTTTGATACTAATGTTGAATTTGGAACTAACGGGCAAATAATAGCCACTCCTAACAACCCTAATGCTCTATCATTTGATCCTAGTTATGTTTATTATTCTAATCAGGGAATCACAGGTTTTATTGGAATCAGATATAATTTTTAAAATCTTCTAAAAAAATAGTAAGTAAAAACTATTAAAACATAGGTTTATTTTTAACTTTGTTTTGTAATATTACATGAATTAATAAGTTTATGAGTAGATATACTGAATACCTAGATGAGATAGAACAAAGGAAAAGTCAGGAACTTGATCCAAAACCAATTGATGGAGCAGAATTATTAAGTGAAATTATATTGCAAATCAAAGATTCTAACCACCTATACAGAAAAGAATCTCTTGATTTTTTTATTTACAATGTATTACCAGGAACTACTAGTGCAGCTGTTGTAAAGTCTAAATTTTTAAAAGAAATTATTATTGGTAAATCTGTAGTTGATGAAATTTCAGTTGATTTCGCATTTGATCTTTTATCTCATATGAAGGGAGGGCCTTCAATTGAAGTACTACTTGATATAGCTTTGGGCGAAGATATTTCTAATGCCACACGCGCTGCAAAAGTTTTAAAAACACAAGTTTTCTTGTATGAAGCAGATACTAGCCGTTTAGAAAATGCTTTTAAAGCTGGTAACTCTGTAGCTAAAGAAATTATTGAAAGCTACGCTAATGCTGAATTTTTTACAAAACTACCCGATCTGCCAGAGGAAATAAAGGTAGTTACTTTCGTTGCTGGCATAGGAGATATTTCTACTGATTTATTATCACCAGGTGGAGACGCTCATTCCAGATCTGATAGACAACTACACGGACAGTGTATGTTTGAACATAATAAAGAGCAACAAAAAGAATTATTAGCTCTACAAGCAAAGCATCCAGACAAAAGAGTCATGTTAATTGCTGAAAAAGGAACTATGGGTGTTGGTTCATCTAGAATGTCAGGTGTTAACAACGTAGCCCTTTGGATCGGTAAAAAAGCTAGTAAATATATACCTTTTATAAATATAGCTCCAGTTATAGCTGGCACAAACGGAGTATCTCCAATATTTTTAACAACAGTAGATGTTACTGGTGGAATTGGATTGGATTTAAAAAACTGGAGAAACAAAAAAGACACATCTGGAAATCTTATACTTGATGAAGACGGAGAACCAGTTTTAGAGCAAATATATTCTGTATCTACAGGAACAGTTCTAACAATTAATACAAAAACAAAAAAACTGTATAATGAAGGAACTGAATTGATGGATATTTCTTCATCGTTCACTCCACAAAAAATAGAATTCATGAAAGCTGGAGGTTCTTATGCTATTGTATTTGGCAAAAAACTACAAGCTTTTGCAGCTAAAGCATTAGATAAAAAATTGTCTCCTGTTTTCGCAGTATCTAAAGAGATTACTTTAAAAAATCAAGGACTTACAGCAGTAGAGAAAATTTTTAATAAAAATGCAGTTGGAACATCTGGTGCTACTCTTCACGCAGGCTCCTATGTTCGAGTAGAAGTAAATATTGTTGGGTCACAAGATACTACAGGACTAATGACCTCTCAAGAGCTGGAAATGATGGCTGCTACTACAATTTCACCTATTGTTGATGGCGCTTATCAATCTGGATGCCACACTGCTTCTGTTTGGGATATAAAATCCCAAACAAATATTCCAAGACTAATGAAGTTTATGAGTGATTTTGGCCTTATAACTGCGCGTCATCCTGAGCATAAATACCAACCCATGACTGATGTAATACATAAAGTCTTAAATGATATTACTATTGATGATTGGGCAATTATTATTGGTGGTGATTCACACACAAGAATGTCAAAAGGTGTAGCTTTTGGAGCAGACTCAGGTACTGTTGCTTTAGCATTAGCAACAGGAGAAGCTTCAATGCCAATACCAGAATCTGTTAAAGTAACATTTAAAGGTAAAATGAAAGATCATATGGATTTTCGTGATGTTGTGCATGCTACTCAACATCAAATGTTAAAGAAATTTAATGGTGAAAATGTATTTCAAGGCCGAATTATCGAAGTTCACATAGGAACCCTACTTGCCGATCAAGCATTTACTTTCACTGATTGGACAGCAGAAATGAAAGCAAAGGCGTCTATATGTATTTCTCAAGATGAAACACTTATTCAATCACTTAACATAGCTATTGGTCGAATCCAAATAATGATTGATAAAGGTATGGACAATGAAGGTCAAGTACTACAGGGACTTATCGATAGAGCCAATAAAAGAATTAATCAAATTAAATCTGGAGAAAAACCTCCTTTAACTCCTGATGAAAATGCTAAATATCATGCAGAATTTGTTGTAGATTTAGATATTATTGATGAACCAATGATTGCAGATCCGGATGTTAACAATGAAGATGTTTCCAAGAGATACACTCATGATACAATTCGTGAAATCTCTTACTATGAAGGAGAAAAACATATTGATTTAGGCTTTATAGGTTCATGTATGGTCCACAAAGGTGATATTAAGATTGTAGCTAGAATGCTTAAAAATCTAGAAGAAGAATATGGTAAAGTTGAATTCAAAGCACCCCTCGTAGTTACAGCCCCTACTTATAACATCATAGACGAACTTAAATCTGAGGGAGATTGGGAGATTTTACAAAAATATTCTGGATTTGAATTCGATGATTCAGCTCCAAAAGGGGAAGCTCGATTAGAATATGATAACATTTTATATCTCGAACGCCCAGGTTGTAATCTTTGCATGGGTAATCAAGAGAAAGCAGAAAAAGGAGATACAGTAATGGCAACTTCTACACGTTTATTTAAAGGCAGAGTAGTAAAAGACTCGGATCGAAAAAAAGGAGAATCATTACTAGCCTCTACCCCAGTAGTTGTTCTGTCTGCAATACTAGGTAGAACTCCTACAATTGAAGAATATAAAACAGCCGTTAAGGGGATAAAACTTACTCAATTTGCCCCTCCAATCAAGAAAATGGCCTCAAAACCTGCTCATCTGCTTTCTTATTAAAAAATCACTTGTTTTTATTTGCTTACTTTGATTTAGATCTTGGTATAATTCTTTTTGGCTCAAACCATGGCTCTGCATTATCTATTTGTCTTCCAAGATTGACAGGAACTTTATTTGCCTCAAGTACTCTTTGTTTTAAAACTATTGAAAGAGAATCTTTAATTTTTATATATGCAGCGTGATTTGCAAGATTGTTTAGCTCTTGATTGTCAAATTTATGATCATATAATTCATAACTTAAATTTCCTCCATACTTCCACTGAGTTAACCTGTATCTTTTGGTTTTAATACTATAACCTTGTGCTTTTATATTATTTCTATTAACCTGAAGCTCAGTAAGAGAGCTTTCTCTAACTGGTAGATCAGAGCCATTCATGTAAGAAATAAGAGTTTTACCACTAATAAATTTTGGTGATTCCATATCCAACATATCCATAATGGTTGGATATAAATCTACTAATTCTACTGGATCTACAATTGGTTTATTATTTTTATTGACATTAGGACCAGCAAAAACTAATGGAACTCTTGTTGCTTGGTTAAATAAAGTTTGCTTTTGCCAATGTCCATGCTCACCCATGTGGTATCCATGATCAGACGTAAACACAACAATTGTATTTTTATCTAATCCGGTTTCTTTGAGCTTATCTAAAACTCTTCCAACTTGATCATCCATAAAGCTTGTAGTTGCATAATATGCATGTTTTATTTTCTTAGATAGTTCTGGGTCTAAATCTACTTGCTCTTTTTTTGCACGAACTGAAATAGCTGCAGGTTTTGGAATTGTTTTTAAGTAATTATTTGAACTTTGTGGGATAGTAAAATCATTTACGTCATACATATCAAAATATGCTTTTGGAGCTACAAAAGGAACATGAGGGCGATAAAGTCCAAACGCAAGAAAGAAATTTTCACCACTCTCTGCAAATTCATCTAAAAAGTCAATTGTTTGATTAGCACCTATGCCATCCGTTTGCTCCTCAGCTGTTCCATCTGCTTCTAACCAACTTAAAGTACCACCATCAAGTATCGGCTTCAAACCTTTCAATTTATGTTCCTCTAATTTATCTCGACCATAAGGATTAAATGTCTGGTCCCATGTATAAGAATCATCGTGTCCTGCAGTACCAATATCTCTGGGGTTGTGGTAGTGATAAATTTTACCAACTCTCACTGAGTGATAATTTTCCATTCTAAATTTTTGACCTAGAGTAATTACATCTGGAATTGTTTGACGAACGTAAAGTCTTAGTTTTTTTGATTTTGTTTGATCAGGATATAAACCAGTCATTAAAGAAACTCTTGATGGTCCACATAATGGGTATTGGACATGTGCATTGTCAAAAATGAGCCCTTCTTTTGCTAGTTTATCAATATTTGGGGTTATTGCAAGTGAATCTCCATAAGCACCTAAAGCACAATTTAAATCATCAGCTATAATAAATAAGAAATTTAATTTTTCTGAACTTTTTGAAGGTTTAGTTGCAGTGACTGTTATCAGTACAAAAAATAAAATAGCGAATTTAAAAAGCTTCATATAAAAAAAGTAATTTGGTACACATTGTTAATATAAAAAAAATCGAAGTCATCGACATTTAATTTTCAATAAATTATTATTCATATATTTAAAGTATGAAAATAAACCTGTTATCTTACGATGGTTTAAGGCCTGATAAAAGGGCAATAGCTAAATGTATTGTTGAGATATCAACTAATATTAATGAATCTTTGTCCAATGAGCTTACAAATATTTTATTAGATGGTGATATTGTAGATATTGAAATTAATAATAAAAATTCTGGCTCATCCCTTAGAGCACTTCGAAAACTAAATATCGATTATGAAATTATTGAGTAAATATTTGTATAATTATTCAAATTTTAAAAAATATATTATCCTTTGATAAAAAATGGATTTTTTTCTTTAATTTCATTTTACTCATAAATAATTAACTGTAAATTTTAAATTATGACTCATTACAATAAACTTTTAGTAGTACTTATTATAATTTTATGTTTTTCATCTTGTGAAAATAAAAAAACAAAATCAATTCAATCATTTACTGAATTAGATTTAAAAAGAGGAGATCTTTTGTTATGTGGAGATCCAAATTTTGGTGATGTGAGTTTTGCACTATCATGCAGGTATGATTTACGTGAAACATTTAATCTAGGTTTATCGCTTATGCACTCTTTTGAATATGCAGAAGCAGAAAAAGCATTTGTGAGTGTCCTTGATCAGGATCCAGAGTGTTTAATGGCTTATTGGGGAACGGCTATGAGTATTTTAAATCACCCTTTGTCATTTAAACAGAGTTCGAAGTCACTTGAAAGAGGTGAAAAACTACTTGAAGTTGCTCAAACACTAACCCCAAATAACGAACGTGAAAAAGACTATATAGATGCTGTCACAGTTTATTTCAATGATTGGCAAAATCTAGACACAAAAACTAGAAAACTGAATTACGAAAGTAAGATGGAAGAATTATACAATAAATACCCTGGCGATGTAGAAACTGCAGTATTTTATTCTTTAGCTGTTTTGGCAACTGCAGATTTAAATGACAAGTCATATATCAAACAAAAGAAGTCAGGAAAAATATTAGAAAAGTTATTTGAAACTAATCCAAATCACCCTGGAATTGCTCATTATATAATTCATAATTATGATTCTCCAGAACTAGCACATTTAGCACTTAATACAGCTCGTAAATATGCTGTAATTGCTCCAGCCTCAGCTCACGCACAGCATATGCCGTCTCATATTTTTACAAGATTAGGTTTATGGAATGAATCTATCAAATCTAATATAGACTCAGCTAATTCTGCTGTATGTTATGCTGAATCAGTTAACCCGAATGCAAATTGGGTTAGTGAAATACATGCGTTAGACTATCTTGTGTATGCTTATCTTCAAATGGGTGATAATGTTAGAGCACAATCTGAAATGAATAAAATGAATGAAATAAAAGAAGTTTTTCCATCTGACCATTTTGCATCTGCATATGCGCTAATTGCAGTACCGTCAAGATTAGCTGTAGAGAATAAAGATTGGAAGTTAGCAACTGAACTTGAATTACCAAAAACAAATTTAGATTGGGACAAAGCACCATGGCCTAAAGCAATGTTACATTTTTCAAGAGCATTAGGCTTTACTAACACTGGAAATTCATCAAAGGCACAGAAAGAACTAGATATTTTAATTAAATTAAGAGATCGCTTAAATGAAGCTAAAAACAGTTATGAAACAGGTCAAGTTACCATTCAAATTGAATCTATTAAAGGATGGATTGAATATTCAAAAGGAAATACTGAAAAAGCTATTGAATACATGAAATTAGCATCAAAGCTTGAAAGTGAAACCTCCAAAGCAGCTGTTACACCAGGTGAGATAATCCCTGCAGAAGAATTGTTAGCTGATCTTTATATGTTAACAGGTAGACATAAAGAAGCTCTTAAATCATATGAATTGAATTTAAAAGGTCGTCCATTTAGATTTAATGGTCTTTATGGAGCAGCTAAAGCAGCTCAAAAGCTTGATAATAATGAATTAGCAGCTTACTATTTTGAAAAATTAATTAAAGTAAGTGAGGATGTAAACAGCTCACGTCCAGAACTATTAGAGGCAAAAGATTTTTTAGCAAATAATTCAAATTCTAAAAATGTTTAAGATTCGTTTAGCTTATGCTTTAATTTTTATGATCAGTTTTTCCTTTTCTTGTGATCAGCAGGAAAAAAAACAATTACCTATTTATAACCCTGTAGATTTTAAAGAAAAGTTAGTTGACAAGAGTGTAAGAAATGTAAGTAAGAATCATACTGTAGCTAATTTTAGTTTAACTAACCAGAATGGTATTACTATAACCAATAAAGATTATGAAAATAAAATTTATGTAGTAGACTTTTTTTTTACAAGCTGCCCTACTATTTGTCCTATTATGACCAATAATATGCTTAAAATTCAAGATGAGTTTATTGATAATGATGATATAAAGTTATTATCAATGTCTGTAACACCTGAAATTGATAATGTAGAAATTCTTAAACAATATGCAATTGAAAAAGGAGTAAATGACTCAAAATGGAATATCACTACAGGACCTAAGAAGCACATTTACGAGCTAGCAAGGAAAAGTTATTTTGCTGTAGTTGAACAAGGAGATGGAGGTCTACAAGACTTTATACATACACCTAATTTTATTTTAATAGATACTAAGAAACAAATTCGTGGTATTTATGATGGAACTGACGAAAATGAAATTTTAAGATTGATAGAAGATATTAAGATTTTAAAAAGTTAATTTTTAAAATACTCTCAAATAATATTACTATTCACAATCAGAATTTAATCTAAATAAGCTAGATCCGGTGAGTTCAAAAATTACTTCCCCACCATCACATTCAAATGTAATTGGAGTAACTAATTCATTACCAAAGTTTAAATCAACTGTTAGAATGTCATTGTCATACGAATAATTAAGAGGATTCGGGATATGATTCCCATCATTTGCTTCGTATGAGTTATACAATGCATTACAATCACCTTCAACACAGTAGTAAGTGTAACGTAGCCCATCTTCATAGAGATACATTGTATTTCCTTCTGGAACACTACCTTCTACAACCCATTTCCCTTCAATTGAATAATATGGCGCAGGAAGGTTTTCTGAATTATCATCACAGCTACTAGCAAAGATTAGTAAAACGGAGAGAAAGAATAGTTTTTTCATAATTTTTTAATTTAATGTTAATTTACAATTAATTTTGAATTGGAAATTTTACCCTTAACAATAACTTTTACAAAATAAATACCTGAGTCTATAGAGGCAATATTTAAATAATCTGAATTTAAATTTTTATTTAAAACTAATCTACCATTAATATCATATAATTTAATATGCTTTTCCCCACTTATAGAAGATTGAATTGTTACTACATCTGAATTTGTAGGATTTGGGTAAAGTCTCAACTGTAATTGATTAAAACTAGGATTAGATAAAACATCTGTTGTAAATTTTCCATACCATGAATTTCCTTCAGAACCAACGTTTCTTAAATACATAGAAGTTTCTGTTCTCTCTAAAACCTGATATTGTTGATTATTTAATGCAGTGTAAAAACCTAAGCCTGCATTACTACTAAATGTAATTGTTTCTGTACTTGCCCCTTCATCACTTAAGACAAAACTATCCGAATAATCAGATTTTGGATAATTATAATATTCATTAAATTCATTATCAGCTGGATAACTATTATTATTACCTGGATCAAATGCAGCATCAATTTCAGGTTTTTTACCCATTATTGAACCATCAGAACCAGTGTCAACTTCCATTATACTTTGTCCTGAAATACTAGTTCCATAAAAATTAAATCTATCATCATATAGCCCGAATGAAGTATTATCCTCATTTGCAGTAGAATTCCACCACTCTGCACTGAAAGAACCTCCAGGACCTACTCCTCTATAACCATCAACTTCAGTTTGCAATCTCCAAGTTCCAGACTCTAAAAAAGTAATTAAATCTTCATTAGTACCATTTCCTCCTTGATTTCCATAAATTTCTTGTACAACATAAAAAGATTCTTTTTTGGTTCTATCTCTATTGACTATACCCCAATATTCTTCATTTGCAAAGTTATCATAAGCAACACTAATAGGAAAACCACCTGGATCATGCGAATTTGGATCACCAGCTTTCCACCACTCATCACAAAATTCAAATAAAGTAATTCCTGCGCATAAATCAGAATAGCTTAAAACTGAATTTAAGATTTGTTCCGTGGCTAGGGCTTGCTGAGATTGATTTTCTGATTGTTGATTGTTATTAAAACTATCAGCTCCAGATTCAGAAATATACATAGCTTTATCAGAATAACTAGCTAAATCAGTTATAGCGCTCGTTGTATTTAAAAATCTATATATATTCATACCCCAAACATCAACACTAGGACAACTATTAATTACATCTAAAGAAGGAACTTCTCCATTGCCTGTACTAACTGGATGATTTGGATCTATAGTCTTTACATTTGCAGCAGCTGTTTCTAACAGACTGTACCAGTTATCAATATTACCTCCAAACCATTCGGGATGATAATTAAATTCATTACCAAATTCCCACATTAAAATAGCTGGATGATCTTTATATTGATTAACATACCATGTATAACTATTTTCATTTAAATGCATAATTATTTTAATACCTGCCTCGGCAAATGCATTTAATTCAGCAACATTTGTAATCATTGAATATGTTCTAATCGTATTTACGTTAGCTTCAACTAGTAAGGGAATATCATCAACGTAAGAGAAACCAGATGTTTCACCATTTCCTTCTCCACGTGCATAACAAATACCGTTAATTCTATATTCCTCACCATCGAGAAATATTTTTCTTTCTTCAACTGTGACTACTTGACTGAATAATTGGAATGTAGAGAAAAATAAAATAAATAAAAACAATCTCATATTTCGTATTTGTTAGTTGTAAATATAGACAAGAAATTAGAATTTAAATTTAACTAATTATTCAAATAAATTTATATAGTTATTAATAAATTAAATATTTATCATTAAATCAAACAGAATACCAAAATTTTCTTATTGATTTCACGAATTACATATCATAAACATAAAAAATAACTAAATCGATATAGTTAAAATTAAATAATCATATGATGCCAATTTTAATTTGTTAGTTTTGTAGTATGAAAACAAAAAAAGAAATAGTAAAAGATTGGCTACCTAGATACACAGGATTAGAATTAGATGAGTTTGGTGAATTTATATTACTTACAAATTTTCAGAAATATGTAGATGAATTTGCAAAAATAAACAAAGTTTCTGTTGATGGTGAAGATAAAAATATGCCCTCATCTACTTTTGAAAATATAACAATTATTAACTTTGGAATGGGTAGTCCTAATGCTGCTACAGTTATGGACTTATTAGTTTCTATAAAACCAAAAGCAGTACTCTTTTTAGGAAAATGTGGTGGATTAAAAAAGAGAATTGAAATTGGAGATTTTGTACTACCAATTGGTGCTATTAGAGGTGAAGGTACTTCTAATGATTACTTTCCGATAGAGGTACCTGCAATGCCATCATTCTCATTACAAAGAGCAATTTCTTCGGCATTAAAATATCAAAAAATTGATTACTGGACAGGAACAGTTTTCACAACAAATAGAAGAGTCTGGGAGTTTGATAATAAGTTTAAAAATTATCTAAAAAAAGTAAGAGCATACTCAATAGATATGGAGACAGCAACACTCTTTACAGTTGGCTTTCATAATAGAATTCCTATCGGAGCATTACTGCTTGTGACTGATCAACCAATGATTCCAGATGGAATAAAAACACAGGCAAATGATGATGTAAATTCTGCTTTATTTGATAAAAAGCATCTTAAATTAGGTGTAGAGTCATTAAAACAGATAATCAACAATGAAGATACGGTTAGGCATCTGAAGTTTTAAAATTTAGTCATCACAATATTGCCCGTTTATTTCTTCAAGCATTTCTTCTGATTGTATAGTCATTGTTATTAAATCATTTCCAGATTCATAGTTTATTGAAATTGGGTAAACAACCTCGAAGTCATCATCACAATCAACATTATTACAATTATTATCTATATACCACTGTTCTATATATTCTAATAGTGATTCTTCATTATTACTATTAAACACAACTCCATTAGGATCTTCAATTGAAATTGGAAATACTACCTCACCACATGTGTAATCATAAAAAATATCTTCATCATCACCACCATCAGTGTCATCGTTATTATCATCTTCCCCTCCGTCATCTTGGTCTTCTAAACAATATTCTTCAAGAAATTCACCCAATTCTTCTTCTGAATAAATTATCAAGGTCTGTAATTGATCTGTTGTTTCAGAGAAATATTCAATAGATAATGGAAATACAAATACTAATTCAAATTCCTGATTACTGTTAGGATTGTTATTATACCAACTCTCTATATAGTTATTTAATGTATCTTCATTTTCAAATGATAGATTTTCTCCTTCAGGACTTTCTATTGTAATTGGATAAACAAGATCTACACAATTAAATTCAGACCAATTTTCATCTTCGTCATCATTAATATCATCTTCATTTTCACACATTTCTAAATACATCTCTAATTCCTCGAAATCACCAATTTCAACTAAATCTTCAGATTCAACACCATTTTCATTTTCGTAATAAAAAATAATATTTATCGGAAAATTAATTTCTGGTAAATTATCTTCTTCTCCCATTTCATAATATTCTTCAATCCCATCATAGAGTTCTTCTTCGTTTAATATGGTCACAATACTACCATCAGATAAATTTACAGTTATAGGAAATTGTACATCAAAACACATATTCTGATCCCATTCTTCATATTCACTATCAAAATCATTTGATAAAAATTCACCATCATTATTAAAATAAACGTTAACAATAGATGATAAGGAAATAAGTGTTCTAGTACCTCCTCTATTCATTGTTACCTCATAACCTAGATTCGGAGCATGAAAAATCGATTGCACTATTGCAAAATTGAAAGTTTCAGCAATAAATGATTGAGAAATGTTAGGCATCTCATTAATTGATACTTCTTGTTTATTATCTGCAGATTTAATTAATTCAATTAATTCTAAGTCAGAAAGTTCTGCAAATTGATCTAAGGGCTCTGAATTATCAGAACAACTGATGAATAAAAATGATAAAAATAGGATGTATATATATTTCATAATTTAAATTTATTATTTAAAGACAAATTCCATGCCAAAAGTATATGTAAAATATGTATTTTGAATAAAATTTTTATATTAATTATTTTTTATTGATTGAGTACTTACCAGGGCCCATTAAAAAAATTATAAGAAAACCAACTAAATATAACAATGCAAGTTCTTTTCTTTTAAAAGGATCATCTAAATGAACAACAAAAACAGCAATTACCATAGTAATCATGGGTAGTAATGTAAATATTTTAGTTCTGTAGCCAATAATAATAAAGATTGGAGCTATAAATTCTGCTAAAACTGCGATTATTAACGTTGGGACTTCACCAATACCAATTGGGTTTCCAAAGCTGGGATTGTCAGAAAATAAATTTAGCAGTTTAGGATATCCATGAGTCATCATAGATAAGGAAAAAACAATTCTAGTTATTAAAAGGGTAATATTTGTATTCATAATTAAGAAAATTTTTAAAATGCAATTTACAATAAAATGTAAATCTTAATTATTATTTAAGTTTTATTTAAGTTTTATTTAAATTTACTTTAAATCAAAATTTTATGAAAAGAAGAAAATTTATTTTTAATACTGGGCTTGCATTAGCTGGTGCTTACTCTGTGAATATATTTGGTAATGAATATTTAAACAGTAAATATGATTTTTTAAGCAATAGACCAATTCCAAAAAACAGAACTTTTAGAAGTAGTTCTGTTGATAAATTAATTCAAAAATTAAAAAAAGAGATTTCTGATCCACAACTCGCTTGGATGTTTGAAAATTGTTATCCCAATACTTTGGATACAACGGTCGATTATGAAATGATTGATAAAAAACCAGATACATTTATTATTACTGGAGACATTGATGCTATGTGGCTTAGAGACTCTACGGCGCAAGTATGGCCATATTTACCTCTTATTAAGCAAGATGAAAAATTAAAAAAATTAGTAAAGGGATTAATAAACAGACAAGTTAAGTGTATACTTACAGATCCTTACGCTAATGCCTTTTATAAAGATTTAACTAAAGTATCTCAGTATAATGGTGATATTCCAAATCCAATTCCTGGAGTTCACGAAAGAAAATGGGAAATAGATTCTTTATGCTATGCAATAAGATTAGCAAATGAATATTATAAGTTAACTAATGATAATTCAATATTTGATAAACAATGGAAAAAATCTATTGAAGTTATAATTAAAACATTTAAGGTGGAACAAAGAAAAAATGGAGAATCCCCATATAGATTTATAAGAAATGGAAATCAAATGATAGATGCTCCAGTCTTTAATGGAACTGGAAGACCATTAAAACCTGTTGGGTTAATTGCTTCAATGTTTAGACCATCTGATGATGCAACATTATTTGGCTTTTTAATTCCCTCAAATATTTTTGCCATGATTTCATTGAGACAAGTTGCTTCAATTTATAGAAATGAAGGTTTTGATTTAAAATTTTCAAAAGAATGTGAAAATTTTGCAGATGAAATTGAAAATGCTGTAAACAAGTATGCAGTACAAGAACATTTAAACTTTGGCAAAATATATGCTTATGAAGTGGATGGTTTTGGAAACAAACTATTTATGGATGATGCTAATGTACCATCATTAATGTCCCTTGCTTATTTAGATAAAGAATTTAAAAACAGTTCTCTTTATACAAATACAAGAAAATTTCTAATCAGTGAAAATAATCCATATTTTCTCAAAGGAAGTGAGGCTGAGGGGCAAGCAAGTCCACATACAGGAAAAGATAAAATATGGCCTATGGGGATAATTTTAAGAGCTATGACTTCTACAAATGATGAGGAAATAAAAAAATGTCTAAAAATGTTGTTAAGTACTCATAACAAAACTGGATTTATGCATGAAGCATTTCATAAGGATGATCAATCAAATTATAACAGGTCTTGGTTTGCATGGGCCAATACGCTTTTTGGAGAACTAATTATTAAAATTTATAATGAAAAACCGCACCTTTTAAAAGAGCTTTATAGCTAAAATTATTTCTTTATAAATTTAATAATTTTATCATTACCACTTTCTGAACTAATTTTTATTAGATAAACACCAGAGGATAAATTATCTGTGCTATAAAATATATTACTATCACCTAAATCAATAGTTCCTCTAAAAATTTCATTTAGATTCACACCTTTTAAATCATATAATTCAATGGTGTAATTATCTGAATATTTAATATTTAGCGTAATATTTAGGCTATTTTCAACAGGATTAGGCCACAAGACTGAGCTGGTTTGTTCAATGCTATTTATGTTAGCAGTTGGTGAATTGACTTCATTTGGACTTCCATATTCATTAAAATTAGTCCAATTTTCTGGCAAACTATTATCTAAAGATGGGGATATTAACTCTAATGTATAGCCATCTCCATTGCCTAGGTTTGGCCAAGGAAAAGAAGAGGTATAGTAAACTTCATCTTGAATAACCATTTCAGAATTATATAGCCTTACAGCGTCAGAGGATGAAGATAATCCAAAATCAAATTCTCCAACATAATTTGAAATTTCAGCATATGAATCTGAAAAGTCATCAATATCTTTTACAACAACTAAATATGATTCTTGTTGAATTATTGTATTTTCTGGAAACTCGTAAACATTTGCATCATTATCGTCACTAAAAATCCAATTAGAAATATCAACTTCATAAGAATTTGGATTGTATAATTCTACCCAATCATTGGAATTAAAATCATCAGAAGATTTATAATTAATCTCATTAATAACAATATTTAAATCAGTTGGATTTTGGTCTTCCACAAAATGTGCTTCTACAAATTTATCATTATTAATATCTAAAGTAATTTCTTCATCTATTGAATCAATTGCACCACTCCAGTGAGAAAATGCATAACCAAATTCAGGTACTGCTTTTAAAGTTATTGGAACTTCTTCAAAATAATCTCCGTTCCATACTGGTTCTTGAATTTTCAAATTATTATTTACTCTTACAAAACCAAAATTAGGTGTTGAATTCTCAAGTGAAACTTTATGATAATTTGGAAGATCTAACTCACTTAATATATGTTGTTTTGCATATTCAGGTCGATTAACTGCAAAATTAATCATCAGTTCTACATAATTATATGGATCATCTTCACTATTCCATCTCTCAATGTGATCAGGAACCTCATCTAAAATTACATCATAAATATCATTAAAATGCTGAACAACATCAGAAGGTAAAAATCGAGTATTCATTTCATCAGCATATCTGTTAACAAACTTATTTCTAAACTCTAGATTCTCAATTAAATTTCTAAGCATAAAAGTTGCCCACGGAGCATTTGCCCAAGTTGTTTGATTTCCAGAAAGGACAAAGTCTAATGTGTTTACCAAATAATGATTATTTACACTCCAATCCCACCATTGTCCTGAAAAAGAAAAATCTGTATCGTATAAAATCCATCTCCATTTACCACCATCACTTTTCCAAAATTTTATATTGTTACCAGGCCAATCTCTATTGTCTCCATAAATTTGAATAACATTGTGAATAATAAAATTATCTATATCAATTTGTGACTTTACGTATTCATAATTTTCTTGAATAGTTAAACTATTTTCAGAAATAAAATTGATTAAATTTAAATATTCTTCGTTAGTTCCATGAACAATTTCAGCATTATTGGTTAGTATGTCTATTTCGTCTGGATCAACATTAGCCTTGGATGCTAAAAAATGTTCATTTACTTTTTCTCTAATATTATATAAACCCCAATATTGACCATTTAAATAAGAAGCAACTGATTGGTGACTTTGATATTCTAAATCAGTTCCATACATGAGGCTGGTATTAGCAGCATCTTTTATTTGACTTTTAAGCCAATCATTTCCTGAGTTTCTTAGAATAAAAGATTGAAATTTAGAATAATTTAACTCAGAAAAAAATGGATAATTAAACTCAGATAACCCATATTGACCTCTAGCAAAAAAAGCAAATGATTTTTGAGCATTTCCTCTACTATAAGCACCAAATATTTTTATACCTGTATTAAATTCAATTTCAAGCTCACCTTCTAGATTAAATAAAGAAAAGTGAGCAGGTCTCTCCCAATCTTCCCAAAAATTTGCACCAAAATAAGGGAATCCACCATCTGCATCATCACCTAATTCATATATGCCATAATCATTATCAAATAAATTATAAGGGTCTGATACAATAGAAACAAATGGTATATCATGATTTATATTATAAAAATATGATCTAGTATCTGAGTAACCAGGAATATAATTATTCTTAAATATTTTAGCTCTAACTACTGTAGTAGAATTAATTTGTATAGGACTATCATAAAAAATAGAAGTGTAGTCTGGTTCACTAGAATCTAAGGTATATCGAATATACTCTCCATCTTCATTACCACTTAAAGATAAATTAATAGTATTATTTACAGGCCCACCATCGTCAGAAAACTGAACAACAGATGAAACAATGCCAACAGATTCACTATTATCATTTTCATCATTTGGAGTGGTAGTTTGAAAGTAAACAAGGTCCGTTGAATTTGTTGAAACTCCAATAGAAACATCAGATAGTAAATTCTCAAAACTTAAAGAATCGACCAAATTTCCAGAATTATCTTTTAAATAAATTGTTTCACCAGATGATGATAATTTAAAGTCTGTATGCAAAGATGTGTTTTCTGAAGCATACTGAAGTACATCTGGTGGGAAAATACCCTGTGTAGTATCATCACTAAATATCCCTGTTAAAAAAGGAATTATAGTAAAATCAGACGACGTATCTGAAACATTGTGAGCTTGAATACTCAAAGTATTAGTTCCTTCAATTAAAATATTTTGAAAATTATCAATAACAAATCTTTCTGGATATCCTCCAACGTAAATTTGAGCTTCATGATCTGTATTTGTGGTAGCATTGTAGGCAGGAGGAGAACCATTTATATTTGCTCTTGCAACCTCAAAACCATTAATATATGCAACAAAACCATCATCATAATCTATATCAAGAATTAAACTAACAATATTATTAATATCCAAGATTGTAAAATCTTTTCTTATAAATACTGATAATGTTCCTGATGGAATATTTGTATTGTCATCACTATCGCTGTAACCAAAACCAGAGGAACCTTCGGACCATGAGTTATCATTATAATCAACACTGGTCCAATTACTGGAAACAGAAGATGTTGGTGTAATATATTTAAATAAATCACCTTCAGTTATTAAAGTTCTAGGGTAAGTGAGTTGGCCTCTATCTTTATTTGAAGCCCAAAGTAACATATATTCATCTTCGGCTAAGATAATTTCTGGAAAAACCCAAGCATTGCTATCATCCTCTTCATCAGAAATACTCCAGTTTATTAATGAAACTGGTGAGTTTCCATAGTTGTATAATTCAATCCAATCTGGTGTATCACCATCTTCGTCTTGAAAAGTAGAATTAGAAGCAACTAATTCGTTTATTCTGATATCTTGAGAATAAATTTGAGTTAATAATAAAAAACAACAAAGACGAATTAAATTCATAATTGCCAAATATAGTTTATTAAACTATTTTCTTAAAATCTTTTACCAATAGAAATATTTAATCTTGCGCTAGCTGCAGATCTGTCTCCAGAATCTGATTCTTCATCAAAGAACAAGTTTCTACCAACTCCAAATAAAGTTTCAAGTGTAAATCCTTTTCTATTAATCCACTTTCTACCAACGGCCAAACCTAAAGCCATATCGAAATAATTTTCATTTTCATAAGCAGGAAAATTTGAATTATTTGTAAAATTATCATTGTAAACTTCGGCATCACCAAATGCAAACTTAGTAAACACTTCAGCAAAAACTCCATAACCTCCGTAATCTTCAGATTGTAAAAAATAAAATCTATAATATGGTGTAATTGCAAGATTATCATTCCAATCTGAATCTTCACCTCCAAGATTTATAAAAAGTGTAGCTCCAAAAGCAGTAGAAGAATCATTTATTTTTTCATAACCTACTGAAAGTGCAGGAAAAACTAATAGATCTAAAAAATCAAGCTTGAATTCTTTTGTTCCAATTTGCTTAGAAAATTTTTCAATTTGAGTATCAGTTTTAACTACCTCAACTTGTTGTATTTTATCTTGAGAATAGGATGTTAAAGTAATTATAAAAAAAAGGGTGATTAAGTTTTTCATGTTTAATTATTTATATGTTTAATTATTTATATTTTTACAAATATATCAAAAAACATGCCAGTAATTAGAATAATTCTAAATAATTAAATATGATTAGTAATATAAAGAATACATTATTTATACTAATATTTATTTTAGTTAGTTCGTGCAAGTCTACCTATGACACAAAACCTTTTACTAATGCTGATGTGCCAAATGCTCCCGATTATAATAATATAAATTCTTGGGCTGCTCATCCAGAACTAAAAAATAGCCCCATCTCTAAATTTTATAATAATAAATCCAAAGCGGATGTTTTTTACATATATCCAACTATAATTACTGAAACTTCTGATTCAGATTGGAATGCTGACACATTTAATAGTGAAACAAGAGATAATATTACAAATGTAGCAATTAAGTACCAAGCATCTGCTTGGGCTAGCTCAGCAAGGGTTTTTAGTCCGTTTTACAGACAAGTTCATTACAGAGCGTTTTTTGAGCCTTACACAAGTAATGGTGGAAGACCTGCCTATGAAATCGCCTATGCTGATGTAAAAAGAGCCTTTGATTATTATTTAGAAAATTATAACAATGGTAGACCAATAATCATAGCTGGTCATAGTCAAGGATCTGGGCATGGAATGAGAATACTAAAAGAATATTTTGATGATAAACCACTCAAAAAAAAGTTAGTAGCTGCTTACCTTATAGGTGCAAACATTAAACATGACGAATTTAATAGTATTCAACCAATGTATAATGCTCAAGAAATTGGAGGATTTGTAAATTGGAATAGCTACAAGAAAAATAAAAAACCAAGAATTAATAAAGATCCTGCTTATAATTCATGGAAAGAGAATAATGTCGTCGTAAATCCAATAACATGGGATAGACAAATTAAATCTGATATAACTGACCACAAAGGATTATATTTTTATGATGAAAAAGTATATCCAGAAAGTATAAAGGTTGAATTAACTAGTGGAATGCTTTGGGTAAGTTTACCAAAGAATATCCCAAATCGACTATTTTTAAGACTTGTAAGAAACTATCACTTTGGTGATATAAATCTATTTTGGGAAGATATTAGACTAAATACTATTGTTAGAATTAACAGCTATTTAGAATCATTAAACACTAAATAATTACTGATTTTTTTTACTCTAAAGGTACCCTGTTAAAAAAATAAAAAAAATAGTTTATTCATAAAATTTGCTTAACAGATAAGGATAAATTCATAAAAAAAACATAAAAAATATCATATTTCTCAATATTACAGAGAGAATTGTTGCTATTTAACAAAAAAAAAGCCTATATTTAAGTATTACTAATCTAAAAAACTAAAAAACATGGGTTATTCACACCAAAACAGTAAAGGAAAAACTTACTTTTTACATTCTAAAGATGTAGAGTTAAAAGGAGGTAGACAACAAACAATTTATTACTTCGCTAAAGACTCTAGACCTGAAGCATGTGATTTACCTGCTGGTAAAGTAGTTATTGAAAATACTAAAACTGGACTTCCATTCTTAAAAGGAAAATAGTAATAAGTATTTAATAAAAAAAAACCCTCAATTGAGGGTTTTTTTTATTTATATATGTTTCAATCTAAATATTTATTCTTTGTATTATATTTGAAAAAAAAATAAATAAATGACATTATTACTTATGGCCGCTGGTAGTGGTAGCAGATACGGAAAATTAAAACAGTTTGATGAATTAGGACCTGAAGGTGAGTTTTTATTAGAGTTTAGTATATACGATGCAATTAATAATGGCTTTAAGCACATAGTTTTAGTAACTAAAAAAGAAAATAAGGACTTTTTGAATAATTATTTAATAAATAAAATTCCTAACTATATTAAATTAGATGTCGTTATTCAAGATATTAATGATCTTCCAAAAAATACTCAACTAAAACATGAAAGGATTAAACCATGGGGTACAGCTCATGCCGTATGGTCTGCAAGGCATGTCATAAAATCTAGTTTTGTTATTATTAATGCAGATGACTATTATGGTAAAGAAGCATTTGAACAAGCTGCAAATTATTTAAACACGACAAACCACATCAAATCTTACGGATTAGTAACCTATAAATTAGGTAAAACATTATCAAATTTCGGTACAGTTTCAAGAGGAATTTGTCATGTAGATAACAATAAACTTATTTCTATAAAAGAGCATATTAAAATTTGTGAAAATGAAAGTCAAATAATTGATGAAGATTCTGGAAATATTTTAGAATATAATGATGATGTTTCTATGAATTTTTGGATTTGCAACACTGATATCTTTAATTATATAGAAAACTATTTCAAAGAATTTCTAGAAAAAGAAAGCAATCTTGAAAAAAACGAAATTTATTTACCTTTTGTAGCACAAGAGATGATGAACGAAGGACTAATTTCAATCAATGCTATAAAATCTAACAGTGATTGGTTTGGAGTTACATATTTTGAAGACAAAGATAATGCCGTAAACTCTTTGGAGTCATATACTTCTTCTAATAAATACCCAAGCCCTCTCTGGAGATAATAAAATCAAAATATGGATAAACATTTATTAATTAAAATATTATCTAATTTTGAAGTTACTGGAAATTCAATATCATTTAAAAAGATTTCATCTGGTTATATTAATGATACTTTTAAAATATTCATTGATGCATATCCAAGATATATTCTTCAGAAGATAAATTCTAAAGTCTTTAAAAAACCAGAACATATTTTTTATAACATAGGTCTTATTCAAAAAAACTTTATAAATATTGGTATTAAATTAGTTAATTCTAAATTTAACAGACCCTATATAACAATAAATGATTCAGAATATTGGAGGTTAATGCATTACGAAGATGGCAGTGAAACTTATAACTATACTACAGATTCCGAAATAGCTTTAGAATGCGGTAAAGTGCTTTCAAATTTTCATACAAGTTTTGAAAATATAGACCTTACTGAGTTTAAATACATCTTAAAAGATTTTCATTGTTTACCATCTAGAATTCAGCAATTTAATGATTCTTGTAAAAATTTTAACGAAGAAAAACTAAAGGACATTTCAGGGTTGATAAATACAATTAATACTTTTTCACAAAAATTTGAAATTATTTATAATTCAAATCTAAAAAAAAGACTTTGTCATAATGACTCAAAACTAAATAACATTTTATTTGACAAATATAAAAAAGGGCTTTATTTAATTGATATAGATACTATTATGCCAGGCTTAATTTTATATGATTTTGGAGATACCGTTAGAACTCTTGTTAATCCAACTTCAGAGGAAGAAAAAGACTTGAGTAAAATTAAATTCAATAAAAAAATGTTTGTTTCATTTATCACTGGTTTTAAACCAACATTATTAAATATCAAACAAAATGAAAAAGACCTACTTCCACTTTCTGTAGCATTAATGCCTTTTATGCACGGAGTAAGAGCATTAACAGATCATTTAAATGGTAATAAATACTTTAAAGTAAGTTACCCTGATCAGAATCTAATAAGAGCTAAGAACTTAATTAAATTTTCAGAGGTTGCTTTAAACAATGAAAAATACATGAAAAAGATAATCAATACTTAATTTAAAGAATCTAAAATAATTTCATTTCGATTACTTAACCACCCGTTCATTCCTTCTTTAAGGTTATATACATTTTTAAAACCTAAAGATTTCATTATTAAAACGGATTTACCACTTCTATTACCAGATTTACAATAAACAACAGTAGCTTTTGACTTATCTAATACATTAAGACTGTCGATAAAACTAGAATCATAAAAATCTATGTTTAGTGAGGCCTCAATATAGCCACTTTTATGCTCTTCAAATGTTCTAACATCAATAATTTGAATATCATCTACGCTCTTTAATAATTTAAAATCAGACGTAGTTATTTCATTAATCACTGGGGTAGAAAAATTACACGAAAAGAAAATTAAAAAAACAAAAAATAGAGTGAATTTTTTAATCATAATTTATAATGTTGTTGTTTCACCACTCCAATTCATAAAACCACCCAAGAGGTTATAGGTTTTATCAAAACCTAGTTGATTCATTAAAGAACAAGCTTGTGAACTCCTACCTCCGGCTTTACAATATAAAAAGTAAGATTTAGATTTATCTAACTTATTTATTTCATCTATAAATAATTGACCTCCATAGATGTCAATATTAATAGCATCAGGGATAATTCCTTCAGCAACTTCGTGTTCAGTTCTTACATCAATTATTATTGAATTTTCATTTGCTTCACATTGTAATTTCCAATCAGATTGATTTAAATCCATAGTTTTTTAATTTTAATATACTATCTGGTAAAAATTAACTCATTTTCTGTAGATAGTTTTTCAGAAAAACGATAATTATCTGACGAAAAATGTTTCAAATCATTAACAGACTCAATCTTATTATCTATGACATATCTAGCCATAAGACCTCTTGCTCTTTTAGAAAATATAGCTATTGTTTTATATTCTCCATTTTTAAATTGCTTAAAGTTAGCAGTAATCATTGGTGTTTTTAAAACCTTAGTATCAATTGCTTTAATATATTCATTGCTAGCTAAATTCAAAAATAACTCACCTTCTTTAAGTTCTTGATTTATTGACTTTGTTAATTGAACTTTCCAATAATCGTAGAGATTTTTATTTTTTCCAAATGATAATTTAGTACCCATTTCCAATCTGTAAGGCTGTACTAAATCCAAAGGTTTTAGAATACCATAAAGTCCTGATATTATTCTTACAGTATTTTGTAATAAATCAATTTTATTTATAGGAATAGAATAGGCATCAATTCCTTTGTAAACATCTCCATTAAATGCATAAATTGCTTGTCTTGAATTAGAAAGGCTAAACGGAAGACTCCAAGACTGGTTTCTTTCATAATTTAAATCACCAAGAGAACTAGAAATACTCATTAATTTAGACAAATCGTTTGGAGACTTATTTTTAAGAATACTATTTAACATTTCAGCTTCTTTTAAAAAGCAAGACTGAGTAAATTCTTTTGTAGGCAATTCACTTGAATAGTTCAAAGATTTTGCAGGAGAAATAACTAATTTCATATAAAAATTTTAATTAAAATTACAAACGAAAAATATATTTACAATAAAAAAAATCAAAAATTTACATTTGATGCTTAGAGTAGTTTGACCATTTGTCTATACAGAGTCTAATATCTTCAGGCATCTCAGACTCAAATTCCATAAATTTGTTAGATGTAGGGTGTATAAAGCCCAAGCTTTTAGCGTGAAGAGCTTGTCTGGGTAATACTTTAAAACAATTTTCTACAAACTGTTTGTATTTTGTAAATGTAGTTCCTTTAAGAATTAAATTTCCACCATATCTTTCATCGTTAAACAAAGTATGTCCAATAAATTTTAAATGTACTCTAATTTGGTGTGTTCTTCCTGTCTCAAGTCTACAGCTAATAAGAGAAACATATCCAAACCTTTGTAAAACCTTATAGTGGGTTATTGCTGGTTTACCTAAATGGCTGTCTTCGTCATTGAAAACAATATTTTGCAATCTGTTTTTGGGGTTTCTTCCAATTATTTGATTAATTGTCCCCTCCTCTTCTTTAAGGTTTCCCCAAACCAATGCGACATATTCTCTTTTACTAGTTTTATTGGCAAATTGTTTTGATAACTTGGTCATGGCATTATCATTTTTTGCAACAACTAATAATCCACTTGTATCTTTATCAATTCTATGAACTAAACCAGGTCTGTTAGAAGAATTATTCGGAAGGTTGTCAAAATGATAAATCAATCCATTTATCAAAGTTCCTGTCTGATTTCCATGCCCTGGATGTACTACCATACCAGCAGGTTTATTGACTACAACTATATCATCATCCTCAAAAACTATATTTAAATCAATATTTTCTGGTAATAACAAATTTTCAGTCGGTGGATATTCAAATAAAACTTTAATTTCATCAAGAGGTCTGACTTTATAATTTGATTTAACTACTTGTCCATTTACTCTAATACTTCCATCTTTTGCTGCAGCTTGAATCTTTGTTCTTGTTGCATTCTCTACAAAATTCATTAGATACTTATCGATTCTTAAAGGCTCCTGACCTGCTTGAACTGAAAAAGAATAGTGTTCGTGTAAAGTTTCAGAGTTTTCCATTTCCTAAAGTTAAATCAATCACAGAGTTTTTTAACAACTTATCACCTTCATTGATTAGTTCACCTTTATGACTTATTTCTATAATTTCATCTTTTCCAATATCATCTACATATTCAATTTCACCAATCACAAAACCTGACGACTCTAATCTTTGAGTAGCTTGTCGAATGGTAGTTCTTATTATTTTTGGAATAGTAATTTCATTATAACCAGATGGATTAATTGTGAGGTATATTTTTCTATTTACCTTGACCTTTGCACCAGAAATAGGTTGATGATCTATAACTGATAAAGGTTTAAATGAAGAATTGTATCTGGCAGAATCTAATATGACGAAGCTAAGGTCTAAAGATTTTAAATCTATATCAACTTGATCTAAAGTTTTCCCAATTAGATTTGGGACCTCAACAGACTCTCCGTGCTTGGTGATATAACTTAGTGATATAACACTAATAATAATCAAAATAATTGTTAAGCAAATTATATATATAATATGCTTAACAAATTTTAAACTGAATAAAAATTTAATAAAGCTCATTATTATTTGTTATTTAGCAAAACTAAGCATTTTTAGAGTTATTTTTTCTTATGCAAATAAGATTTACAAATAAATTTATATTTTTAATAAAAAGTGAAAATGAAAAAAAATATTGCAATCATTATGGGAGGTTACTCAAGTGAGTATGAAATTTCCATGGAAAGTGGAAAAGCAGTATTTGATATTTTAGACAAAAATAAATTTAACTGTTTTAGAGTTATTATTTTAAAAAACAAATGGTTCTATATTAATTCTAAAAATCAAGAAGTAACAATAGACAAAGAATCCTTCACTTTAAAATTAAATAATAAATTAGTAAAGTTTGATTGTGTATTCAATGCAATACACGGATCTCCAGGTGAAGATGGTGAAATACAAAGTTATTTTGAGAAATTAAATATCCCAATAACGGGTTGTGGAGCTTTTCAATCAAAAATAACATATGACAAAATTAAATGTTTAAATTATTTAAAAGAATTCGATATAAAATCAGCAGATTCAATTAGTTTAAACATTAACGAAAAAGTTGACATTGATAAAGTAATTAAAAAAGTAGGGTTACCATGCTTTGTAAAAGCTAGTAAAAGTGGTAGTAGTTTCGGAATAACTAAAGTTTATAAAGCAGAAGAATTTGAAAACGCAATAAAAACAGCATTCAATGAAGACTCTAATGTATTAATTGAATCTTCATTGGATGGAATAGAAGTTTCCGTAGGTGTTATTAGTTTTCAGGGAGATATAATTTGCTTACCAATTACTGAAATAGTTCCTCATAATGATTTCTTTGATTATGATGCAAAATATAAAGGAAAATCATCTGAAATTACTCCTGCTAGAATTTCTAATCAAATGAAATCATTAGTAACAAAAGAGTCCATAAAAATATATAAATCTATTGGGTTAAAAGGATTATCTAGAAGTGAGTTTATTTTTAAAGATGAAGTTCCTTATTTGTTAGAAGTGAACACTGTTCCTGGTTTAACAAAGAAAAGTATTTTACCTCAACAGATCAAATTAGCAGGCATTTCTCTTATGGATTTATTTGAAAGCTTAATAAATGAAGCTTTAAATTAATTTTTATAATTTTGAATTATGAAAAGAGCTGTTTTTCCTGGATCATTTGACCCCTTAACTTTAGGTCATTGTGACATAATAGATCGAAGTATTAATTTGTTTGATGAAATTATTGTTGCAATTGGAATAAATTCTTCAAAAAAATGTATGTTTAGTTTAAATGAAAGAAAAAAATTCATTAACACACATTACATCAATGAATCCAAAATAAAAGTAATGGAGTATGAAGGGCTAACAGTTGATTTTTGTAAAAAAGTTAGTGCAGATTTTATTCTAAGGGGTTTGAGAAATCCTGCGGATTTTGAATTCGAAAAATCCATAGCACAAACCAATCATAAACTCACAGAAATTGATACAGTTTTTTTCTTAACAACAGCTAAGAATTCTTACATATCCTCTTCAATTGTAAGAGAAGTAATTGTAAATAATGGAGATTACACAAAATTAGTTCCGGATTGTGTGAGAAAAGATTACTTTTAAAAAAGCAATCTTATGTTTGGGTATGAGTTTATTTTTACCTCTTCCAAATCAGCCTTTTTAACCCACTTTACTTCAGTAATTCCTTCATCTAGTTGCGGAAAAAGTTTTCCTTTATAATCACTAAACATATCAAACCAGTATGTTACTTTTAATCTATATTCGCTATTTCTACGAAATATGTGATAAGTAATATCTAATGGTTTAATAATTGAAACTTCTTTTATCCCTGTTTCTTCTTTAACTTCTCTTAAAGCTGTTTGGGGTAATTGTTCATTTTTTTCAGCCTTTCCCTTTGGAAGATCCCATTTATCATTCCTGTAGATAAAAAGAGTTTCAGATTTTGAATTAGTGATTTTACCTCCAGCGGCAATTACAGTTGTAATTAATTTAAAAAAATACTTTAACAATTTATCTTTGTTTTTATGAAATAGATGAACAGAATTTGTATTTTTTTTATTTAAAAGTTTAATTACTTTTTTGAATTTAACATCTTTGATTGGAAAAGATTTAAAATCTTTTCCCTCTTGAAAAACATCAGTTAATAAAATAATTTTTTTCTTGTAAAATACTTGATACATTTATATTTGTTTGTAATGCAAACATATTAATTTTTGATTAGTTTTGTATACATGAATCAAATTGATAATACTGAATTAAAAATAGCTGAAATTTTATTGCAAATAAATGCTATTAAATTAAGTCCTAAAGAGCCATTTAAATGGGCTTCTGGCTGGAATTCTCCTATTTATTGCGACAACAGAAGTATTTTGTCGTACCCACACATAAGAGATGAAATTAAGGAAGAATTATCTAATCTTTTAATTAAAAAATTTGGAAAACCTGACGTTATTGCTGGAGTAGCAACAGGAGCTATTGGTATTGGAATGCTTGTAGCTGATTTTTTAAATTTACCTTTTATATATGTCAGACCCGAAGCAAAGAAACACGGTAGAAAGAATCAAATAGAAGGAAAAATAGAACAAAATCAAAAAGTTGTTGTAATTGAGGATTTAATTAGTACAGGAAAAAGTAGTATAAATGCAGTCAAAGCATTAAGAAGTCAAAATATAGAAGTTACAGGAATGGTAGCCATTTTTACTTATGGATTTGACATCTCAGTTGAAAATTTTAAAAATGAAAATCTAAAATTAGAAACATTAAGTAATTACAAAACATTAGTAGAATGTGCACTTAAGAATAACTACATAAACTCAGAAGATCTTAAACATCTGATTACATGGAACTCTAATCCATCAGAATGGTAAATTGATTAAATTAATTTACTAGAGAAATTTCTTTAATATCATAAGTTTCTTCCACATCATTTTCCAAAATTATTTTCAATCTACCATCATCATTAACACCATTTATATATCCAGAAACAAGATTTGAATCTGGGAGTTTAAACGTTGACACTTTATTTAGTCTATACAAATTAGACTCATAAAGCTTTTGCAACTCAACAAGACTTTCTTCCTTCAAAAAATTAAAGTAAAACTTTATATCATTTACAATTTCTGAGAGAATTTCATCAGTATTATAATATTTACCGGTAATTTGTTTTACTGAAGTTGCATTGGGTAAATTATTGAATTTCATTTGATTAATATTAACACCTATTCCGATTATAATATCTTGAATTGACTTGCTTTTAACAATATTTTCTATTAAAATTCCACACAATTTTAAACTTCCTGACATAATGTCGTTAGGCCATTTGACAGAAAGCTGAGGAATATTAAATTTATCTAATGATTTTTTTATAGCTAAACAAACAACCATGTTTATAGCAAACTGATTACTTAATTTAACGTTGGAATTATTGATATATATACTGCATATCAAGTTTTTAGAAGTTTCAGATTTCCACTGACTTCCCATTTGACCTTTTCCTTTATTTTGAAAGTCTGCTGTTACTATTGTGTAATTATCTAGAGCATTTTTTAATAATAAATTCTTTAAATAATCATTTGTTGAATCAATGGCATTAAGTTTGATTATATTCATGTAATTAAAGTAAAAAAAATAATAACTTTGCACAAATATAAATTTGTTGGTGGACAAGAAAAAAAATAGTGATGATTCCTTGATTTATAATATAATTGAGGCAATTGAAAACATTAAGGGTAAAGAAATAAACATACTAGATCTCCGTGATCTTGAAAATACTGTTTGTGACTACTTTATTATTTGCGAAGGAGGTTCAAATACTCAGGTAAATGCAATAGTAGCTTCAATTCAAAAACACGTTAGTAAGGAACTCAAAGATAAACCTTGGAATATTGAAGGAAATGATAATGGAGAATGGGTATTAATGGACTACATTAATGTTGTTGTCCATGTTTTTCAAAAGCATAAAAGAGAATACTATGATATAGAAAGCCTGTGGGGTGATGCAAAATTAACTAAAGTCAAATCTAAAGATTAAAAAAATATAAATGGTAAATAAAAAAAATAATAAGAAAAACCCTAAAGTTAATCCATATTGGGTGTATGGAGTAGTAATATTTTTATTCATTTTATTTCAAACATTCTCAGGTGGATTAGCTTCAAGCGAAGTCAATAAAATTTCTCAAAAAAAGTTTTTTGAATACGTTTCCATGGGTGACATTGAAAAAATTGATATTGTTAATAAAAGAGAGGTTAAAGTATATTTAACCGACGAAGCTTCAAGCCAAGATGTTCATAAGGGATCGTTAAATCCTTATTTTTCATTATCTGGTCGTTCTGCTAATTATAAATTTGAACTAGGTGATCTACAAAACTTTGAAAATAGCTTAAAGAAAAAAGAAGATGAAAATAACTTAACTATCGATATTAATTATGTTACCGAGCAAAATATTTGGGGAGATTTATTATTATCTATGCTTCCTTTTGTTATTATAATTGGTATTTGGATTTTTATAATGCGAAAAATGTCTTCAGGAGGTTCCGGTGGAGGTGGACAAATTTTTAGTATTGGAAAATCAAAAGCTAAACTTTTCGATGAAAAAACTGATGTAAAAACTTCTTTTAAAGATGTTGCGGGTCTTGAAGGTGCCAAAGAAGAGGTACAAGAGATTGTTGATTTTTTAAAAAACCCCACTAAATACACATCTCTTGGAGGTAAGATTCCAAAAGGCGCTTTATTAGTTGGAGCACCAGGTACTGGAAAAACTTTACTGGCAAAAGCGGTAGCTGGAGAGGCTAAAGTTCCTTTTTTCTCTTTATCTGGGTCGGATTTTGTTGAAATGTTTGTTGGTGTGGGAGCATCAAGAGTAAGAGATTTATTCAAACAGGCTAAAGAAAAATCTCCAGCAATAATATTCATTGATGAAATTGATGCAATCGGTAGAGCAAGAGGGAAAAGTAATATGACTGGATCTAATGACGAGCGTGAAAATACATTAAATCAGCTATTAACTGAAATGGATGGTTTTGGCACAAACACAAATGTAATTGTAATAGCTGCTACTAATAGAGCTGATGTATTGGACAAAGCATTAATGAGAGCTGGGAGATTTGACAGACAGATATTTGTGGATCTTCCTGATGTAAGAGAAAGAAAAGCGATTTTTAAAGTCCATTTGAGACCTTTAAAGAAAGCTACAAATTTAGATGTAGAATTTTTATCAAAACAAACTCCTGGATTTTCAGGTGCAGATATAGCAAATGTTTGTAATGAAGCAGCACTAATCGCAGCAAGAAAAAATAAAAAATCTGTAAGCAAACAAGATTTCTTGGATGCAGTTGATAGAATTGTGGGGGGTCTTGAAAAAAAGAATAAAATCATAACTCCTGATGAAAAGAAAGCAGTTGCTTACCATGAAGCTGGTCATGCGACAGTAAGTTGGATGCTTGAACATGCTGCTCCACTAGTAAAAGTTACTATTGTACCTAGAGGACAGTCTTTAGGGGCTGCTTGGTACTTGCCAGAAGAAAGATTAATAGTCAGACCTGAACAAATGCTAGATGAAATGTGTGCTGCACTAGGTGGCAGAGCAGCTGAAAAAGTTATTTTCAATAAAATCTCAACTGGGGCTCTAAGTGATTTAGAGAAAGTTACCAAACAAGCTCGAGCGATGGTGACAGTTTATGGGTTAAATGACAAAGTAGGTAATCTTACATATTATGATTCATCCAATGGAAATGATTATGGTTTTACAAAACCTTACAGTGAGAAAACTGCTGAAACAATTGACAAAGAGATTTCTTCAATAATAGAGAAACAATATCAAAGGGCCATAAAATTACTAGAAGATAATAAATCAAAATTAATACAACTTGCTGAAGTATTGTTAGACAAAGAAGTTATATTCAAAGATAATCTAGAAAAAATATTTGGCAGTAGGCCGTTTGATAAAGAAGTAATAAATTCATGATAATTTTATATTTATTTAGTATTTGAATTTATATATTTGATTCTAAGTAATTTATATATAATTCAGAGTTGAATTTTTTCAAAAACATATTTAAAAAAAACAAACCTACTAATAAAACTTCTTCATCCAATAAAGATGAAAAAAGTAGTTTTATGCCAAAAATAGAAACTCCTACAGATAATAGGTTTGTACAAAATTTTATCAAAAATGGAGGTAAGTTTTTATACTCTGAAAATGAAAATGAAGTAAATAAAAACATATATCTTATAATCGAAGAAAATAATTGGGAAAAATCTAGTCTATTTAGTCTAGATAAAGAAATATCAAATAGATTCAAATTAGATTATTCTTTTTCAAAAAATTCTAAAGATGAAACTACTTGTCTTATTTCCACTTGCGAATATTTAATTGCAGATGATGGATCAATCTTAATTTCATCAAACCAAGTAGCTGAAAAAAAACTAAATGAACTTCCTGAAAATATTATAATTTTGGCTAAAACTGATCAACTAATAAATAATATTAGTGAAGGCCTGTCAGGAATTAAAAATAATGGGACATCAATACCAAGTAATATAACAAACTTAAAACATTTCAAAGATTGTAATGATAAAGATTTTTTAAGCTATGGAAGTAGTTCAAAAAACTTATATTTGATACTCTTAGAAAATCAATAATTATTTAAATTGAAAGAGCTTTTAAAAAGAACAATTTCTGGTTTTATATATGCATCATTATTTCTGGTGTCACTAAAGTCTCAATTAGCATTTATAATTTTAATATTTTCTTTTGGAATTATATGTAATGTTGAGTTTAGTCGATTGGTTAATCAAAGGAGTTATGTATCTTATATAATTTTTGCATTTCTATATGTTTATTTTACGTATTTTGAGTACACTTTAATCAGTAACTCATTTTTTAATGAAAGTAAAGACATCCTTTTAGTCTTTAGTGTTTTTGTATTAATATTTCTAATTAGAGATCTTTTTGTTAAAAAGAATTTACCAAAGTTTTTAGCCAGAAATTATATTGCTTCAACATTCTATATTTCTAGCTCTTTTGTTTTTATAGCGCTAATACCAATGTTCTTTAATAATTTTAATTCAGGTATTATTTTAGGTGTGTTTGTCTTAGCATGGGTAAATGATTCTTTTGCGTATGCAATTGGAAAAAACTTTGGGAAGCAAAAACTATTTGAAAGCGTATCTCCAAACAAAACAATTGAAGGTTTTTTTGGTGGATTATTTTTTACCTGTATAAGTAGTTATGCCATCAGTTATTTTACAGAGTCTTCTTTAACTAATTCAAATTGGTTGTTTATTAGTATAATAGTTAGTGTTTTTGGAACAATTGGTGATTTAATTGAATCCAAATACAAAAGACAAGCTAAAGTAAAAGATAGTGGAATAATACTTCCAGGTCATGGTGGTTTATTAGACAGATTAGATAGTATAATACTCGCTTCACCATTTATATACTTATTTTTAATTTTTTTAGATTATGTTTCATAAAGAAGGTCACAAAATTATACTATTAGCGTTCATTACTGTTGTAATTATAACGCTTTTATTAGATTATTTTTCAATAACTCATAAAACCTACATACAGATATTTTTAATAATTCAATTAATAATAGTTTTACAATTTTTTAGAAACCCTAAAAGAATAACAAATTTTGGTGATAAAAATATTGTATCTCCAGTTGATGGCAAAGTTGTGGTAATAGAAGAAGTTTTTGAACCAGAGTACTTTAAAGAAAAAAGAATTCAAGTTAGTATATTTATGTCTCCAATAAATGTTCATGTAACAAGATATCCAATAGGAGGTCAAGTTACATACTCAAAATACCATCCAGGAAAATATTTAGTTGCTTGGCATCCAAAATCTAGTACAGAAAATGAAAGAACATCTATTGTAGTCAAAAATGAAAATTGTGGTGAAATATTATATAGGCAGATCGCTGGCGCATTAGCAAAAAGAATTGTTAATTATGCAAAAGAATCTAGCTATGTAAATCAGGGAGATGATGCTGGTTTTATAAAATTTGGATCAAGAGTAGACCTATTTCTTCCTTTAGATACTAAAATTAATGTCACTCTCAATCAAAAAGTAAAAGGGGCTGAAGATATAATTGCTAGAGTTTAGCTTATCCATCAAGACTACTCAAGGAATCTTTAATTGCTTTTATTTTTGATAAAGCATCTTGCTCTTTATCTTTTTCAATTTGAATTACTTTATCAGGAGCATTTTCTACGAAGCGAGAATTTGATAACTTTTTTCGAACTGAATTTAAAAAACCTTCAATATATTGTAACTCTGTTTTTAGTTTTATGATTTCCTCCTCTAAATTAATATTATTATTATCAACAGGAACATAATAGTTATTTGACTTTACACGGAATGAAATAGAGTTTTCAACCTCAATTTTAGTGTAGACAAGCTTACTAATATTACATAGTTTAATGATCAGTGAATCTAAATTAGAACTCTTATTTTCATTGTTTAAAACATGTAATTCAATAGAATTTTTGAAGGAAATATTTTTTTCTTTACGAATAGTTCTAATAGAACTAATTACTTGTGAAGTAAAATCAAAATCCTTAATCATCTTTCTATTAATACTTTCTACTTTAGGCCAAGCAGAAATTATTAATGCTTCATTTGCTGATCTATTTGAAATATTTTGCCATATTTCTTCTGATATAAAAGGCATAAAAGGATGTAAAACTCTTAAATTATTTTCAAAAATATTAATCACGGAATCAAAAGTTAATTTATCTATTGGATGTTGATATTCTGGCTTTATTAGCTCTAATAACCACGAGCAAAAGTCATCCCAAATTAATTTATAAACACACATTAAGGCATCACTAAGTCTATATTTATTGAAATGATCTTCAATTTCAAATAAGACTGATTGAAATTTATTTTCATACCATTGAATTGATAGTTTACTAGACTCAGGTTGTTCAATATCCTCGACAGACCAACCATTAATCAATTTATAGGAATTCCAAATTTTATTTGAAAAAGATTTTCCTTGTTGACATAATGACTCATCAAACATTAAATCATTTCCAGCAGAGGCACTTAATAATAAACCTACTCGAACAGAGTCTGCACCATAATCATTAATTAATTTTAATGCATCAGGTGAATTTCCTAAAGATTTACTCATTTTTCTTCTCTGCTTGTCTCTAACTAAACCTGTCAAATAAATATTTGAAAATGGTTTTGTGTTTTTAAACTCATACCCTGCAATAATCATTCTTGCAACCCAAAAAAATAAAATATCAGGTCCAGTAACTAAGTCATTAGTTGGATAATAATAATTAATTTCATCATTGTCAGGATTGTTTATCCCATCAAAAACACTTATTGGCCAAAGCCATGAAGAAAACCATGTGTCAAGAACATCAGATTCTTGATTTAAATCAGATAGTTTTAAGTTTTTATTATTTGTCTTTTCAATTGCAATACTTAAAGCATCTTTAATATTAGTAGCAACTACGTAATCATTTTTACCCTTGCCATAATAAAAGGCTGGTATTTGTTGACCCCAATAGAGCTGTCTTGAAATATTCCAATCTCTAATGTTTTCTAACCAGTGCTTATATGTGTT
>CABXVR010000011.1 GCA_902515565.1 uncultured Bacteroidota bacterium | reverse complement strand
ATAAATAGTCTGTTGGTATTGAACAATGTTATTATAATCTCCTGTAATTGCATTAACATTGTTTTCTGCATCAGCTTGTGTTTCATGGTATGTTACAACTAGACCTGTTTGACCAGAAGTTATTTCCGAATCCACTTGATTGAGAGTAAATACTCCAAAACCATCGGCATCAGCATCACAATACTCAAGAACAGGAGGAGTATTTGCCGCAGGTGCAGATTGAACAATAAGATCCATAGATGTTGTAACAAAACAGCCATATATAATATCAACAACTCTAATAAATATAGTCTGAGGGTTTGATATATTGGTGTATGGTAAGGTTAATGGACTATTAGCTGTACTTGCATCCTCACTAGTTAAATAATAAGTAACTGCATAATTAGAATTACCATTTGTAATTTCTGAATTTTTAATACTTAAGTCCATCTCAACAAAACCATCTGCAATATTATCATCACAAACTTCAAATGGAGTTGGATCGCTAATAACTGGAAGAACTGCTGAAGAAAAATTAACAATTGATGAAGTTGGACAATCTCCATTAGTTGTGTATATAATAAAATAATCTACCCCATAGCCCCCTTGGGATACAGTACCAGTAGAAGAGTCTATTATTGCTCCATCAGTTGGAGCTGTATCAAATGTGAAAGTTCCTCCTGCTAAGCCTGTAATAGTAGCTGTTCCTCCATCACATGTAGGAGTCATCTCAAAGGAAGAATCATCTGCAATAATAGATGTAACTGAAACTATAGTGGTTGTTGGACAATTACCTACAGTAGTATAGCTAACTGAATAAGTGGTATTGTAATCACCACCTGTAATTAAACCAGTTGAAGAATCAATTACTGCTCCATCAGTTGGAGCTGTATCAAATGAGAAAGTTCCTCCTGCTAATCCTGTAATTTTTGCTGTTCCACCATCACATGTAGGAGTCATCTCAAAGGAAGAATCGTCATCTTCAACAGATGTAAATGGAACTACAGTAGTTGTTGGACAATCTCCGTTTGTTGTATAGCTAACTGAGTATGTAGTATTGTAATCTCCACCTGTAATTAAACCAGTTGAAGAGTCTATTACTGCACCATCAGTTGGAGCTTCGTTAAATACAAAAGTTCCCCCAAAAAATCCAGTGATATTTGCTGTCCCTCCATCACATGTAGGAGTCATTTCAAAAGAAGAATCATCTGGTGGATTAACTTGAAAACTTAAAATATCTGAATCGCCTATATTAAAACAGCCTGTTGTTCCTATTACATCTATTCTGGGGTAAAATATTGAACTATTAGAGATTTCATATGGCATTTCTAATTCATTAGTTCCGTTATAAGCATCATCATAACTTAGATAATAAGAAACTAAATAATCATTTTCAGATTGATCTCCTAAAAGTTGAGAATTAAAATTATTAAGATCATAATCAACAAAACCATCATCTGTTTCATCATCACAAATAAATAACTTATCGACTGGATTAACTACAGGAGGATCAGTAACATTTAAAGTAAAAGATTGGGTTTCGTAACAGTTTGATTCTAAATATTCAATTCTTACATTAATTATTTGATCATCAAATCCTAAATAATTGGATATTTCAGTAATTGGATTAGATTCGTTTTCGGCATCCTCTAAAGATTCATAAAAAGAAATAATTAAATTATCAGGGTCAGTAGCAATCGAGGATATCAGACTTTCATTTTCAGTAAAGTCAAAAAATAAATCAGTGGTTAAAGGGTCGCATATAAATAAATTTATAGCCTGTTCTGTAACTATCTCCTCTTCAACATTGATGCAAATAGTTTCTGAGTATTCACAACCAAAATCGTCCTGAACTACATAAGTATAACATATTTCACCGGACTCTGTTGGACTAACGACAATATTATTACCTTCAACAGAAACTATGGATGGATCATCTAACCAAAGTTGTGAAATTATTTCTGACGGTGGTGCTGATAAAGCAGGATCAAAATCAAGATTCCAAGAAAAAATGGTTCCATCATCTGCCGCCCAACTGTCTATAACTGTAAAAGTCCAATCTCCATTCAATGAAGTTCCTAAAAGATCTGTAAAAGATGAACCATTGGAAGCTCCATAAATTCCTGCTGGAACAGTTGTTCCACCAGTTGAAGAAATGTCCGCAGTTGCATCTGGAGTGAAACAGTATTCAAAGCCAGTCCCTGGATTTCCATTATCAAGTTCATCAGGAATACCTAATGAAGTACCTGGGTCATTTCCATCTCCATATTGTGCAAAATAAACAGATTGACCATTTGGAGCTGTCAATAACATATCTAGATCTCCAATAAAGGAATGTTCTATAACAACACATATTTGAATAAGCTGTGAAATATCCGTAAATTCTAAGCCATCAGCGTAACACTCAACAGAAATTGTAGATTCATAAGACGCTTGTTGACCTGTGGTTTGAGTGTCTTCAAGCCAAGTCTGTTCAAATATTTCAGGGGCACAATCTTCTAATTGTGTACTTTCGGCCACACCAAATAATGTTGTTGAATCACCAAAACAAAGTTCAGTCTTTCCGGCTTCAGTTCCAGTAAAATCAATTGAAGGAGCTACAATTACAATTTGTGTAATTTGTAATGAAGAACACCCAAGAGGATTAGTATCTGTAATAACAAGTCCAGCCGAAAAGATTCCAGACTGATCATATACCTTACTAACGGTTAATCCTTCTGCTGTTGTACCATCTCCAAATTCCCAGGCAAAAGTTGCACCTTCACTTGAGTTGGAAAACTCACCAGATGCTGTAAAAGTCACTTCTTCACCAGGGCAAACTGTCACCTGACCTTCTGCATTTGGTTCTGGAGAAACACTATCAATGGAACCAATAATTTCTTGACATGGTTCATAACATGAAATATTTGCTGCAAATCCAGTTGTGTTTGCTGCAGCATTACTAAAAAACTCAACTGTTATACAACCAGTTGAATTAGTTGCAGTAATAAAACCGGGACTTTGAGTAGCATTTCCTGAATAAGTTGTTCCTGTTCCAGTATTATCAGGCCCATCATAAATTGTTAAAATATCAGCATTTAGTTGTGTACTAAAAGAAGTGAAATCTAATTCAATATTTTGACCAGGATTATCAGGACAAATAGTTATAGAATAATTTTCATTGCTAGAATAATTTCCGCTAGCTCCACCTGAATCAAGTAAAGTTCCAGAGCAGGTATTTATAGTACCACCTTCACTAATTAATATGTCTTGAGATAAACCAATAAATGGTAAAAGCATAAAAAATAGAAATAGATACTTTTTCATATATGCTTTAATTAAATTTTGATTTAATGACAATTAAATAATTAGTGTTATCAACTCTATAGATTAATCTTGTTTTTGAATTAAAATTAAAATTATAAATCAATGGATTAAAATTGTCTTTATTAAATACATGAGATTGTATTGAATTGTTAAAAACATCAAAAACAGAAATAGTGGATAAAAGCGGATAATTTGAAATATCCTTTACTTCTTCATTTTGGATTACAACCCTATTTCTAAAAATATGTTTAATATCCTTAACTCTAGAAGGTTTATCCAAAACATACTTTTTCAATTGATCACCATAAATATATTTAAGCTTTTGGATTTCTAAATTTGTAAAAGGTAATCTAATATTTTCAGGATAGTCAACAATCCAATTGTATGAATTGTTTTTATTAGAGCTCTCACTTGAAAAATTGTTATTCTGTTGAGAGACCACCAAATTTATTGAAAAATAAAGTATAATAAAGAAGTTTATTTTTTTCATAAATTTTTGCTAAAGGTGTAGCTAATTTAAATCAATTTTTTAGATAATAGAAATTATAACAAATTTAACATTTTATATTATTTATAAATACCCAACTTTAGTAATTATTACTATCTTTGAATTACGTCTAATTTAGAAATTTAAAATAAAAAATGAAAGAAAATAATTTAGCAAAACACATTGATAATTTCGGAGATGACCATGTAGGTTCATCAACTGAAACACCATTAAGAATTGATGCTTTTGAATTATCTGATAATGAAAAAATTTCAATTATAGAAGAAAACATGAGGAATATTCTTCATACACTGGGTCTAGATTTAACAGATGACAGCTTAAAAGGAACTCCAAAAAGAGTAGCCAAAGCTTATGTTAATGAAATTTTTGGAGGTTTGAACCCGGTAAAGAAACCTGTATCTTCCACTTTTGATAACAAATATCAATATAATGAAATGTTGGTAGAAAAAAATATAACTGTCTACTCTACTTGTGAACATCATTTATTACCAATAGTTGGAAAAGCCCATATTGCTTATATTTCAAATGGGACTGTTGTAGGGTTATCTAAAATGAATAGAATTGTAGATTACTTTTCTAAAAGACCTCAAGTGCAAGAGAGATTAACTATTCAAGTTGTAAAAGAATTGCAAAGTGTATTAAATACCGATGATGTAGCTTGCGTTATAGATGCTAAACATTTATGTGTAAATTCTCGTGGAATTAAAGATACTGGCTGTAGCACAATAACTAGTGAGTTTGGTGGTGCTTTCAAAAAACCAGAAGTTAGAGAAGAGTTTTTAAAATATATTCAATTAGAAACTTCTTTTGAAGGTTTATAATTCTTAACTTTAATTAATGTCCTTAACAAAAGAAAACATTCTTTACATATACAACTCATTAACTGGCAAGAAAGAAAAATTCAAACCTGTTAACAAAAAAAGAGTAGGAATGTATGTTTGTGGCCCTACTGTTTATAGTAATGTTCACCTTGGCAATGTTAGGACATTTATGTCGTTTGACATTATATATCGATATTTACTTCATCTTGGCTATAAAGTTCGCTATGTAAGGAATATTACAGATGCTGGTCACCTTGAAAATGATTCAGATAATGGTGAAGATAGAATAAGTAAGAAAGCAAGGCTAGAGGAAATTGAACCAATGGAAGTTGTTCAAAGATATACAGTAGATTTTCATAATACTTTAAATGAATTTAATTTGCTTCCACCCAGCATTGAACCTACAGCTACTGGTCATATAATTGAGCAGATTGAAATAATCAAAACCATACTTAAAAACAACCTTGCCTATGAAGTAAATGGGTCCATATATTTTGATGTAATAAAGTATAATAAAACAAATAATTATGGAATTTTAAGTAAACGAAATATTGAAGATTTGGTTCATAATTCTAGAAAACTAGATGGTCAAAGTGATAAAAAAAACCCTCAAGATTTTGCACTTTGGAAAAAAGCAGATAGTAGTCATATAATGAAATGGAATTCTCCATGGGGATTAGGTTTTCCTGGATGGCATTTAGAGTGTACTGCAATGAGTACTAAATATCTAGGTGATAATTTTGATATTCACGGAGGTGGTATGGATTTAAAATTTCCACATCACGAATGTGAAATAGCCCAATCTATTGCATGCAATAATACAAGTCCGGCTAATATATGGATGCACGCTAATATGCTAACATTAAATGGTAATAAAATGGCTAAGTCTACTGGTAATAATATTTTACCAAGAGATGTTTTATCAGGGAATAACTCCATTTTGAATAAACCTTTTTCTTCCAGTGTTATTCGTTTTTTTATTCTTCAAGCGCATTACAGAAGTGTATTAGATTTTAGCAGCGAAGCAATTGAGGCCTCTGAAAAAGGATTTAATAAACTAATGGAAGCTCAAAAAAGTTTAAATAATTTAAAAAGCTCAAGTAGCTCAGATTTTGATATTAATAATTGGGTTTCTAACTGCTACAATGCTTTAAATGATGATTTTAACACTCCTATTTTAATTGCTGAATTATTCAATTCAGTAAAATTTATAAATCAAGTTAAAATGGGAAAGGCCAAAATATCTGCAAAAGATTTAAAAGTTATTCAACAAAAATTTAATGAGTTTGTTTTTGATATTTTAGGTTTAGAAGTCAATAATAACTCTGATTCTAATTCGGACAAACTAGATTCTGCAATTAGCTTATTGATTGAACTAAGAAATGAAGCTAGGTTAAATAAAAATTATGCTTTAAGTGATAAAATTAGGAATGATTTATCTAATGGTGGCATCACATTAAATGATAGCAATAACGAAACTACATATTCAATTAATTGAAAATGAAAATTCTAACTTTACCTTTAATTTTTTTAATTAAGATTTATCAAAATTTAATTTCACCTTTAACCCCTGCTACTTGTAGATTTCAGCCTACATGTTCACAATATTCAATAGAAGCACTAAAGGAACATGGAATTTTTAATGGGTCAAAATTAATGGTAATTAGAATATTTAGCTGTCACCCATGGGGCAAATCGGGATATGACCCTGTACCAAAAAAAAATATTAAAAAATAAAACTTATATAATATGTATGCATTAGACATAGTTTGGGACCCTTCTTCGGAAGGCATTAACATATTCGGAAAGTTCACTATTCATTACTACAGTCTAATGTGGATAGCCGCATTTACGATTGGGCACTTTGTAATGAAAAAAATATATCAAAAAGAATCTTTAAGTGAAGAAAGTTTAGACTCTTTATTCATGTACACAATTTTAGGTACAATCATCGGAGCTAGATTAGGTCACGTGATTTTTTACCAACCAGAACTTTTCAAACAAGACTTTCTAAGTGTTTTTCTACCTTTTAGATTTAATCCTTCATTTGAATTCACTGGTTTTAGAGGTCTTGCTAGTCATGGCGCAGCTATTGGAATAATTTATTCCATGTATTTGTACAATAAAAAAGTCTTAAAGAAGAATATTTTATGGATTTTAGATAGGCTTGTAATTCCTGTTTCAATAGGAGCAGTATTTATTAGACTTGGAAACTTTTTTAATTCTGAAATAATTGGCCATAAAACAGACAGTATTTTTGGTGTTGTATTTAAGGCAATAGGTGAAACAGAACCAAGACATCCTGGTCAACTTTATGAAGCATTTGGATATTTAATTGTATTTGTGATAGTTTATTTTACTTATTGGAAAACTTCAAAAGCATTGAAATCTGGATACATGTTTGGTTTATTTTTAACCCTTTTATGGGTAACAAGATTTATCGTAGAATTCTTTAAAGAGGCACAAGTTGCTGGAAGAGAAGACTGGATACTTGGAATGAATACAGGTCAAACTCTTAGTATTCCATTTATATTACTCGGTATTTATTATATGCTTAGAAAATGATAAAAACATTTAGAGTAATAAGTTATTTAGAAGGCATATCATATATTTTACTGTTATTTATTGCAGTACCCATAAAGTATTATGCCAATGACCCATCTTTTGTTAAACTTCTAGGTATGCCTCATGGACTTTTATTTGTTGCATACGTTATACTTTCTTTAGTGAATAGCAAAAAATATAATTGGAGTTTTATAAAAACTGTAGTTGTATTAATTTCTTCAATAATTCCTTTTGGAACATTCTATGTAGATTATAAATACTTTAAAACTGATTTGAGGAGAAACTAAAGAAAACTAGTTCTGTAAACTAAAACTAAAAAAAAGCCTTACAATTTGTAAGGCTTTTTTTTTAATTTATTTTTTTGATTTTCCAATAGTATCTCGCATTATTGGAGTTGCTATAAATACGGAAGAATATGTACCTACTAAAACACCCACTATAAGGGCGAATAATAACCCTCTTAGAGATTCTGCGCCTAAAAAGAACATAGACATTAATACAACTAAAGTTGTAAATGAAGTATTCAAGGTTCTACTTAAAGTGCTATTTAGTGCAGTATTTACAATTTTATTAAATTCCCATGTTGAGTGCTCGTCAATAAATTCTCTAATTCTATCAAATACCACAACAGTATCATTTAATGAATAACCAATTACTGTAAGTATAGCAGCAATAAAAGCTTGATCAATCTCCATATTAAATGGCATATACTTATAAGTTAAAGAGAATATTCCAAGTACAATTAATACATCATGAAAAACAGCTGCAACTGCTCCAAGAGAGAATTGCCATTTTTTGAATCTAAACAAAATATATAAAAACACTACTACAAGAGAGGCTAAAACAGCCCACAGCGAAGATTGTTTAATATCATCTGCAATAGTTGGACTCACTTTTCCTGAGAGAACTTTACCCACATTATTTTCAGCATTTAGAAACTGTGAGTAAGTATAATCTTTAGGTAAAAAGTTAACTAGAGATTTAAATAATTTATTTTGTACTTCTTCATCAACCTCTGCAGAATTTTCATCTACTTTATATTTAGTTGATATTTTTAGCTGATTAGCGGATCCAATAGTTTTAACCTCAGAACTACCAAATATTGCGTTTGTTTCTAACTTAACATCTTCAGTATTTACATCTTGAGCAAATCTAACTGTATATGTTCTACCACCTACAAAATCAATACCTTGGTCAAGTCCTGTTGTAAATAGTGAAGCTAATCCAGCAGTAATGATTGCCCCTGATATTAAATATGTAACTTTAGTTTTCTTAAGAAAATCTATTGAAATATTTCTAAACAGTCCTTTTGTAAGTGAAGTTGAGAAATCTAATTTCCCTCCTCTATTAGTATTCCATTCTATCAATATCCTTGTAATAAAAATTGCAGTGAATAATGAAGTTATAATACCAATTAATAGAGTGGTTGCAAAACCTTTAATCGGGCCTGTACCTAAAGAAAATAATATCAAAGCTGTCAAACCTGTTGTTATATTTGCATCAAGTATAGAAGACAAAGCGTTTGCAAAACCATCTTCAATGGCAGCAACTTGTTTTTTACCCTTTATTATCTCTTCTCTTACTCTTTCGTAAATAAGAACATTAGCATCAACTGCAATACCTATTGTAAGTACTATACCAGCAATTCCAGGTAATGTTAATACAGCACCTAACCCAGCTAAAACTCCGAATATTAAAATGATATTCAAAACAAGAGCGACATTAGAATATATACCTGCCTTACCGTAGTAAAATATCATCCACAATAACACTAATAAAAGAGCTATAATAAATGATCTAGAACCTGTCTCAATAGCTTCTTTTCCAAGAGATGGGCCAACTTCGTCTGCTTGGACTATATCAGCTGATGCAGGAAGCTTTCCAGCTCTTAAAACATTAGCTAAATCAATTGCTTCTTCTAATGTGAATGTCCCTGAAATTTCGGAATTACCTCCCGAGATAGCACCAGTGGTTACTCCAGGAGCAGAATAAACAGTTTCATCTAAAACTATAGCAATTTGACTTCCCTTAGTAAAAGCATTTCCTGTCATTTTTTCCCAAACTTTTGCTCCCTTAGCATTCATTTGCATACTAACTGTAGGCTGGCCAGATGGAGAATATGATTGTCTTGCATCTGTAATTACTGAACCACTTAATTCAGGTTTATTATCTCTGTTTCCTTGTAAAACATATAAATCTATTAATTCATTTCCTTCAACATCAAGTGTTGGGATTCCCCAAACAAACTTAGCATCTCTTTGTTCAGATGAAAGTAAAGATCTAACCTCAGACATTTTAAGGTATTCAGAGATTTTTTCTTTTAATTTAGAATCAAAAGTTGCAATAATAGGACCACCAGGATAACCTTGACCTTTAATTGCATCCAAAATCGGATTAACTTCAACAAAAGTTGAGTCAGAACTAGTTCCTAATAAATCATCAATTTCACTATCAGTGTCATCAGAACTTTCAGAAACCTGCTCGATATCTTCCATAGATTTAACTACCTCATTAGCTTGTACAATAAAATTTAAAAAATCTTGACCTCTAAAGGCATCCCAAAATTCTAATTGGGCTGTACTTTGTAGTAAATTCTTAACTCTTTCAATATCTTTGGCCCCAGGTAATTCCACTAAAATTCTTCCTGAATTCCCAAGCCTTTGAATATTTGGTTGAGTAACTCCAAACTTATCAATTCTTTTTCTTAAAACTTCGAAAGCAGAAACAATAGACTCATCAATTTTTTCTTTAATTATGGGTTGTACATCTTGATCATTCATATCAAATGTAATTTCTTCACTCAAACTTCTATTTGCAAATATATCCGGTGAAGCAAGTTTTGTTTCACCTTTAATAGCATCAAATGCAACGAAAAAATCTTCTAGATAAGTGTTTTGACTATTTTTTTGTATTTCTTCAGCATCAACAAGTGCTTGATTAAATATAGGGTCCCTACTGTTATTAGAAAGGCCTTTTAAAATATCTTTAACCGAAATTTGAAGAATTACATTTATACCACCTTTTAAATCTAGACCTAAATTCATAGCTCTGTCCTTAACTTCATTAAAAGTATAATCAGAAATTCCAATATCAAAAACAGATGTGTTTGATAAAGAATCTAAATAATTGGCTTCTATGATATTCCTTTGCTTATCAAAATCAGTTTGTGATTCTGAGACTTTACTTACAGCATACTTGGCTGCATTATCCTCAACCTGGTTAGCTTTAAAAGTGAATGATAGCTGGTATATACTTACCAGACCAAACATTAAAGCAAATAATTTTATTAATCCTTTATTCTGCATTGTGATGTATTTTATTCAATTTAAAAACGAGCAAATATATGATTTAACTAATAAATTGACAACAGAAATGAATCATTTCTAAATTGATCAATTTATTGGAAACAAAAATAATCCAGAAATTTAATAGCAATTTATAAAGCTAAAAGATTATTTGTTTTCTTAACTCCTTCAGCACTCTCATGTAAATGCTTCATATCAGCTTCGCTTAATTCTATCTTAACTATTTCTTCAATACCATTTTTTCCAAGTATTACAGGAACACCAATAGAAAGGTCATTAAGACCATATTCACCGTCTAACAGGACAGAACACGGAAACATTTTCTTTTGGTCGCAAGCAATTGCCTGAACTAATCCACTGACCGCCGCTCCAGGGGCATACCAAGCAGATGTGCCGAGTAATTTTGTGAGTGTTGCTCCTCCGACTTTGGTATCTTGCTTTACTTTTTCAAGCCTTTCTTTAGAAACAAATTCAGAAACATTTATACTATTTCTTGTAGCATTAGAGGTCAAAGGAACCATTCCTACATCACTATGGCCACCTATAACCATGCCATCAACATCGCTGATTGGAGCATTAAGAGCTTCTGCTAGTCTGTATTTAAATCTCGCTGAATCAAGAGCACCACCCATTCCAATGATTTTATTTTTTGGAAGATCTGTAGTTTTATGTACTAAATACGTCATTGAATCCATTGGATTACTAACAATAATTAGGATTGTTTCTGGCGAGTACTTAATTAGATTTGATGTAACTGTTTTTACAATTCCTGCATTTATACCAATTAATTCTTCTCTTGTCATTCCTGGTTTACGAGGAATTCCAGAAGTTACAACACAAATAGAACTATTTGCTGTTTTACTGTAATCATTGGTTGTACCAGTAATTTTTGTATCAAAATTATTTAGGGATGCAGTTTGCATTAAATCCATCGCTTTACCTTCGGCAAAACCTTCTTTTATATCTAATAAAACAACTTCAGAAGCGAAATCTTTTATTGCTATATATTCTGCACAACTAGCGCCTACTGCGCCAGCACCAACAACAGTTATTTTCATAATTATATATTTTTAGTTAAGCATCTATATTAGCATAGATAGCATTCTTTTCTATAAACTCTCTTCTTGGTGGAACTTCATCACCCATTAACATTGAAAAGATTCTGTCTGCTTCAATCATGTTTTCTATTTCAACTTGTCTTAAAGTTCTAAACTCAGGGTTCATTGTAGTGTCCCATAGTTGAGCTGCATTCATTTCACCTAAACCTTTATATCTTTGTATTTTAACACCATCTCCATATTTTTGCATAATAAGGTCTCTTTGATCATCATCCCAAGCATATTCTTTTTTAGCTCCTTTTTTAACCAGGTATAATGGTGGTGTAGCAATATATATGTGACCACCTTCAATTAACTCTTTCATATATCTAAAAAAGAAAGTTAAAATCAAAGTCGCAATATGACTACCATCAATATCGGCATCACACATAATTACTACTTTGTGATATCTAAGTTTTGAAAGGTTTAAGGCTTTAGAATCTTCTTCAGTTCCAATTGTAACACCTAGTGCAGTGAAAATATTTTTTATTTCTTCATTTTCAAAAACTTTATGCTGCATTGCTTTTTCAACATTTAGTATTTTTCCTCTTAGCGGAAGTATTGCTTGAAATGCTCTATCTCTACCTTGTTTAGCAGTTCCACCTGCAGAATCTCCCTCAACTAGAAAAACTTCACATTTAGCTGGGTCTTGTTCAGAGCAATCAGATAATTTTCCTGGTAATCCTCCTAAACTCATCACAGTTTTTCTTTGAACCATCTCACGAGCCTTTTGAGCTGCAGTTCTAGCTTGAGCAGCTAGAATTACTTTTTGCACAATTGTTTTAGCGTCATCTGGATGTTCTTCTAAATAATCTGTTAACATTTCTGAAACAGCCTGACTTACACTTGATGAAACTTCTCTATTTCCAAGCTTGGTTTTAGTTTGTCCTTCAAATTGAGGTTCGGCCACTTTAACAGAAATTATAGCTGTCAACCCTTCTCTAAAATCATCACCAGAAATTTCGAATTTTAATTTATCTAACATCCCAGATCCATCAGCGTATTTTTTTAGTGTATGTGTTAAACCCCTTCTAAATCCAGAAAGGTGTGTTCCACCCTCATGAGTATTAATGTTGTTCACATATGAGTGTAAATTTTCAGAATAAGAGGTATTGTAAGCCATTGCTACTTCAACTGGGACTCCGTTTTTTTCACCTTCAAATGAAATAACATCTTTCATTAAAGGCTCTCTGTTTCCGTCTAAAAACTTAATAAACTCTTTTAATCCTTCTTTAGAATGAAAAGTTTCATTAATAAATTCACCTTTTTCATCCTTATTTCTTTTGTCGACAAGAACAACGGTAATTCCTTTATTCAAATAAGCTAATTCTCTTAATCGTGCAGCTAAGATGTCGTAACTATATTCTAGGGTTTGGGTAAAAATAGTAGAATCAGGCTTAAAAGTAACCATGGTTCCTCTTTTGTCAGTAGTTCCAATTTCTTTAACAGGATTTAATGATTTACCTCTTTCGTAATCCTGTTCATATATTTTACCATTTCTGTAAACAGTAGCTTTCAAACTCTCAGATAATGCATTTACACAACTAACACCTACCCCATGAAGACCACCAGAAACTTTATAAGAATCTTTATCAAATTTACCTCCAGCTCCAATTTTGGTCATCACCACTTCTAATGCAGAAACTCCTTCTTTTTTGTGAATGTCAACTGGAATACCTCTACCGTCATCTATAGTTGTCACAGAATTGTCTTCATTTATCACTACAGAAATCTCATTACAATGACCTGCTAAAGCCTCATCAATTGAATTATCTACGACCTCATAAACTAAATGGTGTAGACCTCTTGTACCAACATCACCAATATACATTGAAGGACGCATTCTAACATGTTCCATTCCTTCCAGAGCCTGAATACTATCCGCAGAATAGCTTTGCTTGTTTTCACTCATAAATAATATTTTTAATTGAAATTTTACAAATAAAAAAACTTTTGAAAAAACAACAGTTAATTTATTCTTGTAAAGATAAAAAAAAGTGAAAATTTTTAAGCTATTTTATACTTAAATAACCTTATAAGTTATTAACAATTATAAGTGTAAAAATCAGCTAAAACTATGCCTTGTATGCATCTTCATGAACCTGAGCAATTGCTCTGCCTGACGGCTCATTCATATTTTTAAATGCTTCATCCCATTCTAGTGCTATTTTAGTACTACAAGCCACTGAAGGTTCTTGCGGCACACTTAGTGCAGCTGCCTTACTTGGAAAGTGAGATTGAAATATTGAGCGGTAAAAATACTCCTCTTTCGATGTTGGCGGTTGATTAGGGAAATCAATTTCAACTGATTTCATTTGATCGTCAGAAACAGAATTATTGACAAGTTCTTTTAACTTATCAATCCAGCTATAACCAACTCCATCACTAAACTGTTCTTTTTGTCTCCAGACAATACTTTCAGGCAAATAATCTTCAAATGCTTTTCTTAAAACCCATTTCTCCATTCTTTCAGAATTAATCATTTTATCATTTGGATTAACACTCATTGCTACATCAATAAATTCTTTATCTAAAAACGGCACCCTGCCTTCTATTCCCCAGGCAGCCAAACTTTTATTAGCCCTTAAACAATCATACATGTGGAGCTTATTCATCTTTCTCACGGTTTCTTCATGAAATTCTTTAGAATTTGGTGCTTTATGAAAATACAAGTAACCGCCAAATAGTTCATCGGCACCTTCACCAGACAATACCATTTTAATACCCATTGATTTAATAACCCTTGCCATTAAATACATTGGAGTTGAAGCTCTTATAGTTGTAATATCATAAGTCTCTAAATTATATATTACATCTTTAATTGCATCTAAACCCTCTTGAACTGTAAATACTATCTCGTGATGAATTGTCCCTATGTGGTCAGCAACTTTTTTAGCTGCAGATAAATCTGGAGAACCCTTGAGGCCTACAGAAAAAGAATGTAATTGAGGCCACCACGCATCTGCTTTATCTCCACTTTCAATTCTCTTTTGAGAATATTTTTTAGCGATAGCAGATGTAATGGATGAATCTAATCCCCCAGAAAGCAAAACACCATAAGGCACATCACTCATAAGCTGTCTATGCACAGCCGACTCCAGAGTATCTTTAATTAATTTTATGCTTGTTGTATTTTCCTTTACAGCTTTATAATCACTCCAGTCTCTAGAATACCACTTAACAAATTCTTTTTCACTGCTATGATAATAGTGACCAGGTGGAAAAAGTTCGATTTTCTTACACTTACCCTCCAAAGCTTTAAGCTCAGAAGCTACATAAAAAGTCCCTTTTTCATCCCATCCAATGTAAAGAGGAATTATACCAATGTGGTCTCTTGCTACAAAATACTCGTCATTTTCTGAATCATAAATTGCAAAACCAAAAATACCATTCATTTTATCTAAAAAAGATGGTCCATATTTTTCATATAAAGCAATAATAACCTCACAGTCACTATTAGTAGAAAAATCATAAGAACCAATAAACTCTTTTCTTAAATCAAAATGATTATATATCTCTCCATTAGCTGCTAATACCAACTTTTTGTCAGAACTAAAAAGAGGCTGCCTACCCGACTTAGGGTCTACTATAGCTAATCTTTCATGTGAAATGATAGCATTAGCAGAACTATAAATACCACTCCAATCAGGGCCTCTATGTCTAATTTTTTTTGACATTTCTAATATTTCTGGTCTTAAAGAATCTGAGGCTTGCTTTATATCAAAAGCACAAACTATTCCGCACATATTATATATTTTAAGCAAATATGCATATAATATTAATATTATACATTAAATATTAATTTATGATTACATTTATATATATTTATATGCTAATTAATAAATATTGATAACTTATTAATCAATAAAAAAGCGTAGAAATAAAAATAAGTAATTAAGGGATATTAAGGTATTTATGCGTTTGAAGAGACACCTTCCATTTTGGGTTTTGCATAACATAATCTACAATAAGCGGCATAACCAAGTCTCTTTTACTCCATTCAGGTTGCAAAAACAACACACAGTCTGAATTAACTTTCGCAGCCTCTGTCTCAGCAAACTCAAAATCACTCTTATTATAAATTATCATTTTAAGTTCATTTGCAACTTGATATATTTCTTTCTTTGGTAGTTTTCTTTTTTTAGGAGACAAACAAATCCAATCCCAATTACCAGAAAGATCATAAGCTCCAGAAGTTTCAATATGGACAGACTTATTTTTTGCATTTAACAATTTAGTTAACATAGTCATATCCCACATAAGCGGCTCACCACCCGTAATGACAACAGTGTCACTAAAATTCTTAGTATTTTTTACAATATCTGTAGTTAATGTGGGTGGATGAAGAAGAGCATCCCAGCTCTCTTTCACATCACACCAATGACAACCTACATCACAACCCCCAAGTCTAATAAAATAAGCTGCAGTTCCTTTATGAAAACCCTCACCTTGAATCGTGTAAAATGACTCCATTAATGGCAACATTTCACCTTTATCAACTAAATTTTTAGTATTATCATCCATCGTCTGCAAATATAAATTTCTATTTATTACAAAAATAATTAAGTAACATTTATTTAGTGAAAATAATTAAATATAGATATCATAAATAATTATATTTACACAACATTAAAAGAATAAAAAAACAATGAATAAAATTATAATCTTATTAATCGCTACTACTATAATCTATTCATGTTCTAATGAAAAAGATCCTTACTTAATTTCAAAAAACAGCATAGGACATGTAAGCGACACAACGATGATTAAAGATTTAATTCAAATTTTTAAAAACGACTCTATAAGAAATGATATTTCCGGAGATAGTTTTACGGGAAAATTTAATGACATAACTATACTTGATAAAGAAGGAAATGAATTATTAGAAATTACACCAAAAGAAGACCTAGACTACACATCTACAGCAAAATTAATTAAGATAATTGATCCAAAATATAAAACTAAAAAAGGAATAGGCCCTAGTAGTACCTTTAAAGAAATAAGAGACAATTACAATATCAGCAGCATTCAAAATAGCCTAAGAAATTTAATCATTTCAATCAACGCAGCTAATTTGTATTTTACAATTGATAAAAATCAACTCCCATCAAACCTAAGGTATAATTCAAATATAGATATTGATAAAGCTCAAATTCCAGATAATGCTAAAATTAAAGATCTTTATTTACAATGGATAAATTAGATGGAAAAAGAATTAATCAGATTAAATAAGTATTTAAGCGAAATTGGCTACTGCTCTAGAAGAGCTGGAGATAAGCTTATTGAGTCTGGAAGGGTTTTTATAAATGGAGAGGCAGCTGAACTGGGCCAGAAAATCTCTATAAACGACGAAATAAAAGTTGATGATAATGTACTCGAGGCTAAGAAAAAAGAGAAAATTTATTTGGCTCTAAACAAACCAATAGGAATAGTTTGTACTACAGACACCAGAGTTGAAAAAGACAATATAATAGATTTTATAAATTACCCAGAAAGAATATTCCCAATAGGAAGATTAGACAAACCAAGTTCAGGGCTAATTCTTCTTACAAATGACGGAGATATTGTAAATAAAATTTTGCGAACAGAACACAATCACGAAAAAGAATACCTAGTTAAAGTAGATAAACCACTTTCTCAAACTATTATCGATCGAATGTCAAAAGGGGTCCCAATATTGGACACCATTACAAAGGAGTGCAAAATTAAAAAGACTGGAAGTAATGAGTTTAAAATTATTCTAACTCAGGGACTAAATAGACAAATTAGAAGAATGTGTGAATATTTTAATTATAGAGTTGTTTCCTTGGAAAGAACCAGAATAATGAATATCGAATTAGACCTACCTATAGGAGAATACAGAGAGCTAACAAAAAAAGAGGTTAGTTCTTTAAATAAACTAATTGATAATGAATAAATTAACCCCTTTTCACTTAGCAATTCCTGTAGATAACCTTTCAAAGTGTAGAGATTTTTATAAACAAATATTAGGCTGTAAGGAAGGCAGAAGCAGTGATCATTGGGTAGATTTTGATTTTTTTGGACACCAACTCGTTATACATTATAAGCAAAAATCAATTGCAAAATCACATAAAAATCTTGTCGATGGAAAAGATGTTCCTGTACCCCATTTTGGAGTCGTATTAGAATGGAATACATTTCAGGAATTATCGGTTAGACTTAAGTCTAAAAGTGTAAAATTTATTATTGAACCTTATATACGATTCAAAGGCCAACCAGGTGAACAAGCGACTATGTTCTTTAATGATCCGTCAGGAAATGCAATAGAATTCAAATCCTTTAAGGATTTTAATCAAATTTTTGAGAAGTAATTAATTACTACCTTTTTAAAAACTTCCTTATTGTAAATCCATTTTCAGAGTATATTTTAATAAAATATATTCCGCTAGATAAATTATCAGTTGTAATAAAACTGAAATTTGAATTAATTTCCTTTATTTTTTTACCTAAAATCGAATAGATTTCAACATTAGAAATCGCAACGCTATTTGATTCAATTGTTAAAATATTTATTACCGGATTGGGATATAATTTAAGTGAATTCTCTAATATTTCATCAGCATTAGATAAAGACACACATGCAAATACTAATGTAACATCTCCATATTCCACCCCACTATCATTAAGAACCTGAACTGTAATTGTCCCATCCACTATTTATTAAATAAAGGTCTAACCAAGTTTGGGTGCTGTTTTTCCATTCGTGAGAAGGTACATTATAATTGACTTGGCTAATTAATTGAATGGAAATCATTAAAAAAAGAAAAAATAGATTTTTCATTTGTTTTTTTTCAAATATGAGAAATATAAGTTTTTTGCTATTTACGAGGTTTATAAATATCTAAATTACAAAAACATATGCTTATGGTTAATTGATGCTGTTATTATATTCCATTTTCTGTCCAATAAATATTGGTTTATTTAAGAAATGCTTGAAGAGTGTTCTTTAAAAGCATTGCTATTGTCATAGGCCCAACACCTCCCGGAACAGGGGTGATAAAACTAGATTTTTTTGAGACATTCTCATAGTCAACATCTCCAACAATTTTATAGCCCTTTTTAGAATCATCCTTTGCCCTTGTTATTCCAACATCTACAACGACAACTCCATCTTTTACCATATTTTCAGTAACAAAATTTGGAGAACCAAGTGCTGAAATAATTATATCTGCTTGAAGAGTTAATTCTTTTATATTTCTAGTTCTACTATGCGCTAATGTAACTGTGGAATTGCCAGGATTTGACTTTCGACTCATGAGTATACTTACTGGTCTACCAACAATATCTGACCTTCCAATTACAACGGTATGCTTCCCTGAAGTTTCTACGTTATACCTATCTAATAGTTCCATAATACCATATGGTGTAGCAGAAATAAAAGTTGGCAGGTTAAGTGCCATTTTTCCAAAATTTGTAGGATGAAAGCCGTCTACATCTTTATCTGGATCAACAGCCATTAATATTTTTTGCGAATCGATATGCTTAGGTAATGGCAATTGTACGATATAGCCATCTATTGCATCATTTTCATTTAACTCTTTGACTTTTAAAAGTAATTCTTGTTCCGAAATATTTTCAGAAAGCTTAATAAGTGTAGAATCAAAACCAACTTTTTTACAAGCTCTGACTTTACTGCCAACATAAGTCAAACTAGCACCATCATCACCAACAATGACAGCAGCTAAATGAGGAGGTCTTGAACCGTTTGCAGTAATCTCTTTTACAGATTCTGCAATTTCAGCCTTGATATCATTACTAGTTTTTTTTCCGTCTAATATTGTCATTTATCAAAAATTATCTTTTCATGTTTTGCATCATTTGCATCATCTTATTAGCGCCTCCACCTTGCATCATCTTCATCATTTTACTCATTTGGGTAAATTGCTTTAATAATTGATTCACCTGTTGTATAGAAGTTCCTGATCCTTTACCAATACGATCTTTTCTGGATTTATTAATTAGTGACGGATTAGACCTTTCTTTAGGTGTCATAGAATAAATCATAGCCTCGATATACTTAAAAGAATCGTCATCTATATCTACATCTTTCATCATCTTACCTGCACCTGGAATCATTCCAACCAAATCTTTCATATTACCCATTTTCTTTATTTGATGGATTTGTTTTAAGAAATCATCTAGCCCAAAAGTGTTTTTTGCAATTTTTTTCTGGATTCTTCTGGCCTCTTTTTCGTCAAATTGCTCCTGTGCTCTTTCAACTAAAGAAACCACATCACCCATTCCAAGTATTCGATCTGCCATTCGAGATGGATAAAAAACATCAATTGCTTCCATTTTCTCCCCCGTACCAATGAACTTGATAGGTTTATTTACAACTTGCTTAATTGAAAGAGCTGCACCACCTCTTGTATCTCCATCAAGTTTAGTTAGTATAACTCCGTCAAAATCTAAAACTTCATTAAATGCTTTGGCTGTATTTACTGCATCTTGACCAGTCATGGCGTCCACAACAAATAATATTTCATCGGGCTTAATCGATTTTTTAATATCTGATATCTCATTCATCATCAGCTCATCAATTGCCAATCTACCGGCAGTATCAATTATGACAAGATTAAACCCATTTGATTTTGCATGTGCTATAGCGGCTTTAGAGATAGAAACAGGATCTTTATTTTCTGGATCGCTATAAACCTCAACACCTAGTTGACCTCCCAAAACATTTAATTGTTCTATAGCAGCTGGTCTGTAAATATCACACGCCACTAATAATGGCTTTTTATTTTTTTTCGTTTTTAAGTAATTTGCTAGTTTGCCAGAAAATGTAGTTTTACCAGAACCTTGTAATCCTGACATCAGTATTATGGACGGAGAACTAACTATATTAAGTTCTGAAGCATCGCCACCCATAAGAGCTGTCAACTCATCTTTAACAATCTTTACCATTAGCTGACCAGGCTTTAAGTCTGTTAATACATTTTGACCAATAGCCTTTTCTTTAACTCTAACAGTAAATTCCTTTGCAATTTTAAAATTAACATCTGCATCCAACAATGCTCTTCTAACTTCCTTTAATGTTTCAGCAACATTAATTTCAGTTATTCTACCATGACCTTTTAGAACCTGAAGGGCCTTATCTAACTTTTCACTTAGATTATTGAACATATTAAAGAATTATTTAGAAATTCAAATTTAAGAATTTAAGCCTTTATTTAGCTTAAATCTTTGGATTTATTCTTAAATAAATTAAACATTACAAGTACATGGGGAAAAGTGATTGCTGACAAAAAAGAAAAGAACAATGAAATAAATAGTTTATCATCATTAACAAGATAATAAAGCACAATTAAAGAAACAATAGAAATTAACCAGTAAAGTGCTGAGTTTTTAAGATATTTTAAAAGATTCTTTTTATTGAATTCACTATGAAGCTCTATAATTTGATCTCTAAGAGATGGAATCGAATGCCAAATAATAAAATATATTGCAAATCCAGCTATAAGTGAAGCAATATTAAAGATTACGAACAAAAGAGCAATCAAAATTATCTCTTCAAAAAAGTTGAATGTTATAAATTTCTTGTAGTGCATGAGAAATGATAATATTATTGTTGATATTAATGAAGAATATAACAATGTTTTTAAAAAGTCCTGTGTAATAAAAACATTAGTAATTTCATTAACAATGATTATAACATCTTCTGGTGAAGAGAAAAATATCATTGAAAATATCAACATTCCATAGAAAGTGAAATACAAAGATATAAGATAGTTTTTAGTATTACTTTTAGAAATAAAATGCTGTTCTCCAAAATGATAAGAGCTAAAAATAACAAACAGACTCAGTGCTAAAAAGGGTAAAAAATAAAATAAAACAGCAACTAACCCTACCATTAGCACATAAATTATAAAAATGTTTAAGCTAGAAATGTTCGACTTAGACTTAATACTGTGATTTACAAGCATTATGTCGTTAGAGCCATGTAAAATTCCAACTGTAAGAATCATAATATAGGCGATATTTGATTCAATGACAGGCGATATTTGAGCAGAAAGCCAAAGTGCAAAAAAAGAGCTAACTATTAATACTCCATTAAAATCTTTATTTGAAGAAAAGTTATTACTCAATTTTTTGCTTGTTAATATATAGTCAGAAATGTACAAATAAAATTTATTATTAAATCTATCAAATGACACAAAACAATGAAATAAGGGTTGAATTAACACAATTAAAATGCTTAATAACAAACACTAGTCAAACCTGTAAATAACTCTAATTCAGGTAATTAATAGATCAATAAGTTTAAAATGTTACAATAATTTACTAACTTACTTGAAACTAACTCATAAAAAATTAAACAAAATGGACAAAATTAAAGACATTTTTAACATGGTAGTTGACTCTCCAAACATGGTCAACTCTAAGCTTCCTTGGAATTCATGGAATTCATGTATTGAGGAATCTGAAAACTCAATTGCAGGATGGATCGGCAAAATTTTTAGTGTAGGTGCATTCTTATTTCTATTAGGTATTTTATATTCAACTTTAAGCCCTCTTTGGAATGGCGGATTTGATGGTATGGACGCAATGGGTATTATCGGAATGTTAATTGGAATGCTTTTATGGACTTACGCAGCTTTTCCTATTTCAAAAATAGTAAGTAATGTTGGTGATAATTTAGGAACTTCTAAAAGTGGGATCATTCATCTAATATTTCTAGACCTTCCTATTTCTATTATAAAGGTGGCAGGATATGTTTTAGCAATGGTTGGCTTATTTGGTGCAATTGGAGCTACATTAAGTTTTGTTACAACATTAAATATTGGAGGTGGACTTGGAAACATGACTGCTGGTCTAGTCGAAATGGCTTCAATGGGAACCAGCGCTTTATTTGGAATGCTTTCTGATTCACCAGCTTATGCAATTGCAGATGCAATGGATGCTGTATTGAATCCAGACCTTAGCATGTTAGGAAATGGTGGGGATGCTTGGACAATTGCTGGAGCAATGGGAGTTTTTGCAGCATTTATTGGAGTATTGTTTACATTGATAAATCTTTATATTAACATTGTTATATACAAATTCTTCTTTGGCTTAGTTTCAACATTAGTAAATTGGATTAAAGGACCATACTTACCTTTCAAATCCTTATAGATTATAATTTTTTAAAATAATAAAAAAGAACCTCAAAACGGGGTTCTTTTTTTTTTATTTAATCAATAATTTAAGAAGGATAAAGCTATTAATATGATAATTATTAGTAGCTATATTTATTGATTTGCAAAATATTTAGTATTTTAGCCTTTAACTATTAATTTTTAAAATAACAAATATGAATTATTTAAACTTTATTGCAATGTCTGTCCCTACGGATGGCACTGGATTTACGTTCTGGCTTGGAGCAATGGCTATGATGGCAGCATCTGTGTTTTTCTTCTTGTCAATGAACAGTGTTGATGCTAAATGGAGAACTTCTCTTTTAGTTTCAGGATTAATTACATTTATTGCTGCTGTACATTACATGTACATGAGAGATGCTCATGCAGCCGGAGATAGTACTACTGTATTCAGATACGTAGACTGGATCTTAACTGTTCCATTAATGTGTGTTGAGTTTTACTTAATACTTAAAGTTGCTGGAGCGACTAAATCAGATATGTGGAAGCTTATTGGACTTTCAACTGTGATGCTTGTCACTGGATTCTTTGGAGAGTCTGGATGGGACGGTGGAATGTTAAGTGCTGGTGCTTGGGGATTCATCTCAGGTTTAGCATATTTCTGGATCGCATACGAAGTATGGTTAGGTGGTCTTAAAAAACTAGCAGTTGCTGCTGGTGGAAACGTATTAGAAGCTCACAAAATGTTATGTTGGTTCCTTCTTGTTGGTTGGGCAATTTATCCATTAGGATATATGGCTGGTACTGATGGATGGTATAACGGTATTGAAGCGTTTTTACCTTCAATGGAAGTAATATACAACATTGGTGATGCTATCAACAAAATCGGATTTGGTCTTGTTGTATATGGTTTAGCTGTTAAAGAATCATAATTTAAAAGATTCTTTTGAACAATATAAAAAAAGGCTACACGATTGTGTAGCCTTTTTTTATGCAATATATTTAATAATTACTACATTCTTTGCACTATACCAACACCTAGTAAATCCAAAGCATTTTTAATGGTGTAAGAAACTGATTTAGACAATTGTAATCTAAATATTTTTCTATCTTCAAAAGAAGTTTTTAATATAGGTAAGGATTGATAAAAGGAATTAAACAACTTCACCAAATCATAAACATAATTAGCAACTAAAGCAGGGCTTTGGGTATTCGCGGCATTTTGAATCACTAAAGGAAAGCTTAGTAACTGCTTTATCAGCTCTTTTTCTTTGGGGTCTAAAATTCCGTTATAATCATCATTGCTAACAGAGTCTACTTTTCTTAAAATAGCCTGTATTCTAACATATGAATATTGAATAAAAGGGCCAGTATTTCCTTGAAAATCTACAGACTCTTTTGGGTCAAATAATATTCTCTTTTTTGGATCAACTTTCAAAATAAAGTATTTCAAGGCTGCTTTACCTATAATCTCAAAAACATTGTTTTTCTCTTCTTGATCCATGTCTTCCAATTTTCCAAGCTCAGACGATATTTCTTTAGCTGTATTGGTCATTTCTAGTAACAAATCATCTGCATCCACAACAGTACCTTCTCGACTTTTCATTTTACCACTTGGTAAATCAACCATTCCATAACTCAAATGATGTAAGTTTTCTGACCATTTGAAACCTAATTTTTTTAGTATCAGGAACAATACTTTAAAATGATAATCTTGTTCATTACCAACAGTGTAAATCATTGAGTTAATGTTAGGAAAATCCTTAACTCTTTGAATAGCTGTACCAATATCTTGAGTCATGTAGACTGCAGTTCCATCAGATCTCAAAACAATTTTTTCGTCCAATCCTTCATTCGACAAATCACACCACACACTACCATCTTCTTTTTTGTAGAAAACATTTTTATTAATACCTTCTTTTATAAACTCTTTACCTAAGAGGTAGGTATTACTTTCGTAATAATAATTATCAAAATCTACTCCAAGATTTTTATAAGTTTCTTCAAAACCTTTGTAAACCCATCCATTCATTGTCTTCCAAAGCTTGACAGTTTCTTCATCACCTGACTCCCAAAGCAAAAGCATTTCCTGGGCTTCAATTAGTATGGGTGCATTTTTTTTAGCATCTTCTTCTGAAGTGCCATTCTCTATTAGAGATTTAATTTGGTTTTTATATTCCTTGTCAAACAAAACATAATACTTTCCAACTAGCTTATCTCCCTTAAAGGATGTGGAATCAGGAGTTTCTCCGTTCCCAAACTTAACCCAGGCTAACATACTTTTACATATATGAATACCTCTATCATTTATTATCTGAGTTTTAAGAATATTTTTACCAGATGCTTTAAGTATTTGAGCCACACTATAGCCTAACAAATTATTACGAATATGTCCAAGATGTAGTGGCTTATTGGTGTTAGGCGAAGAGTATTCAATCATTGTACAATCATTTGAAGTTGGTTTAACAAAACCGAAATCATTTTCATTTTTTATTGCATTAAAATGATTTAAATAATAGCTGTCAGAAACAACAAGATTAAGAAAGCCTGAAACAACATTGAATGTTGTATATGATTTTTCATTTTCAACTATATAATTACCTAAACTGTTTGCTAAATCAATTGGGGTAGTTTTTAGAAGTTTTAATAATGGGAAGACAACAATAGTTAAATCTCCCTCAAAATCAGTTCTTGTAGGCTGTATTTCGACACTATCAATGTTTACTTTGTATAACTGTTCGATTGCTTTAACTGCAATTGTTTGTAAAGAAGATTCAATATTCATTTTATTCATTATATAGCTATAAATATAATATATTATAATTTCTGTTTGGCTTTGGGCAAAAATACCTCAGCCATCATACATCTAGCACTTCCCCCTCCATATGTCTCAATTGTATTTAATGAACTAAAAACAATTTTAGCATACTTATTTATAATATTTTTTTGAGTAGGAGTCAACACATTATACGCAGATTCACTCATAATCAGCACATAATTATTATTTCTATCTAAAACCTGCAGCATATTACCAGCAAATGAATTGACTTGATTTTCTGAAATTTCAACAACCTCTTTTCCATCTTCTTTTAAATGTTCAATTACATTATTTCTCTCTTTTTTATCATCTATGCAATCTAGGCATATAATGACAAAATTATCAGCAATACACATCATAACATTTGTATGGTAAATCAACTTTCTTGCTTGTTTAACCGTCTGAAACGCATTGAAAATTACTGGAGTATATTCAAAGTCTTCACAAAACTCAATCAACAGATCTTCGTTAGATCTTTCAGAAATAGCACAATAAGCTTTTCTATTTAACCTATCTAAAACTATACTCCCTGTGCCCTCTAAAAATATGTTAGATTCTTCCGCAGATGAATAATCAATAATATTTCTAATAGAATAATCGTTTTTTTCAATGTATTTAACAACATCTTCTCTTCTTTCATTTCTTCTATTTTCTGCAAACATTGGATATAGGGCAATATCACCGTTTGAGTGAAATGAAATCCAATTATTGGGAAATACTGAATCTGGTGTGTCAAACTTATCATCATCTTGAAAAACAATAACTTCCACACCAAAAGATCGGAGTTTTAATACAAAATTGTCAAATTCAGCTTGAGCTCTTAAATTAATTTGATTAGAGTTATTGTTAAAATCATTGGCATTTTGGTAATGATTGTTAACAGCAGTTTGTACATTATAATTAAATGCAAGCGGTCTAATCATCAAAATAGTATTTGCACTTTGTTTATTCAAAATTAGATTGTTTTCTTATTAACGGCATAGTTGAACACCTCAACAAACCTTCTTGCTTAGCAATCTCTGAATAGTTTATTTTCTCAACAGTAAATTCCTTTGAAATTAACCACTCATTTAATCTACTAAAATTATTTTCAGAAACAATTACGTTTTCAGAAATTGAAAACACATTACAATTCATGTTATACATTTCTTCTTTTGTAGTTTCAAAAATATTTTCTTTTCCAAAAAAATCAACTAACCAATCATAATCCTCTTTAAGTAAAAAACCACCAGGGTAAATTATTGCTTTATCTTTTCCTATTGGCTGAAAACAACAGTCCAAGTGAAGAGCATTATCCATCGGGGAAGAGTTTGATTTTCTTAGTTCAAAAGTCTTTATGATCTTTTTCGGAAAATATGTTTTTATTTCATTTACAGCATTCAAATTTGTTCTAGCAGTTATGTAATTAGGATAATCTTCACCAGAGTAGATTCCAATAAAAATATAATCATTAAGTAGTATTACATCACCGCCTTCAACATGACTGTCACAGCTAAGTTTAATAATATTTTTGGGAGGAATTTCACTAAGTATATAATTGATAGCTGACAACTCTGAGGATCTATTATCAATCATATTAGATAAAACAATTTTATCTTCAATAACAAAAGAAATATCTCGTGTAAATATCTGATTATAATTATTAATTAGATCTGGTCTATACACCTTTACTCCATATTTAATTAAAATATTTTTAAATGAATTTAATTCACTGATCATATCTTTTTCAGTAGGATATGTACCGTTTAAAATATGTTCAATACTTTTTGGGTCGTAACAGTCTTCAATATTTGGAGTTGGGCCGTTAGAAATCGCAGAACCCAATATTACAGACACTAGTTCTGAGGTTTCGTTGTTAATATAGATTTTTAACATATGTAAATATACTAAGAAAGAAATAGAGTGAGACCTATATTATCTGTTAGAAATTGGAGTATATTCTCTGTGATTTTCTCCGGTATAAACCTGTCTTGGTCTACCTATTGGCTCATTTCTTAGTCTCATTTCTCTCCATTGTGCTATCCATCCAGGAAGTCTACCTAGAGCAAACATTACAGTAAACATGTCAGATGGAATTCCCATTGCTCGGTAGATAATACCAGAATAAAAATCAACATTTGGATATAAACTTCTATCTACAAAATATTTATCACTTAATGCTTCTTTTTCTAAACCTTTGGCTATATCCAAAACAGGATCGACTACTCCTAGATTATTTAAAACTTCATCGGTTGCTACTTTAATTATTTTAGCTCTAGGGTCAAAACTTTTATAAACCCTATGACCAAAGCCCATTAATCTAAATGGATCTTCTTTATCTTTTGCTTTTTGCATATACTTATTTGTATCTCCACCATCTTCGTTAATCGATTCAAGCATTTCAAGCACTGCTTGATTTGCTCCACCGTGTAAAGGCCCCCACAATGCAGATATTCCTGCAGAAATTGAGGCAAATAAACCTGCATGAGAAGAACCTACGATTCTTACTGTTGAAGTTGAACAGTTTTGCTCATGATCGGCGTGTAAAATTAAAAGCTTGTTAAGGGCGTTAACCAAAATTGGGTTCTGAATATATGTTTCATTTGGCTTATTAAACATCATTTTTAAAATATTCTCAACATAACCTAAAGAAGTATCTCCGTAGTCTAAAGGTAAGCCATTCTTTTTCCTAAAGGTCCAAGCAATTAATACTGGAATTTTTCCTAAAACTTTTACTATAGTTTCGTAAAGCTCAGCTTTACTCCTGTTATAATCTATAGTATTAGAAGTGGGATTAAAAGCAGTTAATGCACTTGTTAATGATGACAATATACCCATCGGATGGGCTGATTTTGGAAATGCTTCTAATATTTTTTTAATATCCTCGTCTACAATACTCTCACTTTTAATATCATCATTGAATTTTTTATACTGATCTTCTGTTGGAAGATTTCCATATATTAGTAAATAAGCAACTTCTAAAAAACTAGCATTGTTAGCTAAATCCTCAATCGAGTAACCTCTATATCTTAAAATACCTTTTTCTCCGTCTAGATAAGTTATTTTACTTTCACATGAAGCAGTGTTTTTGAAACCTGGGTCTATTGTAGTAACTCCATCTGTAAGAGCTCTTAATTGTTTTACATCAATAGAAATTTCGTTTTCAGAACCTAAAACAAGGGGGAAATCAAATTCCTGATTATTTATAAGTAGTTTAGCTTTTTTTGACATTTAATTTTTGTATTAAGGAATGCAAAAATACGAAATATCTACGAATTATTAAAACATTATAGCCTATGCCTTGAACACACTCCCTTGAGGAAAGAAAGCCTTAGAACCTAACTCCTCTTCAATTCTCAACAACTGGTTATACTTAGCCATTCGATCACTCCTAGAGGCAGAGCCAGTCTTGATTTGACCTGTTGTTAGTGCAACTGCGAGATCAGCAATAGTATTGTCTTCAGTCTCTCCAGATCTGTGTGACATTACTGATGTAAAACCAGCATTATGGGCCATTTCTACAGCTTTTATTGTTTCCGTAAGACTACCTATCTGATTAACTTTAATTAATATTGAATTAGCTATTGATTCATTAATACCTCTAGAAAGTCTTTCAACATTGGTTACAAATAAATCATCTCCGACAAGTTGAATTTTATCTCCGATTAATTCTGTTAAATATTTCCAACCCTCCCAATCATTTTCATCCATTCCGTCTTCAATTGAAATAATTGGATATTTTGAGGTTAAACTTGCTAGATAATCAGCTTGCTGTTTACTTGTTCTTACTTCTGCATGATCACCTTCAAATTTTTTGTAATTATATACATTGTTTTCATAAAACTCTGCAGCAGCGCAATCTAACGCTATCATTATCTCTTTACCAAAAGAATAACCTGCATTTTCTACTGCCAAAGCAATAGTATCTAAAGCATCCTCAGTTCCATCTAAAACAGGGGCAAACCCACCCTCGTCACCAACTGCTGTGCTTAATTTTCTGCTTTTTAAAACTAATTTTAAATGGTGGAATATTTCACTACCCATTTGCATTGCATGTGTAAAAGATTTTGCAAGTACTGGTATTATCATAAACTCTTGAAAAGCTATAGGAGAATCACTGTGAGAACCTCCATTAATAATATTCATCATAGGCACAGGTAATGTACACACATCTTCTCCACCAATATATCTGTACAAAGGGACTTTTTTTTCGGCTGCAGCTGCTTTTGCGACTGCTAAAGAAACACCTAAAATTGAATTTGCACCTAAATTAGATTTGTTAGCAGTACCGTCTAAGTTTATCATTTTAAGATCAATTTCAGTTTGATCAAAAACGGATAATCCAATAATTGATGATGCTAAAATATTATTTACATTATTTACCGCTTTTATAACCCCTTTTCCCATGTAATTAGAACCTCCATCTCTTAATTCAACTGCTTCATGTTCACCAGTTGAAGCACCAGAAGGAACAGCGGCTCTTCCAATTGAACCGTTTTCAGTAATAACATCAACTTCAATTGTTGGGTTACCTCTTGAATCAAAGATTTGTCTGGCGTGAATTTTTTTAATGTTGGACATAATAATTTTTTATAAATAATTTCTACAAAAATATTAATTATATATAGATTTTAATCTATTAAAAGGAGATAATTAACGAAAACGTAATAGTAAAAATTTGACAATCAAATTACTACTTACTCATATTTTCTATAAATTCGTCAAATAAATATGATGAATCATGAGGGCCAGGACTAGCCTCAGGATGAAATTGAACAGAAAAGCAATTACTATCTTTAAGTTTTATGCCTGCGACAGTATCGTCATTTAAATGTATATGTGTTATTTCTACATTTTCATTAGCTAAGGATTCTTCTTTATTTACAGCAAAACCATGATTCTGAGAAGTGATTTCTCCTTTACCAGTTATTAGGTTTTTAACAGGATGGTTTATCCCTCTGTGACCATTGTGCATTTTGTAAGTAGAGATTCCATTAGCCAAAGCAATGATTTGGTGTCCTAGACATATACCAAACAGAGGTAGATTCTGATCAATAATTTTTTTCGCAACATCTTGCACGACTTTCAATGGCTCTGGGTCTCCAGGTCCGTTTGATAAAAAATAACCGTCAGGATTCCATTCCTTCATTTCTTCAAAAGATGAGTCAAATGGAAATACCTTAATATATACATCTCTTTTAGCTAAGTTTCTTAAAATATTTTTTTTTATCCCTAAATCTAGAGCTGCTACTTTAAATTTAGAACTCTCATTACCATAATAATAAGTAGATTTGGTAGAAACCTTAGAAGCAAGCTCTAAACCCTCCATGGATGGAACTTCTGCTAATTTCTTAGACAATGAGTCTATATCATCGACATCTGTAGTTATTACAGCATTCATAGCGCCATTATCTCTTATATAACTAACCAAAGCCCTCGTATCAATATCAGAAATTGCAAAAAGATTATTCTTATTTAAAAATTCTTCCAATGAGCTATCAGCTAGTTCTCTAGAATAGTTGTAACTAAAATTTTTACATATTAAACCAGAAATTTTTACTGAATCAGATTCTGACTCATCATTAACCACTCCATAATTACCAATATGGGGATTTGTCATAATCATCAACTGGCCAAAATAAGAAGGGTCTGTATAAATTTCTTGATATCCAGTCATTCCAGTATTGAAGCAAACCTCTCCAAATGCAGTACCTTCACCGTAGACTGATTTTCCGTAAAACATAGTACCATCAGACAATAATAAAATCGCTTTTTTCCTTTTCTTGTATTCCATAAAATGTAAACTAGAGTAAAAATAAATATAATAATCAATATTATAATTATTAATAAATAAAAAAAGAGGCTAAATTATAACCTCTTTATTAACAATTTAATATACGAATTAAGAAAGCGTATAAATATTAGATATTATTATGATATTCTAAAAGTTTTATAATGTCATCAACTTTCTTTAAAGAAAGAGAATTTGATTCGATAAACATATCAAGTTTGGATGTGTTTAATTTATCCATTTTAAGATACCTGTAAATAGATTTCTTTTTAAGTTTTATAGGATTAATAGATCCATTTACCATAATAAAAAATTCTTCACCTCTTACATATCTATCATTAGGTCTGTTCACCATAGGGTTCGCGGAACCTGAAATTAACTTAACTTCAAATCCCTTCATGAATTTATACTGATCTGTATCATATAACATTTCATATACTCTGTTATCATCATCATAGTAAAAGTTCTTGTACGTCTTATTATTTATTACAATTTTTTTGATATTGTTAAATGTAAATGAAAATATAGAATCTGAATCATTCATTTTTGCTTCAAATGAATTTCTCTTAAGATTCAAGTTAACACGTTTAACGAGAAACTTATCGTCTGAAATAGTGTGAATTACAGCAGTGTTATTCCAACCTTCAAATAAATGAATTGTACCATCAATATATCTTTTTGGATTATAAAACATCATAGAGTTACCGTAACTAGCTCCGTTTCCAGTTGCTAATTGGGCATAATTTTCCATAGCTTGACTACCCCCAGCTTCTACAGAACTGGTTTGAGCTAATGAAAGTGATACAGAAAATAAAAACGTAATAAATAAAAATAAATATCTCATAAAAAAAAGGGTTTTTAGTTCTTTAAATGATTTGATTTGGGTTCTATTTTTCTTCGGATGATTTAGGCTTTTCAGCAGTAGTATCATCTTCTACTTTAGCATCTACATCTTCAGTAGGTACTTCAGTATTTTCAGCTACTTCTTCAGTTTCATTCGTTGACTCTACAGTAGCTTTAATAGACTCAGTAGGCTCTACAATAGAATCGTCATTAACTTCAGAAACAACTGACTCAGTTGATTCTATTTGCACATCATCGACTTTGGGAGCTGTACTTTTTTTACGTCTTCTAGTGGAAGATTTTTTCTTTTTACCAGCATTATATGTTTCATTGTAATCTACAAGTTCAATCATTGCCATATCAGCATTATCTCCAAGTCTATTTCCTAATCTAATAACTCTAGTGTAACCACCAGGTCTATCAGCAATTTTAGCTGATACGTCACGAAATAATTCAGCAACAGCTTCCTTTTGTCTTAGTCTAGAAAAAACGATTCTTCTATTTTGAGTTGTATCATTTTTAGACTTAGTAATCAGAGGTTCAACAAACTGTTTTAATGCTTTAGCTTTAGCAGTAGTAGTATTAATTCGTTTGTGTTCTATCAAAGAACAAGCCATATTAGCTAACATAGATTTTCTATGAGCTGTTTTTCTTCCTAAATGGTTTATTTTTTTTCCGTGTCTCATTATTCAATTTATTTAAACTCTAATAAAGTTAGTCTTTATCTAATTTATATTTTGTTAAATCCATTCCGAAATTTAGTCCTTTAACAATTACCAATTCTTCTAATTCAGTAAGAGATTTTTTACCAAAGTTTCTAAATTTCATAAGATCATTTTTATTAAATGAAACTAAATCACCTAGAGTATCTACTTCTGCAGCTTTTAAACAATTTAAAGCACGAACAGAAAGATCCATATCAATTAATTTAGTTTTGAGTAATTGACGCATGTGTAATGACTCTTCATCATAAGTTTCTGTTTTTGCAATTTCATCAGCTTCTAGAGTAATTCTTTCATCAGAAAATAACATGAAGTGGTGTATCAAAATTCTAGCTGCATCAGTTAGCGCATCTTGAGGATTGATAGAGCCATCTGTCATTATTTCAAAAACTAATTTTTCGTAATCAGTTTTTTGTTCTACTCTAAAGTTCTCAACAGAGTATTTTACGTTTTTTATTGGAGTAAAAATAGAATCAGTAAAAATTGTTCCAATTGGGGCAGAAGATTTTTTATTTTCTTCAGCTGGAACATAACCTCTACCTTTTTCAATAGAAAGCTCCATTTGAATTTTGACTTTGGAATCTAAGTTGCAAATAATCTGATCTGAATTTAAAATTTGAAATCCTGAAATAAATTTTTGAAAATCACCAGCTGTGATTTTGTCTTGACCTGAAAGAGAAATAGAAACGGTTTCATTATCAACTTCTTCAATTTGTCTTTTAAAACGTATTTGTTTTAAATTTAAAATAATTTCAGTCACATCTTCTACAACCCCAGAGATTGTTGAAAACTCATGATCAACTCCTTCAATTTTCACTGAAGTAATTGCAAAACCTTCAAGAGATGATAATAAAACTCTTCTAAGAGCATTACCAACTGTTAAGCCGTAACCAGGTTCAAGTGGTCTGAATTCGAATTTACCATCGAAATCAGTTGAATTAATCATTATTACTTTATCCGGTTTTTGAAAATTTAATATTGCCATAATACTTTGTATATTAATTATTATTTTGAGTACAATTCAACAATGAACTGTTCGTTAATATTTTCTGGAATTTGAATTCTTGCAGGGACTGATACATAAGTACCTTGCATTTGATCGCTATTCCAAGTGATCCATTCAAATACACTTGAAGAATTAGAAAGAGCTCTTTCTATTGTCTCAAGAGATTTAGACTTTTCTCTAACAGCTACAATATCTCCAGGTTTTAAACTGTAAGATGGTATATTCACTATACCTCCATTAACAGTTATATGTCTGTGAGACACAAGTTGTCTTGCTCCACTTCTTGAATTTGATAAACCCATTCTAAAAACAACATTATCTAGTCTAGATTCACAAAGTTGTAATAAAACTTCACCAGTAATTCCAGTAGCAGCAGTAGCTTTTTTAAACATATTCCTAAATTGCTTTTCTAAAATACCATAAGTATATTTAGCTTTTTGCTTCTCCATAAGTTGTACAGAGTACTCAGATTTTTTTCCACGTCTACGAGTGTTTCCATGTTGACCTGGAGGGTAGTTTCTTTTTTCAAAAGACTTATCTTCTCCGAAAATAGCCTCACCAAATTTTCTTGCAATTTTTGTTTTTGGACCAGTATATCTTGCCATTTGTTTTGTTTTTTTTAGAGTAACTATGAATTAAGGTCTTAATCTAATCCTTCGATAGTATTTTGTCTCTGATTTATACTTAATTATTTTATTAAACTCTTCTACGTTTTGGAGGTCTACACCCATTGTGAGGAGTTGGAGTCACATCAATGATTTCTGCGACTTCAATACCAGCATTATGTATAGATCTTATTGCTGATTCTCTTCCATTTCCAGGACCTTTTACATATACCTTAACTTTTCTCAAACCTGCGTCTTTTGCAACAGCAGCTGCATCTTCTGCAGCTAATTGAGCAGCATAAGGAGTGTTTTTCTTTGAACCTCTAAAGCCCATCTTTCCAGCAGATGACCAAGAGATAACGTCTCCTTTTTTGTTAGTTAATGATATTATAATGTTGTTAAATGAAGCAACAATATGTGCCTCACCTATTGAATCAACTATTACTTTACGCTTTTTAGTACTTGACTTTGCCATATTACTAATTATTATTTAGTTACTTTTTTCTTGTTCGCAACTGTTTTTCTTCTTCCTTTTCTAGTTCTAGAGTTGTTTTTAGTTCTTTGACCTCTTAGTGGTAAGCCAGATCTATGTCTAATGCCTCTGTAACACCCTATATCCATTAATCTTTTAATGTTTAATTGAGTTTCAGATCTTAATTCACCTTCAATAGTGAAAGAACTTACAGCCTCACGAATTTTACTGATATCTGAATCAGACCAATCATTAACTTTAACGCTCTCGTCAACACCAGCTGACATCAAAATTTCTTTTGCACGAGTTCTACCTATTCCGAAAATATAGGTAAGGGAAATAACTCCTCTCTTTTGTTTTGGTATATCTACACCTGCTATTCTTGCCATAATTAACCTTGTCTTTGTTTAAACCTTGGATTCTTTTTGTTTATCACATAAAGTCTACCTTTTCTACGTACGATTTTACAATCTGCACTTCTCTTTTTTACTGAAGCTCTTACTTTCATGATTTTATATTAATATCTATATGTTATGCGAGCCTTAGATAAATCATAAGGACTCATTTCTAATTTAACTTTATCTCCTGGTAATAATTTAATATAGTGCATACGCATCTTACCAGAAATATGTGCAGTCACTATGTGACCATTTTCTAATTCTACTCTAAACATTGCATTAGACAATGCTTCTATTATTGAGCCATCTTGCTCTATTGCTGCTTGCTTTGCCATTATATTCCTGTTTTTCTATTTTTACCTGCTTTCATTAACCCGTCATAATGCTTATTTAATAAATACGAGTTAACCTGTTGCATAGTATCTATGGCTACACCAACCATAATTAATAAAGATGTACCTCCAAAGAATAATGCCCATCCTTGTTGAACGTCCATAAATTGAACGACAAAAGCAGGGAATACGGCTATTAAAGCTAAAAATACTGATCCTGGGAGTGTAATATGAGACATTATTTTATTTAAATATGTATCTGTTTCTGTGCCAGGTCTTATTCCAGGTATAAAACCACCACTTCTTTTCAAATCATCTGCCATTTTACTAGTTGGAACAGTAATAGCAGTATAGAAAAAAGTAAAAACCATTATTAATAATCCAAACACGACATTATACCATAATCCAAAAATATCACTAAAATTAGAAATCATCCATTGACCAATAGAGTAATCTTTTAACAAACTAGATCCTCCTATTAAACCAGGAACAAACATTAATGCTTGAGCAAATATTATTGGCATCACACCTGATGCATTTAGTTTTAATGGTAAAAACTGTCTAGACCCAGAAATATTTTTTTCATAACTGCCAGATGCAGTTCTTCTTGCATATTGAACAGATATTCTTCTGACTGCCATAACTAAGTATACCGAAGCAAGAATTATTAACCACCATATGACTAATTCAATTAAAATCATCATTAAACCACCATTAGATCCAGTAACTCTAGCTGCATATTCTTGTATAAATGACTGTGGCATTGTAGCTATAATACCTACAGTAATTAATAAAGATATACCATTTCCAATTCCTTTGTCAGTAATCTTTTCTCCTAACCACATTGCAAAAATACAGCCTGTAACTAAAATAATTGTTCCAGTAAAGAAAAACAATGGACCCTGACCAAGTAAAAATGCTTCTTGTGGAATACCAAACATAATATCTAAACTAGCTAAATATCCGGGTGCTTGAACTAAACATATAGCTATAGTAAGCCATCTTGTGATTTGCGTGATTTTTTTCTGACCACTAGCCCCTTCTTTTTGAAGTTTTTGAAGATATGGAATTGCAATACCCATAAGTTGTACTACAATTGAAGCTGATATGTATGGCATAATTCCGAGTGCAAATACCGATGCATTTGCAAAAGCTCCACCAGTAAATGCATTTAATAATCCTAGTATACCTTCTGATGTTTCAGATTTTAAACTACCTAACATTTCTGCATCAATACCAGGAAGAGTTATTTGTGCACCAAATCGGTAAACAACCAACATGAACAGGGTAAAAAGAATTCTATCTTTTAACTCAGTTATATTCCAAATATTTTTTATTGTATCTATAAACTTCATATATAATTATAATGTTACTGCTTCTCCTCCAGCAGCTTCGATTGCACTTTTTGCTGAAGCTGTAAATTTATGTGCAGTTACTTTAATTTTTGCTTTTAATTCTCCTCTTCCTAGAATCTTAACTAGTTCATTTTTTCTAGCTAATCTTAATTCAACAATAGAATTAAAATCTAATTCATCTTTAACTTTCTTGTTATCTACCAATTCTTGAATAACATCTAAATTTATTCCTTGATATTCTTTTCTATTAATATTCGTAAAACCAAATTTAGGCACACGTCTTTGTAGTGGCATTTGACCGCCTTCAAATCCTATTTTTCGAGAATAACCAGATCTAGACTTAGCACCTTTATGACCTCTAGTAGCAGTACCACCTTTACCAGATCCTTGACCTCTACCTATTCTTTTACTATTGTTATTAACTGATCCTTCAGCAGGTTTTAAATTACTTAAATCCATTTTTAAGTGTTTTTTTTTATTAAGCCTCTTTAAAAGAAACTAAATGATTAACTTTTTTTATCATACCAAGAATATTAGCAGTTGCATCATGTTCAATACTTTGCCCAATTCCTTTAAGACCAAGAGCCACTAAAGTTCTTTTTTGTCTTTGAGTACGGTTTATTGCACTTCTTTGTTGTGTTATTATAATCTTTTTCATCTTAATTATCCGTTAAAAACTTTTTGTAAGGATATACCTCTATTTTTAGCTATTGTATTAGCATCTCTCAAATTCAATAAAGCCTCAAAAGTAGCTTTTACCACGTTATGTGGATTTGAAGAACCTTGTGATTTAGATAATACGTCATGTACACCAACCGCCTCAAGAACAATTCTCAACGCACCACCAGCAATTACACCGGTACCAGGTGCAGCAGGAATTATATTAACTCTCGCTCCTCCAAATTTACCTTTTTGCTCATGTGGGAGAGTTCCTTTTATTAAAGGAATTCTAACTAAATTCTTTTTTGCATCTTCCACTGCTTTTGCAATAGCACTTGCAACATCTTTAGACTTTCCTAATCCATGACCTACAACACCATTTCCATCTCCAACAACTACAATTGCTGAAAAACCGAAGGCTCTACCACCTTTAGTCACTTTAGTAACTCTTTGTACTCCAACTAAACGATCTTTAAGATCTAATCCACTTGGTTTTACTGATTCTACGTTTTGATACATATTATTAAAATTTAAGTCCTCCTTCTCTAGCACCATCTGCTAAAGATTTAACACGTCCATGATATAAATAACCCGCTCTGTCAAATGATACTTTACTAACACCTAACTTAACAGCTTTTTCTGCTAATGTCTTTCCTACTAAAGAAGCAATATCTTTTTTACTTCCTTCTGTAGTAATAATTTCTTTTTCTCTAGAAGAACAAGCGCATAAAGTTTTACCTGAAACATCGTCAATTAATTGAGCGTATATCTCCTTGTTACTTCTATACACAGATAGTCTAGGGCTGTTTGCAGTACCAGAAATTATTTTTCTGATTCTGTTTCTAATTCTTTGTCTTCTATCTTGCTTTGTTAATGCCATAATTCTATTTTTTTAAGCTGATTTACCTGCTTTTCTTCTTACTTGTTCACCTACAAATCTAACTCCTTTTCCTTTGTAAGGCTCAGGACTTCTAAAACCTCTAATTTTAGCTGCTACTTGACCTATAAGTTGTTTGTCAATTGATGTTAATTTAACAATAGGATTTTTACCTTTTTCAGAAATGGTCTCTACTTTAACTTCAGGAACTACTTCTAAAACTATATTGTGAGAAAAACCTAATGCTAAATCAAGTTTTTGTCCTTGATTAGTTGCTCTGTAACCAACACCTACAAGTTCTAATTCTTTAGTCCACCCTGTAGAAACACCATTAACCATATTATTTATTAATGCTCTGTATAATCCATGCTTAGCTTTGTGGTCTTTATGTTCAGAAGGTCTAGATAATACAACTGAATTGTCTTCAATTTTAATCGTAATATCTAAAAACTCTTGCTTTAATTCACCTAACTTACCTTTTACTGTTACAACATTTTCTTCAATGTTTACTGTAACACCTTCGGGTATCAATACTGGGTTATTTCCTATTCTTGACATGATCTTATCTTTAAATTAGTATACGTAACAAATTACCTCACCACCTACATTGTGTCTTTTTGCTTGCTTAGCAGTCATAACTCCTTTAGAAGTGGACACGATAGCAATTCCAAGACCATTTAAAATTCTAGGTAAATCATTAGAATTTGAATATTTACGTAAACCAGGTTTACTTAATCTTTGTATTTTTCTGATTACAGATTCTTGGCTCAGTTTGTTGTATTTAAGTGCAATTTTAATTGTACCCTGAACTGTAGAATCTTCAAATTTATAACTTAAAATATATCCTTGATCGAATAAAATTTTAGTAATTTCTTTCTTTAAATTAGATGCAGGTATTTCAACTACTCTGTGTTTAGCAGAGACTGCATTTCTAATTCTTGTCAAATAATCCGCTATTGGATCTGTATACATAGTTTTTAATTTTATGATTATGGTTTTTAACTTTTTTGTTAAACCTTTAACCAGTTAATATTACCAGCTGGCTTTTCTTACACCTGGGATTAATCCTTTATTTGCCATTTCCCTAAACATAACTCTTGATAATCCAAAAGTTCTCATATATCCTTTAGGTCTACCTGTTAGTTTACATCTATTATGCATTCTAATTGGTGATGCGTTTTTTGGTAACTTTTGTAATCCTTCAAAATCTCCAGCTGCTTTTAAAGCTTTTCTTTTTTCAGCGTACTTTGCTACTGTTTTTGCTCTTTTTACCTCACGGGCTTTCATTGATTCTTTAGCCATAGTTTAATTTTTTTTAAATGGTAAACCTAATTCAGTTAATAATGATTTTGCTTCCTTGTCTGTATCAGCACTAGTAACAAAAGTTATATCCATACCAGAAATCTTATTAACCTTATCAATATTAATTTCTGGGAAAATTATTTGCTCTACAACACCTAAGTTATAATTACCTCTACCGTCAAAACCAGTAGCTTTGATACCATTAAAGTCTCTAACTCTAGGTAGTGCAGATGTAACTAAACGATCTAAAAATTCATACATTTTTTCTCCTCTTAAAGTTACTTTAACTCCAATTGGCATACCTTTTCTTAATTTGAAGGTAGCAACATCTTTTTTAGAGATAGTTGCGACAGCTTTTTGACCAGAGATATTAGTAATTTCTTCGACAGCGTAGTCTATTAATTTTTTATCAGATACAGCAGCACCTACACCTTTAGAAATAACTATTTTCTT
>CABXVR010000010.1 GCA_902515565.1 uncultured Bacteroidota bacterium | reverse complement strand
GATCATTTATATGACCTATCTGGCTTAATAACTGGAAATGAAAACGCAACTAATAAAGAAAATATATTAGATTTTTTCAACGAAAATATTTCACAATTATTTAATACAAATTTTTCTTCAATAGAAATTTCTAATTTAATTAAAGATTCAAATAATGAATTAAGTCAGTCTTTTAATTTTTCACTAATTAGCGAACCCTTAGATTCTTTAAATGTCTTAATTAATGATTCTAATAACCTATTAAATGACAATCATTCAAATGGAATAGAAATTGGTAAAGATCTTATTAAAAATTCTGTATCTCAACTTAAATTACTAAAAGATATATTAGGAACAAATGATATTAAATATCAATCAATTTCTGATAAATTAGCTAATCAAATCTTACAATGTGGAATTCTTTATTTTAATAAAACTGCAGACGATCAAGATTACATGAGTTCATACAAATATGCTAAGTCAATTAGTTTTAAAGACTCTACTATAGAAAGAGCTAATACAACTATCAAACATTGTGAAGATGAATTAAAAGCAAAAATTTGTGGATTTTGCAACTCTAATGAAGTTATGAAAGGCTCAAGTATGAGAGTTAAAATGCATAAGATGAACTGGGATAATTCTTACTCATATTTTAAAAATGGAGGTCTTGAGGTCCCATGTTGTAAATCATGTTCAAGCTCTAATTCAAACAAGAGCATAAAAGCCTTTTTTATAGGCTTTCTAATTTGGGCAGCAGTATCTGCTGGTACTGTTGGTTGGTTTCTTGGAATTGACTTCTTTTTTGCAAGGTTTTCAATGTCTAAGTGGATCTTCAGAAAAATTAAAACTAAATTCTATTATGATGAAATTAGTCATCATCCAATGATATTAAAATTAAAATTAGAAGGATATGATTTTGGTATGCCTTAAATATTATAATTATGAAAAATAAAATATTATTACTAATCTTTTTTACACTCAGTTTTTCCTCTTTTTCTCAAAAAAATGCTCCATTAAATCAGTCAGATGTTGATTCTTTAATCAATTTAGTTGAATTAAAATTATTTAAAAAAATTAATTCTAACAATGAATTACTTAACTATGAAATTAACAAATTAGTTAAATTATCAGATTCTAATTTAAATAATTATTACAACTCAATAAATAAATTAAATATAAGAATTGATAATTCATCGATTACAATTGACTCTTTAAAAGAAGTTAATAATAACTTGAGAGAACGCTTAACTATGCTGATAGAAAGTTATAATTCAAATCTAAAAAAGGAAATTTCTGTAGTGTCAGAAAAAACAGATTTGTTAGATGATAAAACTAAAATATTGAATTATGATTTAACTGAATCTAATACGAAAATATCAAACAATTCAAAAGATTTAGTTTTTACAAAGGACAATTTATCTACCGTCAATAATGATCTTCAAGATAAAGCACAAAAGGGAGTAATATCTTTAATATTCTCTCTGTTATTGATCTTGATTATTTATATTTTATTGAACAATAAATGGAACAGTAAAACAAAGTTGATTTCATTAAAACAAAAAGAAGTATTTGAAAGACAAGTCGAAGATAGCCAAAAGTTAGCGGATTGGCTCTCTGACAAAAGCTCTAGTGAATTATCTTCTAAATCCAATAACACTGATCACTCATTTGCTAAAAGAGTGGCAGATGAAATAGTAAGAATGTCTACTAATTTATCTAGAATGGATGAATCAATTAGAGGCTACAAACAGCTATCAGCTTCAGTTAGAAAGTTAATTCAATCATTGAGTATTAATGAATACGAAATTGTAGAATTATTAAATAAACCCTATTCCTCAGGGATGAACTTAGAAGCAAATTTTGTTTTTGATGAGGATATCGAAAAAGGAAGTCAAATTATAACTAGAATTATAAAACCTCAAATTAATTATAAAGGAAAAATGATTCAAGGCGCACAAGTTGAGGTGAGTCAAAATGATTAAAATAAAACAATATGGGAAGAATTAAATATGGAATAGATTTAGGAACGACGAACTCTGCAATTACCAAAATTGATAAGGGTGAAAGCATTATCATCAAATCGGATAGTCAAAGTGATACTACACCATCTTGTGTAGGTTATAGAAAAAAAGGATCTGTTATGTCTGGTGTTAGAGCATTTAATACTTTAAAGGCAGATAAGCTGAAGGCTTTAAAATCTGGTAAATCTTCAGACTCTAATTTCTGGGTTGAATTCAAAAGAACCATGGGTTCAGATAAGAAATACAATTCATCAATTTGTGATGAAAATTTTAGTTCAGAAGAATTATCATCAGAGGTTTTAAAAAAAATGAAATCTTATTTACAAGACGAGATTGTAAAATCTGCTGTTATAACCATTCCTGCAATGTTTAATGATAATCAAAAATCTGCAACACTAAAAGCAGCTGAATTAGCTGGTATTTCTCAAGCTGAACTTCTTCAAGAACCTATTGCTGCAGCTATGGCTTATGGGTTAGATGAAAAGACAAAAGATGGAGATCTATTAATTTTTGATTTTGGAGGAGGTACATTTGATGTATGTCTGGTCAAAATGGAAGATGGTATTATGCAAGTTAAGGATACTGATGGAGACAATTGGCTAGGTGGTAAAACACTGGATAATGCCATTGTTGACGAGTTGCTTATTCCTTATTTAAAAGATAATTATTCAATTCAATCTTATTTGGATGACGATGAAAAAAATATCTTATTAAAAGATGCATTAAAAATTGAAGCTGAAAAAATAAAAATTGAATTATCATTCAATAAAACTTGCGATATAATTTCTGATATTGGAGTTTACCCTAACGATGATGAAGGAGTGGAAATTGAAATTGATTATACTATTGATCAATCTGAACTAGAAAAAGTTGTTTCACCTATATTTCAAAAGGCAATCAATATATCCTTAGAAGTTTTGAAACGAAATAACATCGATGGAAAATCTTTGACTTCACTAATTTTAGTCGGCGGCCCTACTTTTTCACCAGTATTAAGATCTTTAGTTGAAAAACAAATTGCAAAACCAAACACATCTGTTGATCCAATGACAGTAGTGGCGAGAGGAGCTGCCATATATGCAACTCAATTTGAAATTTCAGAAGAAATTGTTGACCAAACTAGAGATAAAACTAAAATTCAATTAGAACTTTCCTATGAATCTCAAAGTGTTGAAGTTGAGGAAATGCTAGTAGTTAAGTTAAACGAAGAGAAGACTGAAGGAGATGTTCCAGTGAAATTAAATGTATCTGTTAAAAGATCAGATGGAGCATGGGAGAGTGATAAAAGTGAATTTGATGCTACTGGTGAAATTGTTGATCTTAATTTAGTTGAAGGTAAACCTAATACTTTTGAAATCATAGTAACAAATGAAGCAGGGGATAGGTTAGACTGTGAACCATCCGAAATTACAATTATTCAAGGAGTTAAAGCTGGTAATGCAACTTTAGCATATTCCTATGGTGTTGAGGCTGTAGGAGATAATGGTAAGGCTAATTTCTTCTATTTTAAAGGATTAGAAAAAGGAGTTACTATGCCTGCAAACGGAGAAAAAACTGGACTTAAAACAGTTAAAGATCTTAGACCTGGAACAGATGACGAAATTAATATATCTATATATCAAGGAGGAAATGATGCAGAGGGGACAAGAGCTATTAATCAAATTTATGTACACACTGTAAAGATTTTAGGTAATGACATATCTAAATTATTGCCAAAGCATTCTGAGGTTAATTTATTTTTAGAAATTATTAGAGATGGAGTTATGAAAATTTCTGTTGATATTCCATATTTAAACGATACAATTGATGTTGACTTTGATATTCAAAAACAAAAAGATGAAGATGACTCTTGGTTTGATGACAAAATAATTGAAATTGAACAAGAAATTAATCAACTCGAGGAGAATAATGAAAGTTTAGATTCATTAGAAATAAATAAAATTAAATCTGAAGTTGAAGAAGCTAAAAAAAATTATGAGTCTAGAAAAAATGATTATGATACTAGAATGAAAACGAGAGATGATTTAAGAAAATCTTTTAATAAACTAGATAAATTAGAACAAGATGCTTCATGGCCAAATAAAGAAAAAGCTTTGAAAGATGCTTATTACAAGCTAGAAGAAAAAAATAATGAAAGTAAAAATGACAATATTGAAAGAGAATTATCTAGAATAAAGGGGCAAATGTTGACTGTCATCAACAACAAAGACAGTAAAATGGCAGAAGAATTAACAACTGAATTAACAAGCTTAATGTTTAGTTTATTCGAAAGTGAGCATGGTGTAGCACTCTACATTAGTCTACTGCAAAATTTTAATGATGATTTTGATTCTCAACCTTGGAGTGATAAATCAAAAGCAAGAACAATTTTGGATAAAGGTTTAACAGAAGCAGCTTCAAATCCAACTAAAGAAAGAATTTTATCGTATTGTAGGGAACTATGGCAACTTTTGCCAAACCCAAAAGGATCGAGTAGAGATGATATTTTAGGAAATTAATTTAAGTTATGAGTTTTAAAAAGGGATATATAATTAACGACAAATATGACATAAAACATTTTATAGATTCTTTTACTTATTGTGAAACTTATAGCGCTAAAAACTTAAAAGACTCTAAGCTTGTAAATGTAAGTATTTATAATGCCTCAAAAATATCCAGAGATGATTTGGATATGGATGGAAATCTCAAAGAAATATCATTTTTAAATTTAGGTATTTCTGGTCTTCCAGTTCTAATTGATCATGGGGAATTTAATTATGACCTTGAAAAGTTTAGATATATCATTACAAAGTTTATTAGTGGGGAAAGCGCTTTAGATAGAATAAAAAGGGTTGGACCATTGAGTGATATTGAAGCAGTAAGTATTATTGAAAAAGTAACTAATATTTGTGATTCGTTACACAAATCTAAGCCTCCAATTCTTTTAAATGGACTCTCTTTAGATAATATAATGTTTGATTTATCTTCTGGATCAGAGGAAATTATGCTTAGAAATTTAATTAATTTAAGAAATTTCGAAAGTTCTTTTAAGTTTAATCATATTGACGGAGTATCTCCTTTCTTGATTTCTACTGAATCCTTTAATAACGTTTTTACTCCTAAATCTGACCAGTTTAATATAGGTGCACTATTATTTAATTTAATAGAAGGAATCCCTCCATGGTTTGTTGAAAAACATACTAATCTGAATAATTCTGAGGAGGTGGATGTTTTTTTAGATAAAAGGAATACTCCATTAAATTTTCTAAATAATCAAGACGATCATTTAAAAAATATTATTACAAAATCTTTAGATTCAAATTCGGATAACAGATTTGATTCATTAGACAGTATGTTAAAGTACATGAATAGAGAAACCTTGTTGGAGAAACAAAGTACTAATCCTGTAAAAAAATATAAAAAATTAGGGAACGGATTCGATGATATTGGAGGAATGGATTCTCTAAAAGAATTACTCAAAACTAAAGTTCTGGATGTTTTAAATAAACCTGAACATTTTAAAAAATATGGTGTTACTGTACCAAATGGCATGCTTTTATATGGCCCTCCAGGTTGTGGAAAAACATTCATTTCTGAAAAATTTTGTGAGGAGGCTGGATACAACTTTTTTTTAATCAAACCATCTGATTTAAGTTCTATTTATGTCAGTGGAGGTGAGGAAAAAATTGGAAACCTCTTTAAACAAGCTGAACAAAACTCTCCAAGTGTAATATGTTTTGATGAGGTAGACGCAGTTATGCCTAAAAGAACTGAAGGCAGTCATCAATCAATTTCTTCTAGAGTAAATGAATTTCTAGCTCAAATAAATAAATGTTCGGAGAGAGGAATTTTTGTCATAGCAACTACTAATAAACCCGATTTAATTGACGACGCTATCCTTAGAACAGGCCGTTTAGAAATACAGTTATATGTTGGACCTCCTGATTTTGAAGCTAGAAAAAGTATGTTTGAAATATTTTTAAATAAACGATACTCTGAAATTGATTTAGACTACAACAAACTCTCTAATTTAACTGAAAATTTAGTCTCAAGTGATATTGATTTCATAGTAAATAAAGCAGCTCACGCTGCAGCTATTGCAGATAAAAGAATTTCAAATAAGATTATAGAAGACATAATAAAAACATTTAAACCATCAGTATCAAAGACTATAATTGATTCTTATAACCAGGCTCATAAAGATTTTGTGAATGAGGATAATAATACTAAAACAGAAAAACCAAGTATAGGTTTTAAGAAAAATAGAAATTAAAAAATAATATTATGGAACCAATAAACTACAAAAATATTTTATTAAACACTGCAGTTTGTGCGATCGCATGTGACGGAGATGTAGATGCGCGTGAAATTGATGCACTTAAAAACATTGAAAAAAATTCTCCATACTTTTCATCGCAAGATTTATCTGAAACCCTAGAAAAGTCATTAGATAAATGTAGTTTAGATGCTATAAAATTTCAGAAATCAATTTTTAGTGATATTAAAAAAGCAAAATTAAATTTAGTACAAGAACTTACTTTGATGGAGATCTCATTAAGAATTATTGCTGCTGATAAAATTGAAGAAGACTCTGAAAGGGAGTTTATTATAAATTTAAGGAAATGTTTAACTATTTCTGATTTGATTCTTTTTCAAAGATTTGGTAAAATTGAGTACTTAGGATTACTAGATTTTGAGCAAAACTTCACTGGACTTAAAAAACCAGAAGACACTTCTAGTCAACTGGAAACTAAATAATGATTTATGTCTTTTGAAAATGCTTTTAATTCTTCTGCTTCTAGTTTTTTTAAAAGATACGTAGACAGCTCTGAAAGTCTATCAAAAATAATTGATGGAAAAATTGAGGTTAACAAATATTATTTAGAATCTAACTTAACAAATAATGATCATAGAATATTTATTTTCTTTAATACAGTAGAGGAGGGGCTGGGTCAATTCAATAACCTAATATTAAGATTTAATGAAAGTCTAGAATATATAAAAATAGATGTTTCTACTATTTCAAGTTGGATTAAAAAATATAAGGGTGACATTTTATGTCATAATTTAGAAAATTGTGAGATTATGTTTTCAAAAGGGGTAAGTCTTTTTAGAATAGATATTTCGCCTGTAAAACCATTAGTCTGGAGTAATATTAATGGTAACACTAATAATAAAAATATTGAATTTAGTTATCCTTTTTCTTCACCAATAAACTATAATTTACCTGAACTTAAAAATGAATTAAGTTTAAATCAATGTGTAATGCTTTTATCTATATTTTACCAATTACATAGTAGAGGTTCTTTAGAATTTTCAGAAATGAAATCCTTTTATAGCCAAATGGAATTTGAAGAGTTTGTAAACACAAAAACTTTTAAAGATTTTATAATGTACTTTGTATTTAATGTATTTAATAAATCTATAGATATTTTTGAAACACCAGCATTAAAAAAAGTATTTGATACAATTGTTAAATCTTCTTCGAAATTTAAATTACTAAAACTTTCCCTAGCATTAATTTATACAACTAAAAATGAAGCCACTGTTAAAAAAGTTGAAAATAGCGTTTTAAAAGTATTACTAAAGAAAATGGAGATTAGAGATGTTGTCTCATATTTTCAGATAAGAATGAATAAATATTTTAAAATTAAAGATGGTGAATTTTTATTATTTGCTTCTATGAATCAGAGTGATGAATCTGTATTTAAACAACTTAATAAATCTGAAATAGAAATATTATTTAATGATATGGTAAATGAATCTAATTCAAGAGCCATAGAGCTGCGAAAATCTTTAATTGGTGATATGCCAAACGACTTAAATGATCGTCCCACAAGCCTGTCTGTAAAGACCAATGTGAGTGGCGCTAGTAGAGATTACGATTCTGAAGCAATTAAATATAACAATAGTGGAGGCGAAAAATTAAAATCTCAAGATTTTGATGGTGCAATTTTAGATTTCCAAAAAGCAATTGATTTAGATCCGTACATATTACCATGTTACATTTCTCTTTCTGCATTAATGATTAATATACACCAAGACTACAGCAGTACTATTGAAATAACTTCAAAAATTATTGAACTTGAAGGATTTGAAAAAACAAAAGATACTAATTATGCACAGGTTTATGATAATAGAGGATTAGCTAAATCATATTTAGAAAACGAAGAAGATGCAATTTTAGACTTTGATATGGCTTTGAAAATCGATGATTCTAGAGCCCTTACTTACATGAATAGAGGGTTTTCTTACATGCAGGTAGGTGAAAATGAATTAGCTCTTGATGATTTAAATAAAGCTATTGATATTGATAATACAATTCCAAATATTTATTTTAATAGAAGTAAGTGTAGGCAATCTCTAGGAGATTTTAAAGGTTCTTTAGATGATTGTAATATTGCGATTGAAAATGATCCTGAAAATTTTCATATTGTTCAGCATAAAATGTTTCTAGACACGTTGTTTGAAAGTGGTTTGGGAGAGACACTAAGTAAACTAAAACCTAATTAATATTAACAAAAATTATATAAATGAAAAAATATTATGAAATACTAGGCCTTAAAGAAGGGGCTACAAAACAAGAAGTTAAAAAAGCTTTTAATAAATTATCAAAGGAACTAGATCCAAAAAAGAATGATAATCAAGATTTTTTTATCGAAGAAACAAAGAAACTTAAAGAAGCTTATGAAAAACTGATGAATAGTTCGATTTTAAGTACAAAAAAAGTGCTCGATAAATCAAGTAAAAAGAAGGATTTGCATCCAAATGAAACAAGTAATGAGGAACCTAATTCAAATCAAAAAAAGAAAAGTTTCTTTTCAAAAGATTTTGCATTTGGAATATTATTATTTTTCATTGCAACAGGTATTTGGGGAATTTTTTTACAAAATATGGGATTAATTGCAACGGATGATTATACACAGGAAGTGAGAGTTGTAAATACAGTTGATGTTGATGGGAGTGTAGAGGTTGATGGAGGATATATTACAACTGAGGTTGATGGAACTGTAGATATTAATATTGAACAAATAAATGGAATGTCATCAGTTTTCTATAAACAAGATGGAAGATATTTTTTACTTCCAACATATGCACCGCAATAATGTGTTTTTTTTAATACATTAAACATTGTTCATAAGTTTATTTAAAACAAAATCTTAACAAATGAGAGCAAAGAAAATACATAAGAACTTTAGTTTTACTATTAATTAAATATAAAAATGATTAAATATTATAAAATTTTAGGTTTAGAAAAAGGAGCTTCAAAAGAAGAAATTGAAGCGGCCTACATACGTCTTTCAAAAGAACTTGACCCAGCTAACAATGATAATTTAGAGTTTTTTGTAGAGGAGTATGCGTTAGTTCAAGAAGCATATAAAGAACTTACTGGGAATCAACCAAAAGAAGAAAAAAGTGATCTGTTAAATGAACTGTTTAACGAAGAAGATACTATAGTAACTATAATGAAAAGATTTAGATCTTCAAATACTCAAGATAAATTTAAAATCTTAACTTTTTTAGAAGATAATAAAGTCGACTCTAGGTTTAATCAAGCCATTAATATGATTTTTAAAAATGAAAAAATTAAATCTATTGGAGAGTTTCAATTAAGAAATAGTATTGATGATGATAAACCCAAAAAACCAAACAAGAATAAAAACAATACCCCTAAGCCTAAAAGTAGTTTTTTAAAAAAGAGATATGTAATTATACTATTATTAATAGGTTCTGTTGGGATTACTTATTTGTTATTTCAAAATAAAGTAAATGAATTTGAATTAAATATACCTAAAATTGAAGCCAATGAAGTGGCTATGATGGATGTGGAAAAGGATTATTGGACTAAAAAGCTCAAAAAAGATTACCCAAGACTTAAGTCATACTTTAAAGATTCAGGAAATAAAGAGCAAGGAAATCTTGATTTTGCTGATGCTATTGTAAGTAAAGACACTTTAATTAAGCTTTTATTTTTTTCAAAACAAATAAGTTTTAACGGATTAGATAAAGAATATTTTAAATGTGCTTATTATCACGAAATTAATCGTTACAAAAATAAATACAATAAGGAATATTTATCTTGGTTCAGTAAAACAAGAAAAAGATTTGGATTAGGATCTAAGACAATGAATAATTTGATAAATATTGTGAAACAAAGTTCTTCAAAAAATTCAGGTTTTCCTTTTTTAAACTCAATAAATAATATTGATATTGAGTGTAAAAAATGTATTTCAAATTATATTACAGCATCTGATTTAGATGACTTTTCGATTAAAGACTTTGATGGTTTTATTAAAGATTATTTTAAAAATAAAAGAGTAATTGATAACAGCAATAAAGATGTTCAAAAAGAATATAATTCTAAATTCAATTCACTAAGTCGCAATATGAATAGTTCCTTAACTGTAAATCTAGATTCCAAGTTAAAAAACAAGCCTGTACTTACTCAAAATAAAGTTGATTTTACTTTTTCTGGTGGTGAAACTTTGGGAGTAATAAATTATTCTTTTGTAAAGAAAAAATTTAACAAGGAAAGGTTGGAAAAAATAAGTAATGATGTTTTTAACGATTTTTATGAAACGAACTCTTTAACAAACGGAAGCACACCATATCGCTATTGTTATGGAATTAATCCATACTGCAGTCCTCCATCTGGCTATAAAGAGTGTTCTTTCATAGATATTAGAGCCTCAAGTACCTCAGATGTTATCGTTATAATTAAAAAAAATAATGTTGTTTATTCTCATGCATATATTAAAGCTGGGGGATATCATAAGTTTAAGTTAGGTAATGGAAGTTTTCAAACATTTTTCTATTACGGTAGCGGTTGGAACCCAAATAAATTCATGAAAAATGCTAGTTGTGGAAAAATTACTGGTGGTTTTGTTAATAATGAGTCCGTAGATAAATCAGATGTTATATTTCTAAATAACAGCACAATGTCTTACACATTGTATTCCTCGGTAAATGGTAATTTCTCACCTAAGCTAAGTAATAAAAATGAAGCGTTTTAATTAATATTTTGTAAATTAAAAGAAAAAATTATGGGATTATTTGATTTTTTTAAAAGTAAAACACCTGAGGAAAAAAAATTAGAGAATTTTTTAAAAATTAGGGAAAGCTCTAAAGTAAAAGAGAAAAAAAGTTTAATGCATTCTTTGATCACTATGGCTCCTCATGATAATTCATTAAATGATGAGAATCCAAAAGGGGTAGGTGAGTTTGGATTGGAAAAAACAAATCCTATTCCTGTTTACGGAATAGATAATCTTCCTGCATATATGGATAAGTTAAGATACGAATACACCTCTAAATCTGAATCAAAAACGAAAACATATAACCCAGTTATTTATGTTAGAACATCAGACTCCGACAATACACCAATTGGATCTGATAAACCTGAAACTGACCCAGTTGCTTCATCTGTAACTGCACCAAATATTTCAGGCAATATCGATGTATACAATCTTTACTCTTTGGGTGGGAAAAAGTTAGCTAAAATATATCTTAATTCATATTCTTTACGTGTTTCAGATAAAGTACCAAAAGGATTTTTTCACAGAGATGACACACCTCCAATGCAGGACGCAAAAGTTTTGACTGAATTTTTAAAAAATAGATAATTCTAGTGAAATATAAATTTTGTATATTATTTAATTACTAATCATAAATTTTTTTTAAAAATGCTTCTAAACATCATTCCTGAATTAATTTTTTATGGCGTATTAATTATTGGTGGTTTATATATTCTCGCAACAGTATTTGATTACCTTTCTGTAAAAAGAAGAATATCTAATAGAGGACATAATTATATAAGCTTAGATGATTTTATATCTATATTTGATGCATTCCCTTTTAATAAAGAAAAAAGATATTATAAATACTTCAAAATATTAGATCCTTTAACAATATTGTTACTTGATTCATTAGGATATGACTTAGCTAAATTTAAAATTGGTATAACTTATGATGATATAATTGATAAATTACAAAAAAAATATACAGATACTTACGAGGAAGATAAAGATAAAGAGTTAACAGAAAAAGAAATGGTTGAATTCCTAAACAGTGATAAATTAGATTTTCTAAACCCTTGGACTAGATATCCTTTAATGGTTTTTCCTGCAATATTAGATTGTCCAACATACAATGAAAAACAACCATTAAAACTTGAAGACATAAATAAATTGAAGGTCCAATTTAAAAATGAAGAAACCATAAAAAAAATTATTTCATATAATGCATTTACTAAACATGTTTCAGCAAATATTTTAGCGATAAAGGAATTAATTAAATCTTCAGGTGACGATGAGAAACGCAAAAATTACTTGCAACTTAAGTTACAAATGTGTAGCATCTACCTAGATACTATTGAAATCCATGCTAATCAAATAAAAAGAAATGTTATGCAACAATATCATAGATAATTGCCGCTAAATCATAGATTATGATAATCAAATACATAAAAGACATTATAGAAAAAAGAAGCCAATTAAGACTTAAAAAAGAGGAGGAGAGGAAATTAAGTGAACTTAAAGAGAGAGAAGAAAAAATTAAATTGGAAAATGAAAAAAAACTTAAATTTTTGAATGATCTTGCGGAATTTAAGGATATTATTAATGATTATCCAGATATTGTTAATTGCATCGTACCAGCTGACTGTCCTGATAAAATTGACAATTCGATAGATTTTTATGACGCTTTATTAAAATTACATCTTGATCACATTTCATTGGAGGGTACACAATCTAATATATTGAGGATTTTAAGAATACTAAATACAAGACTGGAAGCAATTAATAAATTTGGAAAATCAGTAGCTAATAAAATTATAAAAGTTGGAATTTTTAAAGGAATGACTATCGAAATGTTTAACACTAAAAGGGAACTTTGGGTAACTCAGGGTTGTCCTGCTGAATTACTGACTGATCAATATTTAATGTATGATGGGCATAGCAGAAAAAAAATAATTTTTGAATCACCAGTTCATAAAATTGGCTGGAGTGATATGAAAAAACTTACTTTTCAAGACGGTAAACTCATAAGCTTTGAAAAATACAAACAATGGTAAGTTCTGAGTTTAAATTAAGATATACAGAATTTAATTTTGCTGATCTCAACTTTTATTAATCTAATTTTAAAGCAATTTGTTTAAGTAAAAACTAAATTTTGTAGATTTATCTTTATGAAAAAGCTAATTCTATTATTCTGTTTATTTATTGGTTGTTCAACCTCAGAACCAGAAATTAAGTATGAAATATTTACAATAGATGAATCTAAGGCAAGTAAACTTATAGATTTATCAATTGACTGCGTTGATAAAAAATTTCCATATAAAATTGGATTTCGTTTTGATGGAGAAAATTGGGTAAGACCACACTATGAGTTGACACCTTCATTTTATGGCTGCTGGGATTGGCACTCTGCTGTTCATGGTCACTGGGCGATGGTTAAAGTGATTAAAGAATTTCCAAATATTCCTGAGAAGGAAATTATCCTAAAAAAATTAAAAATTAATCTATCAAAAAATAATCTTGATAAGGAGTATGAGTTTTTTCAAAATGATTTTGCAAAAAGTTTTGAGAGAACTTATGGTTGGGCATGGTTAATGAAACTATATTCAGAACTATTAAGCTGGGATAATGAAAATGCACAAGAGTGGGCATCTAATCTAAAACCTCTTGTAGAGCTACTTAGTGAAAGAACTATTACATTTCTCGATAAACTTTCAACCCCTCTCAGGCCTGGTACCCATGCTAATACTGCGTTTTCTTTTTCCTTAATGATAGAATATGCATTAATTGCTAATGATACAAAACTATATAACAAAATTAAAGATTATAGCATTATAAACTTTTCAACTGATATTAACTGTCCTGTCAACTACGAACCCTCTGGTACAGACTTTCTCTCACCATGTCTTGCAGAAGCAGCTTTAATGTCAAGTATTTTAGAAAAAAAAGAGTTTAATGAGTGGTTCAAAAATTTCATACCATCATTGAAAGAACCTGAATTTAATAATATTATAAATCCTCCTACTGTTTTAGACCCTAAAGACCCTGGAATTGGTCATTTAATAGGCCTTATGTTTCACAGAGCATGGACACTTAAAGATATTGCCAATAAATTGAATAAAACCTCCGAAAAAACCTTTCTTTTACAAATCTCAGATTTACATTCAAAAAAAGGTTACGATATTATGTTTGAAAGCGGTTATGGAGGTGAGCATTGGCTAGCAACTTTTGCTCTCTACAATTTCTTGAGATAAACATGAAAAAGGATTTCTCAATAGATGTTGACGGTTCCGTTATTGTATGCGAAGAATATGGGGATATAAAGAATGCTAAAAAAATATTACTTTTTTGTCATGGCTTTCCTGGATCAAGTAGACTTGTAAGTTTATATGATAATTTAAAAAACAATTCGATTTCGATTGTTGAAATGAATTATCGGGGTGATAAAAAAAGTGAAGGAAATTTTAGTTTTTTGGGCTCTATAAAGGATATAAAAACTGCTTCTAATTTTCTAAAAGAAAAATATAAATTACCACTTTTCGCTTTGGGATACTCAATGGGCGGCTTTTATGTTTCCAATATCATAAAAAATGACTCTAATTTTTTTGATAAAGTAATTCTCTTAAACCCAGTTGTTGATTCTATGGCATTGTTCTCTAATAAGCTTTTAATGGATGAATTATGGATGCATGCAAAAAATATTTTGTGCCTAAAAACACCTCAAATTTACGAAGAGGAGTCAAAAAGGGTAATTAGTGATCTTAATCCAATGGGGTTTGTAAAACAACTTAAAAATAATATTATTATCATCCAATCTACTAATGATGAAGTATTAGAACCGAAACTTGCAAAAAAGTTTTATAATTCAATAAACGGTAAAAAAAGCTATGTTGAGATCCCAAATAAAACACATGATTTAATTGGAGATGAAAAAGAGTTGTTAGACGCTCTAAGCATTCATATAAGTTAGTTTTTATAAACTATTTTCTGTTTATAAGATAATACCCCAAACAAATAGAAAGTATCGATATACTAAAGTAAAGTATGTCCATTGGGTCCTTAAAGTTTTCTGAAAACTTTAGAACTTTTTCAAAAAACTTTACGATTAAAACAATAATAATAACCTTAATTATTTTATTTTTTAATTGATCTAAATCTCTAATTTTAAGGGTTGATTCATTAAACTTTGAGTTAGCAAAATCAATCTCACTAACAAAAAGCTCATATATACCAAAACCAAAAATTAAAAGAACAATAGCTATTAGAAACAAATCAATTGCAGAAATTATTTTAAATAATAATTCATTGCTATTTGTAATAGAATCATCAAATAGTGGATTGTAAAATATGATTGCTTCAATAATTTCCCATCCACCGAGAACTAATAGCGCTACAGATGAAATTATTGATAGTAAAACTGGTAGAATGGTAATATATCTAACACCCCATAATGATTTTTCAAATTTATTGCTCACAATATAAAATTAGTTAAAATAAATAAAATACATTCTTAAATTTTATTTTTTATAAATTTACTTAGAATAAATGAAAACAGAAATATTAAAAATAAAAATTGACCAAATTATTCTTCAAAAAGAGAATCTTGGATTTAAATTGCAGCAGATTTGTGACTTACTTGAGAGTGAGGTTTCTTATTATGATTGGGTTGGTTTTTATTTTAAAAATGGAGATAGGGAAGAACTTAAATTAGCACAATTTACAGGGGAAGAAACCGAACACACAATTATTCCTTTTGGTAAAGGTATATGTGGTCAAGTAGCTGTAGGTAATAAAAACTTCGTTGTACAAGACGTTTCTGAGCAAGAAAATTATATTTCTTGTGGTTGGAAAGTAAAGTCTGAAATTGTAATACCAATTTTTATTAATGATGAAAATATTGGCCAAATAGATATTGATTCGCATACAGCAAATATTTTTAGCTCTAAAGACGAAGAATTACTTGAGTTTGTATGTGAAAAAGTTGCAGTTCTTATAGCTTTGAGTAAATAAAATCAACCAATCAATATTTATTGTTTAATTTGTATGTATGAAAAAACTCAATTTAATAATAATATTATTAACCCCTCTATTATTGTTTTCCCAAAACAGTAATGTTATTTTAGATCATAAAAAATATTATGGAAAAGATTTTTTTATACTTGAAGGAACTGAAGTTTCTGATTCACTTAAAGAGAACCGTTACGATAGGTTGCCTGTTTCATATAAGAACATAGTCAGAGAGCCAGTATGGAGCCTATCAAAATCTTCAGCTGGATTATCTATTCGTTTTCTCTCTAATTCCACTTCAATTAGTGTTAAATGGAAGATTTTACATGATTTGAAGATGAATCATATGGCTGAATCTGGAATTAAAGGAGTTGATCTATACTTTAAGAATGAAGATGGCTGGCAATATTTAAATACTGGTTTGCCAAAAGGGATCGAAAATGAGTATCTCTTTATTGACAATATGTCAAAGGAATTAAGAGAGTTTAAAATATTTCTACCACTTTATGATGGTATTGAAAACATTGAAGTAGGTATAGATTCAGAAAGTTTTATAAAGAAACCTGAAAAGAACCACAAAAAACCAATAATATTTTACGGAACTAGTATAACCCAAGGCGCATGCGCATCTCGTCCTGGAATGGCTCATACAAATATAATTTCGAGAAAATTAGATGTTGATTGTATAAACTTTGGCTTTAGTGGTAATGGACGAATGGAACAGCCAATAGCTGAATTAATCTCCATGTCTGACCCAATACTTTATGTCATCGAATGTATGCCAAACATGTATCCTGCAAAAAATGTAACAACAAAAACAATTCCACTAGTTGATAAGATTCGAGAAAATAATTCTCAAGCTCCAATAGTATTTGTTGAACTATTTATTTCATCTACATCTCTTTTAGATAAAAACAAGCAAAAGGAAAACAAAGCAATGAATACAGCTTTAAAAACTGAGTATGATAAGATGATTAATAATGGCTATAATAATATTTATTATGTAGAAAGTGACAATGCTTTAGGATTGGATCAAGAGGGGACTGTTGATTCTGTACATTTTACAGATTTAGGTTTTATTAGATACGCAGATTTTCTGTTAGAAAAATTTGAAGAATTTAACATAATTGAATAAAAATTGATAATTAAATTATTATATCACCATCTTGGAATATAATTTCTTTTTCCAATTTACCATTTTCATCATAATATTTAAAAACTCCATTTTCTTTATTGTTTTTAAAATGACCTTCTCTAGAAATCTTTCCATTTTTATGAAACCAGTTTAAAATACCATTACGTTTACCATCTTTTATAGTTTCTTCAATTTCTAAGTGCCCATTATTATTATAAAACTTTGTAATTCCATCTTGAATATCCTCCTTCCAACTTACCTCTTGCTCTAATTGACCTTTATCATTATAAACTTTCCACAAGCCATGTTTTTTGTTATTTAAATAGTTGCCTTCTTGTTGTAATTTTCCATTTTGGTGATATGATCTGTATAAGCCTTCAAGTTTATGGTTTTTAAAATTTGAATTTTTATTAGACATTTTTTATGAATTTAGTAGTTAATTGGATTTAATCTATTAACCCGTTAATATTATATTTTGATAAAAAATTCCAAACTAACTCACTGGTGTTTTGACCCTGAAAAGAATTGTTAAACCATTCATGACCTCCATCTATATATTTGTAATGCTCAATTGATACATTATTGTCTCCATTATCATATAAATAATGTTCAATATTCAATCCTTGGTCTGAATAAGTATTTATTATTGGATTTACTGATGTATTATTAAAATTAATCCAATAATCTAACGTGCTCTGTACGGAGTTATAATCTGAATTTCCATTAAAAGGAATCACTCCATCTGATGTTCCGTGAAGATGAATAACAGGCACTGGCCGACTTAGAGTCCCAGCACAATCAAGCATTGCTCCAGAGACTGAAGCAATGGCTGTTATTAAATTATTTTTATAATTTGCGAGTCCATATGCCATCATTGCACCATTTGAGTATCCACTAGCGTAAACTCTCTCAGAATCAATATTATAATTTGATGAAATATCATCAATCATAGCTTCTACAAACCCTAAATCATCCGCTGTACTTTTATTATCTCCTTCAACAAGACATGGGTTCCAATGAGTAGACCCATCTAAGCAGCTACCTTGGGGATAAACTAAAATAAATTGTTCTGATTCTGCTAATGAACGCATATCCGCATAGTTTATGTACTGTTCAGCGGTATCCCCAAAACCATGAAAATTAAATAATAATGGTACGGATTGATTGCTGTAAGATTGCGGTACATACAAAATGTATTCTCTTGTAATATTGTCGTGGGATAAAGTGATTGCGTTTTCGTTTTGAGAACAAAATGTTTCATTATCACTATTGTCGCAGCTAGCATTAAACAAACTAATTAAGATTGAGTAAATAAATATTTTTTTCATAATTAATATTTAAAATCGTGCAATTTGTTAAACCCATAAAAAAAAACCTAATTATTATTTAATTAGGTTTTTTTAAATTATAGAAGTGTATAATTATTTAGCTGCATCTGGAGCAACAGCCATCATCAGACCAGTGGCGTCTCCAAAATCTCCTGAATTAATGATTTTTCCTTCTTCATTAAATGTGAAATAGTGATACATGTAAATTTCAAAACTTTTACCAGATGCTGTATTAGTTCCTGTCCAAGTTCCATAAGTTCTAACGCTACCATTTAACTGCCCAGTTTCTGGGTCAACACCAGGTAAAAAGTTTTCTGCTGTGTATGTAATGTTTTCCATTGCTCCTTGCCAACCTTTAGCATATTCAATTGTTTGTTCTTTATTCATAGCTGGAGCACCATAGAAACAACTTCTCCATTCAACATCATCTGACAGTAAATCAGAAATTGAATTTTCAGCGGTAAATGTTTCAAAGTAATTTTTTGCTAGTTCAACATTTTTTTCGAAATCTGGGTTTTGAGCTGGTTGGTTGCATGATGATAAAACACAAATACAAACCAACATAATAAGATTTTTCATTTTATTTATTTTAAGATTAAGTTCTAATATACATCTTATATGTTTTTATATAAAAATAATTACTATAAATTTATCAAAAAAAGAGATGTTAAAAGCTGTTTTGTTTGATATGGATGGAGTAATTGTTGACAGTGAACCTTTACATAAAAAAGCATATTATATGATGTTTAATGATGTAGGAATTGATGTTTCTGAAACATTATTTGAATCTTTTACTGGCCAGTCAACTTTAAAAATATGTAAAACTCTTTGTGATCATTTTTCATTAAATAATTCACCTAAATATTTAGTTAATTTAAAAAGAAAGCACTTTAAATATATTTTTGAGAATGATACAGATTTTAAATTAATTAATGGAGTTTTAGATTTAATAAAAGATTATATAAAAAATGGCTTAGTACTTGTTTTAGCATCTTCTGCTTCAATGGTAACAATAAATAATATTTTTAAAAGATTTAATTTAGATAAGTATTTTACTGCCAAGCTCAGTGGTGCAGATCTACATGCATCAAAGCCACACCCAGAAATATTTATTAAAGCCGCTCAATCATCAGGTTTTAAAAAAGATGAATGCATAGTAATAGAAGACTCTACCAACGGAATAAAGGCTGCAAAAGCTGCTGGAATATACTGTATAGGTTTTGATAGTATTCATTCCAAAAATCAAGACTATTCTAAAGCAGATTTAATTGTAAAAGACTTAAGTCTTATTAAATACGATAAAATTAAATCTGTAGTTTTATTTTAAAAGAGAAATATTTATTTTTTTACAAAAATCATACAATGTTGCCAGGGTAAATTATTGATATTTTTTTTGAGTTTAAAGCCAGCAGCATTCATTTCTTTAACTGCTTGTTTCTCACTCATTTTGTGTATTTTTTTAATTGGTACATTTGGGTCTTCAGCTCTGTATTCAATTAAAAATAACTCGCCTTCAGGCTTTAAGGCACTTTTAATTGAAGTTATCATTTCTATTGGGAAACTAAATTCATGATAGACATCAACCATTAAAATTTTATCAACCGAATTTTCAGGCAAATACACACTTTCTTCACTTCCTAGAATTGTTTTAATATTTTTTATTTTGCTTGTTTCTTTTATGTTTTCAATAGCCATTAACATCTCAGTTTGAATATCAACTGCGTAGACCATGCCTTTATTGGCTATAGGTGCAATTCTAAACACGTGATACCCTGAACCTGCTCCGATATCTGCAATCGTATCATTGGGTTTTATACCCATGTTTTGAATTAATTTTGAAACGTTTTCTTCTTTTTCTCGCTCGGACCGCTCAAGCCAACCAATTCCTTCATACCCCATTACGTATGCGATTTCTCTATCCATATACCACTTTCCAATTCCGTTATAATCTCCTTTCTTATAAATATATTTTTGATCACTAGTATTGTTTTGTGCTAGAGATTTATTGGAAAAAAACAGAATATTTAATAATAATAAGAGAACAGTGAATTTTTTCATGTGTTTTAATTGTAATTGATCTTAGTTTTTATAATCTAATCTATTTTCATAACTTAAATATTATATAAATTAACTTATTATGACAAATAAATCTATAAAATATATTAGATATCCTTTAATCTTAATCAGTATTTCACTTTGTATTTCAGGATTAAGATGGTTGGTAAGCTCGGAGCCATGGATGCTAGATCAGGTAGCTAATGAAGAACGATTACAAATGACATTTGTAGATCTATTTTTAATTGACGGGAATTATAGCCTTAGCGCATATCTAACTCAAATCTATAGATTTTTAGGATTATATGTGCTTGGAATTGGTTTTTCTCTTTTGTCTTTTTCATCTAATAAATTTTTGAAGATAGATAGTTTTAGACAACGATTTTTAATTGTTTTGGGTGTATTATTATTATCAAATTTAGTTTTAGCTTATATGTGGATACCTTCTTCACACTTTATCTATGTAATGTGGTGTGCTATTGCTTTATTTTGTCTAAGTCTTTACAATCACATAAAAATATCAAATTAACAACACTTTAAATTATAAAAATGGCTCATAATTCAGTTTTAAGTAAGAATGAAGTTCTTGAAATATTAAAACCATATTCAATTTTTATAATAAAAAATATTAAAATTTTAGATGGTGGATCCGAAAACTCAAATTATAAAATTGATTCTGAAATTGGAACTTTTGTATTAACTATTATAGAACAAAAGACTGTAAAGGAGACTCAAGATCTTACTAAATTACTGATCTATCTGAAAAAAAATTCCTTTGAAACATCTGAAATTATTTTTACTACAAATAATAAAAGCATTTCTGTATTTAAGGATAAACCTGTTATGTTAAAAAGTTTTATTAATGGAAGCATTATGACTGATATACCTAACCATTTGTTAGATAAAATTGGTAAAGACACCGCAACTTTACATAATATTAAACCTCCTGATTTTCTTAGAGAAATTATGTGGTGTGGAATAGAGCTATTTGGTGAGGTTGAACAATACGCACTAAATTCATCATTTGATCTTTGGCTGAAAAGCACTAGCAGTTACATTGACAATCATATAACATCAGATTTACCAAAAGCATTTATTCATTCTGATATTTTTGCTAGTAATATAATTGTAAATGATAAAAAAACAAAAGCTACGATTATGGATTTTGAAGAGGCAAGCTATTATTACAGATTATTTGATATAGCTATACTGATCATTAGTCTTTGTAGTAGAGATGAAAATATTGACTTTTTAAGAGCTTCTTTAATTTTAAAAGGATACAACAGCATAAATAAACTTGTCAAATCTGAAAAACAAGCTCTGCAGCCGTTAATTGTTTATGCTGCAGCAGGTGTTGCTTTCTGGAGACACAAGAATTTTAATTACATAGCTCCAGATAATAATTTAAAAGACTCTTACTTGAAGATGAAAAATTTAGCAGATAAAGTTAGAGATATGCCAAGCAGTCACTTTGAGTTACTTAATTAGATTAAATAATTTTAATTTTCAACGATGAAAAAAATTAACAACAACACAGCGCTAATCCTTGTTGATGTACAAAAGGCTTTTTTAGACAAAGATTATCCAGGTTTTAAAAGAAACAATATTAATGCTGAAAGATTGTGTGGACGTTTATTAAATAAATGGAGAGAGCTTAATCTTCCAGTTATACATATTAGACATAGTTCAACTAACCCTGACTCTAAGCTTCATGAATCCAAACCAGGCTTTTTATTCAATGATCATGTCATCCCTTTAAAATCTGAAACTGTACTTACAAAAAAGGTTAATAGTGGTTTTATCGGTACTAATCTAAGTGGTATTTTAAATGATTTAAATGTTACATCGTTAGTGTTTGCTGGAATGACAACTAATCATTGTATTTCTTCAACAGTTAGAATGTCAGGAAACTTAGGTTATCAAACTTACCTAGTGTCAGATGCTACTGCTGCGTACAATACATTGGGGTTAAATGGTAAAATGATAGATTGTGAAGTTATTTACAATACCTCTTTGGCAAATTTAAGTGAAGAATTTGCTACAATTTTATCTTCCGAGGAGCTATTTAGTCTTTTAGATTAATTTGTATTTAAAAAATAGAGACTCCCCAATAAGTAACAAATGCCCACAGAATATACCTAATAAATTTTCCTATGAACATCCATATTGCTACAAGGATATAATTTGTTCTAAAAAATCCTAAACCTACTGCAATTGGATCTCCAATTATGGGGAGCCAACAAAAAAAAGCTAACAAACTACCCCATTTGTCAATATTAGTTTTAAACTTAACTATTTTTTCTTTTTTGAGTCTAAAATACTTTTCCAAAGTACTCCATTTCCCTATTCTACCTAAGAAATAACTACTTAAGCCACCCAACCAATTTCCAGTTGTTGCAACTAAAAGACTCAAATTGAAGTCATAACCTTTTATAATCAAAAGACTAAGTACCAGTTCTGAGCTGAAGGGAATAATAGTAGCACCTAAAAAACTAGCGATAAATAATCCTAAATAACCCCACTCAACAAATGTTTCCAATTATTATGTTTTAGTAACTAATTAAAAGTAAACAAAATCTCCCTAATAATTTTAAATTTATTTATCTAACCCATTAAATATAAATAATACATTTTACCATATTTTCATATTGTATCTTTGCACAAGTTTAAATAAATATATACATATGAATTTTGACAATTTAGGTCTTATTCCCTCTTTATTAAAAGCAGTAAAAGAAAAAGGCTACCTGGAGCCATCTCCAATTCAAGAAAAAGCAATTCCATTAATTTTAAAAGGAAGAGATATTTTAGCATCTGCTCAAACAGGAACAGGTAAAACTGCAGGGTTTACTCTGCCTTTATTACAAAGGTTGTCATCTAATCCGTCAAATGGAAAAAGAAATATTAGAGCATTGATTTTAACCCCAACAAGAGAATTAGCTGCTCAGATCTATGATAACGTCTTAGAATACAGTAAACATCTTAATTTACGCTCTACAGTTATATTTGGAGGGGTTAATCAAAGACCTCAAGTAGCTACACTTCGTCAAGTTGTTGATATATTAATAGCCACACCAGGAAGATTACTAGACTTAGTGAATCAAAAAGTTTTATTTCTTTCAAATGTAAATATTTTAGTTTTGGATGAAGCAGATAGAATGTTAGATATGGGTTTTAAAAGAGATTTAGATAAAATAATGAGTATTATTCCAAGACAAAGGCAAAATCTATTATTTTCAGCAACCTTTTCTAAAGAAATTAAAGTTTTAGCTAGACAAATATTAAATAATCCTGAAATTGTAGAAGCAACACCTGAAAATACTACTGTTGAGGCAATTGTTCAAAAAGCTTATAGAGTTGATAAAAATAAGAAAGCTGCTTTAATAATCAAGCTAATTTTAGAAGGAGGCTGGTTTCAAGTACTAGTATTTACAAGGACTAAACATGGAGCTAATAATTTATGTAAGAAAATGATTAAATCTAACATAAAAGCTGCTGCAATTCATGGGAATAAAAGTCAAAGTGCAAGAACAAAAGCTCTTTCTGGATTTAAAAGTGGTGCAGTTGAAGTTTTAGTCGCTACTGACATAGCTGCAAGAGGTTTAGATATTCCATTACTTCCACATGTAATTAATTTTGAACTCCCAAATATTCCCGAAGATTATGTTCATAGAATAGGGAGAACAGGTAGGGCAGGGGCCAAAGGAGAAGCCTTGTCATTAGTTTCTGTTGAGGAAAAAAATTATTTAAGAGATATAGAAAAACTAATAGGCAACAGAATTCAAATAAGTACAGTAGAAGGATTCGAGCCTGATCCAAATTATGTTCCAGCTGAAAAAACTCAAAGATCTAGAGTAAAGCATAGATCAAGAAACCCAAATAAAGGATTTCCTAGAAGAGGATCAAGAAGATAATTTGTAGACTTAATTTAATTAACTTTATTAAGTTATTAATACGTTGAATTATTTTTTAATTTTATGTATATGTACTTATAATATTTAAATTTTGCAAGACTTCTTTTTAAATCATCCTAATAATAAAATAATTCCTTCTATTTCTACTGAAGTTCTGGCAAATAGTAATTCGATGGATTTTCATACTAATTTGAAGGATTATAATTGTACTCCTTTTGTTAGTTTAAAGTCACTTGCAAATGAGTTAAAAATTAACAATCTTTTTGTTAAAGATGAAAGTCAAAGATTTGGGCTAAATGCTTTTAAAGTTCTTGGCGCCTCATATGCAGTTTATCAACTTTTAAATACTGATTCTGATATCACTACTTTTTGTACTGCAACAGACGGTAATCACGGCAGGGCAGTAGCCTGGTCTGCAAGAAAAGAGAATAAAAAATGTGTTGTTTATGTTCCTGAGGATACTACAAAGTTACGAATGAATGCTATAGCCAATGAAGGTGCAGAGGTTTATAAGCTAAAAATGAATTATGAAAAGACTTGTGATTATGCTAAAAAAATGAGTTTAAAAAATAATTGGACCTTAATACAAGATACTTCTTGGGATAATTATGAAGAAATACCAGCTCTAATTATGTCTGGATATTTAACCCATTTCCATGAGTTAGAAAATCAGATGAAATTAAATTTTAATGCTAAAATTGATATAATTTTTTTACAATGTGGAGTTGGAAGTTGGCCAGCATCTTGTATTTGGTATTTTCTTAATAAATATAGAGCTGATAGACCTAAAATTGTAATTGTTGAACCTCAAGAATCTGCTGGGGTTTTTGAGTCATTTAATTTAGATTATAGATCGTCACCAAATGGTAATTATAAAACTATAATGGCTGGCTTAAACTGTGGGATTCCTTCAAAAAACGGATGGGATATAATAAAAAATGGATGTGATGCATCGATTATAATTTGTGATGATTATGCTATAAAGGCCATGAATAAATATTACTACCCCAACAATAATGATGTTAGAATCATTTCGGGTGAATCTGGTGCAGCTGGATTAGCTGGATTGCTGAAAGTTACATCAGATTCTACTTTTGATAAACTGAGGAAACATATTAATTTAAATTCTACATCTAATGTATTATTATTTAATACAGAAGGAGCTACAGACATCAATGATTTTAATAAAATTATTAAACTCAATTAAACTTATTTTTTAAATTTTTGAAATAAAAAAACCCGTAGTACTTACGGGTTTTTTATCTAAATATTAAGTTTGTTTACTTTGGATCTTGATAATCGTAATATCCTTCAACAGGTATCATTAAATGATCATATCCAGTACCCTTAAACATCACGTAAGGAGCTCCAGTATTGAAATCTGTAGTTTGACCATCTAATGAAGCGGGATCTTTTGGAAATAACATTAAATGCGCTCCAGATTCTATCCATTGACCTTCAGCAGCATCTTCTTCGTTAAAAACAAGGTGTTTAGTATTGTCTTCACCCATATCTCCATGTAACATCCATGCCCATCCATCTGTATCCATTTTTGGTGTTTTTCCACCCATATAAGCCATTGCCCATTGCATTGCTGGACCATCTCCAACCATTGGCATTGCTTCATGTGGATCTTTCCATCCATTTTCAGGATCAGACATTCCTCGAGGATTGGCAGCCATCGCAGTCCATCCATTAGTTCCTACTCTAAGCATTGTACCGTCCATTGCCATTACTGAACAATTTTCAGCAATAAATGATGGAGCAGCTGTACTATACGCCCAAACTCGCCATTCTACAGATGTATGAGGACCGTCAGGTTCAGTAGTCACAGAATCGACTAGATTGTTTACTGCAGAGTTATTACAACTAAAAAGTAATGCAGTAAATAAAATTATTGATATAAAATTTTTCATAGCTATTGTTTATTAGATTCTACATAATTATTTACTTGTACTTGCATACCATTTACATCCATCCAATCAGAAAAAACAGCAATTTTGCCATCTTCGTTAAACGTTAAAACGCCATACCATTTATTGGAAACTGGAGCACCTGTTTCTGTATGAGTCATTGACCATGTTCCATAAACTCTCATTACGCTAGGATCTGTGTTAGTTTCACCTGCAGAGTAAAGTGAGCCAGACCAATATGCATTGTCAGATCCTACTAAACCATCACCTTCGTTGAAAGTTATTCCGTCAAAACCTTCAAAATAACTTATTCCAGCAGCACGTAAGCCATCAGAGTCTATAAGTTGATTTCCATTATAATTTGGAGGACTCCATTGTACAGAATCGGCCATCACACTCATCAGAAGGTCAATATCTTCATTTAAGAATCCATTTGTAAATGTTTTGAAAGTTTCAATTTGAGCTTGAAACTTTGCATTTTCTTCATCACTTACTATAATACCAGTAGAATTATTACATGAATATATAATAGTAGCAAATAATAAAATTGTAAAAATTGTTTTAAATTTTTTCATAATATTTTAATTAGTTGATTGTATATCAATATACAAAATTTTAAATAAAATTTAAACTATCTCTTTTTAACTCAAGATGCGCCTAATGATTTGTTTTTAAATTTATCCTATTAATGACCAAAGTTAATTGTTGTAATACTTCCATAATAAATTATTATGTAAAACATCCTTCGTTTGTCGTATTATATGTTAACTATAAACTATATTTGCCGAGAATTTTATTAAAATATAATGAATATCCAACCAACCAAGTTTCTTTTATTATGTTTTTCAATTATATTTTTTGCAAATTCTTCAGCTCAAAATACAGGAGACTATAACAAAGGAGATGTTTATTCATACTGGGGTTGGAACTGGTCATGGTATTCTAAGTCTGATATTCATTTTAAAGGAGATAATTATAATTTTACAATTCATAATGCAACCGCTCAAGACAGACAAACTGCATTTACACTTGATAAATATTTGAATCCATCTTCAATGACCATACCACAATATAATTTTAGAGTTGGTTATTTTATAAAAGATAATATAGATATTTCTTTTGGAATAGATCATATGAAATATGTATTGGAGCAAGACCAGCTTTCTAGAATTTCAGGATTTATTGAAAACTCTGGCACTGTATATGATGGTGTATATGACAATACTCTGCTTCCTATAAGTGACGGATTTTTACAATACGAACACAGTGATGGATTAAATTATATAAATTTCGAAATACGAAAACATAATATGTTTCTTGATCAAAACAATATTAAGTTTTCTTCAATTACCGGTCTGGGTCTTGGGTTTATGTTACCTAAAACTAATGCTAAATTATTAACTAATGATCGAAATGATAATTTTTATTTATCTGGTTATGGAGTCCATGCTTTAATGGGCTTAAATGTGAGTTTATTTAAAAACTTCTTTGTTCAGACAGAATTTAAAGGAGGATATACATCACTGCCTGCAATTAGAACTACTGCTAATAAATCCGACACTGCTAGTCAAAACTTTTTTTTTATTCAGTATAACTTAGCATTTGGTTATTTATGGAGCTTTTAATTGCTAATATATTTCTTTAAGAATTACAGAACTAGCTACGATAATTATAAAGTAGCCAAATCCTTTTTTTAGTTTGCTTCCATCAATTTTTAAGCCTATTGCTTGGCCTATATAAATTCCTAAAATTGAAATTAATGAGAACCTTATTAAAAACTCCCAATTTATTGTATGGTTTTCAATATCTCCAATAAAACCAATTAAAGACTTTATAGAAATTATAACTAAAGATGTCGCAATCGCATTCTTCATATTAAGCTTACTAAAAAGAACTAATACAGGAATTATAATAAACCCACCTCCTGCACCCACAAGTCCTGTAATAACTCCTACAACAGCACCTTCGACAAGAATTAAAACTTTGTCATATTTTGACTTTCTTCTTAGATTTTGACTTTTATCAATTCTTTTTTTAATCATAGCTATTCCAGCAAAATATATCAAAAGAGAAAAAAATAGCATTAAAAATTTTTCTTTAGTAATTATTAAGGTTCCAATAGAAATAATTTCATCTGGGATTAACTCAATTAAATATTTTCTTGTGATATAAACTGAAATAGCAGCTGAGAATGAAAAGTATAGTACAGTGTTAATGTCTATAAGTTTATATTTTATATTTTTTATTGAACCAATTAATGAGGTAATACCTACAGTAAATAATGAATAAGCAGAAGCTATGATTGGATTTAAACCAAATAAATAAACAAATATTGGAAGAGACAAAATTGAGCCCCCACTTCCTATCAGACCTAAAGTTATTCCAACAAAAAGAGCTCCTATATAGCCCAATATTATATTTATATCCATCTATAGCAATATTAAATATATGTTAATATAAATTTTCAAAACGATAATTTTAAATATCTTTAACAAATTTAGAATTATTATTTACTTAATGAGATATAAACTTTTTTTATTAATATTTATTTACGTAAACTACTTGTCTTATTCTCAACAAGATACCTCTGTTAAAACATTAATTATTAAATCGTTAGAGGACAATGAAATTCCAATAAACACATTTCCTGTTAAAGTACCTCTAGTTAGGGGTTTAACTAATAAATTAGTTGTTCCTTTTTTTAATTATAATTTAAATAATGCGTTAAAAAAACCTGATTTAGATATAACTAAAAAGACTGATTTAGTAACACCAACATGGGATATAAAACAAACTTTTAAAGAGGGTAATTCTACTTCAACAAAATTTAGAAAGGATTATTACCTAGGAGAATTAGAAACAGATTCAAAATATATAATAATCAAATGTAGAGATCATGAATATGTTGATGGTGATAGAATTAAATTATTATTAAATAACATAGTTATACACCCCAATATCACTTTAACTGGAAGTTACTACACAATTGATATTGATCTTATTGAAGGTTATAATAATATTGAATTTGTAGCTTTAAATGAAGGTGAATCCAGCCCTAACACAGCTCAGCTTAGTGTTTTCGATGAAAACGGAGTTAATTTGTCTAATAATAAATGGTTGATAACAACAGGTTATAAAGCTAGATTAGTTGTATTTAAAAAATAAAATTAACTATTAAGCATAACTGGCATAACTAACATTGTTATGCTTTCGCCATCTGCATTCCCAGTTGTTGGTTTTAAAATTCCGGCTCTATTAGGTAAGCTCATTTCAAGCCTTATTTCAGATGATTCAAGATTATTCAACATTTCTAACAGAAACCTAGAATTAAATCCAATCTGTATATCATCACCTTGATAATCACATGTTAATCTCTCCTCAGCCTTATTACTAAAATCTAAGTCTTCTGCAGAAATATTTAGTTCAGCACCAGCAGCTCTAAGCCTTATTTGATGAGTTGTTTTGTTAGAAAAAATTGAAACTCTTTTAACTGAATTTAAAAACTGAACTCTATCAATTGTTAAGACATTAGGATTTTCTTTTGGTATTACAGCTTCATAGTTGGGATAATTGCCATCAATTAATCTACATATTATTAATGTTTCAGGTAAAATAAATTTAGCATTTGAATTATTGTACTCAACCGCCACTTCATATTCTTTATCACCTAAAATAGTCTTAAGTAGATTTAGTGGCTTTTTAGGCATTATAAATTCTGCAGTTTCAGATGCTGAAAAATCAGATCTTGTATATTTAACTAGTTTATGTGCATCAGTAGCAACAAAAGTTAAATTATTGTTAGACAATTGAAAAAACACACCACTCATAACAGGTCTTAAATCATCATTGCCAGCAGCAAATAAAGTATTATTAATTGCTTTAAGTAAAACATCACTAGAGAGTTTGGTTGAAGAGGGATTGTCTAGTTGTATTGTTTTAGGGAATTGTTCTCCGTCTGAATATGCCAATGCATACTTTCCATGATTGGAATTAATTTCAATTATGTTATTTTCAAGTATAACAAATGTTAGAGGTTGCTCTGGAAACGTTTTTAAGGTATCTAAAAGTAGTTTAGATGGTATTGCTAATTTACCTTTACTTTCACTGTCTACATCAATTGTAGTGCTCATAGTAGTCTCAAGATCACTTGCAGTAATTGTTAAACTAGAATTTTCTAGTTCAAAAAGAAAATGATCAAGGACAGGTATTGTGTTAGAAGAATTAATAACTCCACCAACAATTTGTAATTTCTTAAGAAGCGCTACGCTAGAAACAATAAATTTCATATTTGGAAATTTAGATTTATAGTTACAAATATATCGTAAACAGATAAATAAAGGAAAGAAACTTATTAACAGTTTTTTTTATAACTATTTGAAGTTTACAGTAACTGTATCTAAAATATTAAGTCCCATTAATGATGCGGCAGTCCCAAAATTTACCGGGTTACTTTTATAGATTGCAATCTCTAAATTTAAGCTAGAGTTAAATATTGCTAACGCTTGCCCATCATTATTTCTTTTACTTTCATCAATTGAAAAATTTACAATGTCGCTATATTTTGAATGGATTTTTTTAAACTTGTAATTTCTAACTGAAATCTCAAATTCTCTTGATTTTGAAACTTCTTTAAAAAATGATTTTGTGATGTTGGTGATAACATTTCCGTAATTATCTATATAAATAACGTTTCCAATAATTTGATTTTTAGACTCATTAATAAATGGAGTAAGATTTTTTACAGACTTAATTTTACTAATGGCTTTACCTATAACTTCTAGTTTACCTCCTCTGGAGATATGGCAAGCAACTTTTACAAATACATCTAGAACACTGAAATTTGTAATTAATTTATCATGAATATTAATTTCAACAATTTTTTCAGGCTCAATGTTTAAACAAGCCATACTCATTATTCCATTATCAGCGCATATAAAATATTGACCTTCAAATTTTACTACTAAATGTTTGTTTTCTGGGTTTAACTCAGAATCAACACCAATTATATGAATTGTACCTAATGGAAAACTTCTGTATGAGTTTTGAATTATATAGGCAGCTTCTAAAATATTAAACGGAGATATTTGATGCGATATATCAACAATATTAACTTCAGGAATTTCTGACAAAACAGCACCCTTTATATTTGCTATAAAGTGATCTTTTATTCCAAAATCTGTGGTTAACGTTATTATTGACATTTATAAATTGTTAATATTTTTTTTAAAATATATGATTTAAAATTATGTACATTTATTACAAATTTAGTAAAATCATCTCTATAAAATCAATAAACATAAATTTCTATTGAACGAAAAAATAATTAAAATTAAAAATATAGATCCAAAAGAATTATTTGGATTAAGAAACAAGAATCTAGATTTTATTAAATCTAGCTTTCCCAAGTTAAAAATCATAACCAGAGGAGATGAAATTAAAGTTTTCGGAGATGATAAGTTATTATTAGAATTTGAATCAAAAATTCAAATTATTTTTAACTATTATTTAGAGTATAATTCTATTTCCGAAAATGAAATAAAAGCTTTAATTAAAAGTGATTCTATTAATGATGTAAGAACTTCTAAAAAGAGCTATGGAGCAATCTTACACGGAGTAGGTGGTAAACCAATTAAAGCAAAAACTATTAATCAACGTAAGATTGTTGATAGCATTATAAAAAATGATATGGTTTTTGCAATAGGACCAGCTGGTACAGGAAAAACTTACACAGGTGTAGCTTTAGCTGTTAAAGCTTTAAAGGATAGAGAAGTTAAAAGAATTATTTTAACAAGACCAGCAATTGAAGCTGGAGAAAATCTCGGATTTCTACCTGGAGACTTAAAAGAGAAGTTAGATCCTTATATGCAACCCTTGTATGATGCCTTAAGAGATATGATACCAACTGAAAAATTAAATGATTACATAGAAAAAGGAACAATCCAAATTGCACCACTGGCATTTATGAGGGGGAGGACATTAGATAATGCATTTGTTATTTTAGATGAGGGTCAAAATACAACTCATGCGCAGATGAAAATGTTTCTTACTAGGATGGGCAAAAACGCTAAGTTTTTACTAACTGGTGATCCAGGACAAGTTGACTTGCCTAGGCGATCAATTTCTGGATTAAAAGAAGCTTTACTAATTTTAAAAGATGTAGAAGGCGTTGGAATGGTTTTTTTAGATGATAATGATGTCATACGTCACAAGCTTGTCAAAGACGTTATTGATGCATATAAAAATATTGAAAATTTAGAATAAAATATGAATAGTACAATTATAAAAACTGATTTTAATTTTAAAAATCAGCATTCAGTTTATAAAGGAAAGGTAAGAGATGTTTACAAGTTGAAAAATAATTTACTTGTAATGGTTGCTTCTGATAGACTATCAGCATTTGATGTGGTCATGCCAAAGGGAATCCCCTATAAAGGTCAAATTTTAAATCAAATTGCTACTAAAATGATGAAAGATACTGAAGATTTAGTTCCAAATTGGTTGATTTCGACTCCAGACCCAAATATAGCTATTGGTCACTGTTGTGAACCTTTCAAGGTTGAAATGGTTATAAGAGGTTATTTGTCTGGTCACGCGGCTAGAGAATATAAAAATGGTAAACGCTTAATTTGTGGTGTTCAAATGCCTGACGGAATGAAAGAAAATGATAAATTCCCCAATCCTATAATAACTCCAGCTACAAAGGCTGATTTTGGAGAACATGATGAGGATATTTCAAAAGAGGATATTATTTCTAAAGGAATCGTGTCAAAATCTGATTATGAAACTTTAGAAGATTATACTTTTAAATTATTTGAAAGAGGTTCTCAAATTGCAAATCAGAGAGGTTTAATATTAGTTGATACAAAATATGAGTTTGGAAAAACTAACTCTGGTAAAATTGTTTTAATTGATGAAATTCACACTCCTGATTCATCGAGGTATTTTTATAAAGATGGTTATAAGCTGAGGCAACAAAATGATGAGCCACAAAAACAACTATCTAAAGAGTTTGTAAGACAGTGGTTAATTCAAAACAATTTTCAAGGACTAGAAAATCAAAAAGTTCCTGTTATGTCTGATGATTATGTTAATCTTGTTAGCGACAGATATATAGAATTGTATGAAAATATTACGGGTGAAAGTTTTATAAAAAGCGATACTTCAAGTATTGTCAATCGCATTCAATCTAATGTAGATAATTTTTTAGATTCTTATGAGTGAAATTGAATCTTTTGTGTCTAATTTAGCTTCATTCCTTTGGGGTTTCCCCTTATTATTTATTTTGATTGGTGGTGGACTTTTTCTTTTAATATATTCTAGATTAATTCAATTTAAATATTTTTTTCATGCAATAGATATTTTAAGAGGTAAGCATGATGATGAAAATGACATAGGCCAAATTAGTCATTTAGGTGCCTTGTCTACCGCTCTATCTGCGACTGTTGGAATGGGTAATATAGCTGGAGTCGCTGTTGCTATTAGTATTGGAGGACCAGGGTCAATTTTTTGGATGTGGATTAGTGGTGTTATCGGAATGTCTACAAAATTCTTTACATCAACTTTGTCGATAATGTATAGAGGCAAAGATTCAAATGGAGATATTCAAGGAGGTCCAATGTATTTTATTACTGAAGGTTTGGGAAGTAAGTGGAAGCCTTTAGCAGTTATGTTTAGCTTAAGTGGTTTAGTTGGGGTTTTGCCGTTGTTTAATGTTAATCAGTTAACCCAAGCTATAAACGATATTTTATTGATACCTTCAGGTCTAACAATTAGTTTTAGTTCAAATATTATTATAGGTTTTGTATTAATTGTAGTTACTTCTTTGGTGATTTTAGGAGGATTAAAAAGAATAAGTTTGGTTGCCACTAGATTAGTGCCATTTATGGTAGCAATTTACATGTTATGTGTAATGTTTATTTTGATAATTAATATTGATGTTTTGCCCACATATTTAAAAATGATTTTTACCGACGCATTTGTTGCTGAAAACTATAACGGAGAACAAGTCTATGGTGGAGTATTAGGTGCTCTAATTATTTTAGGAATAAGACGAGGTGCATTTTCTAATGAAGCCGGTATTGGTACTGCCCCAATGGCTCACGGAGCAGCTAGAACTAATTCCCCAATCAAAGAAGGGTTAGTTGCTATGCTTGGTCCAGCAATTGATACCCTAATAGTATGTACTTTAACCGCTTTAGCAATTTTAGTTACAGGAGTGTGGAAAAATGAAGGTGTTAGTGGAGTTACACTAACTGCTTTGGCATTTGAACATTCAATACCAATTATTGGAAAATACCTGCTTTTATTCTGTATAGTTATTTTTAGTATGTCATCACTATTTACATATTCGTATTATGGGACTAAATGTATGTCTTTTTTGTTTGGAGTAAACAATAAGAAATATTATAACTACATATACATAATGAGTATAGTTTTAGGAGCTACAACATCACTCAGTTTAATGATTAACTTAATCGATAGTTTTTTTGCACTGATGGCAATTCCTACAATGCTTGCAACATTATTGTTATCTCCAAAAGTGATCGTTGCTCTTAAAAAATATAAAAATTAAAAATTATTTAAAATAACTAAAATCTTCATTGTTTTTTATTTCAAGGAGAGATTCGTAAATTAATTTAATAACATTTTCAATATCATTTCTGTGGACCATTTCAACAGTTGTATGCATATACCTTAAAGGCAGTGAAATTAATGCTGAAGCAACACCTCCATTGCTGTATGCAAATGCATCAGTATCAGTACCAGTAGCTCTTGATAAAGCAGCTCTTTGAATGGGAATTTTATTTTTCTTCGCAGTCTGAATGATTAAATCTCTTAATTTTTGCTGAACTGCAGGTGCATAAGCAATTACAGGACCTTTATCTAGTTCACAAAACCCTTCCTTTTTCTTGTCAATCATGGGTGTAGTTGTATCATGAGTTACATCAGTTACTATCGCAACATTAGGCTTTATTGTATCTGTTATCATTTGAGCTCCTCTTAATCCAATTTCTTCTTGAACAGAATTTGTAATATATAAACCAAAAGGTAGCTTTTTCTTATTTTCTTTAATTAATCTTGCTACTTCTGCAATCATAAAACCTCCCATTCTATTATCTAAGGCTCTACAAACGAAATTTTCCTTATTTAAAATATGAAATTCATCTGGATAAGTGATAACACAACCAACATGAACACCTAATTTCTCAACATCTTCTTTAGTTTTACAACCTACATCGATAAATATATTATCGATCTTTGGAGTTTCCTCTTTTCCAGATTTTCTAGTATGAATTGCTGGCCATCCAAAGACCCCTTTGACAATTCCTTTTTTGGTATGAATATCAACTATTTTACTCGGTGCAATTTGGTGATCACTTCCTCCATTTCTAATTACATATATAAGACCGTTATCACTAATATAATTAACATACCATGAAATTTCATCGGCATGCCCTTCAATTACAACTTTATATTTGGCATTTGGATTAATAACAGCAACAGCTGTACCATAAGTATCAGTTATAAACTCGTCAACATAAGGTTTTAAATATTTCATCCAAATCTTTTGCCCTTCCCACTCATATCCAGTAGGGGATGGGTTATTTAAATATTTCTTTAAAAACTCTAAAGATTTTTTATTTAATAAACTTTTTTTAGCCATTTAATTATATTTTTTATTGATTTTGATACAAGGTAAAAATAATATGAATTATTTTAATTGTTTAGTATTTTCAATATTAATTAACTTTCAATATTCTGTTATAGTGATTTATAGGTATTTTTGTGACAAATTAATACATGAAAAATTATTTATTAATATTTATTAGTTTTTACAGTCTATTGACTTTTTCTCAAAAAAATCAAATAGAAGAAAATTATTTACTTATCAAGGATGATTCAATTATGAAAAATTTTATTGAATTAAATGAAGTAATTCTTTTGCCTAAAATTAGATTTTCTAACAGAGAAAAACTTGTCAAGTATTTAATTTTAAAAAGAAAGACGATTAAAGTATATCCTTATGCTAAGTTAGCCTCTATTAGACTTGACACTCTATATTCAAGATTAAATAATATAAAAAGAAAGAGAAGCAAAAAAAAGTACATCAAACAGATTCAGAGATATTATGAAGGAGAGTTAACAGATGAATTAAAAAAGCTAACTAGAACTGAAGGACAAATACTAATTAAATTAATTAATAGGCAAACTGACTTCACGGTTTTTGAGGTTATTAAAGATCTTAAAAGGGGATTTAATGCATTTATATTTAATGTAACAGCAAAAGCTTTTAATTTATCATTAAAAGAAACTTATTCTCCGTTAGAAGTAAAAGAAGATTATTTTATTGAGGATATTTTACAAAAAGCTTTTCAATCTGGAATATTAGAATATTCGTCTCCCAAAAAATCTATTCCTGATTTATTTTACTTAAAGAAAATATGGGCATCTAAAGAAAGTAAGCTAAAATAATTGCTGCTACAACCAAAGCCATTTTTACTAGATTAAATTTATATCCTTCGCTGGTTTTAAATAAAATAGTTGTTGATATATGTAATAATACTCCAACTACCAGTGAGTCAATTAGTGAAGAATAACTAAGAAATTGACTAGAATTATTTGAGACGAATGTTCCAAATGGAGTCATCAGACTAAAGAAAATTATAAAAACCAAAATTTTTAATTTTTTAATTTTTGTACTTAGTAAAGATGTAGTTATAATAAATGCAATTGGAATCTTGTGTATGAAAATCCCGTATAAAATATTTTGATCAATTCTAATTGAAAAACCTTCAATAAAAGCGTGTATACTTAAGCTTATAAGTAAAACCCAAGGTAATTTATTTTTGTTAGAATCTAATTCATCGTATTTAGCATTTGAAAAAAACTCTAGTATTACTTGAAATAAAACTCCAGTCATAATCATTAAACCTATTAATTTTTGATCAGATTTATTATTTAAGATGTTTTCTAAATAAATACTGGGTAATAAGTCGAAAAGTGTAATAGATAAAAGAAATGCACCACTAAAAGCTAATGTTAGTTGTGAGTTTATTTGGATAGCTTTTTTTGAAAGAAATAAAACAATTATAGATCCAATTATTACAGAAAGAAATGGGTATAAATACATTTGTTGTTATTTTAACACAAAAATTAATCTTTTAGAATTATTTATATCAAAACTATTTAACTTATAATCCCCAAATATATGAAGTATTTCAATTTTAGATTGTTTAAACATTGATTTAAAATCATCTAAGTCTAATGATCTTACTTTTTCTTGAAAATTATACTCATTTAATTCATGTTTAAAACTTATGTTTTTTATTAAGAAACCATTTTTAATAAATCTTTTGAGATAAAATTTTATTCCATCTATTTCTTCTATGTTTTCATTAATTAAATTATTTTTTACGTATTTAATATTTAAAAAATCAATTACAGCTAAACCCTCTTCGTTTAAACTTGATTTTATAATTTCTAATGTTTTTAAATTATCATTAAAATCATCAAAATATCCAAAACTTGTAAACAGATTAACAATTAAATCAAATTTTTGACCTAAGGGTTTTCTCATATCATGAACTTTAAATTTTAAAGTTTGACTATTATATTCATTTGCTTTTTTTATACTTTCAATTGAATTATCCACCCCAGTTACATCATATCCCATTTTATTTAAATTAATTGAGTGCCTTCCTTTACCGCAAGCCAAATCTAAAATTTTTGATTTAAGTGGGAGCTTGATAAATCTCATTAATTTCTTAGTGAACATTTCAGCTTCCTTATAGTCTCTGTTCTTATAGAGAATATGATAAAAAGGCGTGTCAAACCAGCATTTATATAAATTATTATTAATAGGCATTAAATAAGTTTAATGATCATCAAAAATAAAGTATTTTTGATATTGTTATTTAAAATTTATGGAAAATAATTTTCAGATGGTAGCCAAAACATTATTTGGTTTTGAAGATCTATTAGTAAAAGAGTTAACTCAGTTAGGTGCTCAAAGAGTTAAAAAAGGTGTAAGAAATGTAACTTTCTTTGGAGATACGGGTTTTATGTACAAGTGTAATTTAGCACTTCGCACTGCTATAAAAATTTTAAAACCAATTGCATCCTTTAAAGTTATTAATGAAAAAGATTTGTATGATAAAATTTATAAAATTAAATGGGAAAATTATATAGATCAAACATCTACTATCGCTATAAATTCTACTGTTCATTCAAATAAATTTACTCACTCTCAATATATTTCATTAAAAGCTAAAGATGCTATTGTAGATAGAATTAGATCAATTTCTGGAGAAAGACCTTCAGTTGATTTAAAATTTCCTGATTTAAAAATTAATATTCACATAGATAAATTATTTTGTAATGTTTCCTTAGATTCATCTGGAGAATCACTACATAAAAGAGGATATAAAACTGCTACTAACATAGCTCCAATAAATGAAGTTTTAGCAGCTGGTTTAGTAATGCTAAGTGGATGGGATGGACAATCAGATTTGTTAGACCCCATGTGTGGAAGTGGAACTATTTTAATTGAAGCAGCAATGATTGCATGTAATATTCCTCCCAATTTGATGAGAAATGAATTTGCTTTTGAAAAATGGAAAGATTGGGATGTGGATTTATTTGAAAAAATAGAAAACTCTCTTTTGGATAAAACTAGAGATTTCCATTACAATATTTACGGAATTGATAAGGCACCAAGTGCTGTTTCAAAAGCAAAAGACAATGTAAAAAATGCAAACTTAGAATCTTTTATTTCAATTCGACACGATGATTTTTTTAAAACTTCAAAATCAAGTAATGATTTTTTACAAATAATTTTTAATCCACCTTATGGAGAGCGTTTAGAAATAAACATGGAAAATCTTTATGCTGATATTGGAAATACATTAAAAAGAAATTATTCAAATAGTACAGCATGGTTTATTACTTCAAACAACGAAGCTTTAAAATTTGTTGGACTAAGACCATCCAAAAAAAAATAAAACTATTTAATGCTAAGCTAGAATCAACTTTTGCTAAATACGAACTTTACGACGGTAGTAAAAAAGCAAAAAAAAACTTATAAGTTCTATTTCTTTGCAATGGGAAGTAGGTAAGATAATTTATAACCAAAACCAACACCAAAGGAACTTCCTTCAAAGGTTCTGTTAAACCCAGGTACATACATGTTTTGAATATTATTTTTAATTTCTGAGTTAACCATTCTTTTAACTTCTAGGTTAAAGCCTAAAAATAAATTATTAAAAATTTCGGCTTTTACTCCAATTATTAATTCTAACCACAGTGAAGATAAATTTTCATTTATAATTGACGTACCTATGAAACTTTGACCCCATGTTTGGTTATTAGTGTCATAAATAGTGTAATTATTTATTGTTTGATCGAAATCACTGTAGCCAACTCTTAAACCTGCAAAAATCATATTTTGCATATCAAGCCAGTTGGTATACATATTATAATCAATACCCGATTTAATATATGTTCCTTTAGATGTAAAATTTAAATATTCTTCATCCTCAGTATTTTCTATTAAACCAATTTCAGAAGCTATATATAGTTTATCACTTATTCTATAATCAGCATTTAATTCAAAACCATCATAATTATTATTTATAGAAGAGTTTATAAGTTTATTTAAATCTAAACCAACTCTAAGTCCAAATTTTTGCTTTTGAATAACTGAGTCAGTTGAAACTACATTTTTTTGAGAAAAAACACTGACTGGAATTATTAAGAGCAATAATATTTTAGTGAAAAATGTTGACATGCGCTTGGTTTTCGTTTTCTACTATTTGGTTAATAACTTCATATCCACTAATCCAAACTCCATTTGGAGTCCCAAATATATTTGGATCATAATTAAGTACTGACAAATCAATATAATTATTAATGAATCCACAAGCTCTTGAAACAAATTTATTAACTATGTTATAATCAAGATAAAAGTGATTTTCTTCCCCCTGAATTACTCCATCAATTTGAGAATGATTTTTATAAAATTTAAAGTTTGAAATTCCTATATCATTTCTAAGTGGTATAGCTATAGAGTCCGCATTGATACCATTAATTGTTTCAATTAAAGTTAACTCATTATTTTCAATTGCATATACTGCAAGTGATTCTACAGCTTTACTTTCATTGATGTTATTAGCATCCTTAAATTTTATTACTAACTGCGGGGTAGTGGGAGTAGTTTCAGCACAAATATCATCTTTTTCACATGCTACTAGTAGGCTAAATGAAATTATTAGACAAATATAAAAATGAATCTTCATGTTATTTTTTCTTTAAAAGTACAACATTTTCTACATGATGAGTTTGTGGAAACATATCAACTGCTTGTGAATTAATAATATCATATTTATCTTTTAATAGTTCTAGATCCCTTGCCTGAGTAGCACTATTGCAACTGACATATATTATTTTCTTTGGTGAAATATTTATTATCTGTTGAATTACTTTTTTATGCATTCCGTCTCTTGGTGGATCAGTAATGATTACATTAGGTTTTCCGTTAAGTCTAATAAATTCATCATTCAAAACAAATTTCATATCTCCAGTGTGAAAATCAGTATTTAATATTTTATTATTCGTTGCATTTTCTTTTGCTGCAACTATCGCATCTGGAACAGCTTCAATTCCAACAACTTTTTTAACGCTTTTAGAAATAAATAAGGCAATTGTACCTGTTCCTGTGTAAAGATCATAAACAATGTCAGTCTTTTTAAGATCGCTAACTTCTCGAATTATTTTATATAATTCATAAGCTTGATCAGAATTTGTTTGGTAAAATGATTTTGCATTAATTTTAAATTCAAGCCCCTCCATTTTTTCTGTAATAAAACTATTTCCATAATAAGTTTTTACTTCTTGATCATATATGGTATCATTTGCTTTATTGTTAACTACAAATAATAATGAATTTATATTTGGAAATTGTTCAATTAAAAAATCTAAAAGTAATTCTCTGTTTTTTTTATTATCTGAGTAAAATTGTAATAATACCATTACTTCTTTGGTACTAGTTGTTCTAATCATTAAAGTTCTTAGATCACCAGTTTGATTAGAATGATTGAAAAAAGGAATATTATTATTGATAGAAAAATTCTTTATAGAATTTCTCAGAGTATTTGTAATATCTTCTTGTAACCAACACTTGTTGATATCAACTACCTTGTTCCACATTCCAGGAATATGAAATCCTAAAGCATTTTTTTCTTTAATTATTTTTTTTGATTTAATCTCTTTTAGACTTAACCATCTTGAATCACTGAAAGAATACTCCATTTTATTTCTATAAAAGTAGCTATTAATGGCTCCTTTTATAGGAGTTATTTTAGGGAGCTTTAAATTTCCAATTCTAACTAAATTGTTTTTTACTTCTTCTTCTTTAAATTTTAATTGTTCATTATATGTGATATGTTGCCATTTACATCCCCCACAAACTCCAAAATGTTCACATTTAGGTTGTGTTCTAATGTCTGAGTACTTATGAAATTCTGTGATTTTTCCTTGGTAGTAAGACTTTCTTTGTTTGGTTGTTAGAATATTTACAATGTCTCCAGGTGCACCACCCTCAATTATGATTGTTTTTTCCATCATCAGCAGTTCCAATGGATTTTCCCTTTGATCCAACTCTTTCAATTGTTACATTATTAAACTCTTTATTTTTTTTTCTTCTCATTAATCGAAATTGTTGACATTTATTTGTCACAGTTTATATTTCTGTACTAAATATTTTTAAATTTGTGTAAAATTAATAAAACTAAACGATTTGTATGCATCAAACTTTATCTGAAAAAGCAATTGAAATAGAAAATGAATTTGGAGCTCATAATTATCATCCATTACCAGTTGTGTTGAATAAGGGTGAAGGTGTTCATGTTTGGGACTTGGAAGGTAAAAAGTATTATGATTTTTTATCTGCCTATTCAGCAGTTAATCAGGGTCATTGCCATCCAAAAATAATTAAAGCACTAATAGATCAATCATCTAAATTAACTCTAACATCAAGAGCTTTTCACAACGATGTATTAGGTCAATATGAAAAATTTATCACTTCTTTTTTTGGTTACGATAAGGTTCTTCCTATGAATACAGGAGTAGAGGGAGGTGAAACTGCTGTTAAATTAGCTAGAAAATGGGGTTATGAAGTAAAAAAAATACCTAAAGATAGAGCGAAAATTATATTTGTTGAAGGTAATTTTTGGGGCAGAACTTTGGGAGCTATTTCATCATCAACTGATCCTTCTAGTACAATTGGTTTTGGTCCTTTTATGCCTGGATATGAAATTATTCCCTACAATGACATTGATGCATTAAAAGCTTCTTTATTAGATCCTAATGTAGCTGCCTTTATGGTTGAGCCTATTCAGGGTGAGGCTGGAGTAGTTGTTCCTGATGATGACTACCTGATATCTGCTTATAATTTGTGTAAAGAAAATAATGTACTATTTATTGCAGATGAAGTTCAGACTGGAATTGGTAGAACTGGTAAAATGTTATGTTGTGATCATCACGGTTTCAAGCCAGATATACTTATTTTAGGCAAAGCACTTTCAGGGGGTGTTTTCCCTGTATCTGCAATTTTATCTTCAAATGAAATAATGCTTACAATTAAACCAGGAGAACATGGATCTACATTTGGAGGTAATCCCTTAGGATGTAAAGTTGCTATGGCAGCTTTAGAAGTTATCAGAGATGAAGAGCTTGTAAAAAATGCTGAATATCTGGGGTCTATATTTAGAGATCATATAAATAAATACATTGAAACTAGCAATATTGCTAAGTTAGTTCGTGGAAAAGGTCTATTGAACGCTATAGTTATTAATGATTCTGAAGATAGTGACACAGCATTAAATATATGTAAATCAATGTCTTCAAAAGGTTTATTAGCCAAACCAACACATGGAAATATTATTCGATTTGCTCCTCCATTAGTAATAAATGAGGATCAGCTTTTATCCGCATTGTCAATTATAAAGGAAACTCTAAAAGAATTTGAAATATAAATTTAACCAGTAATTAATGAAATCTGTAT
>CABXVR010000009.1 GCA_902515565.1 uncultured Bacteroidota bacterium | reverse complement strand
CCACGGAAGAAGAAAAGAAAAAAGTTATTGATAGATTAAAAGAATTTAAAGCTGATGTTGAAGATAATGGAGCAAATTTTACAACTAAGGTAGTTCTTTATAGTGATGATATAGCCTCTAGACGAAGTGGAGGTAAACTAACTTTAAATAGAAAAAAACAAAGAGGTCAGTTTGATAGAAATTTCGTAGAAACAGTTTTTTCATTAAGAGAAGGGGAAATTTCTGATCCATTTGAATCAGATTTTGGATATTTCATTATAATATTAGATAAAATAAGAGGTCAAGAATATGATGTTAGATATATATTGTTAAGACCTAAGCTAAAACCTTTTGATATTGCTGAAGCAGCAAAAAAACTGGAAGATGCTAGAAACACTATATTATCTGGTGATTTGACGTTTGCTGAAGTGGCTTTAGAAATTAGTGATGAAACTGAAACTAAATTTGAGGGGGGTAGGTTGATAAACCCTGAAAGTCAGGACTTCAATTTTGAGTTAACAAAAATGGATCCTGAGCTGTACTCGCAAATTGAAAAATTAAAAGATGGAGATGTAAGTATAGTTTTGAGAGATGAAGATAGATTAAACCCTGTTAAATTTAAAATATTAACGGTTACTGATCGAATAGACGAGCATGAAGCTAATTTTGCCACAGATTATATAAAAATTCAAGCTCTAGCTCTTCAAAATAAAAAATTAAAGGAGATTGAAAAATGGCAAAACACCAAAATTGATGATACTTACATTAAAATAGCTAATGAGTACAAGGGGTGTGAATTTTTTAGTAATTGGTTAAAGCAATAATCTACAAAATTTACTTTTAATCTACATTTTTTCTACTTTAAACTTTTTATTCCTGCAATCAAGAATGGTATTTTAGGAAAGTTCTTCATAATTGAAATATCTTCAATTATAGTACTTTCGTTTCCTAAAAATGCTAAAATATTCTGAGCTGAATTTTTTTTAAACATAATTGTAAAAACTTCTTTACCAGTCATTTTTTTTGTTAGCAAAACATTAATAAGAGTTCTGTCATACCATCGATATATTTTATTTTTAAAAGACAGATTTTGAACAGGAGTGTTTCCTTTTTTAAGATTTTCAACTATTTCAAAAACATTTTTTTGAATGAATTGAAATGTATAACCTGAACTTGCTTTAGTATATCCACCTGAAGTTCCAATATTAATAACATTCATTTTTGGATTTTGTTTAAACTTTGCCAAAGACATTGGAATAATTCCAAATTCTTCATGTTCAATTGTGTATTTTTTAATTTTTAACACCTCTTTTATGTACTTTTTTAACTCTCTAACATACGTTTCTTGCTTAAGAGTGCTAGGACTAAATAACGTGTATTCTACTAAGGCTTCTGTGGACGAAGACGGCAAAACATACATAAATGTAGTGCCATTTTCTTGTGATATACTAAAGTCCATAAGTCTACCAACTTTTGAATTGAAGACTGGATCAACTGTTCTAATATTCCACCCTTTAAAGTGCTGTAATAAAGAATTTTGTTTGTTAATTTTTGGATTAAAAAAGTTTGTAGAATTAAATACATATTTTGCAGAGTAAGTATTTTTTCTTGTAATTACTAAAGCTTCATTAAATTTTGAATCTATATCAGTAATTGAATCTTGTAAGAATATTACATTTTTAAATTTTTTAGCATATTTAAAAACAAAATTGTAAAAATCGATTCCTTGAATCATTTTATAGGTGTATGGACCTAAATCTACTTTCTTTTTTAGGTTATCAGAAATAAATTCTAAGGTATTCCATCTAGCGTGAACAATTGACTCAAAAGAACCAGGGTTTTTCTCCCAAAAACACCAAGTTCGATCATTATTTTTTTTTTGATCTTTATCAATAACTAGAATAGATTTATTTTGTAAGGATGGAGTTTGTAGTATTTTATACAAGAGACTCAATCCTGAACAACCTGACCCAGCAATAATAAAATCATATTTCACATTACTATTATTTAAAATATTTTAGTGGAACAACTAGCATTCCAAAACATTCTCCTTTGTCCTTGCCAATATTTTTGTGATGTATTTTATGTGCTCTTCTAACTCCTTTAGCATACCAGTTGTTAGCTTTTCTGAAAAGTTTAAATCTTTGATGTATAAAAATATCATGCACTATAAAATAAGATGCACCGTATGCCATTATTCCAAATCCAATTGGCAAGCCATACCAAAATCCTTCATAACTCCAAAGGTAGAAACAGCTCATACTAACTACGGCATAGAAAATAAAGAAAAGATCGTTTCTTTCAAACCAACTATCATGATTTTTATGATGATGGTCTTTGTGTACACTCCAAAGGAAACCATGCATTATGTATTTATGTGTAAACCATGCCATAAATTCCATAGTAAAAAATGTGACAAAAAATGTAATAAGCCAAAAAATTATATTCATAATAGTTTATAATAGATTAAGTTGGTATTTAACATAACTTCTAGTGAGTAGTTCAATTTTTTTATAATTAGGTACTCTAATTCTAGTATTCTTAATATCTAATGCTGGGGTTTTTTTTAATTTTTTTAATAATTGACTGTAATATCTATATGCCATGAAAACACCAAATTTAGCTTCAATTGGTAGTTTTTTTATTCCATTTAACCCTTCTTTAAAATCCTCTTCAATTTCGCCAATAATTTTAATTTTTGATTCTTCATCTAATTGGTTTAAATCAGTATTTGGGAAGTATGTTCTATTTAAGACTTCGAAGTCATCTTTCAAATCTCTTAAAAAATTAACTTTTTGAAATGCAGAACCAAGTCTCATAGCAAAAGACTTTAATTCCTCATATTTTTTTGTATTTCCATTTACAAATACTTTTAAACACATTAGTCCAACTACATCTGCAGAGCCGTATATATAATCCTCGTATTCTTGATTTGACATATACTTTGTTTTGTATAAATCTTTCTTCATACTACTCATAAAAGAATCAACAAGATCTTTATCTATGTTAAACTTGTGGTAAGTAGCCTGAAAAGAATTTAAAATTGGATTTAAATGAATTTTATTTTTTAGAGATTTTTCTAAATCTGAAGAAAAATCTTTAAATAACATTTCCTTGTTGTAATCATGAAAGGAGTCTACAATTTCATCAGCAAACCTAACAAATCCGTAGATGTTATAAATGTGTTGACGTATTTTCTTAGACAACATTTTTGTAGCTAGTGAAAATGAAGTACTATAGGTTTTAGTTACAATTTTGCTGCAATCATTAGAAACATCATCAAAAATACTTTTCATAAAAAAAATAATTTAGGTTAAAGCTAATACAATTTATTTATTATTTATCAAATCAGCAACAAGTTTTCCTGAAACTATTGCTGGTGGTACTCCAGGACCAGGTACAGATAATTGACCTGTAAAATACATGTTTTTAACTAGTTTACTTTTTAGTTTAGGTCTTAAAAATGAAGTTTGGAGCAGCGTATTTGCTAATCCATACGCATTTCCCTTATATGAATTGTATTCATCAACAAAATCACTTACACAAAAAGATTTCTTATAAATAATGCTTTTTTTGATTTTTTGCTCAGTTATTGACTCAATTCTATCCATAACTATATTAAAATATTTATCTCTTAGTTCTTGAGTGTCTTTTAACCCCGGTGCTAGAGGAATTAAAATGAAACCATTTTCACATCCTTTGGGGGCCGTATGTTCATTGGTTATTGAAGTAAAGTTAGCATAAAACAAAGGCTCAGATGGCCATTTCGGATTTTTATATATTTCTTTAGAGTGTAAATTGAAATCAGTGTCAAAAAACAGGTTATGATGAGCCAGATTATTTAATTTTTTATCAAAACCAAGATAAAATAATAGGGATGATGGAGCTAGAACTCTTTTTGACCAATACTTTTCAGAGTATTGTCTTAAATTTTCAGGAAGAAGTTTCTCAGTATGATTATAATCTGCTCCTGACAATACTATATCTGAATTTATTACTTTACCATTAACATTAATTCCAGTTGCATGACTTTTATGAGTTATTATCTTATCTATATTAGAATTGTTATGATATTTCACCCCAAGTGACTTTCCAATACTAATCATTGCATTTACTACATCATAAAATCCATTTGTTGGTTGCCAAGTACCTAAACCAAAATCTGCATAATTCATGAAATTATAAAAAGCTGGAGTATTTGATGATTCAGCACCCAAAAACAAAACTGGAAATTCTAAAATTGATCTAAGTTTAGGGTTTTTAAAGTCTTTATGTACTTCCTTTTTTATATTGCTTAAAAAATACCTAACGCGTCTTATAGTATCAAAAGATATCAGTTCCAATGGAGATAGGCCAGGCATCTTATATAGCATATCTGTTACAGCTATTTTATAATTATCTTCAGCTCTAGATATAAACTTTTTAAGTTTTGCTGCACTTCCTTTTTCTTCATTTTCAAAAACTTGATAAATCTTATCTAGAGAATCTGGAATTGCAATGAAATCATTTTTACCAAAATACACGTGATAAGCAGGATTTAACTTTTTTAGTGTATAAAAATCTTTTACTTGAAAATCAAAATCTTTAAAAAATCTTTCAAACACATCAGGCATCCAATACCAGCTAGGGCCCATATCAAAAGTAAAACCATTTTCTTTGAATTGTCTGGCTCTACCACCTAGATCATTATTTTTTTCAAAAACCTGGACATCATGCCCCATTTTTGCAAGATAACACGCAGCAGACAATGAAGAAAAACCTGAGCCAACAATTGAAATACTTTTTTTCATAAAATAAATTCTGTGCGTACGAGAAGACTCGAACTTCCACAACTAAATAAGTCATTAGGCCCTCAACCTAACGCGTCTACCAATTCCGCCACGTACGCAAAAAAATTAGAAGAACAAATATAAAATATATTAAGTCATTAGTATGCAAGATTTTATCTAAATATATTTTTTTATTATTTATTTAACATTATGTAATATTTCTTAAATTGGCATCAAAATTAAAATTTATTACATGAAAAAATTTATATACTTTACTTTAACATTATTTATTTGTTCTAATATTTCCTTTGCAAACAAAGACAAAGATAAAAATCAAAGTGATCCATTAGACAAAATCAGTTTAAATGGTCTCAAATGGAGAAGTGTAGGTCCATCTCTAACTTCTGGTAGAATTTCTGATCTAGCAATTAACCCTAGTAAACCATTCGAATATTATGTAGCCGTTTCGTCTGGTGGTGTATGGAAAACTTCAAATTGGGGTCTGGATTATACTCCTGTATTTGATAATGAGTCCTCATATTCTATTGGTTGTGTTACAATTGATCCAAATAACACCAATACTGTTTGGGTTGGTACCGGAGAAAATAATAATCAAAGATCTGTCGCATATGGTGATGGAATTTATAAATCTCTTGATGGAGGTAATTCATGGAAAAACATGGGACTTAAAAATTCTGAACATATTGGAAATATTTTAGTTCACCCTGATAATTCTGATGTTGTATATGTTTCAGCATACGGACCATTATGGAGCAATGGTGGGGATAGAGGTATTTACAAGACTGAAGATGGTGGAAATACATGGAATAAGATACTATATATCGATGAGCATACAGGGTTTAACGAAATACATATGGACCCTAGAAATCCAGATGTTTTATATGCTACAAGTCATCAAAGAAGAAGACATGTTTATACGTATGTTGGTGGAGGTCCAGGGTCTGGGATACACAAATCAAAAGATGGTGGTATAACATGGAAAGAAATTAATAAAGGTCTTCCTAATGTTGAAATAGGAAGAATTGGAATGGATATTTCTGACGCAAATCCAGAAATAATTTATGCAATTGTTGAGGCTGCTGAGAGAAAAGGCGGTTTTTACAAATCAACTAATAGAGGAGAGACTTGGGTAAAGCAAAGCAATAAAGTTACAAGCGGTAATTATTATCAAGAAATTTTTGCGGATCCTGTTAATCAAGATGTTGTTTACACAATGGATACTTGGATGTCAGTTACTCTCGACGGAGGTAAAACTTTTAAAAATGTTGGTGAAGATTTTAAACATGTTGATAATCACGCGATGTGGATTAATCCTAACAATAATTCTCATTGGTTAGTTGGATGTGATGGTGGTATTTATGAAACATTTGATAATGCAAAAAATTGGGATTTTAAAGAAAACTTACCTGTGACTCAATTTTATAAAGTAGCAGTAGATAACGCTAAACCCTTTTATAATATATACGGCGGTACACAAGATAATTTTAGTATTGGAGGTCCTTCTAGAGTTAAAACTGCTCATGGGATAACAAATCAAGATTGGTTTATCACACATGGAGGAGATGGATTTGAATCTCAAGTTGATCCAGATAATCCAAATATTGTTTATGCACAGTCACAGTATGGATGGTTAGTTAGATATGATAAATTAAGTGGAGAGGAAGTTGGCATCAAGCCAATAGCTAGAAAAGATGAGTTAGATTATAAATGGAATTGGGACGCCCCATTAGCTGTTAGTAAACATAAAAGTGGAAGATTATATTTTGCAGCAAATAAAGTCTTTAAATCTGATGATTATGGAAACAGTTGGGAGGTTATCAGTGATGATCTTTCCAGAAAAATTAATAGAAATGAACTTAAAGTTTATGGTAGGGTCTTAAGTATGGATGCAGTTGCCAAGAATGGTTCAACTTCTCCCTATGGAACTATTGTTTCATTATCAGAATCTCCATTAGATTCTAATTTAATTGCAGTTGGAACTGATGATGGTCTAATTCAGATTACAAAAAATGGTGGTCAAAGTTGGACTAAAATTGATAAGATTAAAGGCGTTCCAAGTTTATCTTACACTAATAGTGTTTATTTATCTAAACATGATATAAATGTTATTTATGTCGCATTTAATCATCATAAATTTGGAGATTTCAAACCTTATATATATAAATCCTCAGATCAAGGTAAAACTTGGGAATCAATTTCAAATAATCTTCCTGAAAGAGGTAGTGTTTATTCAATAGAAGAGGATCATGTTGATAAAGATTTGATATTTTGCGGAACAGAATTTGGAGTATTTTTTTCCCCAAATTCTGGTGACAGATGGAAAGAACTTGGTAATGGATTACCTACTATTGCAGTTAGAGATATTACAATACAAGAAAGAGAAAATGATTTAGTACTTGGAACTTTTGGACGAGGTTTTTATGTACTTGATGATTATTCTTCTTTGAGATCTGTTGAAGATTATTACTCATCCACTAACTCTAATATTTTTGATGTAAGAGATCCATTGATGTGGGAAAAAAGTATGCCTTTAGGTCTCCCAGGAAAAGCTTTTCAAGGAGATAATTTTTATTCTGCTACAAATTTAGGTCCAGTAGCAATGATAACATACTTTCATAATGATAATTTTAGCTCTTTGAAATCCGTAAGACAAAAAAGTGAAAAAGAGTTAATTAAAAACAATAAAGATGTAAGTTACCCATCTTATGAAAATTTATACAGTGAATCCAACGAATTTAAGGATCAATTGATTTTCACCATTAAGAACTCAGACGGATTGGTCGTTAAAAAAGTATTTAAATCTCCAAAAATGGGTATACAACGTTTTCAATGGGATCTTAGATATGAAGAAAAAGTACCAGTTAGTTTTGCTGAATCTAGTTTTTATAATCCTTTTGCTGGTGTTTCAGAAGGAACTTTAGTAAATCCAGGAAAATATTCTATCGAGTTGGATTTATTTAATGGATCTGCATTTAAGAAATTAGTTAACCCAGTGTTTTTTAATGTAGTAGCATTAAATAATACCTCAATGCCTGCGTTAGACAGGACTGAAAAGGTAATCTTTCAAAGAAAAGTTTCAAGTCTTGAGGGAGAAATGCTTTCTGCTGCAAAAATGTTAGGAGATGCTTCTAATAAAATTAAATATTTTAAAGAAGCAATTAAGCTAGTTGAAGCTCCTTATGATGAATTATCAAAACTAATTTTTAATACTGATTTCAAAATTAAATCGATTAATACTAGATTTTATGGAAATTCGTTAAAAAGTAAGCTAGATATTCAAGAAGTTCCTACAGCATATGGAAGATTAATGTCTCTATTATATGAACAAAAATATTCAACTTCATCACCTACTAAAACACATCTTGAAAGTTTTGAAATTGCTAAAGAAGAGTTTATTCCAATATTTAATAAAATTAAAAATATATTGGAAGTTGATATAAAGGAAATTGAAAATAAATTAAAAATAATGAAAGCTCCTTATACGCCAGGAAGATTGAAACCCAAAAATTAAAAAAAAATCTCATCAATTTTGATGAGATTTTTTGTGACCTGGCTGGGGCTCGAACCCAGGACCCTCTCCTTAAAAGGGAGATGCTCTACCAACTGAGCTACCAGGTCTTATTTATTTCAATAAGGCTGCAAATATAAAATGTTTAATTTATATTACAATGATTTTTTTTGATAATATTAAATATTAATTCTAATACATTTTTTTATAAATAACAATTAACTTAAAAATTGATATGAATATAGTTTTATTAGGATATATGGGCTGTGGAAAAACAACTATTGGAAAAATTATTTCTAAAGTTACTGGTAAAAGATTTATAGACTTAGACTCATACATAGAATCAAAAACAAATCTGACTATTTCCGATTTATTTTTATTAAAGGGTGAAATTTATTTTAGAAAAATTGAATCTGACTCCTTAGAGTTGATTATGTCTAAATATGACAACATTATATTATCACTTGGTGGAGGGACACCCTGTTATTCTGATAATTTAGCTTTAATTAAAAACTCCAAATCCTTTTTTTTAAAATATTCAATTAAAGTTTTATCAAAGAGATTAATCAATAATAAATCATCAAGACCTATTCTCTCAGACTTTGATAATTTAGATTCTATGAATGATTATATAGCAAAACATTTATTTGAAAGAAATTATTACTACAATCAAGCTTCAAATGTTATTCAATGTGATTTTAAAGATAAAGAAGAGATTGCTAATGAAATAGTAAATTTATCAACTTAAGAATGCTTCTGCATTATTATTTGTAAATCTGACCTTAACATGACTTACAGTAGTAGTAGATAAGGAAATCCCTTTGAAATCTGCTTTTACTGGATATTTTTTATGATTTCTGTTGATCAACACAGCTGTTTTGATTTGTTTAGTTTCTGTGTTTAAAAAATGTTTAACAGCATATATTAGAGTTGCTCCAGAGTTCAATACATCATCAACCAATACTAGGGATTTATTTAAATAATAATTTTTATCTAATGAAGTGGTTACTTTATCCAATGGATTTTCTTTATTTATATTAACACTGCAGGTTGTTATTTTTATGTCAGAAATATTTGCTAGAATTTGTTTAAGCTTGGTAGCTATTATAAATCCATTTTTTTCAATCCCTGCAATAATAACTTCTTTTTCACCAATATTACATTCTATAATCTGATGTGCAATTCTTGATATTTTTTGATTTATTTGATCTTGATTAAGAATTGTTTTTTTTTTCATTGGTGCTGTTATTTTGTATAATTATATTGATTTAAAGAAGATAATTTTTTTCTCAAAATATGGATAAACTTAATATAAAAAAAATTATTTAATTGTATCTTGCGGACATAAAATTAAATAATAATAATGAAGAATAAGATTTATTTTTTTATATCACTAGTTTTAACATTTCTATTGTTTTCTTGTCCCCCTGATGACGATGGCCTTATTTCTATCCCAGAAGTTGATAGAGCTATTCAGCAAGTTGTCGATGATTCTATATTAAATAATTATTTAGAAACTCATTTCTATAATTCTGGTGAGCTTTCACAAATGTCTAGTTTTACTATTAATGATATTGTTATTACTCCTCTCGATGAAGATGGTGTTTTACCAGATCCTGATATAAACACATTATTAATCGACGATGTTATTACAGGCTCAACTGTTTACGAAGATACAGAGTATGATTACTATTATTTAAATTTAAATCAAGGAGGAGGAGAAGATTCCCCAAATTTTTCAGATAAGGTTAGAGTTAATTATGAAGGTAATCTATTGGATGGAGAGGTATTTGATAATACATTCTCTCCCGTGGTTTTCGATTTAACAGCAGTTGTTGCAGGTTGGGGGAGGATTTTGCCTGAATTTAACACAGCTGAGGATTATTCTGTTAATTCTGATGGTACAGTTAGCTATACAAACCCTGGCATTGGTGTTATGTTTATTCCTTCTGGCTTAGCTTATTACTCCAGTGCTGCTGGTTCAATTCCAGTTTATTCTTGTTTGTCTTTTAAGTTTTCTTGTTTCCAAATGGAAAGTAACGACCATGATTCAGACAACGTTCCTTCTTTTATAGAAGATTTAAACGGAAATTTGGATTTAACCGATGATGATACCGATGGGGATACTTTTTACGATTTTGTTGACAGTGATGATGACAATGATGGTACTTTAACAATTGATGAGGATTTGGAACCAGACACAGATCTTTCAGTTGATCGAGATGGAGATGGAGATCCAACTAACGATATTGGTGATGGAGACCCAACTAATGACGACACAGATGGTGATGGAATTCCAAATTACTTGGATGTTGATGATTCAGCTTCAAGAAACGATTAATTAGTGTATAAATATATATTTTTCTTTTTATATTTTATTTCGTTTAACTTTTATGGTCAGTGTAATGGTTCATATGATCTTTGTGACAAGAGGTATAATGAAGTAGCCTATCTTACTACCCATAATGCTTTTAATTCAAAACAAGATAGTTATCTTTTTCCAAATCAGATATCCAACATATCCGATCAGCTTATCAATGGTGTTCGTGGACTAATGATTGATGTGTATGATGATAATGGAACTACTGTTGTATATCATGCTTATAAATTTTTGGGTTCAAAACCACTATCTATTTATTTAAATGATATCAAATATTTTTTAGATAATAATCCAAATGAAATAATTACCATAATATTAGAGTCATATACTTCATCAAATGCTATAGAAAATGAAATTAATAAAGTTGGGTTATTTAAATATTTACACATTCAAGATGCTAATTCATCATGGCCAAAATTACAAACAATGATTAATTATGATAAAAGGTTAGTAATACTTTCTGATCAAAATGATGCAAATGCAAAACAAAGTTGGTACCACTACATGTGGGATTTTGCTGTAGAAAATAAGTACGGTGAGATCAATTGTGATTTTAATAGAGGGAATCCAACAAATAGTCTTTTTATTTTCAACCATTTTATTACTTCATTAACAGGAAATAAAAATAATGCTAAAAATGTAAATTCATTTAAATACTTAATGAATCATATTTTAATCTGTAAAAATCTAAAAAATAAATTCCCCAACTTTGTAACAGTAGATTTTTATGATATAGGAGATGGCTTAGATGTCGTTAATGAATTAAATACATCTGAACTGACAATAAATTAAAAGTTAGAAATAAATTTAAATTATTTTCTTTTCAAAACTTTATTTACTTTATCTATAATTGAATTTGCGTTTAATCCATATTTTTCCATTAGTTGAGTTGGTGTCCCTGATTCTCCAAATGTATCATTTGTAGCAACAAACTCTTGAGGAGTAGGGTGTTCTAGTGCTAATACTCTTGACACTGATTCACCTAAACCACCTAGATAGTTATGCTCTTCGGCAGTTACTATGCAGCCAGTCTTTTTAACTGATTCTAAAATAGCATTTTTGTCTAATGGTTTTATAGTATGAATGTTTATTACTTCAGCAGATATTCCTTTTTCAAATAATTTTTCGGATGCTTGTAATGCTTCCCAAACTAAGTGGCCAGTAGCTACAATAGTAACATCACTTCCATCTGTTAAATTAACAGCTTTTCCAATTTCAAAAGTTTGTTTTTCGTCAGTAAAAATTGGTACAGAGGGTCTTCCAAACCTTAAGTAAACAGGTCCATCATATTTTGCTATTGCAATTGTTGCAGCTTTGGTTTGATTATAATCACAAGTATTGATAACCACCATACCTGGTAACATTTTCATAAGCCCAATATCTTCTAAAATTTGGTGTGTAGCACCATCTTCACCCAAAGTTAACCCTGCATGAGATGCACATATTTTTACGTTTTTATTTGAATAGGCGATAGATTGTCTAATTTGATCATATACTCTTCCAGTTGAAAAATTTGCAAAAGTTCCTGTAAAAGGAATTTTACCTCCAATTGTTAATCCAGCTGCAATTCCCATCATATTAGCTTCAGCTATTCCAATTTGAAAAAATCTTTCAGGATTTTCATCAATAAATTCATTCATTTTTAATGATCCAATTAAATCGGCACAAAGAGCTACAACATTAGAGTTAGTTCTCCCTAATTCTGCTAAACCTGCACCAAAACCGCTTCTAGTATCCTTTTTCTGTGTGTATGTATATTTTTTCATATTCTATTTTGCAGTTTTTATTAATAGTCTCCTAATGTTTCTGGGTTTTGTGCTAATGCACTTTCAAGTTGCTCATCATTTGGAGCTTTTCCATGCCAAGCATGTGTATGCATCATAAAATCTACACCATTACCCATCATTGTTTTTAATAATACACAAACAGGTTTTTTGTTTTTTGTTAGACTTTTAGCCTTTTGCATTCCGCTTACAATATCTTGAATATTATTACCATTTTCTATTTCAACTACTATCCAGCCAAAAGATTCAAATTTATTTTTTAAACTTCCCATTGGTAGTACGTCATCTGTAGATCCATCAATTTGTTTTCCATTTAAATCTATAGTCGCAATAATATTATCAATATTTTTTGCAGATGCATACATTATAGCTTCCCAATTTTGTCCTTCTTGTAACTCTCCATCTCCGTGAAGACTATAAATTAAATTATTATCATTGTTGAGTTTTTTAGCTTCTGCAGCACCTAAAGCAACAGAAAGACCCTGGCCAAGTGATCCAGAGGCAATTCTAACACCTGGAAGGCCCTCGTGAGTAGTTGGGTGTCCTTGTAGTCTTGAATTTAATAACCTAAAGCTATTAAGTTCATCTACATCAAAATATCCTACTCTTGCAAGAACACTATAAAATACAGGTGAAATATGTCCATTAGAAAGAAAAAATAAATCTTCATCAAATCCATTCATCTCAAAAGTTAATTTTCTGTTCATTAATTTTTTATAAAGAACCACTAGAAATTCTGTACAACCTAAAGATCCACCAGGGTGACCTGAATTCACTTTATGTACCATTCTTAAGATGTCTCTTCTTACTTGTATTGTCAATTTTTGAAGTTCTTTCATTTTTTTGAATATATCCGTAAAATTAATTTAATATATAAGTTTAGTATCATAGAGAGTTAAGCTTTTATCAACAATGTATTTGATTTACTAACATTTAAGTTTTATGGATGAATATTGGATTTATGTTATTTATATTTGTTTAAACTAATTTTTATGAAATTTGACCTGATTAAAACAGACTCTAAATCATCTGCTAGAGCTGGGGTAATTAATACTGATCACGGAAATATCGAGACTCCAATTTTTATGCCTGTTGGAACTATCGGTAGTGTAAAAGGAGTTCATCAAAGAGAACTTAAAAATGATATAAATGTTGATATAATTTTAGCTAACACATATCACCTTTATTTACGACCTAACATAGACATTATCAACAAAGCTGGTGGTATTCATAAGTTTATCAACTGGGATAGAAATATTTTGACAGATTCGGGTGGTTATCAAGTTTATTCTCTTGCTGCCAATAGAAAAATTAATGAAAAAGGAGTTAAGTTTAAAAGCCATATAGATGGAAGTATTCACGAATTTACAGCAGAAAATGTCATGGAGATTCAACGAAAAATTGGCGCAGATATTATTATGGCTTTTGATGAATGCCCCCCTTATCCTTGTACTTTTGAATATGCAAAAAAGTCAATGCATATGACCCATAGATGGCTTGACAGGTGTATTGATAAATTAAAAACTACCCCTTTCTTATATGATTATGAACAAGCTTTTTTTCCTATAATTCAAGGTAGTGTATACAAAGACTTAAGAAAAATGTCTGCAGAATATATTGCAGATTCTAACTGTTTTGGAAATGCTATTGGTGGTCTGTCTGTAGGAGAGCCTGCTGAAGAAATGTATGAAATGTCTGATTTAGTATGTCAAATTTTACCAAAGTCAAAACCAAGATATTTAATGGGTGTAGGAACTCCAATTAATCTTCTGGAAAATATTAGTTTAGGGGTCGATATGTTTGATTGTGTAATGCCTACTAGAAATGCAAGAAATGGAATGTTATTTACCTCTGAAGGAACTATAAATATAAAAAACAGTAAATGGAAGAATGATTTTAGTAGCTTAGATACAATGGCTCATACTTATGTTGACACAGATTATTCAAAAGCTTATTTAAAACACTTATTTTCAGTAAATGAGTTATTGGCCAAACAGATTTCTACTATACATAATCTTGGGTTTTATAATTGGTTAGTTAAAGAGTCTAGAAGAAGAATTATTGAAGGAAATTTTGTAGATTGGAAAAGCATAATGGTTAAAAAATTAAGTAATAGGTTATAATTAATGAAAATTTTAGATTGGTACATATTAAAAAAGTACTTAAGTACTTTTATTACTATTCAATTATTATTTATTCCCATTGCTATCGTGGTCAATCTTGCTGATAATATTGATAAGATTTTAGCTAACGAAGTTCCGTTTAATCTTGTAGCTGAATATTATTTCAATTTTACAATTTATTTTTCTAATTCATTACTACCACTTTTTTTATTTCTTTCAGTAATTTGGTTCACTTCAAAATTAGCATCTGACACAGAAGTGATAGCTTTTCTAAGTTCTGGCATATCTTTTTTTAGATTTTTAAGATCATACCTTTTAGGTGCATTAATTATTGCTATAATCGCATTTTTGTTTGGATTATTTATTGTTCCAAATGCTAGTAAAGATTTTAATGAGTTCTCATATAAATATTTAAAAGGTTCTAAAAAGAGTTATGACAGTCAAAATATATACAGACAAATTAGCCCAAATGATTACATTTATCTAAGTCAATTTAATCCAAAAAGTAATGTTGGATCTAATTTTACCTTGGAGCATTTTGAAGATAATATTTTAAAATATAAAATTGAATCTAGTAATATACGTTATCTTCCCTCTGATAGTTTGTTTAGACTTTCTAATTACACCAAAAGAATAATTGGTAAAGAAAATGATATCTTGATTAAGAAAAGAAAACTTGATACATCATTTGCTTTTAAATTAAAGGATTTACTTCCAATTAAGTATATCGCAGAAACTTTAAGTTACCCAGAACTAGTATCTTTTATTGAACAAGAAAAACTCAGAGGATCTTCAAATATTGGTAGATATCAACTTGTTAAGTATAAGAAGTGGAGTATACCTTTCTCTGTTTTTATTTTAACTATTATAGCTTTTTCTGTTTCCTCTGTAAAAAGAAGAGGAGGGACTGGAATTAATTTAGCTTTTGGAATAGTTGTAGCTATGATATTTGTATTTTTTGACAAGGTATTTGGGGTAATGGCTCAACAATCTGACTTCTCTCCAATTTTAGCAGTATGGTTACCTAATATTTTATTTGGTATTCTTGCAATTTATTTATTATACAATGCAAAAAAATAACCTAAAACATTATCTTCATCTTCATTTTTTAGTTTTTATAGCAGGATTTACTGCTATACTAGGTGAAGCAATTTCTTTAGGCTCTATCTCATTAGTTTGGCATAGAATGCTTATTGCTCTTGTTCTGACGTTTTTATTTTTAATTTTTCGTAAATATGATTTTAAAATTAATTTAAGAGATTTTTTTAATTTCTCTTTAGCTGGTATTATAATTGCCCTTCATTGGATTACTTTTTTCGAAGCGATAGAACAATCAAATATATCAATAACTTTAGCCATGTTTTCTACTGGTGCTTTTTTTGCTTCTTTATTAGAGCCTATATTTTTTAAAAGAAAAATAAAACCTGTGGAGATTATCTTGGGTTGTGTTGTTGTGTTTGGTGTTTTTATAATTTTAAAGGCAAATATTAACAGTTTTGTTGGTGTGTTGTTGGGAATAGTATCTGCGTTATTAGCATCCCTTTTTTCTGTATTTAATGGGAAATTAGTTCAAAAGAACAATCCTTTTTTGATATCTTTTTATGAATTTCTCTCTGGTGTGGTTTTCATATTATTATACTTAATTTTTTCAGATAATTTAAGTGATTTAACCATTTCCTCATTTTTTAGTTATGATTATTTGTATGTGTTTATCTTAGGATCTATCTGTACAGCTTATGCATTTATAGCTTCAATTTATATTTTAAAATTTTTAAGTCCATATACATTAGTTTTAACTTATAATTTAGAGCCTGTATACGGAATTTTATTGGCGATTTTTATTTTTCCTGATACTGAAAAAATGGAATTTTCATTTTATATTGGAACACTAATTATTATATCTACAATTATTATTAATTCTATTTTAAAGATTAAGAATAATAAAAAAACATCTTCATAATATCTAATCCTCGTCAAAGTTTTTATATTTGTTTTATAAACTATTCTTATGAATTATTTAGATTTTGAATTACCTATTAAAGAACTTGAAGACCAATTAAATGACTGTAAGGTTATTGGTGAAAAGAGTGATGTAGATGTTTCCGAAACTTATGAGCAAATTGAAAATAAATTAAAGCAAACTAAAAAAGACATTTACAGTAATTTAACTCCATGGCAAAGAGTTCAAATGTCAAGACACCCTGACAGACCTTATACTCTTGATTATATTACTGCTATTTTTGGAGATTCTTTTTTAGAACTTCATGGAGATAGAAACTTCAAAGACGATAAAGCTATGATTGGAGGACTTGGTAAAATTTTTGATCAGTCATTTATGTTTATAGGTCAGCAAAAAGGCTTTAATACTAAAACTAGACAGTATAGAAATTTTGGTATGGCTAACCCTGAAGGATATCGAAAAGCTTTAAGATTAATGAAATCTGCCGAAAAATTTAATATTCCTGTTGTAACTTTAATTGACACACCCGGTGCTTACCCTGGTTTAGAAGCAGAGGAGAGAGGTCAAGGAGAAGCTATAGCAAGAAACATATTAGAAATGACTAGGTTAAAAGTTCCTATAATAACTGTTATTATTGGTGAAGGAGCTTCTGGCGGTGCCTTAGGTATTGGGGTTGGTGATAAAGTTTTAATGTTAGAAAATACTTGGTATTCAGTTATTTCACCAGAATCTTGTTCATCAATTTTATGGAGAAGTTGGGAATATAAAGAACAAGCTGCATCTGCTTTAAAGTTAACTGCCAAAGACATGAAAAAAATGAAACTTGTTGATCATGTTATTAAAGAGCCTTTGGGCGGTGCACATAATGACAGAGAAAAAACATTTCTTAATGTACGTGATGCTATAGTTAAAGCATATTCAGAATTTCAAGATTTATCTTCTAAAGATTTAGTTATTAAGAGAATGGATAAATATTCCTCTATGGGAGTTTTTAATGGTTAAATGAATTCTAACCTATATTAACAATTTCTAACTTTTATTAACAACAATAATGTTTACTACAAGTTAAAAAGTTAAGTTTTTTATTCTATTTTTCATTTCATTATTTAATTAACTTAGCTTTATGAAGCAAACAAAACCTTATCAAAACTTGAGAGTAGACAGAAACTCAATTATTAATTTAGAAAAAGGTAAAATACCACCTCAAGCAATTGATTTAGAAGAAGTAGTACTAGGTGCTATGATGATAGATAAAAAAGGGGTTGATGAGGTTATAGATATATTAAATTCTGAAGCTTTTTATAAAGAAAGTCATCAATATATATTTGAAGCAATACTTTCTTTGTTTGAAAATAGTGAACCAATTGACCTTCTTACAGTATCTTCTCAATTAAAAAAAGATAATAGGTTAGAATTAGCTGGTGGAGACTTTTACTTAATATCTCTAACTCAAAAGGTTTCCTCTTCTGCCCATATTGAATTTCATGCTAGAATTATATTACAAAAATATATACAAAGAAGTTTAATTAAAATTTCTAATGAAATTATTGAAGAATCTTATGATGAAACTAAAGATGTCTTTGATTTGTTAGATAAGGCTGAAGCAAAACTTTATGATGTAACTCAGGGAAATATAAAAAAATCTTCAGAAACTGCTCAGAGTTTAGTTATTCAAGCAAAGAAAAAAATTGAAGCTATCTCAAATAAAGATGGTCTGAGCGGTATTCCATCAGGCTTTGATAAAATTGATAAATTAACTTCTGGTTGGCAAGAAAGTGATTTAATCATTATTGCTGCCAGACCTGGTATGGGTAAAACTGCATTAACACTATCTATGGCAAGGAATATTGCAGTCAATCAGAATATTCCTGTAGGTTTTTTCTCTTTAGAAATGTCTTCTGTTCAATTAATCACAAGATTAATTTCGTCAGAAACAGGTTTATCTTCTGAAAAGTTAAGAACTGGCAGATTAGAAAAACATGAATGGGAACAATTAAACGTTAAAGTTAAGAGCTTAGAAAAAGCTCCTCTTTTTATCGATGATTCTCCTTCTTTGTCTGTATTTGATTTGAGAGCAAAAGCTAGACGTCTTTCCTCCCAACACGGAATAAAATTATTGATTGTAGATTACTTACAATTAATGACTATCGGAGGTAATAATAAAAGTGGTAATCGAGAACAAGAAATATCTACTATTTCAAGAAACCTTAAAGCACTAGCAAAAGAATTAAGTATCCCTGTTATAGCTCTTTCTCAACTTTCTAGAGCTGTTGAAACTAGGGGGGGTAGCAAAAGACCTATTTTATCTGATTTACGTGAATCTGGCGCAATTGAACAAGATGCAGATATAGTATCCTTTATTTATAGACCAGAATATTATAAAATTGATGAGTGGGATGACGATGATAGATCATCAACTGATGGCCAAGCCGAATTAATTGTAGCTAAACACAGAAATGGTGGATTAGATAATTTGAGACTTAAGTTTATTAAAGAATTAGGTAGGTTTGAAAATATAGATGATTTTGATTCTCCCTACGAGTTTCATTCAAAAATGAATGCAGCAGCAAATGATGATACTTTTAAACCTGATCCAAATCAGGCATTTAATTTGCCTGATAATTCGGATCTTCCTTTTTAATTTATTTTATCAACAATAGCTTTAAATGCTTCTGGATTGTTCATAGCTAAATCTGCTAAAACTTTTCTGTTCAAGTCAATATTTTTTGACTTCATTTTACCGATAAATTCAGAGTAAGACATACCATGTAAACGAGCTGCAGCATTTATTCTCATAATCCACAGTGCTCTAAATGATCTTTTCTTATTTCTTCTATCTCTAAATGCGTAAAGCATTGCTTTATCAACAGCATTCTTTGCTACTGTCCACACATTTTTTCTTCTACCAAAGTATCCTTTGGCTTGTTTTAACACTTTTTTTCTTCTAGCTCTTTTTGCTACTGAATTTACTGATCTTGGCATTTTGTTTTTGTTTTTTTGAGTTAGGCGGTTTTAAAAACTCTTTTTAGCCCAATTCATGGTTAATATTTACCTTCTTTAAACTATTTTAATCTTAATTGTTGTTTAATGTTGTCTTCATCACTTTTGTGTACTAATGTACTGTGTGTTAAAGCCAATTTTCTTTTTTTAGATTTCTTAGTTAAAATATGGCTTTTGAAAGCATGTTTTCTTTTAATTTTTCCAGTACCTGTAACTTTGAAACGTTTTTTGGCACTAGATTTTGTTTTCATTTTTGGCATATTTAGTCAATTTTAATTATTACTTACTTATTTTTTTGGAGCTATAAACATTATCATTCTTTTTCCTTCTAATTTTGGCATTTGTTCTACCTTACCTATTTCTTCTAGATCTTGAGCTAACCTTAACAACAATATTTCTCCTTGATCTTTGTAGATAATAGATCTACCTTTAAAAAAAACAAAAGCTTTTAATTTAGCACCTTCTTTTAAAAATTTCTCAGAATGTTTCTTTTTAAACTCATAATCATGATTGTCAGTCTGAGGTCCAAATCTAATTTCTTTAATAACTACTTTTGTAGTCTTAGCCTTTAATACTTTTTCTCTTTTCTTCTGCTCATAAAGGAATTTTTTATAATCCACTATTTTACAGACAGGAGGGTTTGCTTTAGGAGAAATTTCTACAAGATCAAGACCCAATTCATCAGCTATTATTAATGCTTTCGATTTTGAATATACTCCAATTTCAACGTTATCACCCACCAGTCTTATTTCTGGAGCTAGGATTTTACTATTTATTCTATGTTCGTCAACCTTGATTATCCTTGCAGGTCCTCTTGGTTTCCTTCTTCTAATTGCTATAGTATATAATTTTTAGTTATTAAATATTTTTTTTATTGAATTGTTTATAATTTTTACAAAATCATCAACACTCATTTTCCCTAAATCTTCACCACCGTGCTTTCTTAACGAAATACAGTTTTCTTTTTCTTCATTTTCTCCAATAATAATCATGTATGGAGTTTTGTTTATCTCTGCATCACGAATTTTCCTTCCCATGGTTTCACTTCTATTGTCAAGCAGGGCGCGAATTTCGTTAATTTCTAACAAATTTAAAACTTTTTTGGTGTATTTCTCGTATTTATCGCTAATACTAAGAATTGCAACCTGTTCAGGAATTAACCAAATAGGTAGATTGCCTGCTGTATTCTCCAATAAAATTGCTATAAATCTCTCCAAGCTTCCAAATGGTGCTCTGTGTATCATCACAGGCCTATGTAGTTGGTTATCACTTCCTTTATAGTTTAATTCAAACCTTTCGGGAAGATTATAATCAACTTGAATTGTACCTAATTGCCATTCTCTGTCAAGTGCATCCTTTACCATAAAGTCTAGTTTAGGTCCATAAAATGCCGCCTCTCCTTTTTCAATTTTATATTTTAACTTTTTGTCTTCTACAGCCTTTAGAATTGCATTTTCAGATTTTTTCCAAACTTCATCACTACCTATGTATTTTTCAGACTTCTCAGAATCTCTTAAAGAAACTTGAGCAGTAAAATTATTAAAGCCTAAAGATCTAAAAACATAAAGAACCAAATCAATAACATTTTTAAATTCTTCATTTAGCTGGTCTTCTGTACAAAATATATGCGCATCGTCTTGAGTAAACCCTCTCACTCTAGTTAATCCATGTAATTCTCCACTTTGTTCATATCTATAAACAGTGCCAAATTCTGCATATCTCACAGGTAGATCTTTGTAGCTAAATTTAAATGAGTTATAAATTTCACAGTGATGTGGACAATTCATAGGTTTCAAAAGAAACTCTTCATTTTCTTTAGGAGTTCCAATTGGCTGAAAACTATCTTCACCATATTTTTCATAATGACCTGATGTCATGTATAACTCCTTTTGACCAATGTGGGGAGTGATTACCATTTCATATCCGGCTTTCTTTTGAGCATCCTTTAAAAAGGTCTCTAATCTAGACCTTAATTCAGCTCCTTTAGGAAGCCAAAGAGGTAACCCTAATCCGACTTTTTGAGAAAATGTAAATAACCCTAATTGTTTACCAATTTTTCTATGATCTCTTTTTTTAGCTTCTTCTAAATTTTCCAAGTACTGATTTAGCAGCTTCTGTTTAGGAAAAGATATTGCATACACTCTTGTTAATTGTTTGTTTTTTTCATCACCTCTCCAGTAAGCACCGGCAACACTTAATAATTTAAAAGCTTTAACGATTCCGGTGTTGGGAATATGCCCACCTCTACACAAATCTGTAAAATTTGAATGATCACAAAATGTTATTTCATTATCATTAAGATTTTTTATAAGTTCAACTTTATATTCATTTTTTTTAGATAAATAGAATTTTAAAGCATCACTTTTACTTACTGATCTCATAATAAAATCGTGCTTTTCTCTAGCTATTTCTAGCATTTTAGATTCAATATTTTTAAAATCTTTTTCAGAAATTGATTTATCACCAAAATCAACATCATAATAAAAACCTTTATCAATTGCAGGTCCTATTGTCAGTTTAACTCCGTCGTAAAGCTCTTGAATAGCTTGTGCTAAAATGTGTGATGAGGAGTGCCAAAATGCTTTTTTTCCGTTTTCATCCTCCCAAGTGTAAAGCTCTAAAGATCCATCAGTATCTAGAAAAGTAGTAGTTTCAATAATAATATCATTAAATTTCGCAGAAATCACATTTCTTGCAAAACCTTCACTTATGCTTTTAGCTACATCTAAAACGGAAATCCCTTTGGGAAAACTCTTTTTTGAACCATCTTTTAGTGTGATATTAATCATAAAAATTCTTTAAAAAAGTAAATATAATTTTATAATTTTATTTAATATAATTTATCATCTAACATTTTTGTTAAAAATATAATCTCCTATCTTTTTTATTCCTGTATAAATTAATACAATAGCTAATACGCAAACTAAAACCCCTAAAATGGAGTAAAGATTAATTACAGCTTTAGATTTAACAAATCCAATTTGAATCAAAATTGGCCCGCTAATGATTGTAATTAAAGAAATACACAAAATTTGTAAACCTGAGTAAAGCTTTTTTAATCTTTTGTCATTTTTTTTTGGGAAATTTTTTATTATTTTTTTTTGTGTTTTATTCATTATAATTGTCAATTGCTTTTCTGACACTTCCGTATTTTGTTATTAGTATTTTAGCATCAGAATAAGATATGTTTAATGAACTTATCAGCATATTAATTGCCCTTTCTATTAGTTTATTATTTGAAAGCTGCATATCAATCATTAAATTGCCTTTTACCTTACCTAATTTAATCATTACTGATGAGCTTATCATATTCAAAATCATTTTTTGAGCAGTACCAGCCTTCATTCTTGAACTTCCAGTAATATACTCTGGCCCAACAATTATTTCTATAGGAAATATAGATTCATTTGCTAATGGACTATTCTTATTGCAAGTTATACAAGCAGTAGATATATTATTTTTATTGCATTCTTTTATCGCATTTACTACGTAAGGGGTTGTTCCTGATGCTGCAATTCCTATTACAAAATCTTTCTCATTAATTTTTTTTTCTTTCAAGTCTAGCCAACCTTGATTGGTAGAATCTTCTGCAAATTCTTGCGAGTTTCTTATAGCTTTATCTCCGCCAGCAATTATACCAATAACAAGATTATTATCTACTCCGAAGGTGGGAGGGCACTCTGAAGCATCTAAAATTCCCATTCTACCACTCGTTCCTGAGCCTATATAAAAAAGCCTTCCATCATTTTTAAGGCATTTAATTGCTTCAAGAATAACTGATTTAATCGATTTTAATTCTTTATTAATACTTTTAGCAACTGTTTGATCTTCTCCATTAATTTCTTTTAGTATTAAATCAATAGATTTATTTTCAATAGAGTTATACCTTGAATTTTGTTCAGTTATTTTAATAAATTTATTCAATAGTCTTAATTTACAGAGTATAAATTATTAATAATTTGATTAAAAATAGGACTTGGTTTCATAATTTTATTACTAGCTATTAAATCTGGTTTATAATAACCTCCTAAATCCACTTTATTTCCTTGAACTTTTGTTAATTCATTTAATATTTTTATTTCATTTTCAGAAAGAATTTTAAATAGCTTGACAAATTCACTCTTCAAGCTGAGATCGATATCCTGTTTAGCAATTGCTTTTGCCCAATATAATGAAAGATAAAAATGACTTCCTCTATTATCAATTTCACCATTTTTTCTAGAAGGCGATTTTTTATTTAATAAAAGTTCTTCAATTGCTAAATCTAGACATTTTGCTAGTACAATTGCTTTTGAGTTTTTAAATTTTATTCCAAGGTGATTCAGCGAGACACCAAGTGCTAAAAATTCTCCCAGTGAATCCCATCTCAAATGGTTTTCTTTTGTTAACTGTTCAACATGTTTTGGGGCAGATCCACCAGCTCCTGTTTCAAATAACCCTCCTCCGTTGATTAAAGGAACAATTGATAACATTTTAGCGCTAGTTCCAACTTCTAAAATTGGAAATAAATCTGTTAGATAATCTCTTAATACATTACCAGAAACAGATATAGTGTCTTTTCCTTGTTTTAATCTCTTTAATGTTAATTTTGTTGCGTCGTATGGAGATAAAATTTTTATATCTAACCCACTTGTATTATGATCATCTAAGTATAAATTAACTTTTTTTATTAATTCAATATCATGAGGTCTTTGATTATCTAACCAAAAAATTGAAGGTGTGTTTGTTAATCTAGTTCTGTTAACTGCTAGCTTAACCCAATCTTGAATGGGTCCGTCTTTTACTTGACACATTCTCCAAATGTCACCACTTTCAACATTATGACTCAATAATATTTCTCCTTTATTGTTTTTTATACAAACAGTTCCAGATTTATCAATTTCAAATGTTTTATCATGAGATCCATATTCTTCTGCTTTTTGAGCCATTAACCCAACATTAGGAACAGTACCCATAGTTGTTGGATCAAATGCTCCATTATCTTTGCAAAAATCAATTGTAGCTTGATAAATAGAAGCATAACTACTATCTGGGATTACTGCTTTAGTATCTTTAGCTTTGCCATTTGAATCCCACATTTTACCTGAATTTCTTATCATTGCAGGCATTGAAGCATCAATAATTATATCGCTTGGAACATGTAAGTTAGTTATTCCCTTATCACTATTTACCATAGCTAGCTCTGGACCTTTATTATATGCAATATTAATTTCAGAAATAATTTCATTTTTCAACTCATTATTTAAATCGTTTATTTTACCAGTTAAATGCCCAAAGCCATTATTTACATTTATTTCTAGTTTCTTAATAGTATCATCGTATTTTTTAAAAACTTGAGAAAAATAAGTTTTGACTACATGCCCAAAAATTACAGGGTCACTAACTTTCATCATAGTAGCCTTTAAATGAACTGAAAATAAAACATTTTCTTTTTTAGCATCATCTATACATTGTTCTAAAAAAGATTTAAGAGCTTTAATACTCATTACTGAAGCATCTATGATTTCATCTTTTTGTAATTTAAATTTATCTTTTAGTAATATTTCTTTCCCATCTGTATCAGTATGCGATATGTAAACCTCAGTATTGTTATCTAGGGTAAAAGATTTTTCATTGTTTCTAAAGTCACCTTCGGACATTGTTGAAACATGGGTTTTCGAATTGCTATTCCATTGCCCCATTGAATGAGGGTTGTTTTTTACATAATTTTTTATAGCTTTTGGAGCTCTTCTATCTGAATTGCCTTCTCTCAAAACCGGATTTACTGCACTTCCTTTTATGGAATCATATTTTGCTTTAATCTTTTTTTCAATTACTGAATTAGCGTCATTTGGGTATTTCGGAATTTTATATCCAAGCTTTTGTAATTCTATTATTGCATTTTTTATTTGGGGTATAGATGCGCTGATGTTTGGCAGTTTTATAATATTTGCATGAGGTTGTTTTACTAGTTTCCCCAAGTATTCAAGATCATTATTTATTTTTTGACCTTCAGATAAAAATTCTGAAAAATTCGCTAAAATTCTTGCTGAAAGAGAAATGTCCTTAGTTTCAATTACTATTTTTGATGATTTTGTAAATGCTTTTACAATTGGTAATAAGGACAGTGTAGCCAGCGCAGGGGCTTCATCAGTTTTAGTATATATTATTTTTGACATTATTATCTGTTGATTTAACGTTAAGGGTATTTTTTTTAATCATACAAATATATGAATTGCCTTTCGAAAAATTCTAAAAATTATCAATTTACTATTAAAAAACAAAAGCCATATTATTGCAGATAAATCTGCACTAATATGGCTTTTTATGAATTCGAATTTCAGTGGTATTTCTACCAATTATTTTGAGCTTGCGCTGTTTAATAATTTTGAGTATTCGATTCAATTGAAATATAAAGTAATGAGCTGTAGATTACTCCACAGGACCTTTATATCTCAGTTTAATTACAAAGTTATTCCATTTTTAAGTATTTTATTTAATGCTAGTGGCAATAAATAAGCTTATAATGGCTTTCAGTTAAGATTCAAGCTTTCGCTCTGAATTTTTACATTCATTTTTCGGATTTTACGTGCTATACTTTCGTTAAGTTTAGTAAAATTCCTCATGATCTCTGAGATAAATCTCATTATGATCGTAACCAAGTAATTGTTTCAAAGAACGTCTTTTAAGAATCAATCATTTCGTAAACGAAACTGCATTAAGCCATGATTCTATATCTAAAGTATAATATGATTTTAAATAAACAAGAAAAAATAGAATAAAGATCTTAACTATTTGTAAACGAGTCTTATTAACAATTGTTTATAAGCTATTTACTTTCTTCTTACTTCCTTTATTCTTGCTTTTTTACCTGTAAGGTTTCTAAAGTAGAAAATTCTTGCTCTTCTAACCTTACCAGCCTTATTTACTTCAATTTTTTGTAATGCAGGTAAGTTAATAGGGAATATTCTTTCAACTCCAATAGATCCAGACATTTTTCTAATTGTAAATGTTTCTGAACTACCACTACCTCTTTTTTGAAGTACAACTCCTCTAAAAAACTGTGTTCTTGTTTTGTTACCTTCTTTAATTTCGTAATAAACAGTTATTGTATCACCAGCTCCAAAGTCTGGAAAAGAGTTTTTTGGAACAAACTCGTCTTGTACAAATTTAACTAATGAACTCATTATATATAATTTTAAAATTATTCTGAGACAACATGAACGGTTATCGTTGAGAGGTTAGCTCGAATTGGGTGCAAAAATAAACATAAATTAATAACATGCAATATTTAAGAGTTATTTATCAATATTTTTTTAATCGTTAATATTTGGTCTTTTCTTTAATGTAGCCTCAACAGCTTCTTCTTCTCTCCATTTTTCTATTTTTGGAAAATCTCCACTTAACAATACATCTGGCACTTTCCATCCATTATAATCTCTGGGTCTAGTATATATTGGTGGAGCTAAAAGATTATCTTGAAAAGAGTCTGTTAAGGCAGATGTTTCATTGCTTAACACTCCAGGAATTAGTCTAATTACAGAGTCACACAAAACCGCTGCAGCTAATTCTCCACCAGTTAACACATAATCTCCGATAGATATTTCCCTTGTTATCAAATGATCTCTTACACGCTGATCAACTCCTTTATAGTGACCGCAAAGAATAATAATATTATTCAATAAAGATATTTTGTTCGATATTTTTTGATTTAAATTTTCACCATCTGGTGACATGTATATAATTTCATCATAATGGCGTTCAGTTTTCAATTTATTTATACATTTATCTATTGGTTCAATCATCATCACCATTCCAGCTCCACCACCAAATTGGTTATCGTCAATTGTTTTATAGTTGTCTTTTGTGAAATCTCTTAGGTTGTGAATGTGTAAATCTATTAGTTTTAAATCTATACTTTTTTTAAGTATAGATGTCTCAAAAGGACTTTTAAGTAAATCTGGTAAGGCAGTTATTATATCAATTCTCATTTTTCTAAGATATCATTAATAATTTGAATTTTTTATCTAAAATTAAATCTTTCTAATTCGTCTTTGCTATTAATTATTTCTATTCTAAGTGGATCATAATTATTCATATTATTTAAAATATTTTGAACATCAGTAATTGATTTAATATCAACTCCATTAATACTATTTATTATGTTTCCAATTTCAATACCGTTTTCTGTCCAATAATTTTCATATCTTTTGTTAAAGTCAGATATTTTTACACCATTGGGCTTATTGTATTTAATTAATTCCTTTTCAGATAAGTTCTTTAAAATCCCAATAACATTAAATGAAATTCTTTCATTTTTATTTAATCTTACTTCTAATTTTTTTATTTTATTATCACTAACTAAATGAACGATCACTAAATCATCAGGTCTTTTAGTGCTTAAGTAACCTTTGAGGTCAGAAAATTTTGAAATTTTTATTTCATCAATAAATTTTATAATATCACCATCTTTTATACCAGCTAAATCTGCTCCAGAGTATTTTTCAACCGAATTTATATAAAAACCTTCAATCTCAACTGTAGAAAGCTCCTTTGCAATACTGCTATTAAGTGCTGTTCCGGTAACCCCTAAAAATCCATTTTGAACGATTCCAAACTCCATTAAATCTTCAATTACTTTTTTTGCAATATTACTGGGTACTGCAAATGAATAACCAATATATGAGCCAGTTTGTGACTTAATTGCAGTATTTATACCAATTAATTGTCCTTGAGCATTTACTAGTGCACCACCTGAGTTTCCAGGATTAACTGCAGCATCTGTTTGAATAAATGATTGAGTAGTCCTACCTGTAGGGTCTAGATTTCTGGCTTTTGCACTAATTATTCCTGCAGTTACTGTTGAAGTCAAATTAAATGGATTGCCAATAGCTAACACCCATTCACCAATTTTAGTTGCATCACTGTCACCAAATATTGCATATGGTAAATCATTTTCAGTTTCTACTTTCAATAAAGCAATATCATTTTGCTCATCACTGCCTATTAGTTTAGCTTCAAATTCTTTATTGTCATTTGTAGTAATCAGAATTTTTTCAGCTTTTTCAATCACATGAGAATTAGTTATTATATAGCCATCAGCAGAAACAATGACTCCAGAGCCTGTACCAATTTGCATGCCATCTTGCTTCCTACCAAACATTAAATCCTCTAAAGTAATTTTGTCAGAACTGGAGAGAGAGTTTTTTACATGAACAACCGAGTTAATGGTGTTTTCTGCAATTTCTACAAAATCTGGTCTATCTTGTAATAAGTTCTTAGTGTTTATGACATTATTAGTTGGTAGCTGTTCTGTTATCACAAGATTACCTACATTTTTTTCTTTATAATTTTCTGTGGTAAATTTTTCGTATATGTATACTGCCATTACACCTCCAATTATTGATGACAACAATACTAATAAAATTTTTTTCATAAGTAATAGTTTAAATATTACATTAAAATTAAAATAAATTGCAAATAGATTGAAATCTTTTAACTATCATTTAACAATTATAATTAATACTGTATTTTATATATTTGTCATTGATGATAATTGAGTTTTACAAATACCACGGAACTGGAAATGATTTTGTTTTAATTGACAATAGATCCCAATTTTTTGATAAAAATAATATAGAATTAATATCAAAAATATGTTCTAGACATACTGGAGTTGGAGCTGACGGTTTAATTCTCCTAGAGAATGATAATCAATATGATTTTAAAATGATTTATTTTAATTCTGATGGAAAACAAACTAGTATGTGTGGTAATGGAGGAAGATGTGTTATTTCTTTTGCTAAAAAATTAAATATTATTGATGACAAAGTTACTTTTCTGGCTATAGATGGTTTACATGAAGGAATAATTAAAGGTGAAACAATTAAAATAAAAATGATTAAAGTTTCTAATATTCATGAAGTTTACAATGGCTGTTTATTAGATACAGGTTCTCCACATTTTGTTAAGTTTTGCCCCTCTGTTAATAAAATTAATGTATTGAAGTCTGGAAGAGAATTAAGGAATAATAAAGAAATAAGTGAAGACGGAGTTAATATAAACTTCACTGAGATAATTGATAATTATTCAATTAAGGTTAGGACATATGAACGTGGGGTTGAGAACGAAACTCTGTCTTGTGGTACTGGAGTTATAGCTTCTGCTTTGTCAGCTTACAGTAAAGGTCTTGTTGATTCAAATAGAATTAAGATCAGTACCTTAGGTGGTGAATTATTTGTGTCTTTTGATTTTAAAAATGTTTATGATAATATATGGCTTGAAGGTCCAGCAATTGAAGTATTTAAAGGTCAAATATGAATACATTAAAAGGAAAAAATATATTTTTAAGAGCCCTGGAGTTAGATGATATAAACTATTTGTTTTCTATAGAGAATAACGAAAAATATTGGAGTATCAGTGATTCTCAAATCCCATTCTCAAAATATTTGCTAAACAGATATTTAAAAAATTCTGATATGGATATCTATGAAGCAAAACAACTACGTTTAGTTATAACTGATTTTAAAATGAATACAATTGGATTGATTGATTTGTTTGATATAGATTTTAAAAACAATAGAGCTGGAGTTGCTATAATTATAAATGAAAAAATGAGAAGCAAAGGATTCGCTAAAGAAGCCTTAGAACTGCTTATTAAGTATTCTAAAACTCATCTTTCGCTTCATCAGCTGTATTGCAATATATTAGAGGATAATACTCATAGTGTAAATCTTTTTAAAAGTGTTCAATTCAAAGAAGTTGGTTTAAAACAAGATTGGATAAAATTTGATGGAAAATATAAAAATGAACTGTTATTTCAACTGATATGTACATAAAAAAAATATTATTATTAATTTCTTTAATCGGACTTATTCTACTATCAATATTCTCATATTTTGTTTATGTTACTATGTTTGTTTCAAATACAAATTTTAATAATGAAGTTGCTTATGTATATGTATATACAGATCAAACTTTTGATCAGCTAAAGCAAGACTTGGATCCAGTTTTACAAAACCTAAATTCTTTTGAAAGATTAGCAATTAGAAAAGGTTATGATTTAAAGTTAAAATCTGGAAAATTTGCTATAAGAAAAGGTATGAACAATAATCAAATCATTAATACTTTGAGATCCAGTAAATTAACTGTTGATGTTATTTTTAACAATATTGATAGTGAATATGAGCTAGCAGGTAAAATTTCTACACAAATTGAGGCCGATAGTTTGTCATTATTAAATTCTTTTAAAGATCTAAATTTTTTTAAATTAAATGGATTTAATGAATACAATTTTCTTTCCATTTTCATTCCTAACAGCTACAATTTTTACTGGGATACAGATGCAACTTCATTTAGATCTAGAATGTTAAAGGAATATAATCTGTTTTGGAATGATTCTAGGATTAGAAAATTAAAACAAATAGGTTTAACTCAAAATCAGGTAATGATTTTGGCCTCAATTGTAACTCAGGAATCAAAAATGAAAAGTGAGTTAAATACAATTGCTGGAGTTTATATGAACCGATTAAACAATAATTGGCTCCTTCAAGCTGACCCAACCGTAAAGTATGCTGCTTATCAATTACCAGAGTATGAAAACACCATTATTAGGAGAATTTTATATAAGCATTTAAAAATTGATTCTAAATTTAATACTTATAAGTATAAAGGACTTCCACCTGGATTAATTTCAGTTCCAAACATAAACTCAATAGATGCTGTTTTAAATTTTGAAAAACATAAGTATTTTTATTTTTCTGCTGATCCGAAAAATATTGGTTACCATAATTTTTCAAGAACTTTATACGAGCATAATAATAATGCGAAGAAATTTCATAAATATTTAGATGCTAAGGGGATAAAAAAATAAATCTTAGTCTTTATGAATTATAAAAATAGTAGGTTTTTTATCTATATTAATGCTATTTTTTTTCCATTCATTAATTGATAAAGTTTTTATGTATTCTGTATTTAAAGTTAAATCACATGCTATACAAAGATTAGTGTCTCCACTTAGAGTTTTTATTAGATCTTCTAACATTTTATTATTTCTGTAAGGAGTTTCAATAAATATTTGTGATTGATTCTTAAGATTAGAAATTTTTTCTAATTCTTTTATTTTGTTTTTTTTGTCTGATTTTTCAATTGGTAGATAACCATTAAAAGCAAAGTTTTGTCCGTTTAACCCTGAGCTCATTATCGAAAGTAATATTGATGATGGACCTACTAGTGGCACCACTTTTATGTTAGATTGATGAGCTATTTTTATAATGTCTGAACCTGGGTCTGCAACTCCAGGACAACCAGCATCTGAAATTAGACCAATGTTATGACCCTTGTATATAGGGTCTAAAAAAGAGTTAAGTTCTTCATCTAAAGTGAATTTATTAATTAAATTCACTTTCAAATTACTTTGGACTTTAGAAGGGGAGATTTTCTTAATAAACTTTCTTCCTGCTTTTTCATTTTCAAAAAGATAGTAGTTAGTTGACTCAATTATTTTTTTTACAGAGATAGGAAGAACCTCAAGAGGTTCATTCTCTCCAAGTGTGTTAGGAATTAAATATAATATACCTTTAATGATTGAGTTTTTAAATAGAGAGTTTTTTCCCTAGATCTTCAACATATTTCCTGAATTGTTTGTCTGTAGAAGATAGATTGTCAACTGTTTTACAAGCATGTAGAACTGTAGCATGATCTCTTTTACCAATTTGAGAACCAATACTAGCTAAAGATGCTTTGGTGAATTTTTTCGCAAAAAACATAGCTAATTGTCTTGCCTGAACTATGTGCCTTTTTCTTGTCTTCGATTGTAATGTACTAACTTCCATTTGGAAATAGTCTGAAACAGTTTTTTGTATGTAATCTATTGATACTTCTCTTTTTGTGTTTTTTACAAACTTCTCAACTATTTCTTTTGCTAGCGATAAAGTGATCTCTTTTCTGTTAAAAGAAGCTTGCGCAATTAGAGATATTATAGCCCCCTCCAACTCACGTACATTTGTTTTGATATTTTTAGCAACATAATCAATCACTTCTTCACTCATGTTTACACCATCACGGTATAATTTATTATTTAAAATTGACACTCTAGTTTCAAAGTCAGGGTTTTGAAGTTCTGCTGAAAGTCCCCATTTAAACCTGGATAATAATCTTAATTCAATATCCTGCATGTCAACCGGAGCTTTGTCACTAGTTAAAATAACCTGTTTGCCATTTTGATGGAGATGGTTGAATATGTGAAAAAACACATCCTGAGTTCCGGACTTTCCTGATAAAAATTGTACGTCATCAACAATTAAAACATCTATAATTTGATAGAAATGGATAAAATCATTTCTATTATTTTTCTTAATAGCTTCGATATATTGTTGAGTAAATTTTTCAGCAGTAATATATAAAACGGTGCGTTCAGGGTATTTATCTTTAATGTCAATACCTATCGAATGAGCTAAATGAGTTTTACCTAAACCAACACCTCCAAATATTAACAGAGGATTAAATGAAGTTCCACCAGGCTTATTGGCAACTGCAATTCCAGCATTTCTTGCTAATCTATTTGAGTCACCTTCTAAAAAATTATCAAAAGTGTAACTAGGGTTAAGTTGAGATTCAATTTTAACGTTTTGAATTCCTGGAATAATAAATGGATTTTTAACTTCAGGAATTTTTTTATTAACAGAAGTAGCCACATTTTGATAATTACTTGAACTATTATTTGAGCTAGGGATCTTTTCAGTAAAAGGTTGATTATTGCCAAAAGTATTTTCCATTTTAATAATGTATACTAGTTTAGCATCTTCTCCAAGTTCTTTACTTAAAGCTACTTTTAAAAGTTTTACATAATGTTCTTCTAACCATTCGTAAAAGAATTTACTTGGAACTTGAATACTTAATGATTTATCAGTTAGTTTAACAGCTTCAATAGGTTCAAACCATGTTTTATAGGCTTGAGGCTGAATATTGTCTTTTACAAACTTTAGGCAATTAGTCCAAACTGATTTAGCTGTGATGTTCATCAACTGTTAATGTTAATTGTAATTTAGTTAGTTTTTTATTAGTTGACAGTCTGTAGTCAAACTACATAAAAACTGAAAGACAAATATGTGAACAAAAAATGAAAAAAAAAAATTAAAAACGGTTGATTATTAACTTTTTTTTTCGCATGTTTCGTAAGGCTTAAATTTAATAATTAATTTTTAAAAAATCTATATTTTTCTAATGAAAAAAACTACTACAAAAATTAAAGTAAGATATGCTGAAACGGATCAAATGGGTTTTGTTCATCATGGTAATTATGCCTTGTTTTTTGAAATGGGTCGACTTGATTGGATTACCAAAATTGGAGTTTCCTACAAGAATATGGAATCTGAAGGTATTCTTCTTCCTGTTGTGTTTTTAGAAGCTAATTATTTAAAATCTGCTTATTATGATGACGAATTAACTATTGAAACATTCTTGCTGGAAAAACCAACTGTTAGAATTAAGTTTGGCTATAACATCTACAATGAAAATAAAGATTTAATTACAAAAGGAATTACTCATTTAGCTTTTATGAACAAGCAAACTGGAAAGCCTCAAAGATGTCCCAAATATCTTTTTGATAAAATTTAATTTATTTATTAAAGTATGTAATGAGTTTATCATCCATTATTTTTTCTTCACTAAATCTTGAAGATTGAATTACAGGGGCAGAAGTTCCGTTAACTAATTTTTTCTTTGATTTAAAAACTTTTATTTCATCCCATAAATTTTCTTTTAAAAACGTATTGAGTGTTTGCGCACCTCCTTCAACAATAACACTATATATTTTTTTAGATTTTAAATACTTTAATGTTTGTTCTGCAATATTTTTATTATAATCAATTATTTTTTCATCAATTATTAATACTTCTGAATCTATTTTAAAAATATTTAACTTTTTATCTAAATTATTTTTTCTATTTAAGACTACAATCTTAGGAGATTTTCCAGGCCAATTTCTCGTATTTAATCTTGGATTATCATCAATTATAGTTTTACTGCCTACTAGGATACTATCAATTTCAGATCTAAACTTATGAGATAGCTGTCTAGAATATTCATTAGATATCCAAATTGGTTGAGCTATTTTTTTTTCTTTTGGAGCAATATATCCGTCAGCAGTTTCAGCCCATTTTAATATTATAAATGGTCTTTTTTTTGTGATATTAGTTAAAAATATTTTGTGATGATTTTTACAAATCTCTGGTAATATATTAATTTCAACATGAACTCCATTTTCTTTTAATTTTTTTACGCCCTTTCCACTAACTTTAGGATTGGGATCATTAATCCCAATGTATACTCTTGGAATATTATATTTCAAAATTAAATCTGAACAGGGAGGTGTTTTTCCAAAATGCGAACAAGGCTCTAAAGTAACATATAAGCTAGATTTACTTAAAAGATTTTTATTTCTTACTGAGCTGATCGCGTTAACTTCGGCATGACTACCTCCGTATTTACTAGTATAACCTTCTCCAATAATTATATCATCATGAACAATGCAACAACCAACGGCTGGATTTGGATATGCTAAAGGAATAGCATTTTTAGCTATTTGAACACATCTATTAATATAATTTTCGTGTATATTCACATAACAAAAATAGTATTAAAATTTGAAAGATTTTAGCTACATTATAAGAGAAATAAAACCTGAGGATAACTTACAGATTTGTAATGTAATCAGAGATGTTTTTGTTGAGTTAAAGCTACCACTCGTTGGCACTGCATTTCAAGATGATGAAACTGAATGTATGTATCAGAGTTATCAAAATTCAAGAGAAAAATATTTTGTAATTGAATCTAATGGAGTTATTTATGGTGGTGGTGGAATTAAGCCTTTGAAAAATGGAGATGATAATGTATGTGAGCTTCAAAAAATGTATTTTTCAAAATCAATAAGAGGTAAAGGATTAGGCAAAAAGATGCTGCTAAAATGTTTAAATTTTGCTACTGAATCAAATTTTAAAATATGTTACCTAGAAACAATTACTCAACTTAAATCAGCAATTATATTATACGACAAGTTTGGATTTAAAAAAATTGATGGACCTATGGGAAATACTTGCCATTTTTCTTGTGATGTACATATGATTAAAAATTTATAATGAAATTAAAAGATTTAAAAAAAGACTTTATAACTAAGTTAGCTATCACTTATCCAAATGAAGAAATCTTATCTATTTTTAAAATATTATGTGAAGAGTACTTGAATATGTCTCCAACTAAACTCTTATTAGCAGGTGAGGAGCTGATTGATAAGAAGCAGATTGATATGTTCTCGAAAGCAATTATAAAGCTATTAAATGAAGAGCCTATACAGTATATATTAGAGTCAACATCTTTTTATGGACTTGAATTTATTTGTAGTCCTTCAGCGTTGATTCCGCGCCCTGAAACAGAGGAGTTAGTAGATTGGATTGTCAAATCTGAGACAAATGAAATTAAAATTTTAGATATAGGCACCGGCACCGGTTGTATTTCTGTCTCATTAGCTAATCGTAATGGTTTTGTGGTCGATGCACTTGATGTTAGTAGTTCTGCATTAGAACTAGCTAAACAAAATGCAAAAAAAAATGAGGTAGATATTAATTTTATTGAAGCAGACATTTTTGAATACATATCTAATAAACAATATGATTTAATAGTATCTAATCCTCCTTATATAAGAAATTTAGAAAAAAAGAAAATGCAAAACAACGTATTGAATTTTGAGCCCCGATTAGCCTTATTTGTTGAGGATGATAATCCGTTAGTCTTTTACAATAGTATATTACAATTTGCAAATTCTAATTTATACGAAAAAGGAAGTGTGTATTTTGAGATAAATGAAAATTTCTCAAGAGAAATGGAATCTCTTTTGTATTCATATGGATTTACTGAAATCGAGTTAAAAAAGGATTCTTTTGGAAAAAATAGGTTTATTAGAGGATTAAAGTCTCTTCACTAATTTTTTATCTTTTTGTATCAATTTAAGACAATTCAAAATCATATTGATATTAGAAGTTGATTTATTATTTTTTTCTTGTTTTGAAAATGAACCATGAATTTCATTTAAACTAAGCTTTGTGAATTTAGAAATATTCCCTGGATTTATTCCACTACCTGGCATAATTTTTATGTTATCTTCACTAAGAATAATCAATTTTTTAATCATGTCAATTCCCTTAATTGCTGTTTTCATTTGACCTGATGTAAGCAATCTATTTACCTTAAGTTTAATTAATTGATGTAATGTTTCTATTGGATTTATAACTTCATCAAAAGCCCTATGAAAGGTAAACTCTAATGGTCTTGACAGTTTTATTAACTCTTTTGTCCTATTTATATCTAAATTTTTATCTTTTGTTAATATCCCAGATACAATTCCTTTACAACCAAGATCTTTAAATAGAATTATGTCTTTTTTTATTTGTTCAAATTCATTTTTTGAATAATTGAAATCACCCTTTCTAGGTCTAATTAAAATAAATACAGGAATATTTAATTCACTTATCACTTTTTTAGCTAAATCAAAATTAGGAGTTAGACCGCCAACTGCTAAATTTTCACAAAGCTCGATTCTGTGCGCGCCTCCTTTTTCAGCATTTATTGCAGACTCATATGAATTTGCACAAACCTCTAATATCATTTAGTTTCTTCTTTTTCTAGATGCTTGGAATAATTAATATCCAGTTTATCTAATCTTTTAAAGTACTTTTCAGCCCTTAATTTAAACTCTGTAAAATTAGTCTTATTACTACTCCAAAGAACCTCAGAAAGAGCTAATATTCTTGGGAAAACCATGTATTCTACCTGATCACTTGTTTTCATATACTCAGTCCATACATTTGCTTGTGCTCCAATAATATATTTTTTATCGTTTTCATCTAATTCTTTAGGAATTGGATTGTAATTATACACTTCTTCGATAGGGGTGAAGCCACCTATAGCGACAGGTTCACCTTCTTTTTTAGATTGGTAATGATCAAAATATAAATTTGCATTAGGACTCATAATAACTTCATGCCCCATTTGTGCAGCCTTGATTCCACCACTTTCTCCTCTCCATGACATAACTGTAGCATTGGGAGCTAATCCACCATCTAATATTTCATCCCAACCAATTATTTTTTTTCCATTTGAATTAATATATTTCTCCATTCTAGTTATAAAATAACTTTGTAGTTCATGCTCATCTTTTAATTTTTCACTCTTTATCAAGTTTTGACAATCATTACATTTTTTCCATCTATTTTTTGGGGCTTCATCTCCACCAATATGAATATATTTTCCAGGAAACAGATCCATTACTTCATCTATAACATCTTCTAAAAACGTAAACGTACTCTCTCTTGTACAATAGATATCCTCAAATACCCCCCAAGTTGATGCTACTCCAATTTGTTTTTGTTCACAACTTAAAAAAGGATATGAGGCTATAGCTGCTTGCGCGTGACCAGGCATTTCTATTTCTGGAATTATTAAAACTTCTCTGGCATTAGCAAAAGCTACAATGTCTTTAATTTCCTCCTGAGTGTAATAACCTCCGTATCTAGTCTTGTCAAAAGTTACTGGTTTATCTGTGTAGTGGCCTATTAAAGTAGAGTCTCTATAAGAACCAATTGAGTTTAATTTTGGATATTTTTTTATTTCAACTCTCCATCCCTGATCTTCAGTTAGATGCCAGTGAAATGTATTAAATTTTAGCATTGCTAATGCGTCAATATATTTTTTTATAAAATCTACTGAAAACATGTGTCTACTTACATCTAAATGCATCCCTCTGTAACTAAATTTTGGCGAATCTTTAATTACTTGACAAGGAATCTTTACAGAATTTATATCTGATTTATTTTTTTCTAATTCAAATGGAAATAATTGTCGGAGAGTTTGAACTGCATAAAAAGCTCCTTTGTTAGTTTTACTATAAATATTTATATTTTTCTCTAGTATTTCTAAAATATAACCTTCATCATTAGTTATATCTTTATACAAAAAATTAATTTCGTTAATATAATTATTTTGTTCGTTATTAATTTTTAGAAAATCTTTCAAAAAATATGCAGATATTTTAAAATTTTCAGAGAAATTTATATTTGTTTTATTTGATAAAATAAATTCACCGGTCGAAAAAATTTGAGAATCTGGTTTAGGAATAATTTCGTTATTAAATCCAAATAAACTAGATGAACTAATAATTAAAAAAAGACTAAAAACAATTATTTTCTTGTGGGTCATTTTAGTATATTTAGAAGCTTAAAGATAATTAAAAATAGGTTATTCTCCAGAGTTTATTTATGAGTATCAAAGAACAAATAGAAAATCTTAGATCAGAATTACATGAACATAATTATAATTATTATATTCTTGATAATTCAATTCTGTCAGATTATGAATTTGATCAAAAATTAAATAAACTTAAAAGTTTAGAAAAACTACATCCTGAGTTCTATGATTCTAATTCCCCCACGAAGAGAGTAGGTGGAGATATTACAAAGAATTTTGATACGATTGTTCATAATACACCAATGTACTCTTTGGACAACTCTTACTCAATTGAAGATTTATACGATTGGGAAAAGAGAATTAGAAAAATAATTGAAGGTGATGTTAGTTTTACATGTGAATTAAAATATGACGGTGCATCTATTAGTCTTTCTTACGTAAATGGTAAATTTGTCAAAGCTATCACTAGGGGAGATGGAACTCAAGGAGATGATGTAACTGCCAATATTAAAACAATTCCAACTGTTCCGTTAATATTAAGAAATAATAAAGTCAAAGATTTCGATATCAGAGGTGAAATTGTGATGCCTATTGAGGGATTTAAGAAGCTTAACGCCAATAGAGTACTAAATGGGGATGAACCTTTTAAAAACCCAAGAAATACTGCCTCAGGAAGTTTAAAACTACAGGACAGTAAAGAGGTTTCAAAAAGACCTTTAGAATGTCTTTTATATTCAATTGTTGAAAAAACAGGAATGATTAAATCACAATATCAATCTTTAGAAAGTGCAAAAGAATGGGGCTTTAATGTGTCTCCACATTCGGTTTTAGTTAAAACTATTCAGGAAGTTTATGATTTTGTTTCTCATTGGGAATCCAATAGATATTCATTACCATTTGAAATAGATGGTATAGTTATTAAAGTAAATGATATTGATCAACAAAATGAACTTGGCTTTACTTCAAAATTTCCTAGATGGGCAATTGCATATAAATTCAAACCTGAGCAATCTTCTACAATATTAAACTCTATTACTTATCAAGTAGGCAGAACAGGCTCTATAACTCCTGTAGCTAACTTTGATCCAATAGATTTGGCAGGTACAGTTGTAAAAAGAGCTTCTCTACATAACTCTGATTTTATAAAAAAAATGGACATTAGATTAAACGACCATGTTTATGTTGAAAAAGGCGGGGATATTATTCCTAAAATAGTTAAGGTAGATTTAAGCAAAAGAGATAATTTATCAATGGAAACTGAATTTATTTCAAATTGTCCTGAATGCGGATTTGAATTGAAAAAAAATGAAGGTGAAGCAAATCATTACTGTTTAAATTATAATTTTTGTCAACCTCAGGTATCAGGAAGAATTCAGCATTTTATTTCTAGAAAAGCAATGGATATTGATGGACTTGGAGCAGAGACGGTTAACTTATTAGTTGAGAATAAACTAATTAATAATTACTCAGATATTTATAGGTTAAAAGCCGAAGATTTGTTAGGGTTAGAAAGAATGGCAGAAAAAAGTTCTGAAAATTTAGTTAATGGAGTTTTGATTTCAAAGCAAATTAGTTTTCATAGAGTTCTTTATGCTCTAGGTATCCGACATGTAGGAGTTACTGTAGCTAAAAAGTTAGCTCAACATTATAAAAATATTGATGCTTTGATGTGTGCGAGTTATGAAGATTTAGAGTCTGTTGACGAAATTGGAGGAAAGATTGCAGAAAGCATTATTAGCTTTTTTAATAGCCAGGAAAATTTAATGATAATTAACGATCTTAAATTTTATGGTCTAAATTTTGAAATTGATGAAAGTCAAATTGTTAAATCAAATAAGTTAAAAAACAAATTATTCGTTGTAAGTGGTGTTTTTTCAAAATTTTCAAGAGACGATTTAAAACTTGAGATTGAAAAAAATGGAGGTATAGTAAAGTCTTCGATATCCTCAAAAACTAATTATGTTATTGCAGGAGATAATATGGGGCCAAGTAAAAGACTTAAAGGGGAATCTTTAAATGTACCAATAATTTCAGAAGAAGATTTTATTAAAATGCTTAAGTAAAAAAATATTTTGAATTATTTGTAATTAACAAAATTTATTGAAATGCAAGATTATATTAATACGGGAATTACTTTTAGGGGTAAATTCAATAATGATCATTTGATATTTGAAGGTAAAAGACCTGAAAATAATATTGAATATGAAGTTAAAATAAATACTACTTCGATTTTTGACACTAATCTAATATGTGACCCAAAAAAGTTAATAAATGTAATAGATTGGATGGAAAAAGGACCTTATAGCGACGGTGGCAAAGTAATTCACCAATTAAGTGCAATCCCAAATAAAAAACAAACAAAAAATAAGATATTTTTGGATAAATTTCTCCCAGGTTTTGTTAATTATGCTTACAATGTGAATTCAAAGAATAATAAAAAAAAGTTTAAGCTTAGAGTTTTGCCTATGAATTTTAATTCAAAAAAACTCCCTGATGGATGGAAAGTTATTTTAGACACACTAAGTAATAATGGTTTATTTAATGAAGGAAAAAAAGTTACATCCCAAAAAGAATTGCTTTATATTTCTTGGACTGAGTTCATTAAGATTTTTTATGAAAAATTGAAGAATACCAAACAAAAATTTGATTGGCTGTGTTTGATGCAAAATGATCTATCCCCAAATTCATGTATGATAAAACTTAAAGCATCTGTTAAAGAAAACAAAAATAGAGAGGGCGTTTACTATTTTACATTAGGTAACAGAAAACCTTCATATGTAGGAAAAGCAAAAAAATTTATTTCTGTAAAAAACGGATATACTGCCGGTAAATTCACCAATAATTTTCCGAATAATAATGCTACACGAGGTTACATTAATGGAAAAATAGCAGAAATAATCAATAAAAATCATAAAGAAAAAATAAATTGGTATAATATTCCTCTTGAAAAAACTAATATTATAAAGATATTTGAAGATGCAAAAATTGATTTAGATAAGTCATTTAAAAAAAGAGAATTTGGAGATGAAACAATTAATTACAAATCTCCCCATTGTGACTTTTTGGAATGGTTGATGATGCAAACTCAAGATAAAGATAAGAGTTGGAATAGATCTCGATCAAAATTTGGGGATTTCTTTATTATTGAAAATACGATTTCTTTTTAAATACTAAACTAATATGCATATTGAAGAGCTACGTAAACCTATTTTTTTATTAAAATCCTTAAAAACATTCTAAATTCACTTCAAGAAATCATTTTATAATATTTTTTTTAAAACTGAATAAATCTCAACCATTGCAAGAGTGTCTCGTTTACAATATTCTAATAATGCCTCTCTAGTTTTATTATAATCCCCTTTAAATTGACCATTTACCATTAGCCCAAAAGTTGTGCTCGCTGTTTCTCCTTCTTTTATTTCTAAATCTAGATAAGACATATTTGGTACTAAGGCAGGTAAAACAGCCTTAATAGTATAATTTCCTTTCATCTCAGGTACGTAATACCATTTCTTTTTAAATGGTACTGCAAGATCCTTTAATCTAGCTATCACTTTATTTAATTTGGTTTTATATTCAGGATAGAGATTAATTAAATCTTCCAACTTTCCTCGTTCAAAACTAATATTATAAACTATTATATCGCCAGTATTTCCACATTCTTTAATTAGTCTTTTTGTAAAGGTTTTTCTTGGATCTATATTAGGATTTGATTCTGCTAAATACTGATGGTGGGTGATTTGATTATCTACATTTAGAATATGAAGAGAATACTGAAATACTAACTGTTGATAGGGTCTACTATAATTAAAGATTGGTACTGCTGTACTCATTGTTTCAAAATCTAAAAAATAAAGTGGGTAATTTAAGTCTTCAATAAAATCTTTAATTTTTGGTTTGTCAATAAATGATTTATTTTCTAATTCACTATTTACTTGCAATAATTGATTTGGATTTAAATAACTTGAATGAAGGTCAATTTGTTCAAAATTTATTACACCATTTTCATATAATTTAAACTTTTTAGGGTTTCTTAGACCTGAAATATCAAAAATTGAATATTCTGGGATATGTTTCCAACAGTGCCCTTTAAAATCACAATTATAGGGTTTTGAACAATGTTCCCCAATACCAATGTCTGGAACTGATTTATTTAATAGCACTTTTTTAAACTCTTCTATTTGTTTTGGTATTTCTGGCAAGAGCTGTTGAATCCTATTAGATACAGATTCGATAGTAAATAGTTTTTGGATATTAATGTCGCCATCTTTTACATATTGACTATTAATATGTATAATAGAAATATCTTTCAGTTTGATACCACAATTTATTATGGTATAGTATTGAATCGCAGCATCTTTAATGTTGGTGTCTGATACTCTGCTGGAACTTTTTACTTCATAGGCTTTCCAACCATCCTTTTGCTTGACTAAAACATCTAAGGCTACTAATACACCATTAAACTGAAAGGTTGCCTCATAGATAATTGTTTCCCCATTTTCTATAAACTCTTTGGTCTTAACTACAGATTCTTGAATTTTAAAGTGACTTGAAGGTGAAGCATCTGCTCCATTTGGAAATAAATCTTGTGCCAATATACCTACTTTGCTTCCTTGATTAAAAATGGCTTGCGATTGTGGAGATATATTATCTTTTAAGTTATAATGATGCTTGTATAGGTATAATTTTTTTTTGCACTGTAAGCCTCTAATAAATGTTGATTTAGAAAGAGCATATTTTTCCATCATTATATATTTAAATTCATATTAATTTATTAATAGTTAATTTAACAGCATATGCAGTAAATGATTTATTAAAATAATCTCTACTTATTTATAAAATTAGCTTGTTCTTCATTATTTTTAATTTTAATGGATTTAAACCTATATATTTTTTAAATTACAAATAAATATTTACAATGGATAATTATACAATTGAAATCTACGGTTGGACATTGGATGCTAAAGCAAAATCTATTACCGCCCATCAAGTTGAAAAAATTAATACTATGAAATTTGAATTAGGAGTAAATAAACTTTCGGAAATTAAATTTGACATACAGGATATAGTAGTTGAGGATGACAATTGGGATATATTCCAACTCTCTAAACCATTTTGGTATTTAGATAAAACTACATTCGTAATTAAAGATAATAAGAATATTGAGGTCAATAGATTTGAATTATCAAATATTATACATCATAGTGAGTTTGAGCCTGATGTTATGGGTGAATTTCATATTTTAATTCCAGGTGTAGAATTTGATAATATTTTATATTCAGTTGATGAATTAAAAGGAGGTGTTTGTATTTATAAAATTGAATCTAATAAAACTCCACAGTTAAGTGATTTTTCAGTTTTAGAGGGAGCAATTGAAGGTCCAGATTCTGAATGGGAATTTATTGACTCGATATATCACAAGGGAACTAAATTAGAAATCACAAGTTATCTTGATAGTGATTGCAAAGCATCAGATATTCACATCTATTCAAATTAATATATTATGGAACTACTTTTTACTTTTGAAAATTTATTAACTCTTTTTATGTTAATTCTGCTTCAAGCAGTTTTAGGAATAGATAATCTTCTTTACTTATCGATTGAATCTAAAAAAGCACCTATAGGTAAGCAGAAAAAAGTAAGAGAGATTGGAATAATAATAGCAGTTGTGTTAAGGATAATTCTATTATTTGTATTAGTAGAATTAATTAAATATTTTCAGCAAGTAATTTTTGATTTTGACAACTTCTTAATATCAGCACAATTTAATTTTCATAGTATTATAGTCTTATTTGGTGGAGCTTTTATTTTGTATACAGCAGTCTCAGAAATTATACACATGTTAAATTTTGAAGATAGGTTAAACGAAAATCTTAATCCAAAGTCTATTAAAGCAATCATTACATCTATTGTAATAATGAATTTAGTATTCTCTTTTGACTCAATATTAGCTGCTATAGCTCTAACAGATGTATTTGTTTTAATGATTATTGCTATTCTAACAGGTGGTTTTATTATGATAAAATTATCAAATGGTATTACTGAGTTTTTGAAGAAAAACAGAATGTTTGAAGTTTTAGGGTTATTTATATTATTTTTAGTAGGTATAATGCTATTATCAGAAGGTGCTCATCTGGCACATATGAGTTTGTTCGGTAACGAGATTTTACCGATGAATAAAGCGACATTTTATTTTATCATATTTATATTAATTGTAATAGATATAATTCAAAATAGATATCAAAAGATTTTAAATAAAAAATAAAAACAATTCTATGAAATTTACAGTTAAATGGGAAGTTGAGTTTTACGACCACGATTTAAAACTATATTGTGATATTGATGAAGATGAGGAAAATATAAAAACATTAGCTGATGTTTTCGTCTTCTTAGACAAAGGTTTAGAAGTACCAGATACATTTACGCCAGAGATTCATGTGGAATTTCATGATGGTGATTTCAACATTGAATACGTGATTATATATGATGAAAATGGTAAAGAGTTGTACAGAGATTCTGAGTATAAAAAAATCTAAAATTATCAAATTTTAGAACTAAAAAATAAAATTATATATTAGATAATTATACAAATTACATGAGTGCAGAAAATTTAAAATCTATAAAGTCAAGAATGGGTTGGCAAGTTGGCTTGCAAGCTGCTACTTTATTAGCTGTTGGTGGAGTAAGTGGTAGTGTTAGAGATCAGACTGAGATTATAAGAGATAGTCTTGACTCCTTGCAATCAGAAACTATTGAAGGTTTTAATTCAGTGAATGATGCAATTAATTCTTTAGAAGCATCTTTAATTTCTGGAATTGAAGATATTAAGTGGTATTTAGGATCTATTGACGATAAATTAGGCAAATTAATAGGATTAATAGAATACCCACAAGCTACAGAATCAACGGAACAATTTAAGATTGGAATGGAACTTTATAAACAAGAGTTTTATTTAAAAGCTCTAAAATGTTTTGAATCTTCTGTTGATAAAAACCCCTTAAATCTAAATGCTAAGACTGGTCTTTATTTAACTAGAAAGCAGTTAAAAAAAAATAAAAATTATGAGATTCTTATTGAAATTATTAGATTGACTGGGGGTAATTTTTTATATCATACAAAAGCAACAAACGAAATTTTGGAGAATTCCACAAACTATTTCATCAATTTTTGTTTTGGAGAATTGTTAGAAGCTAAAGAGTATAAAATTATCATTGATAACTATGAGAATGAGATTTCTGGCTTCAGTAAAGAGCATTTAGCTATAAAGCTTAAATATATAAATGCTTTAGTTTTATCTGGAAAAACATATGATCAATATTTAGATGAAGTATTAACAGAGGGCCAGCTTGAAAAACTCATGGTTTTTTTTAAATATGAAGAAAATAATAAATATGTTGTTAGCTTTTTAGAGAAAGTTGTAGATTTTATTAAAAAAAGGTTACCTCCTTCAGAATACCTTAAAGAAAATAATAAACAAACAATTGTTGAAAAAAAAGCAGCATATTTTAAAAAAATGTTGGATAATGATGTTAAAACTTTAATGCAGTTAGGGTTTTTTGAAACTAGTTTGTCTAAAAAAGTAAAAGCTTTAAAAACTTTTTATGATGCAGCAAAATCAGCACCTGAACAACTTAAAATTGCACAAAACTTAAAAAAAACAAATCAAGCAAACTTAAAAATTATTGAAACTATTAAAAACCCTAAGTTTTTTAATGAACCTAATGAGTTTTGTTTGGATGCACAAAAAGAAATAATTTCAGAAACAAATAAAAACATAACTAAGTATAAGCAGAAGATTAAATCTAGTTTAAAAAAAGAAGTTAATTTATTAGATAAAATAATAAGTGAATTTGATTCTGGTTACCCAAAACTAGAAAAAGATAGTACAGAAAGTTGTCAAATAGTAAGAACCTTTGTTTCTAATATAGATGATTTAAAAAAAGTTATAAGTTTAGAAAAAATCTTTACTAAGTAAAAATTATGACTAGGAAAGAAGAAATATTTTTATCACTTGCCCATTGGATAGCTTCATTGGATGGGAACTTAGATATAAATGAATCTAAATTTATTAGAGAAAGTGAAGTATTTGAGTCTTTTTATTCAAAGACTAATTTCAAACATTGTAAAGAATTAGTAGTCCAATTAAAAGAATCTACTGATGCCAAAGGATTTCTTAAATCAATCCTTAAACCACTTTTGTCGGCTGATTCAAAAGATATATTTTCTAAAGAAGAAAAAATCACATTGTTGATCGAATTATGTAAAATAGCTTCTGCAGACAATAATTTTGATGCTATTGAAAAACAATATATCAACCTATTGGCAGATGAACTGGGACTAGGAAAAGAGAATATAGTAGAAAATTTTAGCAAAGAAACAATTAGTGAATCCATAGATGTTGGAGCAGGACTCAAGCTTAATAAAAAGGAATTTGGGATGGCTTATGCCTCCAAAGAAAAAGAAATATCCTCTATTGTAAGGCAAAAATTACAAAATCAAATTGAAAAAGAATTGTCATTAAACGGATTTGAAATTTTTGTTGATGGATTAAAAATAAGAAAAACACAAAGACTTTCTGTTCAAACTCTTTACGATGAGCGTGAAATTGAAGATAGAACAGAGGTTAATTATTCTGGAGCTAGAGAAATTAGTAGTAAATCATCATCAGACATAAACTTGTTTGAGGAGGAGTGTAGTGCTGGTCTACCTCACAGAGCAGACTATGAATTTAAGAATCATTCATCTACTAAGAAATTCAGGGTAAGTGGTACAAATAATACTAGAACATGCTATAGTTGTAAAGGAAGAAAACAAGTAACCTGTTACACCTGTCATGGAGCAAGAGAGCTGACTTGTGGCACTTGTAGTGGAAAAGGGCAAAACAAATGTGGTACTTGTAGTGGGAGCGGATATAACGATTGTTTTTGGTGCTCAAACGGGTATAAAGATGAGTATGATTCATCACTAGGTAGAAGTGTAAAGAAAAGATGTGATTCTTGTTCAGGTCAAGGTAGAAATCCCTGTAGCTCTTGTCAAAGTGGTTATGTAACCTGTAGTACTTGTAGTGGTGGGGGTAAAGTAACTTGTTATACATGTCAAGGCCAAGGAATAATAGACTGTTCAACTTGCTCTGCCCAAGGCTCATTTACAGATTATTTACAGATTTCAAGTACTTTAGAAAAAACAATTAATAGCGCATTTCTAAATGAAGAACCAGACAAAAATTTTTGCACGAAAAACCTATACTCTGAAGAGTCTAAATATCATAAACTCTTTGGGAAATATGAATTTAAAAGTTTAAAAGAACACTCTTCAGAAATAAAAAACCTATTCACCCAACAAAATTTTCCTAAAAACCAACAACCTAAAAAAATAAAATTCGAGCTTGATGATTGTTTATCTATGTCTTTTAGAATTATAATTGGAGATAACACTTATTTAGGTGGATTAAATAGTAAAGGAGAATTATTTTACGATTTAACTATACTAGATCAATTATTCTTTAATATTATTAAATCACTAGAGGTTAACAATAAATTTAAAGCTCTAGAAATTATTAAAGCTCCCATAACAGCACAAATTCCAGAGTTCAATGAAACTTATGATAAAATCACTCAATACAAGACATTTGTTAGCATAATTAACTCTTCACAAAAAGAAGAATATAAGTTAAATAAGGTCAGAAAGCTTAAAAAAATAAATACGAAAAAATACACCAATGACCTTATTTCAATAATTAAAACTAATACACAAAAGATTCTTATTCCATTTCTTTTGATAACACATATATCTTTTTGGCTTTTATTACCTGTCTGGACTAC
>CABXVR010000008.1 GCA_902515565.1 uncultured Bacteroidota bacterium | reverse complement strand
GCAAGCATTACTGTACGCCTGAATCGTGTCGTTAGAAATTCTTAAAAAAAGCATTTGTAAACCCAAGGAGTATCCATTCATCCAACCACCAACTGAATCCAAAGAGCTAAAGTTTGAACTATTTAAGTCAATGGTGTAAACATTCCCGTCTTGAACAAAACCAGCCCCATCGCTATCGCCTCCACTATCTGGGCCGTCATTTTGTGCTTCATCAGTAGAGCACGCTTCTAAAAAAGAAAGCCCAAAAAAGGCAAAAGCTACAGTAGGACAAACTTCCTTTAAAAATTTTCTTCTAGTTCTCATATAATTTGATTTTTAAAATACTCTTAAAATATTAAATCCAAAAAAGACATCACCCTTAAGCCAATCTCCTTCTGCCATTGTTAAAACACCAGCTTCATCAGATGCTTGCGTGTTTGAAAACAACAATTGGAAGACATGCCCACCAGTCTCCATATCAACACCAAGACTAAGAACATTTTTTTCAGTAGAGCTACTTAATCTGTTTAAATGATGAGAGTAGTCAATGTTAAATGAACTTCTTTTAGATATTTTTAATCTGCTTCCAGTGTTTAATATATAATTATAATCTGTTTCAGATTGTGTCGTTAAAAAATTATGCTTGACAACTGAAGGAGATAATTGTAAAGAAAAATTATCACTGAACCTTCTTGAGATAAGTAGCTGAGAAATATAAACATACCTTTCGTTAAAGTTTAGATTAGGATATATATTGTCATCTAAAGATGTATCTAGATTAATGCTATTATAACCTACTATAGAAACTGGAAATGTGCTTGTTTGTTTTTTGATTGAATATTTAACATGAATATTATAGGTTTTTTTGAAAGATTCACGACTAAAACCGACTTGAACTTCATTTAATAAGCCATATAACATTTCAATTTTGGTGTTGGCATAATCTAACCCAAACAATGATTCTATACCACCTTTTATGGCTCCGAACCTGTGACCTACATAAAGATACAAATCCCCTTTTCCAGCTAATTTGGTTGACTGATTATTAACCACTTTCATTGCTTTAAACGCCGGCATCTCAAACGTGTTTTCATAGCCAGATTCTGTTGTGATTTCATCTAAAAGAGAGTTTTGACTAAAAGCAGAACAGCCGAACAAAAGAGATATAATAAAAAAATAGAATTTATTCATCATCTAACAATATACAGTTTATTAATTTATATTCCCCAAATAAATCGTCATAGCCTAAATAAATTCCTTTTAACAAAACAAAATCACCTTTTTCGACATCGCGAAAACTTTGACTCTCTGACTCAAGATACTGTACGCTAATTTCGCTTCCTAACTCAAGTTCTTTGTCTCTGACTGCTGTAACCGAAGCCTTTAAAATAATAACTGAGTTTTCTGCAATATTTGCATTAATAAAATCAGAAATCTCACCGGAGAAAACAGCTGTTTTTTCAGAAACAGGCACTTCGTTCTTGTACGCATAGTATATTAAAACCCATGATGAAATCATTAAAATTCCCAGGGCTAACAACGCAAGTTTATAGTTTTTCAATAAGATCATATTCTGCAGTAATATTAATTTCTTGGGAAATTTTATTTCTAACAACCTTTGGGATTTTGATCTCAAAATCACTAGCGAACACATTAAAATTTGTTTTTAAAGACAGCCCATTTTTTATTTTTTTTAGACGACAACTAATAGTAATTTTTTTCTCGATCCCTCTTATTGTTAAAACTCCATGGATTTTATGCTCTTTCTGATAGTCAGATAATTCTTCAAAAGAGAAGTTTTGAATATTTCCAGAAAAAGTTGCCTTTGGATATCTAGAAGAATCCATATAATTTTCATTAAAATGCTCTTGCATTAAGGATATTTCAAAATTAAATGCACTTATAAAAAGAAGTATTGCAATATCCCCGCTGGAAGAGTCTACAATTGATGTTGAAACATTATTAACCGCTTTAATTTGTTCAAACGTTTCTTCACTTCCAATAAAGGAGGTTTTCCCAGATCTTGTTGCATACTTTTGAGCACTAGCAAGTGTTGTGAGAAATAAAAAATAAAATAAAAACCTACGCCTCATGTGTATAAATATATTAATATTTACTCAATTTTGCACTTGTAGTTAGCTTTACCTAATAATTAATTTTGATGTTTCACTAACTCCGTTTACAGATAATTTAATAAAGTATACACCGGCATTAATAGAGCTTACATTTAAATTATTAGTGTTTATGGATGTTCTTAAAACTATTTTACCATTTAAATCAAATAATTCAACATTTTTAATTCCGCTGATTGAGGTTTTAAGCGTAACATAGTCTGAGAAAACAGGGTTAGGAAATATTTTTAACCCTAACCTATCGCTTGTGTCTAAAGACATAGTAGAATTCACAGTTATTGTTCCATACATAGATGCATGTGGAGTACATGTGTAATCGGTAACTCCGGGCTCATTAAAAGTTAAAGAGTAGGTATAGCCCTGTCCATGGTAGTCACTGTCAAAAGTGTGTGTGCCAGATGTGGATATTAAATTGTGAGACCCTGATCCCCAAGTCCAAACTACTGTGTCTCCAACGTCAATAGTTATTTGCTGATTGGTACTTTGCATGTTCCAATCAAAATTAAATGTTGTTTGTGCATTAGAAAACATACACAATGTCATAAAAGATAAAAGAGTAATTTTTTTCATATTAATTTTTTTTTAAATAGAATTATTTCAAAGATAGACACAAATCAATCTGTAACTGACTTAAATTTTTGTTAAAAAATTTAATAAATAACTGTTTTTAACTAATAATTAACATGTCAAAGAGCTTGATTTTTTTAGATTGTAAAAAAAGATTAATATGAAAAAACTTACTGAGTCAGAAATAAAACACAAAATTGAATCATTGCAGGACTGGGATTATTGTGACAATGCATTAAATACGGATTTTGAATTTGATAACTTTAAAGACTGTATGTCAGCGATGAATAGAATTGCTTTTGAATGTGAAGTGTTAAATCACCACCCAGAATGGAAAAATGTATATAATAAATTAGAAATTAGACTTACAACACATGACGCTGGAGGAGTAACAGAATTAGACTTTAAACTTGCAAACAGTATAAATAAAATAGTTGAAGTTCAAGACTAAACTAAAAAACTCTAAATCCAATTTAATTTTTTGACTTCCAAAGGAGTTTCTACCCCGCCAGTGTGTTTAGTAGACTTAGGTTCAAAAAGAAGATTAAAAACAATTTCTCCATTTGTGTGGGGCCTATGCTCAACCCCTTTCGGGACTATTAATATTTCTCCTTCTTTTATTTTAACGGTTCTTCCATCACGAAAATCCATAAGTAAGGTTCCTTTAAGCACCATAAATAGCTCGTCCTCATTTTCATGAGCGTGCCATACAAAATCGTCCTTAAGCTTACAGATTTTTACATACTGCCCATTTAATTCCCCTATAATCTGAGGAGTCCATTGCTTTGTAAATAAAGAGAACTTATCCATTAAATTAATTGACTCAACTTTTTTCATAATTATTGATATTAAAGAATTTTATAAATAATATATAGCATTAACAACAAAATAATAAACACCCAAATATTTGTTTGTTTTTTTCTTTTATTCTTTCTAATCATACTATGACTAATCTTAATTAAATGTTAAGTTATAATTTTTTCTATGATTTATATGTAGTTTAGCTCTGCAACAAAATTTTTTTTTACATTAACAATCTGAACAAACTTTTTTTAATAGCCATTTCTTTGATAATGTACACATCATTATTTAGTCAAAATAAATTAAATATTTCTGAGTCAACTCTTAATTGGGAAGGCAAAAAAATAACAGGAAGCGGGCATAACGGCTTATTAAAGTTTGAAAAGGGAAATGTAGTATTTGATGATGGGAAAATTATAAGTGGAGTTTTTTCTGTTGACATGACATCTTTGAGCTGTGAAGACTTAACAGGAAAAGGCAAGAATAGCTTAGAGAACCACTTAAAGTCTGACGATTTTTTTGCGGTTGACAAACATAGTACGGCTAGTTTAGTTATAGAAACAGTTGTAAACAACACTGCTTCAGGAATTTTAACAATAAAAGATATTAGCCACCCAGTTAGTTTTTCACTTACTAAAAGTAATGAAGGCTACACCGCCGACTTAGTTTTTGATAGATCTAAATATGACGTCAAGTATGCTTCGGGAAGTTTTTTTAAGAACTTAGGAGATAAATTAATCTTAAACGAAATTGAATTATTAGCAAACCTTAAATTTAATTAATATGAAATCAAACTTAAACAAACCTAAATGTGGATGTGGAAACACAAATGACTTAAATGGTTATTGTGACGGATCACACTCCAACAAATAAAAATAAGCCCTTAACGGGCTTTTTTTTATTCCTCTAATTTAGAAGAAAGCTCAAACCACCTTTCTTCCTTTGTGTTTATTTCATTAATAACTTTTTCAAGTTCTTTAGACATAAGTAGTATTTTGTCTTGACTCAAACTGTCATCAATAAACTCTTTTTCAAGCTCCTTTTTTTTGTAAACAAGAGATTTGATTCTAGTTTCAATATTTTTTAACTCTTTTTCTTCATTGTAACTAAGTTTGTTTTTCTGAGGAACTTTCCAAATTTTATCTTTTTTTGGTTCTTTTTTAAAAATTGGCTTGCTGTCTTCATAAGACCTGTAGTCTGAGTAATTCCCGGGAAAATCTTCAACTTCTCCCTCACCCTTAAAGACCAATAAATGATCAACAACCTTGTCCATAAAATATCTATCGTGAGAAACTACAATTACACACCCAGGAAAATCTAGTAAAAAACTTTCTAAAACATTTAGAGTCACTATGTCTAAATCATTAGTAGGTTCATCTAATATTAAAAAATTTGGATTTTGAATTAAGACCGTACATAAATAAAGTCTTTTTCGCTCCCCACCACTTAATTTTTCGACAAAGTCATATTGTTTTTGCCTACTAAATAAAAATCTTTCAAGAAGCTGCTGTGCACTTATCTGTCTCCCTTTTTTCAAAGGGATAAAATCTCCAAAATTTCTAACTACATCAATTACTTTTTGATCCTCTTTCACCTTAATACCATTTTGAGTGTAGTACCCAAATTTTATTGTATCGCCAATTATGATTTTTCCAGATTCCGGACTAGTTTTTGCTGTTAAGATATCTAAAAAACTGCTTTTCCCAGTTCCATTTTTTCCGATTATGCCAACCCTTTCCCCTCTTTGAAACATATAGTTAAATTGATCTAAAATAACTTTGTTTTCATAAGATTTAGAAACCTTAACTAGTTCAACGATTTTAGTTCCGAGTCTTTCCATGTTTAGCTCTAATTGAACTTCATGCTCAACTCTTCTTTGATGTGCAAGACGCCTAATCTCCTTAAAGTCATCTATCCTAGATTTTGATTTTGTTGTTCTGGCTTTTGGCTGTTTACGCATCCAAGAAAGTTCCTTTTTAAAAAGCTGTTTTACCTTACCGTGCTCAATAGCCTGTCTTTCCACTCTGTCTTTGCGTTTGTCAAGATAGTATGAATAATTTCCTTTATAACTATGTAGCTCACCTTGATCAAGCTCAAGAATTTCATTGCATACCCGTTCCAAAAAATATCTATCGTGAGTAACCATAAACAGAGTTATATTTTCTTTTGCAAAATAAGATTCAAGCCATTCAATCATTTCTAGATCTAAATGATTTGTTGGCTCATCTAAGATTAATAAATCAGGTCTGTTAATTAGTGCGTTTGCCAAACTAAGACGTTTTTTTTGCCCTCCAGATAATTCTCCAACCTTTTGATTTATTTTGTCTAGCTTTAATTTAAACAAAATTTGCTTGTATTGTGTTTCAAAATCCCACGCTTGAAAAAGTTCCATTTCTTCAAATGCCTTTTGATAATTTTCCACATCTTCAGAGTTTAATATTGCTTTTTCATAGTTAGCAATGACTTTTAGTATAGGATTATCACTATTAAAAACAGACTCTTCAATTGTTAAACTATCATCAAATTTAGGGTCCTGAGAAAGAAAAGATACTGCAATATTTTTTCTATATGTTATATTGCCTGAATCACTTGAATCTTCACCTGAAATAATTTTTAATATTGAAGTTTTACCTGTTCCATTTTTTGCAATAAATGCAATTTTTTGACCTTTATGAATACTGAAAGTTATTCCCTTAAAAAGAGTAACTTCACCATAAGACTTTGAAATGTTTTCTACATTTAGATAATTCAAGGCTATACTTTTTATTGATAATAAGCAAAAGTAAAGAGTCTTGTCAAGATATACTATCTTTAAACTATGAACATTAGAATAATTATTTTTTTTCTTGGACTTTTAATTTCTTGTAATGACAACACATCTGTCTATGAGACCCCAAGTACAGACTCTGATAATGGAGGTTTAATTCTTCCACAAGGATTTGGCGCGTTAGTAGTCGCAGACAGTGTTGGTCCTGCAAGACACCTTGCTGTAAACACAAACGGAGATATTTATATTAAGCTTCGAATTGATACAGGAGACAAAGGCAATATGGCGCTTAGAGATGTCGATGGAGATGGTAAAGCTGACATTTTTAAAAGATTCGGAGATTATCCAAATGACGGAAGGTTTGCAACTGAAATGAAAATTCATAACGACTATCTTTACTACAGCTCAGAATTAGTCGTTTATAGACAAAAACTAGACCCAAACAATCTTATCCCTAAAGGAAAGCCTGAAGTTATCATGGTTGACGAATACCCAATTAGGTGGCATAATGCAAAATCGTTAGCTTTTGACAATAAAGGTGGCATGTATGTTACTTTTAGCGCGCCTACTAATGCGTGTGAAGACCTTAGGCTAACAGCAGGAGATCCGAATGCCATTGTTAAAGGGGAGTTCCCTTGTTCACAGTTAGATATTCTAGGTGGAGTGTGGAGATTTGACGAAAACAAACTTGAGCAGAGACAATCTGACGGAGTAAGGTTTGCCACAGGACTTAGAAGTATTGTAGGTATTACATGGAATAAGAAACAAGATAATTTATATGCTGTAAATCACGGAAGAGACTACCTTCATAACCATGCCCCTGATTATTATTCTAAATGGGAAAATTCTGTTTTACCATCAGAAGAATTTATGCTTATAAAAAAAGATGATGATTTTGGATGGCCCTATACTTACTATGATCACTTTAAAAATAAAAGAATGCTAGCTCCAGAATATGGAGGTGATGGAAAGCAGCAAGCAAAGGGTTATGCAGAGCCTATCATGGGCCTTCCTGCTCACTGGGCTCCTAATGATTTATTGTTTTATACAGGAAGCCAATTCCCTGAGAGATATAAAGATGGAGCATTTATTGCTTTTCACGGATCGACCAACAGAGGCCCTTACCCACAAGCAGGATATATTGTTGCTTTTATTCCATTTAAAAACGGGAAACCGGCAGGAAATTTGGAAGTTTTTGCAGATGGTTTTACGCAAACAGATCTTGTTAAGCAAATGAAAGATTCTAAGTACAGACCAATGGGACTAGCCCAAGGGCCAGACGGATCACTCTATGTTTCTGAATCAAAAAATGGAAAAATATGGAGAGTTATATTTAATGGAGACAAGCGAAATTTCGATAATAAGGCACTTAAAAAAATGGAAAGCCTCAAGCAAAAAAGTTATTTGAGAATTCCGGATAAAGAATTAGATTTGCAGCCAGTTAAATAAACAAAAAGCTTAGATATGCATTCAATAGAATTCGACAAATCAATTATTAAAGGAGTTAAATTAATTAATGTAGAAACAATAATTACACATGAAGAAATAATTGAACAAAAAGCAGATAAACTTATTAAGTATATTGAATCTTTTAACTATGATGATATTATTATATCATCTATTTTATGTTGTAGTAAGTCTTTTGTTATAATTGATGGCCATCATAGATATTTCGCATTAAAAAAACTAGGATACAAACAAATTCCAGTCACTCTTTTAGATTATGACTCTGATCAAATTAAGACTGATTATGAAGAAAAAATAACTAAAAATCAAATTGTAGAACACGGTGTTAACGGCAAACTACTCACACCAAAAAGCACTAGACACGTGTTTTACTCTTCATCAACTAAGAATTGGGAGCCAATCATTTTATTATCAAGCTTGTTTAAATTAAAAGGGAGTAAAAATCTTTAATAAAATTACCTAATCCCAATAGAAGCCCCAATAGTTAAAGAATTATATTCTTGAAAAGTATAATTAGCAAATAATTTTATTCCAGGGAGATTAAAACTTATTCCGGCATTCCCACTGAGAGATTCTTTCTCCCATTCTACTGCCAGAGGGTCTACTACATTGAAAACAACAACCTCTGAATTCTCTGCTACATTGTAAGACAAATCATAAGAACCTAAAACGCTTAAGTTAGATACACCTTTTGAGTAGCCAATACTCGTGTAAAAAGTTATCAGCTTTAGGTCAATAGAAGAAATAACCTTAGCCGTATAGTTGTTCATCTCCATTATTGCTGTTTGCCCAACCCCAGGAAGGTTTGAGGTTTTTTGAAACTCATAATCAATTGAATAATTACTATGAGCAATAAGTAATGACAAATCTATTAAGGGAATCTTATCTATAGGTCCAAAATGTTGTAAAACATCATGCTTGATTCCAACTCCCATTAAGCCAATATTCGTGTTTTTACTTGACGTTGTAGGAATATACCTAACAATAAGATCTGTTTTAAAAGGAAGGCCTAAGCCAACTTGAATATTTGGAGTTATTAACATATCTAAAAAAAGATCATTCTTAATGCCAGAAGGAGCAGTGAATGTTGCACTAAATTCGTTTGGAGGAAAGACAGTGGAGTCATCATTTATTGAAACAGACAAGGTTTCATTTGTGTTTCCACCAAGAACAGTTGGCAGATAATCCGAGGAAGACGTTACACTGGTTAATCCAGTGGTGGAAAACTTTTTGGCATCTGAGGGAATAAAAAAAGTATTTAAAGAAATTGTAATATCAAATCCAAGTACTTTATGAGTTTTAGCGGTATTAGCCCATCCACTTCCCATCCCAAAATTCACACTAGTCACTAGCGGGTTTAAGTATTCTTTAAATAACAATGACTGATCTTCTTGTGAAGCAAGAAGCAAATATTCAAGATTTTCAAAATTTTGAGAAAAAGAACTGACACTAAAACTTAAATATATAAATAAAACAAGTTTTTTTTTCACGATTAATTAGGCTCAAATAGTTCTAGAGGGATATTAGGAAATAATTTCCTTGCATTTTTATAATACAACTTTTTCAAAATTGAATCAGGTAAATTTAATCCATACATTTTCCAATGCGCATGTCTTTTTCTATAGTAATCAAAATATTCGTCACTTGTTTCTAAGATTCTAAAATACACATCGAACTCACTTTTTTTATAAGTGTCTTTTCCAAACAAGACTCTGTCTTGATGTTCAACAAAAAATCTCCTTGCTCTTATTGGTTGTCTTCCAAGCTCAGCAATTACTGCTCCAATTTCTGTATAAACATTAGGAAGATCATCAAGTTGAGCGCTCATTTTGTCTAAATCATTACCATACCAACCAAGATGCGCATTAATAAAAGTTGTGTTAGGGTTATTTTTAAACATATTGTACTGCTCTTGCATAACCTCATCAAATGAAGGGTATTCGTCTGAATTTCTAAAACTTTGAGGTTTTTGCCTTGCATGTAAAAACCTTTCGTTATGTTTATCAATATGGTCAAAAAATGGTGAAGGCTCCCCACTATGTATTAAAATAGGAATATTTAATTCTCCACAAACTTCCCATATTGGATTTAACCTTTTATCATCAACTTTTACTCTTTCTCCGCTATTGTCTTTTAAATTTAGACCAAGATTTTTGTAAACCTTTAACCCAATCACTCCTTGCTTAACTGCATCTTTAATCATTTCAACATTGTTTTTAGCAAAATCTTCGTCATCAATTTTGTTGAAATCGACATTGACAAATACACCAAATCTATTTGAAACGCCTTGTTTTTTAATATTCTCAAGTGATTCTGTTAAAGTTATGTCCATAAGGTTTTGATTACCTGCAAATGCAGCAAATCCAGAGCCGCTTAAATTAATCATATAGCCCATGTTTAGACTATCCATTTCAGCTACAAGATTGGTAAAATCCATTACGGGCATTTTCCACTGGTGACTATGGACATCTACAAAAGGAAATTTTGCACTGCTTCTTGGGTTTTCATCAACAACTAGCGAAGATTTTGGACTATACTCTTCAATATCCATCAGGTTATTTTTCTTTTGAAGAATGTCTATAGAAAAATAAATAGTTACGGTCAGTAACACGATAAGTAGAAATGCTTTTAAAAATTTTTTAAAACTCATTGGTCTTTATAAAATTTAATTAAACGGAATGACAATCTCTGTTAAATCCCATCTTAACCTAAGGCCTGTAGACGAAGGACCATCGGGAGGTGAAGGTATAAAGTCAATAGTGAATTGTTCGACAGTTTCATTTAATTGCTGTGGAGTAATCGTAAAACTCATTAAATCTTTAGCGCTATCAGGCTCTGTAATTGCGAAAAAAGTATCAGCCTCAGAGTTAATAAACACTTCCCACTGTTCTTCTCCTGGAACGGTATATAATCTATATTTTCCAGACATTAATCTAATTCCTGAAATAGTAATATCTGAGTTAATTGAAAAATTGGTTGCAGCATTAGCCCCTGTTCTCCAATATTCACCAAACGGAACCAAAGCACCATCAGATTTGTTGCCAAAAATTAATCTGTCTTTTTTAAAAGGCCTACTGTATTCAACCTCAAAAGTTACTTTATCATTTTCAAAAGCAACTCTGTCAAGAGGGCTAGCCGGATTCATTATTGAATAAGCAAAAAATAATACTATTGCCAATAAAATTAACCCAATAATCTTAAAAAATGTTTTCATAGTTTTTTTTTCAAATTTAATTAAAATTGTTCATAATTCCTTTTAAAGACTTTTTAATAATCTCATTCATTTTTATATATCCCTTTTCATTTGGGTGGAGCCCGTCATAGGTAAGTGAATTTAATTCATCTTTCATTTTACTGTAATAATCAAGGTATGTAAAGTTATTTTTCTTTGATTTATTAATCAGTTGATGATTTAATTCAATTACTTTTTGATTTGCATTTTTAATTTTTTCATTCCAGGCAATTTCTGTTACAGGCATTACAGAACATATTACAACCTTGATATTATTTCTTTGAGCAAGTAATCCCATTTTAATTATGTTTGTTGAAATATCGTCAATGGAAATATAGCCAGAGTTTTGGGCTATATCATTAATGCCGGCCAAGATATAAACAGCTTGAGGGTTTTGATTAATTACATCTTCGTTGAACCTAGATAACATTTCAACCGTAGTCTGACCGCTAATTCCTTTATTTATAAGAAATGAATTTTCTTCAAAAAACAAGGGGGTGTATGTTTGCCAGTACTCTGTGATCGAGTTTCCCATTAGCACAATTTTCTTAGGGCTCATTTTTTCAGAATTATTTTGTGAATAAAATGCTGTGTAGGTTAAAAATATTGCTAATAAAAGAAAATAGTTTGATTTTGATTTTTTGTTGTTTTTGTATGTTTTTAAGCTATTTTTGACCATTTTTGGTTGTTTTTTGCTATTTTTTACCAAATAATAGCTATTTTTTGTTAAAAAGCTTTGTAACATATTTTCCAAAAACATCAAATTCTAAGTTCACCAATGTCCCAACTGTAAAGCTGTTAAAATTAGTATTTTCAAAAGTGTAGGGAATTATTGCAACACTAAATTCTGATTTCTTAGAGTTAACTACAGTTAGACTTACTCCATTTATAGTAATAGACCCTTTTTCAATAGTAATATTATTATTTTTATCGTCATATTTAAATGTAAATGTCCAGCTTCCGTTTTCATTACCAACATATGTACAGATTGCGGTTTGATCAACATGGCCTTGCACAAAATGCCCGTCCAACCTGTCACCTACCTTTAAGCACCTTTCCAAGTTTATCTTATCTCCTAATTTAAGTTTACCTAGATTAGTTTTGTCCAAAGTTTCTTTGATAGCAGTTACAGTGTAAGACCCTTCTTCTTTACTGACAACTGTCAAACACACTCCATTGTGCGAAACACTTTGGTCTATTCTTAATTCATTAGACAAACTACTAGAAATAGAAAAATTAATATTTGATCTATCGTAATTTATAGCTTTTATAACTCCAATACTTTCAATTATTCCAGTAAACATTATTATGTAGGTTTTAATTGATTAAATTTACTGAATATTATTAAACGATTTATTAGAATTTCGATGGAAAATAATAAAAAGCTGAAAGTAGGGATTTCTATAGGAGATATGAACGGTATAGGACCTGAGATTGTTTTAAAAACTTTCAATGATAAACGAATATTTGAATTTTGTATACCAATTGTTTATTGCTCATCTAAGAACCTAAGTTTTTTTATGTCTCATTTTGGCTTTGATATTAAAATTAATATTATTAATTCGCCTGAACAAGCCTCATTAAATTGCTTAAATATAATTGAACCTTGGAATTTTTTACAAGAAATTAATTTTGGAAAATGTGATTTTAAAGTTGGGGCGCTAGCAGTGAAGTCATTAAAATCTGCAGCGGCCGATATAAAAACAAGAAAACTAAATGTTTTGGTTACCGCTCCAATTAATAAAGAAGCTATACAATCTGACTCTTTTACTTTTAAAGGGCATACTGATTATCTAGATAGTGTATTTGAAGGAAGCAGTTTAATGTTTATGATTACAAATAATTTAAAAATTGGACTTCTAACTGAACACGTTCCGCTTAGCTCTATCAAGGGTTTAATTGACCAAGATTTGATATCTAGAAAAATTGAAGGTATTTACAAATCACTTATAAATGATTTTAGTATATCTAAACCTAAAATAGCTGTATTGGGAATTAACCCTCATTCAGGAGATAATGGTGTAATAGGAAGTGAAGATGATACTATTTTAAAGCCCGCTTTAGAATTAGCGAAACAATCTGGAAAGTTAATTTATGGTCCATATGCTGCAGACAGTTTTTTTGGTTCGGATAATTATAAAAATTTTGACGCTGTCATTGCTGCTTATCACGATCAAGGTCTAATTCCTTTTAAAACTCTATCTTTTGGGTCAGGAGTAAATTATACCTCAGGACTAGACATAGTTAGAACATCACCAGATCATGGGACCGCTTTTGAAATTGCAGGTAAAGGAGTTGCAGACCAAACATCATTTAAAAATGCATTGTTTTCTGCAATTGAAATTTTTAAAACTAGAAGTCAAGAAAACGAACTATCTAGCAATGCTTTAAAAGTTTTTAGATTACCTAAAAAGAAAAAGAACAGCAAGTTTAACTCATAAAAAGAAATTTTATATATTTGCACCCTCGAAATAAATTGTAATGAAGCCTAATAAAGATTTCGATATTGAATTTGTTGGATTAAAGCTAGGTCTTCATGATTTTGAGTACACTATTGAAAATACGTTCTTTCAAGATATTGATTTTATTGACTTTAACAGCATCAAGGTGTTAGTTAAAGTTAAACTTGTCAAGAAAACAACTTTATTGGAATTAAATTTTGAGTCTGAAGGCTCTGTTGAAGTTAATTGTGATATTTCAAATGAAATATATAATCAAGAGATTAACAATAGCTTTGATTTAGTTGTTAAGTTCGGACAGGAATTTAATAATGATAATGAAGAAATATTAATTTTACCTCACAATGAGCACAAAATTAATATTGAGCAATTGATATATGAGCTTATAGCTCTTTCAATTCCTCAAAAAAGAATTCATCCAGGAGTTATTGACGGAACACTAAAATCAGATGTCCTAGATAAGCTAAGTGAACTTAGTCCAAAAGAAAATGTTTCAGTAAATAAAGGAGAAATTGACCCTCGTTGGGAAAAATTAAAAAAAATAGTAACAGATAAATAAAAAAAATTATGGCTCATCCTAAAAGAAAAATCTCAAAAACAAGAAGAGATAAGAGAAGAACCCATTACAAAGCTACAGAAGCTCAAATTGCAACTTGCCCTACAACAGGCGAACCACATCTATATCACAGAGCTCATTGGTTTGAAGACAAACTATATTACAGAGGAAATGTATTAATTGACAATTCCGCTGTAGAAGAAGCTTAGTAAAATTATTGTTCTATAAAAAAAACGCTCTTATTTAAGAGCGTTTTTTTTGTTTTAATAAATCTCAATTTTATCAATTTTAAGCTTTTTTTGACCTTTTTTGCTCATTTTTACTCGTTTTTTGTTCATTTTTCTTAATTTTTACTCTTTTTTGCTTGTTTTTATATTTTTTTTACACACATTTGTTCTAGATTTTGATTTATGACTAAGTTAAATGCTACTATTACTGCTGTTGGAGGATATGTTCCAGAATTTGTTCTAACAAATAAAATTTTAGAATCAATGGTAGAAACTAACGATCAATGGATAGTTTCGCGAACTGGAATTAAAGAGAGAAGAATATTAAAAGGTAATGAGCTTGGATCATCGTTTTTGGCAATAAACGCAGCAAAGGATTTAATTGCAAAAAAGAATATTGACCCAACAACAATTGATTTAGTTATAGTTGCAACTGCAACTCCAGACATGCAAGCTGCATCGACAGCATCATACACAGCAACACAAATTGGAGCAATAAACGCTTTTTCATTTGACATGGATGCTGCATGTTCTAGTTTTCTTTTTGGGATGTCAGTGGCCGCAAGATATATTGAGTCTGGAGCTTATAAAAAAGTATTACTAATAGGAGCAGACAAAAACTCATCCATGATTGATTATACAGACAGAGCAACATGTATAATATTTGGAGATGGAGCAGGTGCTGTGCTCTTTGAGCCAAACAATGAGGGCTTAGGAATGCAAGATGAAATACTTAAGACTGACGGAAAGGGAAGAGACTTTCTTAAAGTAAAATCAGGAGGTTCATGTCGTCCGACAGACGAAGAGGCTATAAAAAATGGAGATCAGTTTATAAGGCAAGATGGTAAAACTGTTTTCAAAAATGCCGTTTTTAATATGGCAGATGTTTCAGCAAAAATTTTAAAAAAAAATAATCTAAAAAAAGAGGATATTCAGTGGCTTGCAGCCCACCAAGCAAACCAACGTATTATAGATGCTACAGCTGATAGACTAGAACTTTCAAAAAGTCAAGTGATGGTAAATATTGAAAAGTACGGAAATACTACCTCAGCAACTATCCCTTTGCTTTTGTATGATTACGAATCTAAACTGAAAAAAGGAGATAAAATTGTTTTTGCTGCCTTTGGAGGCGGATTCTCCTGGGGCTCAATTTATTTTAAATGGAGTTATAATAATAATTAACTAAATAATATATTTTATGGACATTAAAGACATTCAAAATTTAATAAAATTCGTTGCCAAGTCAGGAGCAAATGAAGTAAAATTAGAAATGGAAGACGTTAAAATCACCATTAAGACTGGTAAAGCACAAAAGCAAACAATAGTCCAGGCCATGCCAGTTCAACAACAGCCAGCTATTCAAAGCCCTGTAATTGAAACTACTCAACCAGCCGCTGTAAAAGAAGAGGCTCCAAAAGCAGAGGAGGAAAGCTCAAAATATATCACTATTAAATCACCAATTATAGGTACTTTTTACAGAAAACCATCACCTGACAAATCAAACTTTGTTGAGGTTGGATCTACTATAGCAGATGGTGACGTCTTGTGTGTAATTGAAGCTATGAAGCTTTTCAATGAAATAGAGTCTGAAGTAACAGGAAAAATTGTTAAAATTTTAATTGATGATGCTTCTCCTGTAGAGTTTGACCAGCCATTATTTTTAGTCGACCCATCTTAGTCAGTTAATTTACATCTATAAAAAAAACAGTTATGTTCAAAAAAATATTAATTGCGAACAGAGGTGAAATAGCCCTTAGAATAATTAGAACATGCAAGGAAATGGGAATTAAAACTGTTGCTGTTTATTCAGTAACAGATGCTGAAAGCATACATGTTAAATTTGCAGATGAAGCAGTTTGTATAGGCCCAGCTCCTAGTAATGAATCTTATTTAAAAATTTCAAATATAATTGCTGCAGCAGAGATTACTAATGCCGATGCAATCCACCCTGGATATGGATTTTTATCTGAAAATGCAAAGTTTTCGAAAATATGTGAAGAGCATGATATTAAGTTCATTGGAGCTTCTTGCGAAATGATTTCAAAAATGGGAGATAAAGCAACTGCTAAATTAACAATGAAAGCCGCGGGAGTACCATGCGTTCCAGGAAGTGACGGAATTATTGAAAACTTTGCAGAATGTAAAAAAACTGCAAAAAAAACTGGATATCCAGTTATGCTAAAGGCAACAGCTGGAGGAGGAGGAAAAGGGATGAGAGCTGTTTGGGATGAGTCTGAGCTAAAAGATGCTTGGGATTCTGCTAGACAGGAGTCAAAGGCTGCTTTTGGAAATGATGACATGTATATGGAAAAGCTAATAGAAGAGCCAAGACACATTGAAATTCAAATTGTTGGCGACTCAAAAGGGAAGGCTTGTCATTTGTCCGAAAGAGATTGTTCAATTCAAAGAAGACATCAAAAGTTAACTGAGGAAGTTCCATCTCCATTTATGACTGATAAGCTCAGACAAAGAATGGGTGAAGCTGCAGTAAAAGCATCTGAGTTTATTAAATATGAGGGGGCTGGAACAGTAGAATTCTTAGTTGATAAAAATAGAAACTTCTATTTTATGGAGATGAACACTAGAATACAAGTAGAGCACCCCATTACTGAGCAGGTAATAAATTTTGATTTAATTAGAGAGCAAATATTAGTTGCAGCAGGCATTCCAATTACTGGCAAGAATTATTTTCCTCAAATGCACTCAATAGAATGTAGAATTAATGCGGAGGATCCTTTTAACAATTTTAGACCATCACCTGGAAAAATTACAAACTTACATCTACCAGGTGGTCATGGAGTTAGGCTTGACACTCATGTTTATTCAGGATATTCTATTCCTCCTAATTATGATTCAATGATAGCAAAACTTATTACTACAGCTCAAACAAGAGAAGAGGCAATAAACAAAATGAAAAGAGCTTTAGATGAGTTTATTATTGAAGGAATCAAAACTACCATTCCTTTTCACAGACAACTTATGAATAATCCTCAATATATTGAGGGAAAGTACACAACTAAATTCATGGAAGATTTTGAAATAGAATCAAACTAATAACATACGTTTTATATGATATTCTCATACTGGGAAAACAAAACTTGGCTTTCTAACATTGACTTTGTTGTTGTCGGTAGTGGAATAGTTGGTATAAACTGTGCTCTAGAACTTAGGGTTAAACATCCAAAATCAAAAATTGTTGTTTTAGAAAAAGGATTAATTCCTCATGGCGCCAGCTCTAGAAATGCTGGATTTGCGTGTTTTGGAAGTCTAACAGAAATAATAAGTGACCTTGACTCACACGGTCCTTCAGAAGTTTATGAATTAATACAAAAAAGGGTCTCAGGACTAAGTAGGCTAAGAAACCTTTTGGGAGATAAGCAGATTAAATATAAACAGTTTGGGGGTAATGAAATATTTCTTAAAGATGACATTGAAAAGTTTCACAATTCTTTAGAAAAAATTGAAGAGATTAATAAACTCATTGAGCCATTATTCAATGATAAAGTATTTGAGTTAAATAAAAACAAGTTTAATTTTCAGAACACTTTAGAGGAGATAATTTTCAACAAATTTGAAGGGCAGATAGATACTGGAGAAATGATGGACGCACTTTTAAGTAAAGCCTATAAGTCAAACATAAGGGTTATAAATAATGTCTCTGTTGAGAGCTTTGAAGATATTGGTCCATCAGTTAAAGTTTACACAAATCAATTCACCATAAGTTGTAACAAATTATTTATCGCCACAAATGGATTTTCTGAATCAATAATTCAAGAAAAAGTAGTTCCAGCTAGAGCACAAGTTCTCATTACTAAACCGATTAAAAATTTAAAGGTAATTGGAACTTTTCACTTTCAACAAGGGTACTATTATTTCAGGAATATTGATGATAGAATTTTATTGGGCGGGGGTAGGAATTTAGATTTTCATGCCGAAAATACAAATGAGTTTGGAGTTACTGATACTATACAATCTAAATTAGAACAATTATTAACAGACGTTATTTTACCTAAGAGTAATTTTGAAATTGAACAAAGGTGGAGTGGTATTATGGGAATTGGAAATAAAAAAACCACAATAACAAAACAACTTTCTAACAATGTTTACTGTGGAGTTAGATTAGGAGGAATGGGGGTTGCAATAGGCACTAATATTGGGTCTGAATTAGCAAACCTAATTTAAATTTTTAACCACCTTTAAAACTTTATAAATCGTTTGGTTGTTGTAGAGTTTTCATTACTAATCATTATTAAGTAAACCCCTTTAGTAAGTGTGCTGACATCAACTTCGCTGACATTATAATCAGCGATTACAATCTGACCTAGAAGAGAATAAACCTTTATGTTATAGTTGTTTGAATCCCCAGAAATATAGAGTGTATTTTTTACAGGATTTGGAAATATATTTGCTAAGCTGTAGGCAATGTTTTCAATGTACAAACTACTACTATTGACCGCATTTGGGCTGCCATTTTCATTAATACAGCTCCAACTCTCTGGCAATGAATTGTCTAAGTCTGGAGTAATCAGTTCAAGTGTATTTCCAGTTTCATATGCACAAGTAGGCCAAGGAGATTCAGATTCATACTTTACTTCATCAACTAGCTTATCGTCAGAGGTATATAGTCTAACTTCATCAGATCCACCAAAACCAAAACCAAGTTCACCTATGTAAGGAATGCCTGGGAATGCGGTTGTGAAATCAGCCTCATCTTTAACAATAATTAAATATCCATTTGCTTCAACTTGAGTTCCCTCTGGGATTACAAAAACATGAGAGTCATTGTCATCTTTAATTTTCCAATTCGAAATATCCTTAGCTGTTGACTCTGGATTGTATAACTCAATCCAGTCATCAGGGTTAAACGATTCAATTGATCGATAATTAATTTCATTAATCACCATCGTTTCAATTCTAAGAGGAACACTCTCTTCATAAAAACATATTTGTTCCGAATCTTGAACAACTATATTATATGTTCCAATAGCAAGTCCAGAAAAGACATTGTTTGTAACAAAGCTTTGCCCACCATCAATACTATACAAATATGGACCTTCGCCAGATGTTGGTGTAATGACTATAGATCCATCTGTGGAAACTACTGAAGAAGCTGTAGTTGCCACTATGTTAACTGAAGTAAATTCACACGCCCCAACATAAACAGTTTGTTCAAATGTACAAAGCCCTGTAGCCCCCATGACAACTACATCATAATCACCAGCAGCTAAATTGCTGAAAGTATTTGAATCAAAGAATGTTAGTCCATTATCAATACTATATTCAAATGGACTTAAGCCAGAATTTGTGTTAATTGTAATTGTACCATCATTAACAGAAATAGGACTTACACAAGTAGGACAAGTAACAGTAAAATCTATAGGGTTGTATCCACTACTTGCACAGCTTATGCTTCCATCTTCTTGAACGATAAGAGTTATATTGTCTCCAGAAGATTGAAAAGTTAATCCAGAGACATCTCCACCTGCACCATAACCATTGTAAAGTTCGGCACCATCAGAATCAAGAATTATTAATTCATCATATCCATTTTCTACTTGCCCAGAGTTAATAGTAAGATTCATTGGACTTCCGTCAAGACTAGTAAAAGAATAGGAGTTGTCTAATCCAGTTTCATAGCAAAAGGTAGTAGTTGTTGGGGCAGATATAGAATTTACTGGAGACACATTAATGTCGGCTGTAATCTCACAACCCGAATCATCAAGACAAAACACTTCCTGTGCAAAGTTGTCAAATTCACCACTATTAGAAAGAATAATATTATCAGAGGAATCTAAGATTAGAAAATCTCCAAAGCCGTAACCACAACAAATACCATCACCATAAGAGTCATAAACATAAAGAGAGAAGCAAGAACTATAGTCCACACAAATATCTTCAGTAAACACTTCCGTGTCATTATCCAAAGCACCAGTGGCAATTATTTGATTAGATTCATCTAAAAGCTTCCATGATGTTTCTTCTGGGTAATCATCTGCATTAATCACGAGTGTAATAATATCATAATTTGAATCTAGACTTGTGTTTACAGTAGCTGAATTATTGGTTTGATCCTCATCTTGCTGGCTATTAATATCTAATAAGTTCAGAGTAATATTATTGTCTTGCTCAAGGTTGTCATCAATTGCAATTGTTACTGCACCTTGCTGTTCGAACGCGATATTTACTTCCGCGTCAATAACATCAACTGTTAAATCATTAACAACCACTTCAATTTCAAGTTCTGTTATAGTTTCTTCACCATGGTTATAAACTAGTGCTTCTAATTCAATGACATCATCACAAACAACTTCTAATTCACCAAGAGAAATCTCCCCATTTAAAAGGTGAACCTTTCTTAAAACAACACTTAGAGTATCATTATTTTCGTATTCATCATCAATATGATTGACAATTGAAGTTAAAGCATAGTCAGCAATAGTTGAAAAGTCTTGAGGTACTGAAAACTGATAATCAGCTTCGCTAAATGGTTCTATAGTTTCATCTATAATAATAGTTTGCATTGATTGACCATCTACCAATAACTCGACACTAAAATCACTCATATCGTTCAAGCCATTGTTTGAAATTATTGTTGTTACCAATTCTTCACTTCCAAGACTTGAAGAAGATTGTGGGCTAGTAATTGCGGAAACACCTAAATCATAATCAGATGTAATATTTGCCCAAAAAGAAACCCATGGTCGAGCTTGTTTTATGATTAATTGACCTTCTTCAGTAACTTTATATTCAATATCCATCGCAAAACCCTCTGCTCCAACAACATCATAAAGAATTGCAAATTCATCATGAATTATAGAAAGATACTCCCTCATTTGATCTAGATAAACTTGATCCATTACCAGTTCTCCAGGATTAACTAAGTTGGAAAGCCTTAAAACAAGGTAGCCTCCTGCTTGATTAGGGTCTTCATAAAGTAAAATCTCTTCTGGGACTGAGTTTGCTTCTGGATTTGTAATCAACGACTCACCAACTTGAGTATTTAAATAAAAGGTGTCTTCTGTATCATAAATTGGATCAATGCTAATTCCTACTCCATTTGATTGCTCATTTTGAAAACTTGGATGGCATAAAACACCCATTGCTGCCATAAAATGATCAACGCGATAAAAATCTCTTTCCTCATAGGCTCTAAAATTCCACATACTAGCGTAAACCTGTTTGATAGATTTAGATATATGACCTTCGTCAGGATATTGAGTTTTAGAAGCGTATAGTCCTGCGCCACTAAACCCGGGTAAATCTTCATTATTAGTACTCGATCTAACTCTAACTGCAGTTCCTTCGGGAAAATCATCATGCATTGCTTGTAAATCATCTAGCATCCATTGTGGCATAGGCGCCGCCTTTATATCTTCTCTAAAGAGTTTTAAACGTTCAACTCTAAAGTTTATATCATTGTGAAAGACAGGATTTCCCAAGATTACCTGTGCTTCTTGATAAAAATTATTGAACTGCATAAATTCGTCGTAGTAGTAAAATGGAATACCAAAACCATCAGGAATTGTTCCATCTGGAAATCCAAAATCTCTCATGGTTGCAACGTTAGAGCACTTTGCACCAAATGCAGTAGACATCTCAAATTCAATATCGTCTAATGGAACAATATCAGTAATACTTAAATCACGAATTGGAATCTGAGGCTCTGTGGGCCTAAGATCTTCATACCATTCATTAACTTCAGCTAAAGTAGCCTCTCTTATTTCAAACTGTTCACTTTCAACTTTATAATAAATATAGTTCCCCAAAAGACTTGATATTGCATTATTTGATAATGGGTCTGCTATATATGCATTTGGCACATTATCTTGAATAGCTCTTAAATTAACATGTGATAGCGGGGTTTGCATCACTGAGGTAATTATTCCCCCGACTCTAGGTAGTGAATTTGGTAATGCATCATAAAGAACAATATCTCTACTGCCTGGCGTTTCATTAAGATCTTGCATATGTCTAAAGAACCCATATCCTTCTGCTTCGTGAAAAGGAACATAATTAACTTCAGCAAAAACATCAGTTTCTAAAACTACATCTATTCTAGAATCTACAAAATCTTCTGCGTAATTATTGATGTGACTGTTTTCAGAAGATTGTCCTATAAAATGATTCATGTTATTTTGTAAGAAAGGCATGCTAGCCGCTAATAATTCATAGGTTCTTTGAGTGGCTTCAAAATTATAAGCATCTCCAAAAGAAAAATTGAATGAGTAGGTTCCTATAATTCCATTTGGAAGGATGTCGTTAGGATTAAAAACTATTTCTCCAGAGCTGTCATCTCCATTAACAGTAGCGTCTATTCCATTCCAAAAGCTTGCATGTATCGTATATGTGTTACTATTAATAAAGTATACCTTTGGTTCAGATGTATCTCTATCTAGTATTCCGAACTTAACATACAATTGATCATCGAGAAAAGGAGCCCAGCCAACATTATTCACTGTAGCTAAACTCATAAATGTTTCAGCATCTGGTATTGAAGTAGCTCCATCAACAAAATCAATTGCTTCTGCGAAGTTTAGAGGTCCATCTGTAGGCATGTTATTAAACTCAGTAATATCATTAATACCATCTCCGTCATAGTCATCAGGGTTTCCCATGTCATGCTCTGTAATTGTGTAGTTTTCTAATGGGTATGCTGCGCCAGATTCTGAAATTATCATCGTACCATTGACACCAATCGTGATTGACACTGCCCAATTAAATGTTGGACTATGTTGCGCATGAAGTACATAGTATTTGCCAGCTTGAGCCTCAATTGACAATTGCACCTGCCCTAAGTTATTTACAGAGTAATTATCTATTTCTACGTTTTGTGCAGAGGAATAAATATGAAAAGAGATTAAACAAAGAATTGATAAAAAAAATCTTCTATTCATTATTAAAAGCTTTGTTTAAAGAGTTGTTAAAAAATTAAAGATACAAATGTTTTTATTTTATAGTGTTATAATGGAAGTTTAATTGCCTCTAAGCAAATTTCCGAATGTTCAGAAATTGTCTTAATAATTTATCATGGTTTAATCAATACAATCTAAAACTGTATTTAATAGATGAAGTCGACCTTGGTTGTTATAAATTACCACTTGATAAATTCGATTATAAATATTTAAATCAAAAGCTCCAATTTCTTGACCTACTAAAAGCCCGGCCAATACACCTGTAGTATTACTGTGCCCAACTACCAGTGCATTTTGCTTATTTTTTATTAAGAACTTTGAAAAGCTTTCTAAATCTTGAGCATTATATTGTTTGACTACCATGTTTTTAGAAATAGATGTTGGCAATGCAGTGCTCTTAGTTCTGTTATAATTTGTGCTATATATAGCATCGAGCTCAACATCTTTTAAAAATGTACTTAGGTTTTCAGATCTTTGCTCACCGCATTTAGTTAGAGGAGGATCTGTAGAATTATTAGAAAACAAATCTTTTTCTGAGTGTCTAACTAAATATATTGTAAATGTTTCATTGCTTTCTTGTGAATGAATATTGGATTGAACCCCTAGAATTATTAAAATAATTATAAAAATTTTCTTCATATCGCAGAATTAAATCATTTTTTGGTCAAACTATCAATATAAGACTAAAAAAAATATTTATTTAAAATACAAAATTTATTTCTAGCTAAATTTTAACACTAGAGATATCATAATTACAAAAGGTTTTTGGCAATCAGATATTCTGCAATTTGTACAGCGTTAAGAGCAGCTCCTTTTCTAAGATTATCACTTACTACCCATAAGTTTAATGCATTCTCTTTTGAATAATCTCTTCTTATTCTACCGACAAAAACATCATCTTTTCCTTCTGATGTTAAAGGCATTGGATATAAATTTTGATTAACATCATCTTGAATTGTAACACCACTCGTGTTTTTTAATATTTTTAAAATATCACTAACTTCAAAAGGATTACTAAACTCTACATTAACAGCTTCGCTATGACCTCCCATAACAGGAATTCTGACAGCAGTTGCAGTAATAGAAATGGAATCATCAGAAAGAATTTTTTTAGTTTCATTTACTAATTTTATTTCTTCTTTTGTATATCCATTTTTTTCAAAAACGTCACAATGTGGAATAGCATTTTTATAAATTTTATGCGGATAAGCTTTTTCGGATTCTTCACCAATAGTTTCACTTTCTAGCTGATTTATAGCTTTAACTCCAGTTCCTGTAACTGATTGATAAGTAGAAATAACTAATCGCTTAATATTAAATTTATTATGCAATTCGGATAAAGCAATGACTAATTGAATAGTAGAGCAGTTTGGGTTTGCAATAATTTTATCTTTTTTAGACAATAAATGAGCATTAATTTCAGGAACAATTAATTTTTTTGACGAATCCATTCTCCATGCCGAAGAATTATCAATTACTGTAGATCCAATTAATTTAAATTTAGGCGCCCACTCAATAGATACACCGCTTCCAGCTGAAAAAAGAACAATATTTGGCTTTAACTTAAGAGCTGTATCTAAACTAACAATTTCATAAGCTTTTCTATTAAAATTAATTTTTTTGCCAATGCTACTTTTAGATGCGACTAAAATTAATTTAGTTAAAGGAAACTTTCTTTGCTTTAATATTTTTAATAATACCGATCCAACTAAACCAGTTGCCCCTATGATTGCTAATTTCATTTAATTAAATTATAAATTTTCTTTCAATTCTTCGTGACAGAGCAGTTAGTAATTCATAAGAAATAGTACCTACAGACTCTGCTAATTGTTCAGCACTGTGTTTTTCATTAAAAATTATAACTTCATCGCCTTCTTCACAATTAATTTTAGAAATGTCTACCATTAACATATCCATACAGACATTTCCAATTATTGGCGCTTTTTTATTTTTTATAAAAACAAAACCATTATTGTTTCCATAAAGTCTAGAAATTCCATCAGCGTGACCTAAAGGGATTGTGCCAATTTTTTTGTTTGTTTCAGCAATATGGCCTCTGTTGTAGCCAATACTATCACCCTTATTTATAAAATGAATTTGGGAAATTGAAGACTTTAAGCTAACTACTGGAATTAGACTTTCATTTTTGGTTAATTTATTGGAAAAGCCATAAAGGCCTATTCCACATCTGACCATATCAAAATGAGCTTCAGGAAAATTGATAATACCGGAAGTGTTACAAAGATGCACAATAGGCTTGTAACTAATTTCCCCCATTATTTTAGTAACTGACTTTGTAAAAAGAGAGATTTGTTTTTGAGTGAAATCAGACTCTAATTTGTCTTCACTTGACGATAAATGTGAATATACTCCATCTATTTTGATAAAATTATCTTTGTTAATTGAGTCTATTAATTCACTGATTTCTTTTGAATTAAAACCTATCCTGTTTAGTCCTGTGTTTATTTTTAAATGAACTGGGTAGTTTTTGTTTTTTTTTGTGCTTAGAATTTCCTTAAAGATTTCTAGTATTTTAAAGCAATACAAAGTTGGTATTAAATTGTGCTTTATTATGGCGTTTAAATTTTCTGGTTGAGGATGAAAAATCAATATAGGTTTTTTTATTCCAACCTGCCTAAGTTTTACAGCTTCAGAGGTGTAAGCTACAGCAAAGTAGTCTACATTTAATTTTTCAAGAAAAGATGCTATTTTTGAAGGTTCAGCTCCGTAAGCATAAGCTTTTACAACTGCTAGAACTTTTGTTTTTTCAGAAATTATTGATTTAATATAATTGAAATTGTGCTGTAGTGAATTTAAATTTATTTCAACAAAGGTTCCCTGATGTTTAGACATTTTTATTTGTTATAACTTGTTCTGCGTCAGTAACTTTTATGTCATTAACTTTAGATTGATACTTTTTAAAATAAGCTTCCCTACTTAACGGCTCATATTCATTTGTCTCACCAAGTAAAACTAAGCTTTCATTTTTGGCTTTTCTATAGCTATAGTGAGCTAAACCACCCGTTCTTGTACAAATCGCGTGAACTTTAGTCACAAACTCTGCAGTGGCCATTAGATTTGGCATTGGACCGAAAGGATTCCCTTTAAAGTCCATATCCAATCCTGCCACAATTACTCTAACCCCTTTGTTAGCTAAAAAATTACAAACATTTACAATCTCATCGTCAAAAAACTGAGCTTCATCAATTCCAATTACGTCACAACCGTCTGCTAATATTGGAATATTTGCAGCCGCAGGAACCGGGGTGCACATTATCTCATTTTCATCATGAGAGACAACCATATCATCTTCATATCTAACATCTACGTTTGGTTTAAAAATCTCAACTTTTAGGTTTGCATATTTTGCTCTTTTTAATCGCCTAATTAGTTCTTCTGTTTTTCCAGAAAACATTGACCCACAGATTACTTCAATCCATCCAAATTGTTTATCGTATTTCAAAGTATTTTCAAGAAACATTTTGTAATTTTATTATTAGTTAAGTTTTCTTTTTCAAAAAAGATTGAGAAGGTAAATTTATCAAAAATCAATCATCAATTTAATAATATCTTAAAAAGTTTTTAATAAATATAAAGCATGAGTAAATTATATATTGTGCCTACTCCTATAGGAAACTTAAAAGACATTACTTTTAGAGCGATTGAAACACTTAAAAATGTAGACCTAATTCTAGCTGAAGACACAAGGACATCAGGCAAGTTATTAAATCATTATGAAATTAAAACTCCAATGATTTCATACCACATGCATAATGAACACAGGGTATTAGAAAGTGTAATAGAAAAACTTCAGTCGGGGTTAAATATTGCTATAATTAGTGACGCAGGAACCCCTGCAATTTCAGATCCAGGCTTTCTTTTAGTTAGGGAATGTGTTGAAAATCAAATTGAGGTTGATTGCTTGCCAGGTGCTACCGCGTTAATTCCTGCATTGGTAAATTCAGGATTCCCTAATGACAAGTTCGTATTTGAAGGTTTTCTTCCAGTAAAAAAAGGAAGACAAACTAGATTCAAAAAATTAGCAGACGAACAAAGAACAATAGTAATCTATGAGTCTCCACATAAACTTCTAAAAACACTAAAAGACATCTCATTATTTATGGGGCCTGAAACTTATTTGTCAATCTCTAGAGAAATTTCAAAACTGTTTGAAGAAACACTTAGAGGAACTTCAAAAGAACTTGAAGAGCATTTTATTAAAAACAAGCCAAAAGGAGAAATAGTAATAATAATTCAAAGACAAAAATAAATTATGGATGATAAAATCACAACACAATGGAAGGGGGATTTAATATTTGAATCCTTAAACCCAAACGAATCTACTTTAACTATAGGATCTGGACCAAATAAGGTTGATAATATATCAGGACCTAAGGTTTTGATGCTTTCTTCGCTTGCTGGATGTTCAGGTTTAGATGTTATTTCAATTTTAGAAAAAATGAAAATTAAGCTTTCTGATTTTAAAATGAATACATCTGCAGAATTAACAAAGGAACACCCAAAATACTATAAAAAAGTTAACTTGGAATATCATTTTTATGGCTCTAATTTAAATGAAGAAAAAATTAACAGAGCAGTAGAACTTTCAGTAACTAAATATTGTGGAGTGATGGAGATGTTTAGAAAATTTGCAGAGGTTAATACGTCATCTCATTTTCATAATATTAAATAATGCATTGGGAAGTTAAAAGCACTGATTCAGAAAAAGAAATTAAAGCCCTGTCAAAGGAATTAAATGTTTGTAGCACAACAGCTTCTTTGCTTGTTTCTAGAGATATAAAATCTTTTGAAGCTGCTAAAACTTTTTTTAGACCATCTTTAGATCACCTTCATGATCCTTTTTTAATGAAGGATATGGATAAAGCAGTAAAGAGAATTTTAGAGGCCATTAAAAATGATGAGAAGATATTAATTTATGGAGATTATGATGTAGATGGAACAACATCTGTTGCTCTAGTATGTAAGTACTTAAAGAGGAATTCAACAAATCAAATTAGTACATATATCCCAGATAGATACAATGAAGGCTATGGAATATCATATCAATCTATTGATTACGCTGCAGATAATGAGTTTAGTTTAGTTATCGCTTTAGATTGTGGAATAAAAGCAATAGATAAAATTTCTTATGCTAACAATAAAAATATTGATTACATAATTTGCGATCATCATAAACCTGAAACTAGTATTCCAGATGCCGTTGCAGTATTAAATCCCTTAAGAGAAGATTGCAGATACCCATTTAAATATTTATGTGGATGTGGTATTGGTTTTAAATTAATTCAAGCATTAGATATTTCCCAGGATGTTAGCGAGTCAAATATTGAAAATTATTTAGATTTAGTCGCAGTTGCAATTGGTGCAGATCTTGTTCCACTAATAGGAGAAAATAGAACGCTTTGCTATTTTGGCTTAAAAATCATAAACACCTCTCCAACTATTGGTTTAAAAGCAATTATTAGAGGTATTAATAAGCCCGAAATAACTCTAAGCGAGGTTTCATTTTATATAGCGCCTAGAATTAATTCTGCCGGAAGAATTAAACATGGTAATAATGCTGTTGAATTACTTCTTGAGGAAAATTTTGATGACGCTATAACTTTCTCTAAAGAAATTGACAATTTTAATCTAGAAAGAAGAGGTTTAGATCAACTTATAACTGGTCAAGCATTAAAACAGATTGAGAATAATGAAGAACAAAAAAATTTTACATCTGTGGTGTTTAAAAAAGATTGGCATAAAGGCGTTATAGGTATTGTAGCTTCTAGATTAATTGAAAAATATTACAGACCAACATTAGTTTTTACCAAAAGTAATGATGTTTTAGCGGCTTCGGCTAGATCAGTAAAAGGCTATGATATTTATAATGCAATTGAATCTTGTAAAGAGCACTTAATCCAATTTGGTGGTCACAAATACGCTGCTGGACTTACTTTGAAGCCTGAAAATTATTTAGCCTTTAAGTCTAGTTTTGAAGAACATGTTAAAAAAACTATTGAAAAGAAAATGCTAACCCCAACAATTATAACAGAAGAAAAAATTCAATTATTAGACATAACACCAAAATTTTTTAGAATATTAAAACAATTTGCTCCTTTTGGACCATCAAACAAACAGCCTGTTTTTTGGTCCGATAACTTAAAAGATACAGGGTATTGTAAGACGGTTGGTGAAGACGGGAAACATTTAAAGTTATCTTTAAAACAAGGTAGTTCGGATATTTTTAAAGCAATAGCATTTGGGTTAGGAGATAAGTTATCTTTAATAATGAACAAAACTCAATTTAGTGCAGCATTTAATATAGATGAAAACAACTGGAATGGAGTAAAATCTATTCAGTTAAAATTGTTAGACATAAAAAGTAATGATTGAAAGAAATATTAAAGTAGACCCTTATTCAGCTCTTAGATTTAGAGAATTTAACATCTTTTTAGTTGTTAGGTTTATTTTAGTTTTTTCTTGGTCTATGCAATTTATTATTGTTGAATGGCTCGTTTGGGAAATTACTAAAAATCCTTTGTCCTTGGGTTTAATAGGACTAATGGAAGTTGTTCCAGCAGTTTCAATGGCTCTTTTTGCTGGCCATATTGTTGACCAAAAAGAAAAAAGAAATTTATTGATTTATTGCATCATAGCATTTCTTTTTGTCAGCTTCGGCTTTTATATAGTCACTAGCACTGGCGCAAAAGAAATACTCTCAAATCAGACAACTCTTTATTTAATTTATTTATTGGTATTTCTAGGAGGCTTTATAAGAGCCTTTTTTGGTCCAACTATTTTTTCATTAGTAGCTTTAATAGTGCCTAAAAACACTTATGCTAATGCAGCGACCTGGAGTAGTTCAATTTGGCAAATGGGTGTTGTTTTAGGTCCTGCATTTGCAGGTTTTTCAATTCATTGGATTGGAGTAAATAGTTCTATGGGAGTAGTTTTGGCAGGAGTCTTAGTGTCTTTATTAATACTTTTATTTATTAAAAGAAAACCAATTTTAAACCCTAAGATTGGTGAAAATATCTTTAAAAGCCTTAGAGAGGGAGTTGCTTTTGTCTATAGCTCTAAAGCAATTTTGGGAGCTATTACTTTAGACATGGTGGCGGTATTATTTGGGGGAGCAATTGCATTACTACCTATATATGCTACAGAAATTATTCAAATTCCTGCAGGCATAGAGCCTTCATGTTCAGAAGTTTTCGGAGTATTAAGAGCCGCGCCGGCAGTTGGCTCGCTAATAACTATGTTTATCGCTGCATATATCCCTATTACTAAGAATGCAGGAACTAAATTATTAATTGCAATATTTGGATTTGGAATATCTATAATCACATTTGGTCTTTCGTCTTTATTTTGGATTTCTATTTTATCTCTATTTATTTACGGATTAACTGACGGTATCTCCATGGTTATAAGACAAACTATTCTTCAATTAAAAACTCCTGATCACTTAAGAGGTAGGGTGGCTTCTGTAAATTCTATTTTTGTTGGGTCGTCTAACGAGTTAGGCGCTTTTGAAAGTGGCGTAACGGCAAAATTAATGGGGACTGTTACTGCTGTAGTTTTTGGAGGGACTATTACAGTTTTAACTGCCGTAGGGACAGCATTTTTGTCTCCAAGTTTTAGAAAATTAGATCTTACAGAAGACGAAAAAAATACTTAGTGTTTTAACAATTTCATTTCCTCACCGTCAAAGGAACAATAGGTAAAATGACTTATCCAGTCTCCTAAATTAAAATAAGTTGATGTCTCTGATAATTTTATTTCTAATGGCAAGTGTCTATGCCCAAAAACAAAATAATCATAATGATTCTTTTCTAATTTGTGTTTACAATATTTTGTTAACCATTCTTCATCATTACCTTTAAAAATTAAATCACTTTTGATTGATTTTTTTTTATTTTTTTGAGATAAGTATTGGCCAAAAGGAATCCCAATATCAGGGTGAATCCATCTAAATAAAAATTGATAAAAAGGATTAGTAAATATTTTTTTCAGTCGTTTAAAAGACCTGTCTTTAGGACCAAGACCATCTCCGTGACCTAAAAAAAACTTTTTATCATTTAAAATAAACTCTTTTGGATTAAAATGAACTTCTATATTCAGCTCTTCTTTAAAATAATCCCTGACCCATAGGTCATGATTTCCTACAAAAAAATGAATTTGAATTCCCATGTCTGAAAGCTCTGCTAACTTTCCAAATGTTCTGGTAAACCCTTTTGGAACAACAGACTTATACTCAAACCAAAAATCAAACAAATCTCCAAGTAAAAAAATAACTTGTGCATCAGATTTTATTTGATCAAGCCAAGAAACAAATTTTTTCTCTCTACTTATAGTCCCTTGAAAACTTGGGCTTCCAAGATGATTGTCTGAGGCAAAATATATTTTTTTATTTTTTTGTAAAACTATCAATTGAAAAGATTTTAATTATTGTCAGTTGAAACCCACTCAGCATAAGATGATTCAGTTTCTTGTAATTTTAATGAATGTAGTTTTAAATTAATTGGTAATCTTTCTTTAATTTTTGTTGCAAAATCGGTTGCCATACACTCGGTTGTTGGTTGATAATCAACTAAAAGAACATTGTGTCCTTCATCTTGAAGAGTTTTAGCAAGTTTAACATGCGGTGTGTTTTTATTAAAAATAGTTGCATGATCAAACTTGTTTACAATTTCTTCTTTTACAATTCTTTTAAGGTCTGTAAAATCAATAACCATTCCAAATTTTGGATTTGTTATATCAGTAATTGGGGTGCCAATTACAGTAACAGATAATTTATAGCTGTGCCCATGAAGATTTTTACACTTTCCATCATAGCCATGTAAAGCGTGGCCTGCTTCAAATGAAAATCCTTTTGTAATTCTTATTGTAGACATTTAATTAATTTTTATTCAAATTTACATTTTTTGAACAAGTGGAACACAAGTTTTATAGAATTTAATAATTAATGGAACACCTCTAGCAATTATCCAGAGTGTAAAAGCCAAAAAGATTCCTTCTAATTTGTAGCCGAAACTATCTGTAATTAATAATGTTGGTATAAAAACAATAAAGGTAGAAAAAAGTAGTACGTTTCTAAGTTCTTTCATCCAGCCTAACCCTTTAAAGATTCCATCAAAAATAAATGCTATAGCACACAAAGGCTGCATTATTAAAACTATCCAGAAAACATTATAAAACTCGACTAAAACTCTTTGTTCTTTAGTAAATATTGTCCCTGAGTAGCTGTAAAAGATCATGCCAATAGTAAATATCGACATCCCTAAAACTATTCCGATTAAGCTAAGTTTGTATGAGAGTTCAATTAGTTTGTTATATGACTTTTCACCAAATAATTTTCCTGACAGGATTGTTCCAGCGCTGGAGTATCCATCTATTATAAAAGCCCCAAGAAACCATAAATTAATAGCAATTGTGTAGGCCGCAATAAATTCATCACCATATCTCGCTGCAAATGAGCTGCCAAAATATAGAGCAATGTTTAGAGCCAATGTTCTGATAATCAAATCAAAGAACATTAATAAGAAATCCTTTATTTTTTTATTAAAGGGAAGACTAAATTGTAATGTGATTTTAGTTTTTTTATGTAATAAAAAGATAGCCATTCCAGCCATTGTTATTTGAGCAATTACACTAGCATAAGCAGCTCCATATATATGCATAGGAGTTAAAACTCCTTCTATTCCATAAACTAATATTATATCTAATACTATATTTAATAAAGTTCCCACAATAGCAATTAACATTGGAGTAATTGTGTTTTGAAGTCCTCTAAAAACGCCAAAAACTCCTATTGTAATTAAAGTAAACGGAATCCCAATAACCCTTATTTTATAATAATCTACGCTATAATCTAAGATTAAACCTGACGCATTATAAAAACGAAATAAATTTTCAGCAAAGGGATAAGTTATGCCAATAATTACGAGACTTAAAAATAAAATTATAAAAATAGCTTGAGAAGGTAGAGACTTAATTTCATCTATCTTTCTAGCCCCGATTGCCTGAGAAACTATTGAAGCAATTACACTTCTTTTTTGCCCAAAAACCCAAACTAACATTGAAAGAAAAGTTCCAACAATTCCTACAGCACCAAGCGCCTCCATGGAGTTGTAATTGACGTTTCCAACAATAGCTGTGTCAGTTATGGAAAGGATTGGTTCTGCAATTCCAGAAATTAAAGCTGGTATGGCAAGCTTATTTATTTGACTATATTTTATCAACTTCATAATATAAGTTCATAACAATAAAAAGGAAACTCACTTTGTTTAGGAAAAAATATATTTCCTAATTTTTTATATCCTCTTTTTTGATAAAAAGATTGATTACGAGCATTTTTAGAAAAAGTGTCTAATCGAACTGAAAAATATTTATTATTTCTGGCAAAATCTTCAGCAAAAGACATCATTTCTTGTGCATAGCCCATTTTTTGATGGGTTGGACTTACAGCGAGTCTATGAACATAAATATTGTTATTATTTTTTGTAAGCCACTTAACAGACTGGTATTCTTTGTCCATAAAATCAGAAATACAAATACAACCAATTATTTCTTTTTTAATTGTAATAACATATAGCCAATTATTATTAACGTCATTTTCAAATGCAGATAAGCTTGGGTAACTATCATTCCATTGAAAGATGTTTTTTGATTCCATCAACTTAGCACAAGATCTTGTTATTTGTAAAAGTCTATTTAAGTCACTAGAATTTGCTTTACGTATCATTTTATATAATCATAATTATGAAGCAATTTCTCCTCGATTTGGCTTAAGCTTGTCTCTAAAATCTTTCATATTGCTTTTAAGGACTGTTAAATATACTACATGATGATGTTCAGTTATTTTTTCATCCTCAAAATCAAAATATACAGAATTGTTTGTACGTAAAAACTCGGTTAAATGAATTTTGTAATGCTTAGCTGTTTTTTTGCAGTCAGGACCTCTAAAATCCCATATTAATTTAATTTTCTCTTCCAATTTTAAGGCTTAGGAATTTTAAACATGCTTTCTTTAGTAGCTCTTGTATACCAATCCCCGCCCATTCTCGCTACTAAATCTAACTTTTCATTGTCAATATCTCCATTTTTATCTGTAAACTTTTTGTCAATGTGAATTTGAATAACTTTAGCTATAATCAATTGACCAGCACCTCCAGAATCACCAAGGGAAACTATATCTTGAACTTTACATTCAAAAGAGATGGGAGACTCTAAAACTCGAGGAGGCTTAACTAGCAAAGATTTTACTTGAGTTAACCCAGTTTCAATAAATTCATTTACACCCTTTTCATATTCTATACTAGATTTTGACATCTGCTCTACAATTGGAAAATTAACGACATTTATTACTACTTCTTTAGTTTCCATTGCATTTTCCAATGTATGTTTAGTCGTGTTGTCTCGAACTCTTCTAGAGGGTGAAAAGATTAATATAGGGGGGTTTGAACTAAAAACATTAAAGTAGCTAAATGGACTTAAGTTTACATTACCTTTACTATCTATTGTGCTTGCAAATGCAATAGGTCTGGGAGCAATTGAGGACAATAGAATTTTATGAAGCTCCTTTGTTTCAAGGGTAATAGGATCTATAGATTTTATATTTTTCATAAAAATAATTTAAAGAGATTTCAGCAATTTAGTTTTTACCTCACCAAAACCAACCCTTATTGATCCTTTTTGGCAATATCCTCTCATTATGACTGTATCATTATCCTTAATAAATTTTCTAGAATCACCATTATTTAATCTCACTGGTTTCGAACCAGCCCAAGATAATTCTAGCATAGATCCATAAGAGTCAGGATCTTTTCCACTTATAGTTCCTGAGGCCATCATATCACCTACATTCATATTACACCCATTGCTTGTATGATGTGCTAATTGTTGACACATATTCCAGTACATAAATTTAAAGTTTGATTTGCTTACTGTTTTTTCAAGTTCTTTATCAGGCTTGATTAAAACCTCTAAATTTATATCATAATTCTTTGCTCCTTTTGTTTCTAAATGAGGTAGAACTTTAGGTTCTTGTTTTGGACCAGTAGTTTTAAATGGCTCAAGAGCTTCTAATGTTACAACCCAAGGTGAAATAGATGAAGCAAAACTTTTAGCTAAAAAAGGCCCCAATGGGATATACTCCCATTTTTGAATATCTCTGGCTGACCAATCATTAAACAATACTTTTCCAAAAATAAAATCTTCAGCTTCATTAGTCGATACAGACTCTCCTAATTTAGTGCTCTTTCCAATTATAAACCCCATTTCCAACTCAAAATCTACTCTTGCAGACTCTTGAAAAGATGGAGCTGTATTATTGTTTAACATAACTTGACCTTTTGGCCTATATATGTCTTGCCCACTTAGAATAATCGAAGAAGCTCTTCCATGGTAACCAACAGGGAGGTGTCTCCAGTTTGGTAGTAGAGCATTTTTAGGATCTCTAAACATTGTGCCAATATTAGTTGCATGTTCAATACTAGAGTAAAAATCTGTATAATCACCAATTTTTACTGGCATATGCATAGTTACATCCTTTTGTTTTATAAAGATAGATTTGTCATTTCTTAAAACAGAAGATATATTGCAAAGTTCTTTTTGCAAAATTTCTCTTGCTTTCACGGTAGTTTTTTTACCTAAAGAAATAAAATCATTGAGGTAGTTAGAGACAAATACATTTGAGTTAATATTCAATTCATCAAAAACACCTAACTTATTGATAGCATTTAAATCTAAAATCAGATCTCCAATAGCTACTCCAATTCTTTTGTTTTTGTTTTTTAATGAGTAAACTCCAAAAGGCAAGTTATATATACTAAAATCAGAGTTTTTATCAGTTTTAATCCAGGTTTGCATAAATCATTTTTTTTTAATTAAATCTAATCCGTCACAAATTAGTTGTTTAAGATCTTTGTTTTCTTTTAGTTTGGCAAGTTGGAGCTGAATTTTTTCTGCTAAATCTATTTTGTTTGCATAGGTTATTTCAAATAGCTCTAGTAAAATTAGCCATTCCATAGGATATTTTGTTTGTACTTCATCAAATATTTGTGACATAATCATTTCATCCAATGATTTATTAGTTCTTAGAGCTCTTACTTTTTCGTAGAGGATATGTAAATACTTTTCAGATTTAGAATAAATTATCTTAGCAGTCTTTTTGTCTGAAATGGAGTAAACATCGCCAAAGGAATCTGGAGATGCTGGTCCAGCAAAAGCTGATTTTATGCTTTCACCAACAACCATATCATAAATACCCAAACTCGGCTTAAATAATACTTGATTTAAAAAACTAACTGTACAATCTTCAAAAGAAATTAATATTATTTTGCCCTGTAAATCTCTTTTGCCTGTGATAATTTTCCCTTTTACTTTCACGCCACTTTCAAACTTAAGCGTTGCCATTTTTCCTTCTATTATTCCGTAGACCTCTAAATCTTTTGGAGACATATCTTCAATGGATATTTTTATACCCTCAAGTTTTCCGATGGGGCTTCCAAAACCATTAGGGTGAGCCTCCCTTCCATGACCAATTAGCTCTATTCCATTTATCGAAATAGCTGTTTCGCCAGTTGTGTTAAAATATACGGGCTCATTGTTTTTTTGAATCAGATTACTAAACCATCCCGAAACTTGAATTCCAGTATTTAGTTCAATTGACCCCATTTTTTTTGAATCAATCAATTTTTTAACGCCTTTGATACCTCCAGTTCTAACAGACATTGTATTTGCAAATTCTTCCAAAACAAAGCTGAGTTTTGAAAAATCAGGAATTACAAACAGTTGTGGTTGAGTCTTTGTAATGTCAAAATTTATATTTGCCGCATCAATTGTATAGGGAATTTTTTTTACACTTTTTTCAAGACAAGCTTGACTCTCTTCAATAGATGAAAGTAGTCCAGCACCATATATTTTAGGATTATTAATATCTCCTATTAAACCGTATTCAACTGTCCACCAGTGAAGATTTCTGATTTTTGCCATCTCTGAAAGTTCTGACATTTCATTTTGCAATCGGTTAACAATTTTATTGGCACTATCAATGTCTTGTTTACTTGAGTTGGGGTTTTCTTTTAAGATAGATAAAAGCCTAACAGCTTCATACATTTCTTCATCTTTAGGAGAAGAAATTGCTTTGCTGCCAATTTCACCTAATCTTCTTAAATACTCAGAATATTCTTGATTGGCAATAATTGGAGCATGGCCAGCCGCTTCGTGAATTATATCTGGAGCTGGTGTGTATTTTATGTGATCTATTGTTCTTATTTCAGATGAGATAACTAAAACATTATATGATTGAAACTCCATAAATGCATTTGGAGGGATAAACCCATCTACAGCAACAGCAGCCCACCCAATCTCTTTAAGAATTCTATTCATTCCTTCCATCTCAGGAATTCGGTCAGCATCGATACCTGTTTTGCTTAAACCTTCAATATAGCAGTCGTGAGCAATTCTTTTTAAGGAATTGACATTTAACCTCATAACATATCTCCAAACTGCTTGATTTTGAGCAGTATATTCTTCATAAGGTTGTTTGACAATAAACTTATGTAAATACTTTGGTAGTTTTTTTGTTACGCTATTGAGTTCCAAATATATTCTGTTAATAGTAAGTTACAAGGTTCCTCTATTTTTTTGTTCTCTTTCAATCGCTGAAAAAAGAGCTTTAAAATTCCCTTTACCAAATGACTGAGCTCCTTTTCTTTGAATAATCTCAAAGAACATAGTTGGTCTATCTAAAACTGGTTTTGTAAAAATTTGTAATAAATACCCTTCTTCATCTCTGTCAATAAGAATGCCATGTTCTTTTAAAGTATTTAAGTCTTCATCTATTTCTCCTACTCTTTCCAGTAAATCATCATAATATGTCTCTGGCACATATAAAAACTCGACTCCTCTTTCTTTCATTTCTTTAACAGTTTCTGAGATATTATCTGTTGCTAGCGCAAGATGCTGGACACCAGGACCGTTATAAAAGTCTAAATACTCTTCAATTTGAGACTTTTTAATTCCATCGGCAGGTTCATTAATTGGAAATTTAATTCTTCCATTACCATTACTCATCACTTTACTCATAAGAGCTGTGAATTCTGTAGATATATCCTTGTCATCAAATGATATTATTTGAGCAAACCCCATAACTTCTTGGTAAAACTTACACCAAATATTCATTTCATCCCAATCAACATTTCCAACTACGTGATCAATATATTTCAATCCTATATTTTTTGGATTGTAGTGTGAACTCCATTTTTCATAGCCTGGCAAAAAGATTCCAGAGTAATTTTTTCTTTCTATAAAAAGATGAACAGTTTCTCCGTAAGTGTAAATCCCCGACTTAATAATAGTTCCATTTTCATCCTCTTCTTTTGTAGGATGTAAATAAGGCTTTGCGCCTCTTTTAACAGTTTCGTTATAGGCTTTAGTTGCGTCTTCAACATGTAATGCTATGATTTTTACGGCATCTCCATGATTGTCCACGTGCTTATTAATATCGCTTCCTTTTTGCATTGAAGTTGTTAAAACTAATCGTATTTTACCTTGTTTTAACACGTATGAAGCTATGTCTCTTTTTCCTGTTTCAAGCCCTGCATACGCCTCTGACTGAAAGCCAAAAGCTGTTTTGTAGTAATGTGCGCTTTGTTTTGCATTACCTACATAAAGCTCAATATAATCCGTCCCCATAATTGGAAGGAAATCCTGAGCATCATCAAATATTTTTTTTATTTCAAAATTAAAATTTTGTAATTCATCTATGCTTTTAGCTGATTCCATTTATTTGTGTTTTATTTTTTGTTTAACCATGAAGTGTGATATTGCCCTTCTGTTAGATTGATAGCTTCTTCAGTTACCATTAATGGACTAAACGTATCAACCATTACAGCAAGCTCAAAAGTTTCTTTTTTACCAATACTTTTTTCCATTGCTCCTGGGTGGGGTCCGTGAGGAATGCCGGCTGGGTGCAAGGTAATACTGCCTTTATTTATGTCGTTTCTGCTCATAAAATCTCCATCTACATAATAGATTACTTCATCCGAGTCAATATTGCTATGATTGTAAGGGGCAGGAACAGAATTTGGGTGGTAATCATAAAGCCTTGGAACAAAAGAACAGATAACAAATTTATTAGTTTCAAATGTTTGGTGAACTGGGGGTGGTTGATGAATTTTCCCAGTTATTGGTTCAAAATCATGTATAGAAAACTTGTATGGGAAATTATATCCATCCCAGCCTACCACACTAAATGGGTGAGCAGCATAAATATATTCATGAATCATATTTTGTTTTTTAACCTTAATTAAAAAATTTCCATTTTCGTTATGTGTTTCGAGCTCAAAGGGAGGGTGAAGATCTCTTTCGCAATAAGGCGCTCCTTCAACGTGTTGGCCAAACCAATTTCTATATCTTTTGGGGGTGTATACAGGGCTTTTTGATTCTATAATAAAAAGACGATTGTCATGATCATTAAATTCTATCTGATAGATTATTCCTCGTGGAATGACCAGATAGTCTCCATATTTAAATTCAATATTTCCAAGCATTGTTCTAAGCTTCCCAGAGCCTTTGTGGATAAATATCACCTCGTCAGAGTCTGTATTTTTATAAAAGTATTCTGTCAATGATTTTTTTGGAGCAGCAACTATAATTTGACAATCTGAGTTGGTTAGAATGCATTTTCTGCTATCTATAAAATCATCATAAGCATCTACTTTAAACCCTTCTAGCTTTAAGGCTTTCATATTTTTGGCTACAGATATTTTTGGAGTAACATCGTAAGAGTTTAATATTTCTTTGACCTGAGTAGGCCTTTGGGTGTGGTACATTAATGACGACATCCCTTCAAAGCCGATTGTTCCAAATAATTCTTCGTAATAAAAGTTGCCCTCTTTGTCTTTAAATGCAGTGTGTCTTTTGAGAGGAATCTCTCCTAATTTATGATATCTAGGCATATTAGAATATTAATTAATTAGCATCAATAAAGATAGGTAATTTCAAATTATTGAATACATAATAATTTCATTATTGATAAATATTACTACTTAAATGTACTTATGCAATAATTTTATGGCTATAAATCGATAATTTTTGAGTTTTATGTAATTTCTATTTGTTTTTTTAAGAAAAAAGGGTGGTTAGTTTATGCTTGCCAAAAACCAGCTTCAACGTGTTATTAACCAGGGTTGTAAACAATTGTTAATAACAGTATTATAGTGAAAATTAACAACATTTAAATGTGAATAATACATATTAAACGCTATATAATTGTGATATTCTTATTTTTTATTATATTTGTAACTTAAACTATTAATTTTAAAAACTATTATTATGAAAAATTTATTACTTTTTATTACATTATTGTTTATTTCAGTTCCTGCTATTCAGGCTCAAGACGAAGCTAGTTATGGTTTTGCTAAGGGTGACTGGGTTTTAGGTGGAGCTGTTACATTTGGTTCTTCAGAAATCGATGGTGTTGAAACCAGCGGATCTGAAATTGCACCAGCTATTGCAACTTTTATTTCTGATAAGTGGGCTGTTGGAGTCGCTATTGGATTAGAAAGTATGGAAGTTGATGGAAATAAGATGTCTGACACTAATATTACATTAGGAGCTAGAAACTATTTCATGGACTTAAACGATAGAAACAAAATGTATTTTAGTTTAGGTTTATCTTTCGATAGTGGAGACAGTTTCGACGACGGAATGACTTCATTAGGCGCAGGATTTGGTTTAAATTACTTCATGACTGAAAATATTGTCATAGACTTTGGTCTTGCTAATATTCTATCTTATGCAAAGTCTGGTGATAATTCAGCTATGCAAATAGGTTGGGAAGGAGAAATAGCTAACAGATGGGCAAGCCCAACTTTAGGTATTATATTTAAACTTTAATCAACATAAAAAAACAATCCCCTAAATTATTTTAGGTTGATATAAATAAAAAAGCCATCTATTTAGATGGCTTTTTTTATATTATAAATTGATGTTATGCTTTTGGATCAGCACCATATTTATTTTCTCCAGCATTTCCGTTAGAAACAAGTAAGACCAACATCCAAATAGCTCATATAAAGGGTATAAGTAACCTTTTAACTTTCAGCTTTTTCTATTGACTAATTTGAATATTAGCACAAACAAAACTAGTAGCCCAGAAACAATATTTGCAACGATAATAGCGAAACTATTTATTAGTATTCCATAGGTTAACCAAAAACAGGTCCCAATCATCATTGCAATATACATTGTTGTAGAAATGTCTTTAGTTTGCTTTGTCCTCCAAATCTTTATCACTTGTGGAAAAAAAGATGAAGTAGTAAATACAGCTGCAATTAATCCGATAAGCTCAATGTTAATATCTGACATTTATTTTAAATATTTAAAATTGAAAAACTCGCTCAACAAACCAAAATAGCCCAACTAGAGCAATTATTATTGAGGCCGGAATTTTAATTTGATTACTATACCAATTTTTTCTTAAAACTAATTTGATTAATAGGAAAGCAATAACTAAAACAGCTAATTGTCCAAACTCTACTCCAATATTGAAAGCTAATAATAATGAAATAAAATTTTCTTTCGGAAGTCCGTATTGTGTTAGTAGTGCGGCAAAACCAAGCCCATGAAGTAGACCAAAACTAAAAACAACTAAATACCTCCATTTACTTGTTTCTTTATATAAACAGTTCTCTACAGCAATCCAAACTATTGACAGTGCAATTATTATCTCAACTATATCTCCACGAAGTTGAACAAGCCCCTGAGCAGCCAGCACTAAGGTAATACTATGAGCTACTGTAAATGCTGTTACTTGCCATAATAATGAGCGAAAAGTTATACATGAGAAAAATAAACCTAAGACAAAAAGAATGTGATCTAGCCCTTGGGGTATTATGTGCTCAAAGCCTGCTTTTACAAAAATGTAAAACTTTTTATAAAGAGGCATTGCTGCCAAACGTCGAGCCCTTTGCCTTTTCAGGGCTGCGCCATATTCTGCTGCGATCTCTTCGTTTTCAAAATTCATTTGTCCACGCTCAATTTCGGCAATAACAAAATCTTCAGGGTTATGCGAGAAAGCGTTAAAACTTACGCAAAACAAAAAGCAAAAAATAATGATCTCATGAACCCTCATAAACACAGAATTATGTTATTGAAAAAGTGCTAACAAGACTTATTCAATTTATTTAGAACCGTCTAATCCTCTAACTTTTAATAGTGGTTCGATGATAGCTTTTCTTCCTCTAAAGTTTACAAACAAGTCCATTGCATCTTCTGTCGAGCCTTTAGAATATATTGTTTCTCTTAATTTTAAGGATAATTCAGCATCAAAAACATCACCAGCTTCTTTAAAAGCTTCAAAGGCATCTGAGTCAAGAACAGCGGCGTGAACATAGCTGTAATATCCAGATGAATATCCTCCTGAAAATATATGAGCAAAATAAGTTGTTCTGTATCGAGGCGCAATTTCATCTAACAAACCATATTTTTTAAGTGATTCTGATTCAAATTTGTTTGCGTCTAATTGTTGGGCTTGCTCAGCAGAAATTGAATGCCAATCCATATCTAATAATGAAGCTGCCAAGTATTCTGTATTAATAAATCCTTGATTAAATTTAGAAGCGTTTAACAGCTTGTCAATTAAGTCATCAGGAATTGCCTCTCCAGTCTCGTAATGAGTAGCAAATGATTTTAAGACCTCAGGCTCACTTGCCCAGTGTTCTAACAGTTGTGATGGTAATTCGATAAAGTCTCTTGGTCCAGAAGTTCCTGCCATACTTCCGTAAGTAACATCTGTTAACGTACCGTGCATAGCATGTCCAAATTCGTGAAATAAGGTAACTACATTATCAAAGCTTAGTAAGGCTGGTTTATCTCCAACTGGGGCTGGAAAGTTACAAACATTTACAATAATAGGACGCTCTCTTCCATCTAGATTAGATTGACCTTTAAAGCTACTCATCCACGCTCCTCCCCGTTTATTTGATCTTGTAAAGTAGTCTCCAATGAATATTCCTAAATGACTTCCATCCTTATCTTTTACCTCCCAAATTCGAGCATCAGGATGATATAGGTCTATGTCAAAAATTTCAGTAAAACTTAACCCCCAAAGCTTGTTTGTTGTACTAAAGACTCCTTCTAGAACATTGTCCAGGGATAAGTATGGTTTGATTGCAGACTCATCAAGATTATATTTTTCTTTACGAACTTTTTCAGAATAGTGCCACCAATCCCAAGCTGCAACTTCAAAAACTTGTCCTTCTGCATCTGCAACTGCTTGCATATCAGCAATTTCTACTTTAGCTCTTTTAACAGCTGGTTCCCAAAGTTTAGTTAGTAAATCATAAACTTCTTCTGGCGTCTTTAGCATATTGTCATCTAAAACAAAATGAGCGTGTGATTTATAGCCCATAATCTCTGCTCTTTCTGCTCTCAACTTTGCTATCTGCGCAGCAATCTCTTTATTGTCAGTTTCATTATTATTATCTCCACGCATTACATATGAATTATAAAGCTGTTCCCTCAAATCTCGGCGTGTAGACTCTGTTAAAAAAGGGTACATGCTACTTCTGTGTGGAGTAAACACAAACTTATCTTTATATTTTTCTCCTTCTTCCTTAGTTTCTGCTTTTTCCATTTTTTGAGATGCAGCCTCAGAAGCTGCAGCTATGATTCCTTCAGATAAACCATCCAAATCTGAATTTTCAAGAATAAGTTCAAAACCATTTGTTTCAGCTAAAAGGTTTTGACCAAAAGATGTTGATAGCCCTGAAATCTTAGAATTAATTTCTGTGATTTGCTTTTTTTCTTTCTCATTCATGAGTGCGCCACTTCTAACAAATTGTTTTCTAGTATCATTTAACAACTTACGTTGTTCACTTGTTAGTTCAATAGCGTCTTTATCTTGCCATATAGCCTCAACACGTTTAAATAATTCTTCGTTTAGTGAAATTTTATCGTAGTGAGCCGAAAGCATTGGGCTCAATTCACGCTGTAGTTCTTGTAGTTGAGGGTTTGTATTTGAGCTTGCCAAATTAGAAAACACACGTGACACTTTGCCAAGAAGTTTCCCTGTCCTTTCAAGCTCTTCAATTGTATTGCTAAAAGTTGGGGCTTCTGAGTTGTTCACAATTTCATCTATATCAGAGAGATTTTCTTCCATTCCTTTTTTAAACGCAGGCATATAATGCTCGTCTTTAATATCCATAAAAGGAGGAACTTCATAGGCAGTATCCCATGATTGAAAGAACGGGTTAATGTTTGGATCCATTTTAGATTCTTGTTGGCATGCAACTATAAGTAATAGTGCTGAAATAAAAACTAGCTTTCTCATTTTGTAAGTATTGTATTAATTTTTGGTAAATATAACGCAAATAATTATTAGTTATTATTATTTTTTATGAATAGAAATAATGTCCGATTATGCATTTTTTTTAAAATCATTATAATATGCCTTCAAACAAAAAACAGTTGGTATAAATATATTTTTTATAAAACTTTCAAGCTGTCAAATTAGTTTAATTATATTTGGAAATAAAATAAAATTTTTCAGATGAATAAATTCATAACAGCTATATTTTTTCTTTCATTTATTTCTTGTAATGAAAGCCAACCCAAAGAACTAAACTTTTACGGAGAAAAAATCACATTAAATAATATTAGTGACTTTGTAAAGGTTAAAAATTTAACCGAAAATCAAGCTGAAGTTGAAACTAAAATTGAGGGAACTATTTTGTCAACATGTCCAAAAAAAGGATGTTGGATGAATGTTAGAATAGACCAGGACACGATTTTGGTTAGATTTAAAGATTATGGATTTTTTGTTCCAAAACAAGGGCAAGAAAACAATAGAGTTGTTATGCAAGGAATAGCAAAGAAAGACACAATCAGTGTTGATCTTTTAAGACATTATGCTGAAGATGCAAACAAATCAATTGAAGAAATTGAAAAAATAACCCAAGCAGAATACAAAATATCTTTCTTAGCAGATGGAGTTATTATAAATTAATTTGTATTGAGGATTAGTTAAATAATTGTGATTTTTAATTCTTTTGTAATATTGTCAGAGGCATTACCAACATAGATGATATATTCTCCTTTTTCAATATTCCATTCAGATTTTTTTTCACTATAATAGGCAAGTTTATTTACGCCAATTTTAATTTCAATTTTTTTAGATTTTCCCTCATTTACAGATATTTTTTTAAACCCTTTTAACTCCTTTAGAGCTCTCTTTACTTTTGAATTCTTTTTCCCAATATAAACTTGAACAACTTCAGACCCTTTTAAAGTTCCAGTATTTTTTACTTCACAACTTATTTTAATTGAATCTGTTGATGAGTAAGATTTTTTATCTGAATTTATTTTAGACAAATCAAAAGAAGTATATGAGAGTCCATATCCAAAAGCAAAATTAGGGGTTATCTTTTTTGTATCGTGCCAGCGATAACCTACTAAAATATCTTCCTTATAAAATTGAGTTTCTCCGTTTCCTGGATAAGATAATTCCCCATAATAATGAGCTCCATTATCCATTAATTTTTTTGGAAAAGTGAATGGAAGTTTTCCTGATGGATTAACTTCTCCACTTATAATTGAAGCTATGGCATTTCCAGCTTCACTTCCAAGATACCAAGATTGCATTACTGTTTTTACATCAGATAACCACGGCATCCTAATCGCATTTCCGCTAATTAGAATAACTGCTATATTTTTGTTAACCTCAGAAATAGATTCTATTAAGCCATCTTGATCATATGGAAGATTATATTGTTGTCTATCCGAACCTTCAGAGTCTTGAGAAGAGTTTTTGTTTAAACCACCGATAAAAAAAACAATATCAGATTCTTTAGCAATGGACAAAGCCTCGTTATTTAGTCTGTAGTTTTCAGCTTCATTTGCATTTGAGCTATAGCCAGATGAAAATTTGAAATTTACATTTTTAAAATGTTTTTTTAATCCTTCAATAGGCGAAATTTCGTAAGCTACCTTTAGTTCAGAAGATCCACCACCAATAGTCATCGATTTTTTTGCATTTTCACCAATAATGGCTATGTTTAGGTTATTGTGAGTATCTATTGGCAAAAGATTGTCTTCATTTTTTAACAAAACGATTCCCTCAGTTGCAACTTTATAAGCTGTGTTTGAATGCGCTTTATTATTGATACTTCCTAATGGACGATCCTGATTTAGTGTTGTCCTATACATTAGTCGAAGAATTCTTTTTACTTTGTCATTTAAAATATCTTCTTTTACCTCACCAGTATTTATTTTTTCTAAAAAACTAAGCCCTAAGAAATTATTATTGTAGGGGTATCTTTTGGAAATATTTTTGTTTGATGGAGTTCCCATTTCAATATCTAATCCATTATGTATCGCTTGATTAGTATTATGAGTACCAGCCCAATCTGAAATTACAACCCCATCAAATGCCCATTTGTTCTTTAAAATATCATTTAATAGAATTTGATTATGACAACAATGCTCCCCTCTAAATTTATTATATGCACCCATTATGGACCAAGATTGACCTTCAATTATCGCGGCTTTGAAGGCTGGTAAATAAATCTCATGTAAAGCTCTGTCGCTCACTTCTACATTAATATGACCTCTCCATTGTTCTTGATTGTTTAGAGCGTAATGTTTCACGCAAGCTGCAACTCCATTTTGCTGAACTCCATGAATATATGGAACTACCATTTCTGAGGCCAAGAAAGGATCCTCACCTAAATATTCAAAGTTTCTGCCATTTAGTGGAGTTCTATAAATATTAACACCAGGACCAAGTAGAACATCTTTTTTTCTATATCGAGCTTCCTCACCTAAACTCACTCCGTATTCTTTGGATAAATCAGGATTAAAAGTAGCAGCCAAGCATGTTAAAGCTGGAAACGCAGTCACATAATCGTTGGTCCAATTTGCATAATTCCAATTATCCCAATTCATTTCAGGTCGAATTCCGTGAGGGCCGTCAGACATCCATAATTCAGGAATTCCAATTCTTGGAACACCAGCAGAACTAAATTTGGACTGAGCATGGCACATTGCAATTTTTTCTTCGATAGTTAGGATTGAAATTATGCTGTCAATTTTAGTGTTTAGTAATACCTCATTTGTATTGATGCTTTGACTATGTACTTTAATTTGATTTGAAAGTATTGCAATTAAAATGAAGGGAATTAATAATACTCGATTTTGTAAATATTTTATGAACATATCTTTCATTTTAATCAACATATATGATTTTCTTCAATCGAATATCTTGACTTGAAGAACCTACTTGAATTTCGAAACTTCCTTTATCAACCATATACTTTTGTTCATTAGAATTATAATAACTAAAATCTTCAATCGGCTTAAATTCAAATTCAACTATTTTTTCATCTCCCTTATTTAATGAGACGCGCTTAAAGCTTCTTAATTGTTTAATTGGCATCTTGAGTTTTGATTCAAGATCTTTTATATAAACCTGAACAACTTCATCACCATCATAATCACCAATATTTTTAACATTAAACGAGATTTTAAAAGTTTCTTTTTCGTTTATATTCGTCTTATCTGTTGTTAGCTTAGAATATTTAAAATTAGTATAGCTTAATCCATGTCCAAAAGGGTAAAGCGCCTCGCCTTTATAGTATCGGTAAGTAAATCCTTTTCCTGAATGCATATTGTAATCCTTAAAATCAGGTAATTCAGATGTTGAGCTATAAAAAGTTACTGGTAGTTTTCCGCCTGGATTGTAATCTCCAAATAAAACACTAGTTGTAGCATCACCACCTCTTTGGCCTGGATACCATGCCATTAAAATAGCATCTAATTCTTTTTCTAATCCACTTAATGCAATTGAGCTTCCTGCCATTAAAACTAATACAACAGGAGTTCCTGTATCAATCATGGCCTTAATTGCTTTTTGTTGAATTTCAGGCATCTCAATTCTTGTTCTATCTCCGTTATAAAATCCATCTACATTAATTCCTCCAGGCATTTCTTCACCTTCCCATGTGGCATCTAAACCTCCCACAAAAATTGCTAAATCTGCTTTTTTAACATCTTTAATAATTGAATCACTGAGTAAGTTTAAACCATCAGCTCCATCCTTTACTAAATCTACGCCTTTGGAGTAAGTTATTTCAGCTCTTTTCCCAACATAATTATTTAAACCATTCAAAAAAGTTACAGGGTTTGAAGGTGTACCATGATAATTTCCAAGTAATGCGTTTCTATTATCTGCGTTAGGCCCAACAACTGCGATTTTTTTGATATTATTTATGTCAATCGGGAGCACTCCATTATTTTTTAAAAGCGTCATTGAACTCTGAGCAGTTTTAAGTGATAGCTCATCATGTTTTTGACTATTATTAACATCAAAAGGGATTTGCGCATATGAAACAATTTCAGCAGGGTCAAACATTCCTAACTTCATTCTCGCTAGAAATAATCTGTAAACTGCAGTGTCAATTTCTTTTTCTGAAATCAATCCCAATGTAACAGATTCTTGAAGATACCTTTGATAGATACCACCGCAATTTAAATCACAACCTGTAATTACTCCTAAGGCCGCAGACTCTTCAGGTGTTTTTACTATTTTATGATTTGCATGAATATCATTAATAGCACCACAATCCGAAACAACATAACCGTTAAAACCCCATTTATCACGTAGAATTTCTTGTAACAGATAATTGCTAGCACTAGCTGATTCACCGTTAACTCTATTGTATGCACCCATTACTGAGTAAACATTTGCGTCAACAACTAAATCTTCAAATGCAGGTAAGTAAGTTTCCCACAAATCCCTTTGGTTTACATTAGCATTAAAAAAATGTCTTTCTGATTCTGGTCCACTATGCACAGCAAAATGTTTAGCTGTTGCTACTAATTTTAGGTATTTTGAATCATTTCCTTGTAATCCTTTAACAAATTGAGTTCCAATTTGCCCAGTTAAATAAGGGTCTTCGCCATAAGTCTCATGACCTCGCCCCCACCTAGGATCTCTAAAAATATTAATATTAGGAGACCAAAAAGTAAGGCCTTTATACTGACTGTAATCATTATTCCTTAAAGCTTCATGATGTTTTGCACGAGCTTCATCGCTTATAACAACAGCAACATTATTTATAAGACTTGGATTGAACGTTGCAGCCATTCCAATTGCTTGAGGGAAAACTGTTGCAGTTCCAGCTCTAGCAACTCCATGGAGACATTCATTCCACCAATTGTACTCTAGTACTCCTAACCTTGGAATTGCAGGGGCATTATTTCCTAACTGTGATATTTTTTCCTCTAAGGTCATTTTTGACACTAAAATTGAGGTACGAGCTTCAAAGTCTAAACTCACGTTAAAATGATCGTTTTCTTCCAATGTTTTCGCAGTGGAATTAAATATCAAATAAAAAAAACTAATGCTTAATATTATAAGTCTCATTTATTTTTTAATTAAAGCTTTAAGTTCTTTAATTTGAGCTTGTTGTTCTTTAATAGCATTTAGTAACACAGGGATCATTCCTTGGTAATTGACAGATAGTGTTCCTTCAGAATTATTTGCTGTTTTTACTAGTTCTGGAAAAACAGATTGAACTTCTTGAGCAAGAAGTCCAATTTTAGAAATTGACTCATTTGCCTTCATTGTATAGCTTTTTCCATCAATTAATAAAAGTCTAGACAGTGTACTTCCAAGAGTAACTATGTTAGACTTTAATCTTGCATCTGAATTTATAGTTAAATTATTTGCCAATGTAGCATTACCATCATAGCTTATTATAAGAGCATTG